>CAJTNA010000011.1 GCA_910577845.1 uncultured Christensenella sp. | reverse complement strand
AAACATAAAAAGAGTAGGAATAATCTTTTTAGCAGTAGCCATAGTTTGTCTTATGGCTATAGGTTGTTTTGATATTTGTGCTATTAGTGATAATAATACTGTTTTATTAAGCAATGCTAAGCAAGATTATGTGGCTCAAGAGGATAATAATAGCAATACAAATATTCAAGGAAAAGTGACATTGCCAGCAGGGCTGACTTTTAGGCTTGGTTTAGATTGTACTTGTGAAGATGGTACTCCTTGTATTTGTGGTAATATGGCAACAAAGTGGAAAGAGGCAATTACTTATTCTGCTAATCATAATGCTAATGTGAATGTGATTTTGGAAAAGGATTGGCTTGCCAAAGATGATGAAACATTTGTTACATCATTTGGTAATGATGGTAGTGGTCAAGGATATTGCGAAGCTTTTTATTCAGGTCGTCCAGCAGTAACTAGTGATGCCATTGTTTCTTTAGATTTGAATGGGCATACAATTGATAGGCGTTTGAAATCAAAAGATGAAGAGGGTAATTTAACTGGTGATAAAGCAACTTTTCAAGGTAATGTTATCCTTGTTTATGAGGGCAGATTAGATTTGTATGATTCATCTTACGATGCTGAGGAGGTGGCAAATATTTATGAGCAATATAAGGATGATAGAGAATTATTGTATAATGCTTTAAAAGGATTGAATTTTGGAAAAATTACGGGTGGTGCTTGTGTAACTGATTCAAGTGGTGGCGGCATTAATGTAAATCACCAAGGTGCTTATTTTTATATGCATGGAGGAATAATTACTGAAAACTGGTCAAAGAATGCTGGAGCAATTGATTATTGTGCTTCAACTGCAGGTGAAATAAGTGGAGGATTGATATTTGATAATACAAGTCAGTATAGAGCTGCTGTAGGAGGTACATATGCTTATAGTGTTTCTATAAAAGGAGGAACATTGATAGCTTTTAATAAAACAAATGGAGTTTCAGATAATTTTGGTGGAGGGATTTATGCTGATGGTATGGGGGCTATGTATATTTCCGATGTGATTGTTGCCTATAATGATTCAGTTTCACGTGGTGGTGGAATAACTACTGCAAATTGCCAAAGTGTTGTTGTAAGTAATGTTATAGTTGCGAATAATAGTTGTGGTGATTATGGTGGCGGAATAAGAATAATGGGTCGTAGTAACTTAAGTTTGTCTGGTACTAACGATATCTATGGTAACACACAAAGAAATAGTGAAAAGAGCGATATGTATTTAGTTGGAATAGATGCCTATTGTACAATTAATAATCCGTTAAAATTAAAGGAAGATGGTAGCGGTCAAAAGATTTTTGTCACTTATTATGCACCAGAATACAATTATTTTAATCCATTTACAAATGGGTTTACAAGATACAATAAAGGAGTTGACCCTGCTAGTTTGTTTGATAGTGAGGAAGGACGAATAGTATTAAAAAATGGTGAAGTGTTTTTAGATAAGTCTGCAGATAGTGAATATGACTATTTGTATATTGATAGAAGTGACAGAACTCGAAAGTATTATAATGATAATGAAGTATTGCATAATTACAACGATGCAACGCTAACGGATGGAGTATTTGTTTTAGGAAAGATATTGCCAAATACTAGTGTTAATGAGTTTGTTAAAAATATTTTGCCGTTTAAATTTAATAGCTTAAAGATTTATAATTGTAACGGAAGTCAAGTCTATGGTGATGGTGCAGATAGTAAATTTGCTAATTTGTTTGGTGATGGCAATGAGTTTGCTATTGGAACTGGCTGGAGAATAGAATACTTAAAATCAAATGGCAACAATGAAACAATTTATTTGTCAGTACTTGGTGACATTACTGGTGATGGCAAAGTGAATAGTGCAGACGTAAATTATTTGAGGCAAGTAGCAAATAATGTTACTTTATATGAAAGTTTTGCAGATAAACCTTATTTACAATCTGCAATGTTGATTAGTAATGTAAAAGGGTTATCAGTTAGTGATACAGAAATATTATGGAATGTAATTTGCGGAAAGAGTAAAATTAACTTTTATTTTTAGTATATTTTAGATAAAACAAATAATGTAATAGTTGAAACGAAATTCGGGTGAGATAATTATCTCACTCTAATTTGTTTATAAAACGAATTTTAAAAGCAAATTTTTTTGCATAAGTATAGGTAGTAAATTGAAATTTTTTAATAGTTGCAATGTAAGAAATAACAGAAATTATAAAAAGAATAATTATAAACAAATTAAGAGATGGCAAAGTTGGTGCTTTAATTTATTTATATAGTAATTTTTTTAAAAGGATATAATCTCTTGCAAAAAGATATAAAAAGATATATAATAAATATATGATAAAATCGAGTATAGTTTGCATTTTAGATAAATATCCGATTATTGCATTGGCGGTAAGTGGTGGAAGTGATAGTATGGCAATGTTGGAGTGGTTTAGAAAAAACCGCCCCAAAGAAAGCTATGTTGTTATCAATATTGACCACCATATACGTGGTGAGGAAAGCAAACGAGATAGCGATTTTGTTAAAAGATATACGGAAAAATACGGAATTACATTATACAAGTATGATGTAGATGCAATAAGTTTTGCAAAAAAAAATGGTTACACGATTGAGCAGTCCGCACGAATATTACGTCATAACATTTTTGAAAAGGCGACTTTGGAATATGCATATGTTGTTGCGACTGCTCATCATAAGTCAGACCAAGAGGAAAGCATTTTTATGCATATTGCAAGAGGTTGTGGCATTAATGGCTTGACAGGAATGGCATTGGAAAGTGGGCATATCATTCACCCTTTGTTATATACTAGCAAAGATGAAATTATGGAATACATCCGTGACAATAATATTGAGTATTGTGAGGATAGTACAAATTTAGATAATGAATATAGTCGTAATTTTACACGAAATGAGATTTTGCCAGTTATAAAACAAAAATATCCTCAGTTTGGTAATAGCTTGCTTAACCTTGCAGAAATAGCTCAAGAAGTGCTTGACTTTATTGACAAAAATACACCTATACTTGTGCTGGAGGATAATGGTGTTTATTGTGATTTGCAAAACAAGCACAATGTTATAAAAGCTGAAATGATAAGGCGTGCATTTAGCCTTTTGGGGATAAACTTTGATATTGAAAGGAAGCATATTGATATTATTCTTGAGTTTGCAGAAAGCAATGTAAATAGCTCTATAGATATGCCTTACAATACAATTGTTTATAAGGAAAGAGATGGTGTGGTTATTGCAAAAAAAATTAGCTATTCACAAATAAAGTATCGATTTTCGGAAGGTATTTTTGAACTTGGTGGATATGAATTGCAGATTTGCAAGGCGGAAAAGTTTAAAAATTGCTTGCAAAGTGGTATTGATAAGAACTTATATATTTCTATAGATAATCTGGAAAAGTTGGAAATTAGATTAAGGCAAATTGGCGATTATATTCAAAAGTTTGGTGGTGGAAAAAAGAGCTTAGGTGATTTTTTAACGGATAAAAAAGTGCCGTTGAGGTTGCGTGACAGACTGCCAGTAATTGCTATAGGGCAAGAGATTATTTGCGTTTGCGGTGTAGATATAAGTGAAAAAGCTAGAGTGCTTGAGGATAGTAAGCAAATATACAAAATTAGTCTAAAAGTATTGTAAAGATTTGTTAAGAATAATTTTTTACTATTAATTAAATTATGAATTTTACTTTGAGAGGATGTTATGGTTAATAAGGATATACAAAGTGTTTTAATATGCGAGAGCGAAATAAAAGAGATAGTAAAAGGTCTTGCGACCAAAATTAATAAAGATTATATCGGTGAGCAGTTATTAGTTGTTTGTATGTTGAAAGGGTCTTGTATATTTTTTAGTGATTTAATAAGAGAACTTGATTTGGATATTAGACTTGAATTTATGCGAATATCAAGTTATGGAAATAGTGCTAAAACAAGTAATAATGTTAAGATTATTCACGATTTGCAAGAGGATATAAAAGGCAAAAATGTGCTTATAGTTGAGGATATTATTGATAGTGGTAGAACTATTAAAAATTTAAAAGAGTTGCTTGCAAAAAGAGAACCAAAAAGTTTACGTGTAGCCACAATGTTGGATAAACCAGATAGACGTGAGGTAGATATAAACGGCGAGTATATTGGTAAAGTTATTCCAAATGAGTTTGTTGTAGGTTATGGTTTAGATTACGCACAAAAGTATCGCAATTTAAAAGATATATGCGTGCTTGCCAAAAGCGTGTATTTAAATTAAGGCTTAAAATAATTAAAAATCATTATTGCTAGCAACAATAATTGTCAACATTGTAGTAGATGATTAACTGCTTAAAGCATTGGTAAGTTGGTGTAATTTAATTAACAATTTAGATTTGCGACAAATTTAGAAAATTAAATAATATGATGTGCCTATGTGTTAAAAGGTGTTTGTCATTAAATAAAAGATAATCATTAACAGAAATGTATAAAATTATAGTTTTGTATAAATTTGTAATTGAGGTTAGTAGTGAAAAATTTATTGCCAGAAAGTTTAAAAAAATTAGCAAAACTATTTGAGCCGTTTGCCACTCTTTATGTGGTGGGAGGTGCGGTTCGTAATAGTTTGCTTGGTTTTCCTATAAGTGACTTTGACATTACTTCTAAACTGCAAATTGATATAGTAGAAAGATTGCTTAGCGAAAGTGATTTTAAAATAACCGCTCAATATAAAAGAACAGGTACCTTAGTTATAAAATGCAGAAATGAGAGTTTTGAGTACACAACTTTTAGGCAAGATAGCTATCCGCTTAATAGTGGTAAGCACAAGCCTAGCAAGTGTATTTTTACAGATAATATTGAGATTGATGCAAGCAGACGTGACTTTACTTGTAATGCCTTATATTATGATATTTGTACGGACAAAATAGTAGATTTAGTCGGCGGAATTGAAGATATTAAAAATAAAATATTGAGAACTGTTAGAGATGCTAACTTAACTTTAAGTGAGGATGCACTGCGAATAATGCGACTTGTAAGGTTTAGTTTGCAATTAGGTTTTGGTATTGATAATAATACTTTAAGCAGTGCAAAAGAATATTCAGTTGGACTAAAAGATATTTCAAAAGAACGGATAAAGGATGAATTAGTATCGATTTTTGAGGGTATTTTTAAATATGATAGCTACAAAAGCGGGTTGAAAGCAAGTGATGGCATAAGACTTCTGGTAGATATAGGAGCGATGAAATATATTATTCCAGAATTGCTTGATACTATAGGCGTAGCACAAAATCCTAAGTATCATATTTATGATGTGTTTGAACATTCTCTTGCGACAATGGATAATTTGCCACCACATTTAATGATTGTTGGACTATTACACGATATTGCTAAACCTATTATGCTTAAAGAATATGGCAATATGTATATGCACGAGATTAGAGGTGCAGAACTTGTTGGCGAGATTTTAACAAGACTTAAATTTTCTAATGCTGAAATTGAAAGTGCGGAAAAGCTAACACGTATTCATATGTTTGATTTGGACGGCAAAACAAGAACTTCTAAATGCAGAGTTTTCATTGCAGATAATCTTGAGTATTTTGATGATTTTATTGCTTTAAAACAAGCAGATGGACTTGCTACTAACAAGGATATTTATGATGGTAATTATGTGAAAAAATTGATACAGTTAAAAAATCAAATGTTGGCTGATGGTATGCCTATGAAAGTTAAAGATTTGCCTATAAATGGCATAGACCTTATGGAATTAGGTTTTAGCGGGCGTGAAATTGGCGAAATGTTGAATAATATAAGACTTTGGATTTTGCACAATGGCAAAATTATTACAAGGGAAGAGATTTTAAATAGACTAAGGAGAAGAAAATAATGGATATAGTACTTTTGGTGTTGCTTGTAACGGCGATTATGCTTTTAATTGCAATATTTACATTTTTTATTTTGAAAACCAAGGGAAAAAATGGTGGGGATACGCAGTCTTTGCTTGATGACCAAAAGTCAGCCATTGTTGGTGATGTGGCGACTAAACTAGACAATACAAAAACCGCAATGCTTGACGAAATTAATAGAAACAACAATTCACTTAATAATGGTTTAACAACTTTAATAACTGCAAATAATGATTTTATTAATAAAACATTGAATAGTTTTAGGGATAGTCAAGAAAATAAGTTCAAAGATTTGCAAAAGAGCATTACAGAAAGAATAGAAAATATAGATAAAGAAGTTAATCAATCTTTAAGCAATCAAAAAGTTAGCAATGCTGAAAATTTTGCAGATATTCAAAGAACAATGATAGAAAAGTTTGCAACAATTGAAAAGGAACTTGCAAAGAAGTTGGGTGAAGTGGATAATGAAATTAAAACTCAACTAGATACTTTGCGAAAGGAAAACCAAACTAAGCTTGATGAAATGAGAGATGTTGTGGACAATAAAATGCAAACTACATTAAATAAAAGAATTGACTCTGCATTTGAGCTTATCAGTAAACAATTGCAAGAAGTTAGCAAAGGGTTGGGAGAGATGACTAACCTTACAAATGGCGTAAATAACTTGAACAAGATAATGAGCAATGTTAAAACACGTGGTATTTGGGGCGAAATATCTTTGAAAAATTTACTTGAGCAGATTTTGACTGCGGACCAATATGCGGAACAAGTTGTTATAAAAGAAAGAAGTAAGGAAAAGGTAGATTTTGCAGTGTTATTGCCAGCCAAGAAAGACGATGAAAAAATTTATTTACCTATAGATGCTAAATTCCCACTTGAAGATTATCAATTATTGGTAGATGCTAGCGATAGGTTTGATAAAGAACAAGTTGAAAATGCAAGAAAGAATTTGTTTAAAAAGATAAAAACAGAGGCTAAGTCAATTAGCGAAAAATATATTGATGTGCCTAAAACAACTAACTTTGCAATTATGTACTTGCCTATAGAGGGACTTTTTGCAGAGGTTGTAAGAGATACCACTTTGCTTGACGAGTTGCAAAACAAATATAAAATTGTAATTAGTGGACCTACTACTATCACAGCACTGCTAAATAGTTTGCAAATAGGCTTTAAAACTTTACAAATTCAAAAGAGTAGTAAAGAGGTTTGGAATGCTTTGTCAAAATTTAAGACAGAGTTTAAAAAGTTCGCAGATTCAATAAACACAATGAAAAAACAAGCAAATATAGTAGTTAAATCAATTGATGAAACTAGTAAAAGAACTGAAAGAATACAAGATGTTCTTAATAATATTGAAACAATTGATTATGACTCAACAGAAATTCAGTTAATAGGAGGGGAAGATGAGGTCGATTCCGATAATTAAAAGTGACTTGCATATACATACAATTCATAGCGATGGTGCAATGACTATTGGTGAGGTTATGGACTTAGCAAAATTCAAAGGAATGGAATGCATTTCAATAACCGACCACGATATTGTCAGCGGACAAAGTGATGCAATGCTTTATGGTGAAAGAATTGGACTTAAAGTTATCCCTGGTATTGAAATTTCTGCATATAGTGTTACTGCGGTACACGTTTTGGGATACAATATTGACTATAATTGCCCAGTATTAATTGAGTTGTTGCAAGAGTTATTAACTCAAAGGCAAGAACGTGCCAAACAAATACTAGAAAAATTGGCAAAATACAATATCAATTTGGATATTAATAATTTGCCGTCAGTCAATATTGGTAGAAGTCATATTGCAATTGCATTGAAAAGTGAGGGGTATGTTTCCTCTATTCAAGAGGCATTTGATAGGTATCTTGGGGAAAATCGTCTTGCATTTGTTCCAAGTAAAAGAATTTCACCACTAAAAGCAGTACAAGCTATTAAGCAAAGTGGTGGTATGGCTGTAATTGCTCATCCTTTGCAATTACATAATAGTAAAAAGCTAATACCTTTGATTGAGGGACTTTTGCCTTATGGTCTTGATGGCTTGGAAGTTTATTATCCAACCCACTCACCAAAACATACGGCAATATTTGAAAAACTTGCTAAAAAGTATGGACTTTTCAAAACTGGTGGCAGTGATTTTCACGGAGTTAATAAAAACAATACAATCAACAATATTGGTTTGACTTATTGCAATTTGCCAGAGGAATTAAGATAATTAAATTTGTATTTGTTAAAAAAGTAACATCAAATTTTCAAAATCTTATAGTTTTTATTGTAATTGCTTAATGAAATAATTAAAAGGATAAAAAAGAGGCAATATAAAGTGTAAAATAACTTGCAATTTTTTTGCAAAATGTATATAATAATCAAAGTAAGAGTAATAATTTATCTAATTAATTAAATAAGGTTTTTTATATTAAAGAGTAAATGGAGATTTAAAATGGCTAAAAAAAATAACGCACAATTTGTACAAGAAATAGCAGATATCAACCAAGATTTTCCACAATGGTATACTGACGTAGTATTAAAGACGGAACTTGTTGATTATGGTCCAGTTAAGGGTAGTATGGTTATTCGTCCTTATGGTTATGCTATTTGGGAAAATATTCAAAAGGAACTAGATAAAAGATTTAAGGAAACAGGTCATAAAAATGCCTATTTCCCAATGCTTATACCATATAGTTTTTTAACAAGAGAAAAGGAGCATATTGAGGGTTTTGCACCAGAGGTAGCTTTAGTTACTCATTATGGTGAGGAAGAATTGCCAGAAAAATTGGTTGTAAGACCAACAAGTGAAACAATCATTTGTGAAATGTATAAAAAGTGGGTTAAAAGCTATCGTGATTTGCCAGTTTTAATTAACCAATGGGCAAATGTATTCCGTTGTGAAAAAACAACAAGACCATTTTTAAGAACAAGTGAGTTTTTATGGCAAGAGGGACATACATTGCATCGTACTCACGAGGAAGCAGAGGAAGAAACTTTCAAAATGTTGAATGTTTATGCTGAGTTTATGAAAAATGTGCTTGCAACTCCAGTGCTAACTGGTAAAAAGACAGAAAAAGAAAAATTTGCAGGTGCAAATGCTACATATGGTATGGAAGCTATGATGTTAGATGGTAAATCTTTGCAAGCTGGTACTTCTCACGATTTAGGTTGTAATTTTGCAAAAGGTTTTGAAATCAAATACTTAGATAGTGATGGAGAATTGAAATTTCCTTACCAAACAAGTTGGGGTGTATCAACTAGATTAATTGGTGCATTGATTATGGCTCACGGTGACCAAAGAGGACTTGCATTGCCACCAAGAGTAGCACCTATCCAAGCAATTGTAATACCTATTGCTTCTCACAAAGATGGTGTGCTTGAAAGAGCAGATGAATTATATAAGGAACTTTTAAAAGCTGGTATCCGTGCAGAAAAAGATTTTTCTGACAATACTCCTGGTTGGAAGTTCAATGAGTGGGAAATGAAAGGTGTGCCACTACGTATAGAGCAAGGACCTAGAGATATTGAAAATGGTGTTGTACAAATCGTTCGCCGTGATACTTTTGAAAAAATTGAGGTCGCAAGAAAATGTCTTGCAGAAAGTGTTGCGAAACTTTTAGATGAGGTACACGAAAATATGTACAATAAAGCAAAAGCTTTTATGGATAGTCATATAGTCACTTGCAACACTTTAGAGGAAATGAAAACAGCTTTAGATAATAAATGCTTTGTTAAAACTATGTGGTGTGGTTGCCCTGAATGTGAGGCAAAAATCAAAGAGCTATACCAAGCAACAGCTAGAGTAATGCCATTTGACCAAACACCAACTGGTAACAAGTGTATTTGTTGCGGTAAGGAATGTAAAGAGGGTGAATTAAAAGTTATTTACTTTGCAAGAGCATATTAATTTAAACAATGCCATTATAATAAAATAAATTTATGACCTAATTTAAGTTTTAATTTGTTTTTTGTAGTATGAATTTTAAATTGGGATAATTTCTAATACTATAAACTTAAAATGGTTGATAAAATATAAAAATATTTAGAGGAATGATTTAGGTATGTAAAAATCATTCCTTTTTTATATATAGCATTATCTACCAGTAACAAAGCCTCTTTTGAGGATTCGTATACTTATTTCAAAGCTTTATTTTTATAGCTTTATTATTAATTTCTAAAATTAGTATTCATCCAGTTTGTCTAAAGCATTATATTATTTGCATAGAATATATAGCCAAGTATTGTCTTAACAATAAAGAATTTAAAAGGAAAAACCAACAAGGCAAAATGATAAATTTTACCTTGTTGAGTTTTTTGTAAAGTCGTAATTTTGAAAAAAGTCGATTTTTTAAAAATACCCACCGAAAATCGGGGGTATTTTTGAGTAATTTAGCTAAATTATGTAAATTGGTGGTACATAGAATACATATATCTATGTACATATTATATGAATATTATCTAATGTATTATATACATTTGTCAAGTATAAGCTAAACAATTTGTAAAATGATAACATTAAATTGACTTTAGCTTTACAAAAACATAGCCGATAAGTTCTATTTAAGTACATAGATATATGTATTCTATGTAGCGGGAAATAGGAGGTTTTTGCTATGATAAAAAACATAAAAAGAGTAGGGATAATCTTTTTAGCAGTAGCCATTATTTGTCTTATGGCTATTGGGTGCTTGAGTGTTAATAGCGTTACTAGCAGTGGTAGTAATTCTATGCTTCACAATACAAAAAGTAATACTGCTGATTCAAATAGTGGAATTAACTATGCAAGTGAAATAGATGAGAGTGATGTTGTGGAGGAGGTTTTGCTTGATGGTGTTACTTGTAGTGAGCAAGCATATAAATGGGCGGATGCTATAACAAAATCAAAAGCAGATGGTGGCAAGAAACATATCAAGGTGAAATTAATGACTGATTGGGTAGCTCAAGAGGATATTAATAATACTACTGAATACAGAACAACTTTTGCTATGTTGGATATTACAGAAAGTGAACAATTAAGTGCTATTGGTTTTAATGGTGGAAGAATAAGTGTGCCAATAGATTGCAAAATTACAATTGATTTAAATGGACATAAGCTAAATAGAAATATGCCAATTGGTTCTAGAGTTGCAGGTGGTTGTGTTATTTGTTCATTTGGTATATTAAATATATATGATAGTAAGTTTGACTATGATAAAGTACTTGAGATGTACGCAATTTCACCAGAAAAAATGTTGTATATGAATAGTGGTGGTATCACGGGTGCTGGCGATGCAAATAGTGCTGGAGGAGTGTGTGCGGATGGAGAATTTGCTAATGTCAAAGTTAATAATTGTATGATATATAACAATAGAACATCCAACACTGGAAGTGGTGCATATGCTTTACGAAAAGCATATATGGAATTGAATAATGTAGTGTTTTTTGATAATGGACCAGTAGTGTCTTTCAACAATGATAATGATTCTTCAGTAATTGCAGAGGTATTGGAAGGAACGATTAAATTTAATAGTGGTATATTGTATAATAATTTTGCAAATAAACAGTTAATTAATATTGCCGATAATATTAGTTATAATGATATTATAATTGCAAAAAACACAGTACGAGAAGGATATATTATTAATTTGCTCGGTGTTACAGCTAATACAGCAATTGAAATTCATAATACAATAATAGAAAATAATATTTTATTAGGGGAAAAGTCACAAGGTGTTGGCGGAATTAATGTTGCTGGTAATACAAATTTAAATATTCATAATCTAACAATGAAAAATAATCATTTTGCGAACAATGGCAATAACTATGGTGGCGGAATAGTGGTAAGTGATAGTGCAAATGTTACATTGATTGGCACTAGTGATATAAATGGAAATGTTATTGACGACACAAAAAGTGATTTTTATCTGCTAAAAGATAGCAAAATTGGTTTGGGTGAAAACTGCGAATTTGCTAGTAGAAAAATTGTTATCAATATGGCAGATGATTATAGTGATGGCACACCATTAACTAGTGGCTATGGTGCGAATTATGGTGGGATAAATCCAAACGAATATTTCTGTACTGAAAAAATTGGCAATGTAATGTATTTATACAATAATGAAATTTATATTGGTAAAACATTAACTCCAGATAAATATGATTTTATTTATATGGAAAATAATATACGTAAGAGCTATAAAGAAAGTAGTTTGTATCACGGCGTGAATGATTTTGATATAAGTCAAGATTTGAATGGTGGTAGTTTGATACTTGGAAACATTTTGCATAGCACATCAATAAGTGATTTTATTATAAATACCAAAATACCTGCTAATACAATAAAGCTTTATGACAATAGAGGCAACTTAGTGTTTGATTTAGGAAATGCTAGTTCAAATGTGGATATAAATAATGGCGATAAGTATCCAGTAGCTACTGGTTGGGAAATGAAAATTTGCTCACAATCAACGGGTGCGATTATTGAAAGTATTAAACTATCTGTGCTTGGTGATTTAACTGGTGACGGAAAAATAAACGCAGCAGATGTGACATTACTTAGACGTATTATAAATTCTAGCAGTGGAGATATTACATTTGAGGAATATGTTAATAGACCAGAGTTAAAAATGTCAATGCTTATTGTAAACAGAGGAAAAGTTAGTAATTCAGACGCAAACATATTATGGAATGTTGTTTGTGGAACAGATGATATTAGCAACTTTTATTAATTTAAAAAGTCAGTTAATTAAAATTTCGTGTTATAAAGCAAGCAACTCTATTTTTTAGAGTTGCTGTTTCTTTTTTTGTAAAACAATATGTATTCTTGATGTTTAAAAGGGAAATATTGTTTATGAATGATGTAAATTTTAATTAAAGGATTGTTCTTATTTGAATAATACGGTAAAATAAATACAACATTATTTTATAAATAACTAACCAAATTTTAAACAAGAGAAATTGTGAATAATGTAATTTATTTCTGAAAAAAATATAGTATTGTATTAGAAAATTGTGAGGTAGTATGAAAAAAAGTTTATTATTAATTGCAATATCAATCTTATTTGTGATTTTAGGGATAAGTTTTGTTGGATGCTCAAATAAATTGTGTATACTAGACTTGGAAATTACTGGCGAAAACTTGATGAATGGAGCAACTATAGTTTCAGAAAGTTTGATTGATAAGGAAAAGCCAGATGCTGAAAATATGCTTGCAGACAACAACAAATGTTGGACCCCATTAAATAAGAATCTTTATGCAAATGTTGAGTTTAAATTAAATGGTAAAAAGACATTTAATACCGCTGTGATTGATGAAGTTGGCAGTGAAATTAGATATTTTAGATTGCAAGCTAAGATTAATGGTAAATGGCAGACAATATATACAAGTGAAAAAATGGAAAAACAGCGTATTGTTTCCTTTGATAGTGTTGAAACAGAGCATTTAAGACTAAGCATTGAAAAGTTTAATATGAAAGACAAGTGTGCAAAAGTTAAAAGTATAAAACTATTTAACTTGAATTCCGACAGAGGAGATACTTTTAATACAACAGTTTATCAAAGAATAGATACAGAAAAGCCTTCGGAAGTGCTTGCAAAAGGCGAGCAATATGCAAAAACATTTGCAAGGTATTATGATGTTTACAATACAGTTATTATTTTTGATGTTGTTACTTGGGATGAACAAGGTAACTTAATTTTTAAAAATGAGGGTAAGGACGGATTATCTGGAAAGCAGTATTTTGAGAGAGAACTGGATGCACTAAAAAAACTAGTTGATATGAAAACTAATCCTCATAAAGTAAGAATAATTGTGACAGCATTGGCAGATGGTGCAGGAGGTAGTCACGGCGGTGTTAATAAAGTAATGCACGCAAGTCATACAGATATTGCAAATAAAATGGTAGATACATTTATTGGGGAATATGATTTGGACGGCTTAGATATTGATTGGGAATATCCGCAAAATAAATATGATTGGGCTTGTTATGATGCATTTATGAAAGAACTGCACGACAAAATGAACGCAGTTAAACCAGATGCAATCATTTCTGCAGCGTTATCAGCTTGGGCATTGGGTATGAACCAAGAAACTATGGATATAATTGACCAAATTCAATATATGGCATATGATGACTTTAATAGTGAGGGAATACAATCTACTTTATACAAAGCACAATTAGGTGTTGCTAGATTTGTAAAAAATGGTACGACAAAAAGCAAAATAAATATAGGTATTCCGTCTTATGGTAGACCGATTAACCATACTAGTTATTGGCCTACTTGGAAAGAGTTGGATAGACCTAATATGTATTTTGATAGCATATTTGAAAGGATTGATTGTGGAAATCAAACATACTATGATAGTGCATATTGTTCACCAGCATTGGCGGGAGATAAAACAGCATTGGCAATATTCAGCGGTTGTGGTGGAGTAATGGTGTTTAGATTAACTTGTGATAAGTTGATGGATGAAAAAGAAATTGCTGTTGCTAACGGAATAGAAAATACTTTGCAAAGATATTTTCCAACTTGGTGGAAAGGCAATAAGTAATTGTTAAAGTTAAAAACAATATATAGTAAATTGATAGTTTTAATAATTAAAAATATTATTATTTGCAATAAAATTAATTGATATATGTAAACTAAAATAAATAGTAAAAAACAAAAAATAGTGCTGAAAATCGGCACTATTTTTACTATTTTATTAAATTATTTGATTTTGAGATTAAAGGTAAGGGATATTGGGCAATATGCGTGGCAGAGAAATAAAGTCAGACGGCACTGCAAGTATTAATTTTAAAATATACACTATATTGTAAAGTTAATTTTAATCTGTCAAATTACTAGAATTTAAAAGTTGTAAATATTCAACATTTAAAATGATACATAGTACTTACAACCCGCAAAGTAAAAAAAATTGATAAGTTTTATTTAAATTGCATTCAATTGCAATCTCATTATTTATCAAATTCTTATTATTCTTTTATCATTTGAATATAATCAAGTACATTATATCCCAAACTTTTATACAATGCAATTGCTTTTTCATTACTGCGTGTGACCTCTAATCGATATCGTTTAGCTGGAAAGTTTTTATGGATAAACTCAAAATATTTTTTTCCAATTCCTTTATTGCGATATTCTTGTTTAATGTAAAGTTCCTCAAGAAAAATAACATTTCCGCCTGCCTCAATAGAGTAGGTAAAAGATATGTTGCCATATCCAACTATTATACCATCACATTCCAAAATGAAAAGTTTGGAATATTCATTTTCTGTCAAGCAAAAGCTAAAAGCATTTTCAAAGTGAGAACTATCAACATTATGGTCACAACAAGGCATACTATAAAAGTCTTTTGCCATATGAATATATTCGTTATAATCGCTTTTTACAATTGGTCTTATAGTTAAATTCATATTATCAGTCTTCATCATCATCGGAAAAATCACCGTCAGCAATCTTTTGCATACTATATTTTTTAAGTCTTAAATGACGTAAAATACCATAACGCATTTTAAGAGCAATTTTATAAGTTAATAAGCCAGTTAAACCAAACATCACAAGTCCACAAATGGAAAGTACAAAACCGCCTATTTTCATTCCAACAGTAGTAAATACTGGGTCTATCCAACATTTTACAATGTATATAGCACTGCTTATACCACATAGAATAGCAATAAAAATCATTGCAATAGTGCATAGAATAGCAACTGGAGTAGCTACGCCCCAAAATATAATGTCATTCATTAAAATTTCATTTTTAGATTTAGGGCAGTTATCTACATATAAGTTATCAATATAGTTTTGAATCGGTCCAAGTTCCTCAATAATTTCATCCTCGCTCTTACCGATTTTTTTAAGTCGTCTAATTTGGTTGTTAGTTTGCCTTAAAGCATCTTCTACATCAAAGTAGTTTTGCTCTTTAAGCTCTTTTTCCAAGTTTTCTAAATAAGTTTTTAGCATAGTGTGCCTCCCGAAACGGAAAATACTTAGTTTTATATCTTAGGGAATGTAATATCCTATTTTTTTTATTTGTTAACGAAAGTTGATTTTTGCCAATTACGATAGTTGCTCGTACAAAGTTTATTGTAATATTTGCTAAGTGAAAAAGTTAGTGAATTCGTAGCTTGCATATAAAAAAATATTATTTGTTTGTATAGTAACTATTCAAATTGATTACAAAAAATTACTTTTCAAGTGCGTTGTATTTCTATAAAAAACCTAATACAATAAAAGCAATTTTTAATGCCAATTAAAATTTACTGCTAATTAACTTTATAATTTAACTTTCAATACTAAATAAAAATTATAAAAGTTTAATTTATAACAAAATAATTTTTAATAGCAATTAAAATTGAACTAGTTCACTTTATAACAAATACAATTACAATGAGTAGCAATTCCTTCCTCTCTACCAACAAAACCTAGCCCCTCTGTAGTCGTTGCGGATATACTTATCTTGTCAGTCGGAATTTGTATAATTTTAGCCAAATTTTGGCAAATTTCTGGAATTATATTTGCTAGCTTAGGTTTTTGGCACATTATTACTCCATTTATGTTTTGTATCTCAAACCCTTTATTGCGGATAATTGTAAGACATTCATTAAGTAATTTAATGCTACTTATTCCTTTATATTTTGGGTCTGTGTCAGGGAAGTGGTAACCAATATCTCTTTCATCACACGCACCAAAGATTGCGTCCATTATTGCGTGAGTAAGCACATCTGCATCTGAATGTCCAAGTAACCCTTTGGTGTGCTCTATTTTTATACCGCCAAGTATAAGGTCACGCCCCTCTACAAGTTGGTGAGTATCATAGCCAACGCCGATATAGCAATTGCTAACATTTAATAAATCTTCTTTAAATGTAATTTTTTTGTTTGAGCTATCACCAAGGCTTATTGTGCAAGGAGATATAAATTTTGTATAAACACTTGAGTCGTCAGTAAATATTTGTCCTTGCTCAATCAAACTATAAGCTTTTGTAATTTTCTCCCATTTAAAAGATTGAGGTGTTTGCAAGTTGTATACACACTGTCTATCTGGGTGAGAGGTGATTTTACCATTTTGAACTATAGCTATTGTATCCGTAGTAGGGTATCCGCTAATACCACTGCCAAATTTATAAGCCTTGTCAAAACTATCCAGTATAATTTGTTCCGTAACAAATGGTCTTGCTCCATCGTGAATGGAGATAACATCACAATCACTAGCAAGTTCAAGTGCATTTTTTATGCTTTGTGTACGAGTGTCACCACCATTACAAAATATGACTTTTTTTTCAAAATCTTTAAGCTCAATTTTAAAATCGTCTAGCTCATTTTTTTGCACTGGTATAATGATTTTTTGTACACATTCTAAGTAGTAAAATTTGCTTGCAGTTTGGTAAATCACACTATTAATACCGATTTTCGCAAGTAATTTGTTAATTTTTAGTCCAGTACGGCTACCATTGCCACCACAAGGCAATATAACATTAACTTTCATCATTGCCACCTAATATTTCATACATAAGGTTAGCATTTTCCTTTTTGGTAACCTCATCAGTCTTTAGTACTTTAAAGGTAAAAATGTTGTCTCCGAAAGCTACTTTTATAATGTCTCCAACTTTGACATTGGCACTTGGTTTGCAAACTTTGTCATTAATCGAAACTCTGCCACCACTACAAGCTTCTGTCGCAACAGTGCGTCTTTTAATAACTCGGCTTACCTTTAAAAACTTATCTAATCTCATTTTTTCCTCTTTTTATTATTGCTAAATTCCATTGGATTATAATCTTTATATTTATTAATTTGCACTTTTATTTCCTCATCAGTAAGGCCGATTGGAATATCTCTCATATTACCACGATAAATCAAATCAATATTTTTAACAAACTTAAAGTCCTCAGGTTGCATTATCCAGTAATGCTTTGGTAGTATAATTTCAGGACAAGCGTAAGTTAAACATTCTGATACAAATTGAGAACATACACGCTTATATTTGCGTGGAAAAATAATCTTAAACCAACAAGCAAACAAACCTAAATTGTTAAACTTGAATACTTTTTTACTATTAATAAAAAACGTAATTTTTTCATATATTTTTTCTAGTTGTTCGTCAGTGATTTTTGTAGTGTAAAGTTGACACAAGCAATCTTTAGATTTCGCAAAGATGCCAGTGTCAAACGACTCTTTTTTAAATCTGCCAACAAAAGGATTGTTAGTATATTTCCTTGAAAAACTATACATTTCCTCAAAATTATTATCTAAAATAAGCGATGTATGAGAAAATTCTGTTCCAGTACAAAACCTTATGCCTCTAGCTAGATTTGTGTTTGTTGAAGAAAGTAAAATATAAATTCTGTTCATATACACCTCAGTATACTTGATAATCAATTAATTATACCATATCTTGATATAAATAGTCAAGTTTTGCCAAAAATTCTATAATTTTTCCATTAATTGGTATAATTATAATTTTTCTATTGATTTTTTAATAATATAATGTTAAAATATATTTATTATAATGTAAATTATATTATTGCAATGGCAATAATCAATATTGACTATTATTGTTGTAAAATGTCGAGTAATTTTATTGGCAGTTAATTTTATTTAAAAAAACTTTATAATGCCTATTTTATTTTAATTACTTGCAAAATACTTTATTAAACTATTTTAAATTGGTGATTTATGAAAAAGAAAATTATTACAATTTTATTATTATCATTACTATTGATTACTGGATTAATAGGTTGTACAAAAGTTGAAAAAAAGCTATTGGCTATGAATGAGTATACAGAGCTAGATACATTAATTTTATCCGACATAAGGTTTGATGGCACAGTAGCTGATGATATTCGTATGCGTATGATTGAGGATATGATAAAAACTAGAAATCCAGACTTTATTGCTATAACTGGTAATCTAGTTAATTGTAAAAACAATGGTGAGGTTATGAAAAAAGTTGCATTGTTTTTTGATAACTTTGCTATACCTTGGGCAACTAGTATTGGTGAACTTGATGTTCGAGGAAATACGTCAAAAAAGCAAATAGTAAATATTTTGACTAATAACAACCTTAAGTATAGTATGGTTATGCGTGGCGAAAGCTATGAATATAATTATATTATAAGTGTTGTAAATAAGAATAATGGTATAGAGCATTTGTTCTATTTTATTGATACATCTGTAGATTGCAGTGATACTTTTGTTGAGTGGTACAAAAATACAATCACATCTATTAGCTTTAAGAATGTGGATAAAAAAGGTGATACACTACGTAGTCAAGTGTTTATGAATAGGCCATTGCCACTATATAAAAATTATAGCATTGTTATCAATAATAACAATGTTGAGCCTAGTCCTTGGGCAAATAGCCAAATCTTTGAAGATGCAATTTTCAAAATGAAAAGCACAAAAGCCGTTATAGCGGGCTATGACAACTTAGCAAATGGTTATAGTGGGGAGAGAATACAAGAGGTATTATTCACATATACGGTTACAATGCTTTTTGATAGCAGTATGACTGGTGATAATTATATGTTGCAAAAGGGTAGAATTGGTGGTTCGTACCATAGCTTTAGAGACGCTTCTTATGTAGATTCTCTAAATAGAATAATGCGTGACCCAGAGAATTTTAAAAAAGCTACAGCTTAATTAGGTTAAAAACAACAAAAGTAATTGGATAGGTATAGATAAATATTTATTTTGGTGTTTGCATATAAATTAAAAACAAAAGTAATAATATTCTGCATTTGTCATTATATATCTAATTTAGAAAATTATTATTTGTTTTTAAGATGGAACTTTACTTTTTAATAAGTAATAAATAGATTTTATTATTTATAAATAAATCTATCAAAATTGCAAACATATTAAAATAAATATAATCTAGCTTATGCAATTTTATAACATTACTTTATTCTAACATTTAGGTTGTAGTAAATATTTGCAATAAAATTTAAATTTGAGCAAATTGACAAATTTTAAAAGCTGTAACTTAATAAAAAGTGATTATAAAAAACATTCCACAAATTGTGGAATGTTTTATCTTTAATTGATAGTTTAATAATTAAAAAGCCAACTGATTTTGCTAAATAGACCTACAGTTATTAACTATCTTATCTAAATAAATCAACAAATAGTGGCATTTTGAAATAAATATAATGTAAGTTTAGTAAATAAACTTTTATAATGACAAGAAAATTACTTAATAGTGTAAACATTGAATATAAGTAAAAAATTGTTTTAAAGTTTGTAAATTATTTTTTAGCTTTGTTTTCCTCAATTGCTGTATTAAGCATTTCCTCAAATTTAGCTATGCTTGACTCAATGCTATACTTTTTAGCGGATTCAGCATAAAGCTTAGAATATTTTTCTTTATCCTCTTCGTGTTCTATCCAATAGTCAATTTTATTTGCTAAATCGCAACTATCACCATTATTAAATAAGCTGTTTTCAGTAAGGGCAAATTGTTGTGTAGCAGATGTTTGGCTGTTAGAAATGATAGGCACAAGTCCGCACGCCATTGCTTCTAAACAAGAAAGTGCTTCAATTTCAACAGCTGCTGCATGAACATATAGGTCACTAGTTTGTAAAACATCAATTAATTTATCCGTAGTATAAGATGCAAAGATTGGGGCTACAGGTAATTTTTTGCCAAGTTTTTTATAATATTTAGTACGTGGTCCTTTGCCAGCAAAAATCAACTGAATTTTGTCACAATATTTGCTCTTTGCAACTGCATTAATCAAAATATCTTGACGTTTTTCAATGCTGTGTCTGCCAACCATTGTTATAATAATTTTATCTTTTAAGTTGTCAGGTTTGTCCTTTTTATCTGGCTTAAAACAGCTGTTTATGCCATTGCTTATAACGTGTAATTCGTTTTTGTATCCGTGTTCTGCTAGTTCTTTTGCAATAAATTGACTAGGGCAATGTATGTGCTTAACTTTTTTATAAAATCCATTATAAAAGAATTTATAAACAAAATTAACAGCACATTTGAAACTGCCTAAACCAATATTATATGTTACATTTTCTGCTTGAATATGAAAAGCTGCTGTAAATGGTTTATTCAATTTTTTTGCAATTTTTACACCCACTTTGGAAATTTTGAAAGGCATTACAAAATGTACTATGTCACACCAACCAATTGCTTCAACCAAAACTTTTTTGCTTGCTTTTGCAAAAAGAAGTCCTTGAGTATGTGCATATTCTGTGGCTATCATTACGTGTCTTTCAGGTACAATGTATAAATTTTCACTCGGCTCGCCTGTAGTAACTATGCGAACTTCGTGACCATTATCATTTAAATGTTTTACAAATCGAATAGTTGATGTAGATATGCCATTGTTATTCGAATTTAACTTATCGATTACAAATAATATTTTCATTTATACTCCAAACAGTTGATTAACTGTCTTTGTTGTCTAGTGTATATTTATTATATAATAGCATAGTAATAAAATAAAGTCAACAGACAGACATATAAAATTAAATTAATTAGCTATATAATTTGAATTATATCCAATTTTTTAGCTATTTGATACATTTATTATAAATTGTTACAATTTGTTTTTTTCATATTTCATATTTGTTTAATAGTACTACTTTTTTGATAATAATTGTTTTTGACTAATTATAAAAATGTTATTTAATTTAAAGCAAATAAACTTTAAAAGTAAGAAAGCGTAAAAGTAGCACAATATTAATTTTTTTTAATATGAAGTTGGTTGATTTTTTAATTTTTAATGATTTTGAACAAAAATAAAATAATTTTTAAACAAAAAGGTTATCTCTTGACTTTATTCTGACTATGTTATATACTAGTATATATCAATTATAAGAGGTGCAATATGAAAGTTATCGTTACTAAAAATACAGATGAATTGGCGGAACAAGCTCTAAAAGTTATGCTAGATGTTGTTAAAAACAAGCCAAACGCAATCATTGGTCTTGCTACTGGTTCAAGTCCAGTTGGTCTTTACAAGAAAATGATTGAGGACCACAAAGTTAATGGAACAAGCTATGCAAACATTAAATCAGTAAACTTGGACGAATATGTTGGCTTGGGTATTGAGTCTGACCAAAGTTATGTATATTTTATGAATGACAACTTATTTAAAGGTATAGATATTAAAGCGGAAAATACAAATTTACCAAATGGTAAAGCTACAGATATGGCAAAGGAGTGTGAAAGATATACCGCACTTTTAAATGCTAACCCTCAAGACATTCAATTATTGGGTATTGGTGCAAATGGACATATTGGTTTTAATGAACCTAATACTCCATTTGATAGCACAACTCATATTGTGGAACTTGAGGAGGGAACTAGAAAAGATAATGCAAGATTTTTTACAAGCTTGAACGAAGTTCCTACTCACGCAATCACAATGGGTATTGCAAATATTATGAACGCAAAGAAAATTTTGGTAGTTGCAAATGGTGCAAACAAAGCAAAAGCTGTTTATCAAATGATTAAAGGCGAAGTTAATGAAAATTGCCCTGCAAGTATTTTACAAAAACACAATGACGTTGTAGTTGTTGTTGATGAGGAAGCTTATTCTCTTTGCAAATAATCAAAATTTAATTATTGTTAAATGGTTTCAAATTATTTTAGGTTTAAACTAAAAATTATGTTTGCGGGTGTCACTTTAGTAGTTTCTCCCGCAATCTTATAACTTAATTCACCTAAAATCAATTTTACATTATATAGACAAGCAAGGTTGTTTATGGATAATATTCAAATTAATAGCGTTGAAAGAAAAATTGAAAAATCAAGAATAATTATGTATTGCTTAGAGAGTACACTTGCTATATTTGGTATAATTATGCTTATTTTAGCCTTTTTGAATATTGGTTTTGAACATATACCAAAAGGTAGTAGGATTAGCAGTGGTTTTATGGCAATTTTGCTTGCATTTGCTTTTATTGCTGTTGAGTTGATTTTTGCCTATAGATTTCCGCTAATGTTGCATATTATATACATTACATATGTGTTTGCTTCAGTTATTGTAGGCAGTTGTTTTGGTGTTTTTCGTTTAGACGTTCCTATTATGGGTGAAATGCTTGGGTGGTATGATAAAGTCACTCACGCTGTTTTAGGCTATATTTTATGTATAATTGCAATTTTTCTTAGCCAAAAAGCTAAAATTTGGGGTAAATCAAAAGGTGGAGATATTTTATTGCTTATCTGTATAAGTATGGCATATGCCTCAATTTGGGAAATGTACGAATTTACTGTCGACCACATTATTCCAGGTCAATCAATGCAACGAAATAGCTTGATTGATACAATGCTTGATATAATCAGTCACTTTGTATTTACAATGGTATTTGTAATTCAGTATTTGATTGAGAAATGTGCGAATGTTAATCTTGGCATTGCATTTATGGAAAGGAATTTGACAACTGGTGGCAAAGTTCCTAGGAAAAATAAAAACACTATAACAAACAATACGTCTATAGCTAATATGGATAATAAATTGCAAGAAAATATTGAACAAGCCAATCAAATTTTAATTGATGATATAAATTGTAACGCTAATTCTAATGAAAATGAATAATTTTTTTATTTATTAATTAGTTGAATGTAAAAAGTTGTAGTAGGTATAGGCCGACAAATCAATTTTCTTAAATAACTCGTATATGCAGAAATGTCAAATAACCTATAGGCTAAACACACAAAATTGTAATAATTTTTTAAAAGAAAAAATTAAAAGTGAATATAAAAATTAAAAAACTTTGAGGGCTTATGAGATTAAATGTTGTAAATGGTATGGCAATGCTTTCATATCTTATTGAAAACAAAATTGATTTAGGAGGAGATATCATACCTTTTAATGAGGGTATGTGTGATGGTGAAACAACTGAGGATATTTTTAGTGGTGAGTTTGAGTTGGAAAGATGTACTACTCACGGAGTTGGTGTGGAAGAGTATGAGGATATAGTAATAAATCCGCTTGCTCCATTATTCACTTTTGAATATGACGAGTTACATCTATTTTTTGATGAAGATATGTTTTGTCAAATAAATTTAATTACATTGCTTGCATATCTTGATAGTAATAATTATGATGGTAATATCGCATTGCATTTGATAGATTATGATTTTAGCGAAATTAAATGTGTACAAATTAAACCAAATGGATTTTATGAAGTATACAAATCTGTTTTGATAAACAAACAAATTCCAGAAACTATTTTGCCAGATATTATGATGGATGCTGTTATAAACTATCTTGATTACTCAAAAGAGGATAACGAACTTACTCAATTTGTTGAGCAAAATATTGATATGCAAGAAAATAACCTTTTGGACGAATTATATAATCGTTTTAAACATTTAGGTTTAGGGGATATCCAGTTGCAAAAAGTCATTGACAAAGTAAAATATAATTTTTAAGTTAATCAAATTACAATAAAGGTTTATCAAATAAAAAAACTGAAAATCAAGACCACCTACTTAGCTGGTGGTCTTGATTTAAGTATAATTTTATAATTAAATTAAGCTTGTATAATTAAAAAATAAGTTGTTATTTTAATATGTTTTTTAATAGTTATTTTTAAACTTTTAATTTTGATAGACTTTATTTAGGCTTACTTGTACATTGTCAAAAGCATTTATGTAAAATACATTAATGCTTTTTATTATGATTAATGTTTGAAAATAAATTTAAGTCTAATTGAATATACTAATCTTTTTAAATAGTGATATATTTTATCTTTAAGGTGATAATCAATAAGTTATACTTTAAGCCACTAATTGGCTTAAAAAAGAATATAGAGGGAAAACCAACAATGCAAAATGAAAAATTTAGCATTGTTGTATTTTTTTGTAAAGTCATAATTTTGTAAAAAGTCGAATTTTTAAAAATACCCACCGAAAATCGTGGGTATTTTTTGATAAATGTGCTAAATTATGTATCTAAAAATAGGAGGTTTTTGCTATGATAAAAAACATAAAAAGAGTAGGAATAATCTTTTTAGCAGTAGCCATAGTTTGTCTTATGACTATAGGTTGTTTGAGTGTTAATAGCGTTACTAGTAATGGTGGCAATGTTACAGGTAGCAACTTAAACAATGAGCAAAATAAGATTTCTTCAGATATTGATAATAATATTAAATTAAACGCAAATAGTTTGGTTGGTGGTTTTATATATAATGAGTTTGATTTGCCAAATTATGATATTGAGTTAGAAATTGTTGGTTCTACTTGTGATGTGCTAGCTACTGCTTGGGTTAATGCAATAAAACAAGCTCAAGCACAAAACAAGGTAGTAAAAATTAAATTGATGAATAACTGGAGTGCAGTTGCTCATACAACTTTTGTAACTGCTTTTGGAGATGACACTGAGGGATATTTTGAGAAAGGCTGTATTGTTATTCCAGAAAATTGCAAAATAGTTTTAGATTTAAATGGTAAGGTAGTTAATAGGGCTTTAGCTGTAAGACAGCAATATGGTAGAATATTTACTGTATTAGCTAGCAATGTTTGCAATACAAGCTTAATAGTTACAAATTCAATAGCAACTAAAGTTTAATTTTCAAATGATGTAAATTTAAAAAAATAATGCTATTAAACAAACAAGATACCAGTTGGTATCTTGTTGTTTTTATAAAGAATTAATTTTTAATTCAACTTATTGTAAATAATATATATTCAATATTATATTTATTTGAAAAATAAAAATCTAATTGCTTTAAAACAAATAGTGTTTGTAATAATATTGGATATAACTTTTACATACATTTTTGGCTATTTTATAATAACAATAAATGGTAAAAAATGGTATTTAGCAATGTGTTGGCTAAATGCCGTTTTCTGGTTATTGTCACTTTTACTCCGTTTTAGCGTGTTTTTTGTTAATTTGTGTTATATTATTGTAATTTTTTATCGAATATTATCGAACAATGTTGAAACTTTTTGTTTTTTATTTAATTTATTATTTTTTGTCGATATTGCTTGATTATTTTGGTTATTTGTTGTAACATATTATTTGTAAATGTTGCAACTTTATTAATTTATTTAATATTATTGAATTATCTAGGAGGTTTTATGGATAAAATTAAACTTATTATCGTAGATAGTGATTTGGCTATCTGTGAAAATGCTAAGTTAGCTTTGAATTGTGACAAGATTGATGTGGTTGGTATTGCTAACAATGGCTTGCAATGTATTGAACTATTAAAGACTATATCTGCAGATGTAATATTAACTGAGTTAATGTTACCTACTATGGACGGATATATGTTAATAGAATATATCAACAATAGTGATATGAAACACAAACCAAAAATATTTACTATGACAGGAATGCTATCTGATGCAATGCTTACTGCAGTACTTAAAAAGGGTATTATATACTATTTTATAAAACCATTAGATTATACCATAATAAAACAAGTTATTTTGGAGAAATATACAGATATGCCATTGTGGGACAAGCTAAATAACAAACAACCAGTAGTAAAAGGAGAAGCTACTGGTAAAAGTAAAATGCAAGTGCTTGACGAAAAAATATCTAAAATATTTATAATGATAGGAATACCCGCCCATATAAAGGGATACCAGTATTTAAGATATGCAATAAAACAAGTAATGGCAGATACAAAGTTAATAAATAACATAACAAAACAATTATACCCGTTGGTAGCAAAGGAATTTGCATCATCACCAAGCAAGGTGGAAAGAGCAATCCGCCACGCAATAGATGTGGCGTGGAGTAGAGGA
Source organism: uncultured Christensenella sp. (assembly GCA_910577845.1). Lineage (GTDB taxonomy): Bacteria > Bacillota > Clostridia > Christensenellales > UBA3700 > MGBC100798. The sequence continues at coordinate 16,389 of CAJTNA010000011.1, read as the reverse complement.
AAGATAGAGAACATAAACAAAGTGTTTGGGTTTAAAGTGTATAGCCCAAACGATAAGCCAACAAATGGAGAGTTTGTAGCATTGGTAGCGGACAAGCTAATGCACGATTTATCTGAGGATAGGTATTAAACTAGATAACTAAACAAAGAATAGGGAAAGGTTATGAGTGATGAATTATTTGGAATGTGTATGTAGTTCAATGGAAGATATAATATTGGATAATAAGGCAATGGCAAGTCAGTTGTTTTATTACAAGTTGTTAAATGGAATGATGAAAGACACATTGTTAAGTAAAGGTAACACTAAATTAAGCCAAAGCGTAGAGGAAATGTTAAATAGACCATATAGCAAGAATAAGGAGTATTATATAGGACAAAAGCTAGAGGAAGTTGATGAACTATTAATAGGAAAAGACATAGAAGCAAGAGCAATAAAGGTTGGCGGAATAGGGAGCTTAATGGTGGAAAGCAAAAGAAACTTGTGGCAGATATTATTTTTCAGAAAGAAAGAGTTTAGTAAGTATGAGGTGAATTTAATAAACTATCTAAAAGAAAAAGTACAATTTACAAGTAAGAATAAATACATAGTAGCGATAACAAAGGATTGTGAGAAGATACAAGATATTAGTAGAATAGAGGATATACAAATAAAGAAAATAGGGGAAAGCAAGTTTGTAGATACGCAAAGATATGTGGCAGAAGTGGAATGTGTGTATACCAAGATATTGCCAAACATAGATGAGTATAGGCTTAGGTATGTGGAGGAAAACAACTTGCCAATAAAGTATTGGCACAACAATCTGTGTGGAGACGGGTATTTGATAGATGACTTTGTATCCTTTTTGAAAGAGATAGTGAAAAGAGATGTAGAGAGAACTTTTTACAAATGGTAAAAATGTAATATAGTTAGATAAACATAAGATAAAATAGTAAGTATTTTAAATTAAGTTATTGAGTAAAAGTATATAAATAAAATTGTAAAAGTAAAATACACTCAAGAGTATATTTGCTATTGAGTGTATTTTTATATGTGCAGAAAACTTTGAATAAATTAATTTTATTATAGTAATTTTATTGTTGACACATATGAAATTAATATTAATTTAGTAAGTCTATTAATAAAAAATAGTATCAATAATAATTGTAAATTTAATTTAAAATCACATTTAAACTAATAAAAACACGCCGAAAATCGGGTGTAATTGTGTTTTTTATAAGTTTTGTTAGTCTTTTAGTCCATATTTAAATTGTCATATAAGAAAAGTTCGCTATTAAGAAACTCGCTTATAGTCATATCAAAGCCGTCTGCTATTGCTATTAGTGTTTTAAGATTTACACCTTTTGCCTTGCCTTTCATTATGCTTTTTATTGTGTCGTGAGATAGGCAAGCTTTATGCTCAAGTTTATATTGAGAAATGTCTTGCATTGCAAGTAATTCTTTTATCCTAAGTGCTACAGCTTGACTTATATTCATATCAATTACCTCTTATGGGTTACATTTCACCTTAAGTTTATCATTATTGCCAAAAAAATTAGGGGTTAAACTTCACCCAAACGCTTGACATTTATGAATATCAAATGATATAATGTAACACAATTAAATAGGTAGTTGTAATATTCTTTTTAGTTTATTCAGAACAATATTACTATTATGCAGAGACGAAAAAACTTAAGTATTGCTTGTTAAAATATTTTATTGGTATAGTATTAGTGTTTTAGTTTTGAGTGGGGGGGAAGTATGCAAAAGATAGATTTGAAAAAAGCATTAGTAGGTAGTATCTCTTTAGTGATAGGAATAGCTTCAATTTTGTTAATGCTCGTTCCTTTGGTGCAATTTCCATATGGGGTGTTAATAAATGGATTTAGTTCACTAGAATTTGAGTTACCATTAGGTATTTATGTAGATTTGGATTGGTATGTAATAATGGTTGGAACATTAAGCATAATTCAAATTGTAATTTCTGCAATAGCTATATTATTACCAATATTATATTTATGCTTGCCAAAAAATCACACTTTGAAAAATGCGGTCTTGGCTTTTGATATATTGTGTTCTATTTTTTCAATTGTATATATGGTTGAAGGTATTATATTCAAAGTTTTGCTAGAGTATTGGGAGTATGAAAGTGCCTATACACTTGCATATATCAATTTAATTGTTATGGCAATAATTAATGTTGTGTTAATAATAGTTGATTTTGTTATGAAAAACAAGAAAAAAAATGAACTGTCACTACAAAACGACTATGTAAACCAAATGTTCGTTTGTGAGTTTAATAATAAGGAAATGGTAATGCATAATTTTAAGCAAACACAAGCAATAAATTATGAAAGCAAACTTATTGAGGCACAAAACTTGTATAAGGTGTTAAAAGATTTTAAAATGTTACTTGACGAAAATATTATAACAAAAGAGGAATATGATTACCAAAAAGGACAAATGCTTGAAAATATCAAGTAAGGGGGGCTTATGATAAATAAAAATGATGGAAAGAAAGCTTTAACAATTCTAACTTTTTTAATGGGATTGGTTACTTTGTTAACTATGATGGCACCATTGAGCCAAGTAGAAGTTTTAAATGGCGTTTTGACATTAAATTACAAAATAAATGGATTTAGTGTATTTGATTCAATCTTAAAGTTAATGTTTCAACTTGATAGTTCAATTATTACCATTATGCGGTTGTTTGTTGTAATTCAACTTATTGTAAGTTGTTTAACAATGCTTGGTGCATTGATTACACATATGTTTTATAACAAAAGAATTACAGCTAGTGTACAGATAGGAACAAATCTTGCTTGTTACATAATGAATATAATTTATATGATACTAGGAATATGTTTAACAGGTGAAATAGAGGATGCATTATATGGTGAACAAGCAACAACTGATATTGTAACAGTGTCTTATATTGGCTTAATAGTAGCTACATTGATAGTGGTTGGAATAGTTGTGTCACTAGTAATATATAAAATAACAGGTGATGAAGAGAAAAAACGTGAATTTTATGCAAATTTTATAGGAAATAATATGCCTAATCAAGCTATTTTTACTAATGAGCAAAATTCAAATAAAAATTTACAACAAGAAAGTGCAACTACTGGAGTAAATTTTCCAACTTATACAAATACAACTGCAACTTGTGAAGAGAATAATATGAAAACAGTTGTTGAGGTTTTAAAACAATATAAGGAATTATTGGACAATGGTTTGATTGATGATGCTGATTTTGCAAATTTAAAGAATAAGCTACTTAATGATAATTGATTTTTGTCTTTTAGTTTCAATAAAAAATATTTAAATTTTATATATTAATAAAAAGAAAAGCATACCTTGATATAAGACGTGGTATGCTTTTCTTTATTGCTTGATATTGATAAATTTATCACATTTTAATTACAAATAGATTATTAGGAAGGAATACAAAATGAATATATAGATAAATACAAAAGTACATAAATACTTAAAAAAAGGATGAAACAAGTCGTACTAGGGGATTAAGTAATATAGTTTTGGTATTAACAGATAGAACATTAAGTTCGTATTTAGGTGATGTCAATTAATATATGAATTGGATGATTGTTATATAATTTATTAAAACTTAATTAAAGCTTAATTATGAGCAAATACTTTGTGAGTGATTGAAAAATTACTGAAATTGTTTTACAAATCACATATTTTTTTGAGATTGATATTGACAACCATTATTATATAATGTTATACTAAAATTGAATATTAACTGGCAAAAAGGTTAAAAGCTTAAAATTTTGCCGTGCAAATTTGATTGAAGAGTTGGCAAGTGTCAACTTGAATATATAAAAAATTTAATTGTTTTATGGGGTAAAAATGTTTGAGATTAAAGGTAAAGATTTCTTATTAAATGGTAAAAAGATTAACATCTATTCTGGTGCGATGCACTATTTTAGAACAATGCCAGAGTATTGGGAAGACAGATTGACAAAAATCAAGCTTTGTGGTTTTAACACTGTTGAAACTTATACTTGTTGGAATTTGCACGAACCTAAAAAAGGCGAGTATGACTTTGAGGGAATACTTGACTTGGAAAGGTTTATTAATATAGCAGAAAAAGTAGGGTTGTACGTAATAGTTCGTCCTGGTCCATATATCTGTGCCGAGTGGGACTTTGGTGGTTTACCACCTTGGTTACTTGCAGATAGAAATATTCGTTTGCGTTGCAACAATGAAAATTACAAAAAGCATGTAGAGGATTGGTTTGCCGTGTTGTTTGCAAAAATTAAACCTCACCTTGAGTCTAATGGTGGCAACGTGTTAATGATGCAAGTAGAAAATGAATATGGTAGTTATGCGAATGATTATGAATATTCAAATTGGATAAAAAGTTTGTACGCTAAGTTTGAAATGGATGTAATGTTATTTACAGCTGATGGAAACTGGTGTAATATGCTATCTGGCGGTTCAGTGGACGGCGTTTATAAAGTGCTAAACTTTGGTAGTAATGTAAAATCTGCATTTGATGCGTTAAATGGATTCCAAGAAAATATGCCTTTATTCTGCGGTGAGTTTTGGTGCGGTTGGTTTGACCATTGGGGTGAAAAACATCACACAAGAAAGAGTAATTCTGTAGTTTACGAGATTAAAGAGTTCCTTGATTTAGATGCTAACTTTAATGTTTATATGTTCCACGGCGGTACTAACTTTGGTTTTTGGGCAGGTTCAAACTTTGCTCAAAACAAAATTCAGCCAACTATTACAAGTTATGACTATTGTGCATTTTTGACTGAATGGGGTGATTATACCCCAGCTTATCACGCTGTTAGGGAATTGATGCACAAGGCTCAAGGGTTGGAATTAGCACCACTTCCAGAAAAACCAGAATTGCAAAACATAGGTGTAGTTAAATTTACAGAAAGTGCAAAACTTTCAGATAACTTATCAAAAATCGGTACTAAATACAGATGTGCAACACCTGAAAGTATGGAATACTTTGGACAAAACTTTGGCTATATTTATTATGAAACAAAGTTAAAAGGCAAGTATGTAATGTCAATTTTGAAATTTGAGGGAGTTCACGATATTGCACACGTTTATGTTGATGATAAGAAAGTTGCCGTAATGGATAGGAATAAACAAAAGAATTTACTTGGAATAAACAAACATCAATTGATTTTGAGTGGTTTTGAGGGTGAAAAGAAAATTGGCGTTTTAGTTGATGCAATGGGAAGAATTAATTATGGTACTAATTTAGAGGATAGGAAAGGTTTAGAGAGAATAGTATTGGGTAATCAAATTATGTTTGGTTATGATGTATATTGTTTACCAATGGATAATTTGGATAAACTAGAATATACAAAGGATATGGCGAATAATGAACCAGTTTTCTTAAGAGGCACTTTCAAAGCTAATAGCAAAGGTGAATGTTTTGTACATATGGATAACTTTACTAAAGGTAATGTTTGGATAAACGGCTTTAATATTGGTAGATATTGGACTAAAAAAGGTCCACAAAAAGCTTTGTATATCCCAGGTTCTTTATTGCATACTGACAAGGATAATGAAATTGTTATATTTGATATTGAGGGATATAATAAAGGCGAGGTTGTAATTAATAATAAGCCAGACTTAGGTTGATTACACTGAAATTAAGGTCTCTGTAAATATATGTGTGAGAGTTTGTGTTGAGAATCTAATTTATAAAGAGGGAATTATGAAAAAGAAAATTTTAGTTGCTGTAGTTGTCCTAATGGCAATATTGGCATTTACACTTGCTGGTTGTAGTCCTAAAAATGATGGAATATTAGATAGTTATAGTATTCCGCAGATTGATTTGGATGCTACGGCAATGAATGACACGGAAGAGGAACAATACAAATCAATGTATGGATATACTACTGTTGATGATAGCAGAGAATATCTTGCTCACCCAGATGCTGTACAATTAGATGATGGTAGAATGGTTATTTATTACTCATTGGGTCACGGCAAAGGTGCTATTGGTGGTAAAGTATCTAATGATAATGGCAAAACTTGGCAACCTATTGATGGATTGCCTAAAACTTGGCAAAATAGTATGGAAACACCTACTATTTATAAATTGCAATTCAATAGGGGGCAGAGTGATGAGTATAGTAAATATATCTTAATCAGTGGTTGTCCTACTTGGGGCGGTAGATATAAAGGTAATGGATTTAATGTGTCTGTTAGCAATGACGGCATTACTGGTTGGACAGAATTCCAAAATTTTTATGGCTTAGATTACAATGGTAAAAAAGGTGAAAACTTTGTTGCACCAATAGTTGCAATGGCATCACTTACTCAATTGAAAGAAAATGGTAGATGGGTTAATAAGTGGATGGGCTTTTTCCACGATGACAATGCTTACAATTACAAAACTATTTTGAGCTTTGACGATTATGGATATATGAGTTGGTCAGCACCTGAAAAGTATTTCTCTCAATACAGAAAGATTGAAAAGAAAGCTTTTATGTGCGAAGTAGAAGTTGTTAGAAGCAATAGAGGTGAGGGTGACCAATTATGCCTAATCGCAAGAAGCAATGGCAATCATAGAAATAAGGAACTTAATAGCTTTATTTCTATATCTAACGATGAGGGAGCTACTTGGGGTGAACCAAAATTTTTGCCAGCATCTGTCAATGGTGAAAGACATAAAGCTGAATGGATAAAAGATAAAGATGGTAATGATAGGCTGTTTATTACATTTAGGTCAATCAATAAAGATATAAACAAGCTAAAAGTTTCAACTGAAAAAAATGGCAGTGGTAATGGTATGTGGTATAGTGAAGGATGGGTAGCTTGGGTTGGCACATATGATGACTTAATTAATTGTAAAGAAGGGCAATATCGTATAAAACTTGCACATACGTATTTGAAAGACCAAACAAAGTCAGAAATGAATGCTAATGGTGATTGCGGTTATAGTGGTAATGTTGTGTTTGATGGTGGCTATCAAATGATGACAAGCACTTATGGTAAGTTTGTTAAAGATAAAACAATCATTGCAAGTAAAGTTATTGATATTAGATTAATTGATGAAATGGTTGCGAAATTAAACAAATAAACAAAAGAAAAAGGCTTTGCATTTGCAAAGCCTTTTTAACATAAATGTTATAAATTTACGAGTATTTATCGTAATTTTCCGTTGTAAAAGCTATACAAAATTATAATTGTAATATTTTTATTAAAAATTCTAATTAGTTTTAACATTAAATACCAAAAATGTTTATGTTATTCTGTATAATATCGTGCAAACTAAGATAAGAGGGATTATGCAAGAGAAAATACCTATTGAAGTTATTGTACGATTTACAGAAAATGGTGAGATTCGCCCGCTAAAGTTAATATATGGCGATAAAATCTATCTAATTGACAAGGTGTATAAAAAAACTATGACTACACCTAAGGGTTCCTTTGGATTATCTTTAGAGTATAATTGTTTGATTAATGGAAAACGCAAAAAAATTTATTTTGATAGATACAATAATATTTGGTATGTGTTTAAGACTACTATTGAAGAAAAACCTGACCCAGTTTACAATCCGCTTAATTATGACTTTTTAAATGATTGATAAAATTAGTATCGATTTTTGATTGGTATTTTATAAAAAAATTAGATTGGTTTTTGATAAACAGAAATTTTTAGTAGAATGGAAAATACAAATATGAATTTTTAGAATATAAAATGTGTTAAATATTAGTACAAACTATAATTTTTGTGATATAATAGGGTATATTAAAAAAATCAATTGGCAATCACTAAAATGATATTATGCAGTGAATTGCTATTAATTTAAATATTTTTAACTGAATTTGTAATTAGCAACAGATTATGCTAATTAGTTCATTTATATAATTATTATTGTTTAAAATAGTGGACAAATAATTAAATTAGATATATTCAAGTTACATAAAATCAAGTAAGGTGGTTCTATGAGGAAAACTTTTTGCAAACAAAATATGGCAATGGTTATGGCTTTATTAGTCATTATTTTGTTATGCGTAATATGCAGTTCGTTAGGCATTGTTTATGCAGAGGAAAGAGTGCAAAATAATTTGAATATAATTCATATTTCTGACTTGCATTATTATCCAACTTATATGTGTTACAAGCAAAATGATTCAGATTATTTATCAAGTTCAATGTATGAAAAGAGTAAGTTTGAGAGCAAATTGCTTACAGAAAGTAGTAGTGTTATAAAAAAATTGTTTGCAAATATATATGAACAAGCACCAGATTATGTAGTTGTTACTGGTGATTTGAGTAGTGATGGTGAAAAGGAAGCTTTGATTGAAATTGCAAATGGTCTAAGAGATTTGCAAAATAGAGTAAGAGCAAAAGGTAATGCAAATAAAAACTTTCAAATTTTTGTAATTCCTGGTAATCACGATATATTAAATGAAAATGCTATGGACTATAGTGAAGCAGGTGGTATAAAATTAAATCCAGTTAATAGAGCAGAGTTTGCAAAAATTTTTGCTGGCTTAGGGTACCCAGAAATGTCCACAGGGGAGGCAGGTGTTTTTTATAGCGATTATAGCATAGAAAATGACAATTTAAAATATTTACCATATGATGCAGAAAATGGTAATTATGTATATAGTGAGCTTGCAAGTAATTTAGATTTTACTTGGACACCAGCATTAACTGCAAATAGTACGCAACTTTCACAAGGTGATTTGTCTTATTATGTAAATTGTTTGGATAAGTTTACTTTGCTAGGTCTTGACGGCTTAGTAGACGGCAAAGTTGGTGGTAAAGTTGAAGACGGCGTTTTTGAATGGCTTAATGGTGAAAAAGGTAATTTTACTAACAATATTATATCTTTAACTCACCAAAATGTTATACCACATTTTACAATGCAAGAAAGATGGACTAAAAATTACTTGTATTCAAATTGGGAATTGGTTAGGGATAGTTTGTTAAAATTGGGTGTAAAATATAATTTTAGTGGGCATATGCACGCAAATGATATTGCTAGCTTTTGTAATTTTGATGGACACACCTTATATGATATTGAAACTGGTTCGCCAGTAGGATATGGTGCTAATTACCGAAATATTGATATTAGTTTTTATCAAAATGGTGCTCAAGATGTTGCTCAAGATGTTGCTAGTGATATGACACAAACCTTAAAGGAAATTAGTAATGTTGACATAACACTTTTGCTTGAAAATGGCTACATTTTAGATGACAATCAATTATATATAAATAACAAAGTTATTGATGACTTAGCAGAGTATATTGATGTAAATTTATATGACAATATGTTAACTGGTGTGCTTGATAGTGTTATAAAGTATATAGATAAAGACAATTTTGTAAACTTTGTTATTGAGAGTATAGACAAATATTTAGACAAAGGTTTGGCTAAAAATGTCATTAAGGATAATTCCACCGCTTTGAGAAAAGTCATAGGTAACTTATATACTCAAATAGAGGCAAAAACTTTAGCGGACTTTGTTTACACAGGGAATAAAAACTTCTTACAAGGTGATGATAACAAGCTAAGGGCATATATTTATACATTTGCTGAGCAATTGATTAACCTTAAAATTATAGATGATTATACTGTACAAAATATGTTTGTGGACGCTTACACTACACACTTAAAAGGTGGTGAAGGCATTGAGCTTGCTGGCATAAATGAAAATTTGATATTTAGCATTGAGGAGTGGATGCCGTCTGGTAGGTTTGTTGAAAGCATTGTTGATGAAATGAGAAGTGGCAACAACTCAATGATAAAACTTATTAAACAAGTTCTTACTACAAACTATAATTTAACAACTGGTATAAGCAGTGACGAGATAAGAGATTTAAGTGGAATATTAAATTTTTTTGGTATTGATTTAAAAGCGTTTAATCTTGATAAATTTATTCAAAAATTTGCTGGTGATAAACTTAAAGAGCTACCTAGCGAACTTGTGGATAAGCAGATAGATTATATTTTGACTCAAAGTATAGCTAAAGGAATTGGTGAAAATGTAAGTGATGTTATTCGCTCTTTAGTAACAGACACAACTTATGACGGAGTTCCTGGTGTTCCAAGCAAAGTGTTGTTTGACAGCACAGACGAATACACGCATTATTCTGGTGGGAAAAAACGCTCACCAAGTATTACCGATGGCAGATTGCCGTCAATGCTAACTATGACTTTTGGTGAAAACAAAGCGTTAGATAGAAATTTGGTTTGGTTTACTGAAAAGAATGTCACTGAAACACAAATTCAAATAAGCGAGGGTGATAGGACTGCATTTAATCCAACTGCAATTGGAAGTGTTGTGGCTGATTGTGAGATTATAAAGGTGGATAAACCATTAATTGATATAGGTATAATTACTACTTACACAACACAAGAACTTGCGAGGCATACTTTGCAAATTACTGGTTTAAAGGCAAATACTTTGTATACCTACAGAGTTGGTGGCGGGAAGTACTTTAGTGATTATTATACATTTAAAACTGGTAGTAATGCTGAAAAAATGCCTTTTGAAATGTTGATTATGACAGATATGCAAGGAATGTCTGTTACGGCTTACCAAAATACTGCTAAATTAATAGAAGCATCACATAGAGTGAGCACTTTTGGATATGATTTTGCAATTAATCTTGGTGATTTAGTAGATAGTGGTAAAAATTTAAATCAATGGCAATATTTATTAAATAGTAACACACAATTTTTTGGTACAATACCTCAAGTTATTGCAACTGGTAATCACGATATAAGTGTTAAAATAGACAATGAGAATAATTATAAGATTGACACCGCAAGTGGAAGGTCACCATTGGATATATATTTTGATTTTAATCAAAATTATTATTCATTTGACTATAGCAATGTGCATTTTATAATACTTGATACAAATGACATTGTCAATGATAACTTAAATTATGTACAAGTTGAATGGCTTAAGAATGATTTGGAACAAAATTCTGACAAGCTAAAAGTGGTTGCTATGCACAAAGGAATATATTCTGCTGGACCTCATAAAGATGATATAGAAATTGTCAATATGCGTAAAGTGCTAAGTAAGATTTTCAGTGATTATAAAGTGGAACTTGTTTTGCAAGGACACGACCACATTTATAGTGAAAGTTTCTTTTTAGATGGTGAGGGCAAAAAGATAAAAACACCAGCTTATAAACAAGGTTCGCCTATAAATAATAACAATGGCGGTGTGCTTTATATGACTATGGGTGTAAGTGGTGATAAGTACTACGATTTTGATAGCGATACTGATGCTTTTATTAGCAAAGGTAAGTTGTTCCAATCACCAAAATTAAACAATCCAACCTTTGGTAAACTATTGTTTGATGGAGAAAATATCTCGTTTACTTCTTATCAATACGATTTGCAAAAAGATAGTGTTGAACAACTTGTAATGTTTAATACCAATATTATTAATTTAATCATATCAATAGTAGTTGCAGTCATTATAGTAGTGGGTATAATATTACTTGTTATATTATTGTTACGTAACCACAAAAAGAAGATAGCCCAATGTAAGGCAGAAGAGTTTGAAAATTAATAAAAAAATAAAAATAACTATTGTAAATTGAATAGAATAGTGATATAATGAATGTGCAATATAAATTATATTGCACATAATTATTTTTCATATATATAAAGTGTTTAGGAGATTAAATATGAAGTGTAAAATTGGTATCCGACCTGTAATTGACGGACGTTGTGGTGGCATTAGAGAAAGTTTGGAAACTCAAACAATGAATATGGCAAAATCAGCAAAAGCTCTTATTGAGAATAATTGTTTTTATAGTGACGGTACTCCTGTTGAGTGCGTTATATCAAATACAACTATTGGTGGCTCTGCTGAAGCTTGCAAGTGCGAAGAACAATTTGCTACTGAAAATGTAGTTGCAACACTTACTGTCACACCTTGTTGGTGCTATGGAACGGAGGTAATTGACCTTAATCCTAATACAATAAAAGCAGTATGGGGATTTAATGGTACAGAAAGACCAGGTGCAGTATTCTTGGCTTGTGCAGTTGCAGCAAGTGCTCAAAGAGGTTTGCCTATTTATTCAATTTACGGCAAAGATGTACAAGATATTGGTGACACTATTATTCCCGACGATGTAAAACAAAAGATTTTGTCTTTTGCAAAATGTGCAATGGCTGTTGGACAAATGAAAAACAAAACTTATGTTGGCTTAGGTGCGGTATCAATGGGTATTGCAGGCTCATTTTTGGACGGCAATTTAATGCAACAATATTTTGGTATCCGTGCAGAGTGGGTAGATATGGTTGAAATTGATAGACGTATCAATTTAGGCATTTATGACGAGGAAGAGTACAAAAAAGCACTTGCTTGGATAAAAGCTAACTGCAAGGAAGGTATTGATATTAATGATTACAACAAAGCAAGGATTGTTATGCCTAAAGATAAGCTTTGGGAATACACAGCAAAAATGACAATCATTGTAAATGATATTATGTTTGGTAATCCTAAGTTAAAAGAAATGGGTTATCCAGAAGAGGCTAATGGCAGAAATGCTATTGCTGGCGGTTTCCAAGGTCAAAGACAATGGATTGACAGATTGCCAAACGGCGATTTTATGGAATCTATTATGAACACATCTTTTGACTGGCGTGGCAAAAAAGAACCATTTATTTTAGCTACTGAAAATGACACTCTAAATGGTATGTCAATGTTAATGAACAAACTTGTTACAAATCGTGCAAGTATTTTTGCCGATGTTCGTACATACTGGTCACCAACTGCGGTTGAAAGAGTTACTGGTTGGAAGCCAGAAGGTCTTGCAAAAAATGGTTTTATTCATATGATTAACAGCGGTGCAGCAGCTTTGGATGGAATTGGTGCTTGCAAAGACGAAAAAGGTAAACCTTGTATGAAAGAGTGGTGGAAAATTACCAAAGAGGATATCAAAAATACTATGGCTAATGTTCAATGGTCACAAGCAAACCTTGATTACTTTAGAGGTGGTGGTTATAGTTCAGACTTTAAAACAATTGCAGAAATGCCAGTAACTGCAGTAAGACTTAATATGGTTGACGGTCTAGGCCCAGTATTGCAAATTGCTGAGGGTTATACAGCTGTTTTACCAGATGAGGTTGATACAATATTACAAAACAGAACTGATAGAACTTGGCCGTCAACTTGGTTTGTGCCAAATTTGACTGGTGAGGGTGCATTCAAAGATGTATATAGTGTTATGGCAAACTGGGGTGCAAATCACGCAGCACTTGCTTATGGACATATTGGTAGCGAGTTGATTACTTTGGCGTCAATGTTAAGAATTCCAGTTAATATGCATAATGTTAGTGAGGATGCATTGTTTAGACCACATACTTGGTCAGCATTTGGTACTAAGGATTTGGAGTCTGCCGATTATAGGGCTTGCAAAACATATGGGCCACTATACAAATAAAATTTGTGGGCATTATGTGCCCACAAATTTATAAAAAATGTATCAAAAATCGGGACTAAATTAAGAAAAGAGAGGTTTTTATGATAAAAAATACAAAAAAAGGCGTGCTTGATACTATTGACAGAGTATACTACAACGGATTAACAACTACAAGCGGTGGTAACATTTCTTGCATGGATAGTGAGGGTACAATATATATTACACCATCTGGTATTGATAAAGGTAGCTTAAAGGAAGAGGATATAATGACTGTGCTTGCAAATGGTCAAATTATTGGTAAACATACTCCATCAATGGAATTGCCTTTTCACTCAAATATATACAAATGCCGTGAGGATATACGAGCAGTAGTTCACGCTCACGCTCCAAGTGTTGTTGCATATGCCACAGCACGTAAAGTGCCAGATAGTAGCGTTTGTCCTTGCTACCAAAAAGTTTTAGGCGAGATTGCGGATAGTGTTTATGATTTGCCAGGTTCAATCAGCTTAGGAAATATAGTAAAGGCAGAGTTTGACAAAGGCTATAATAGTGTTATGATGCATAATCACGGAGCTACTGTTGGTGCAGAAAATTTAGAACTTGCTTATAGAAAATATGAGATGTTGGATAATTTGTGTGAAACTCTTATCAATGCTACTATTTTAGGTGGGGTGAAAAAATGCGATAAGCACGCAGATTATAGTGTTAAAGTTACTGCAAGTAAAGAAAAGTTGTCGGCGGACGAGTTAGTTATGGCAGAGGATATTGCTATTTTTATCAAACGAAGCCATTACCAAAAATTAATGTCAACAAGTCTTGGAACTTTGTGCGTAAAGCTAGATAATGGAGATATATTGTTTAATCCAGATGGTGTGGGTAGAGATAAAATATCTGCAAATGATATTGCAAAATTTAGTAAAGGCAAATTTTACAATATAAGTGATTTGTCGGCAGACTATTTGCAAATTGCAATTAGTGTGTTTGAACAAATCCCAGAGGCAAAAGTTTGCTATATTTCTATGCCAAATGCAACAATGGGCTTTAGTATATCACATAAATATTTTGATGCAAAACTAATTCCAGAAAGTTACATTATGCTTAAAAATGCAGTTCAACTTGAGTGCGGTATAACTGCTGAGAAAATTGCAAAATCAATGGCTACAACAAAACCGCTTGCAATAGTAAATAATGAATGTGTAATTACTATCGGCAAAAACTTGACTAAGGCTTTTGATAGAATGGAAGTAACTGACTATTCTGCTAGGTCAATTATATCCGCTTGCAATATTGCAAAAATTACGCCAATCAATGATGAGCAAAGTGCGGAGATTGACAGAACTTTCAATGGGTGGTAAAAATGGATAAGCAATATTTAGCTATAGATTTAGGCTCATCAAGTGCAAGGATAATGCTTGCTCAAGGTAAAGACTTGTGTTTAACGGAACTTGCAAGGTTTCCTCATTCCGCAAGTACTGACGAGAATGGACATTACAGATGGAATATTGAAAAATTGTTTAACAATATAAAAGATGAAGTGTTAAAGGTGTTGAGAACTCACAATATAACCTCAATTGGTATTTGCTCTTGGGGCGTAGACTATGGTGTTATTTGCGATAATGGTAAGCTTTTGGATATGCCGTATTGCTATCGTGATAGCCGTGGTGAGGTTGCTTTTAATGAATTGCATAACGTATTATCTGAGAAAGATTATTATGATTTAAGTGGTATTTATCCTAATCCAATCAATACAATTTATCAACTTTGGGCAGATAAAACAGAATGTAGATATAATAGCAACAATGTTAAAATTGCAATGATTGCCGACTTACTTGCCTATTATCTTACTGGAAATATCCGTATTGAGGCGAGCAATGCAAGCACAACAGGTCTGTTGGCTTTAAATGGCAAGGAATGGAATTATTCTTTAATTAACAGATTAGGTTTAAATGCAGAGATTTTACCAAAATTAATTTTTGATGGTGAGCAGTATGGCACATTTAAAAATGTTCCCGTAGTAGCAGTGGGTACTCACGATACTGCATCGGCAATTTTTGCATTAGATATAACTGACGACAATACCGCTTTTCTAGCATCTGGGTCCTGGTTGCTTATTGGTAAAGTTTTGGATAACCCAATTTGCAATAACATTGCATATGAAAACAGATATACCAATGAACGTATCAACGGCGGAAAGGTAAGCTTATTAGATAATATAAACGGACTTTTCATTATTCAACGACTTGTTGCGGAAAATAATTTGAGCTATGCAGAAATTGACAAAAGGATAGTTGAGGCAAAAATTTTAGGCGAGCTAAATGTGGATAAATTAATGTCGCAAGACAATATGACCAAAGATATTAAATGTCAGTTAGAGGTAAGTGATTGTGATATATATGATTTAGTTAAAACAGCATATTATTCAATTGCAAAGCGAGTTGCAATTGCAATTACAAGATTGGAACAAGTAACTGGCAAAAGCATAAAAAATATAGTTATGACTGGTGGGGCAACCAAAGCAAAATATTTTGTGGAAACTTTAAAAGAGTTTTCTAAATTAAATATAATTTGCACAAAAAGCGAGGGTGCAACATATGGTAACGCACTTCGTCAAAGCTTGATTAAATAATAATTTATTGCATTATAGTAAGATTACTAAAACTGAAAATTTAATAAGATAATGATTTTGATGAAATATCAAACTAAGTGCAAAACTTTTTAAAAATCTACTGCTTTTTAAATGTAAATCAAACAAGATACTGAGCAATCAGTATCTTGTTGTATATTTAAATTGTTTAAATTAAATTCCTTAAATCTTATAACAAAATTTTCACATTATCATAGCCAATTAATGGCTTGAATATTTAAACAATTATGACACAAACCACCAAGACAATATGCAAAATTTTGCCTTGTTTAATTTTTTGTAAAGTCGAGATTTTGCAAAAAGTCGAATTTTTAAAAATACCCACCGAAAATCGGGGGTATTTTTTGATAAATGTGCTAAA
>CAJTNA010000010.1:41592-44206 GCA_910577845.1 uncultured Christensenella sp. | reverse complement strand
CGTCTGCCTCATCATAGTATATAAATCTATATACTCCGTTTTCCTCATTTACTGGTGGTGCTAATGTTATTGCATATGGAATAGTTATATCTGCATTTGTGCCGTCTGCCCACATATAATTAACTTTATCCTTTATCGCTACTACTGCATTGTAACTGCCGACCTCTGTTTGTTTATTTCCACTTATATCCATTGTTACAAAGTTATATCCGTTTGGCTCAAATGTATGTTCCTCACCATTGTACTCATAACTACCACTTCCGTTTGGCTTTTGCAACTTCGCTTTTGCAATACTAAAAGTCTTATTCATTGTTTTAGTATTTATTTTGTAGTTAGTGTTACTTAACCCAGTTGCAGTAGCTACATAACCATTACCACTATTTATTTGTTCACCAATAACAGTTACTTTACAATTAGCGTCCTCAGCAATATATGCAGTTGGCTTTTGGGTACCACCATTGTATACCATACTTGTGTTATTCCACAACACATCTACCTCTTTTGGCAATATTGTGAATGTGAATGTTGGGTTAGTATATCTACTATCTACTAATACAAAGGAATATGAACCCGCTTCTGTAAGAGAATATGTTTCTGCCATTGTTGATGTTCCTACTTTGTTAAATTTTTTATTATCATTTAAACTAAGTACAAATGGATTACCAGTATATGTAACAAAAGCAAAATTTTCTTTAGTATTTCCGCTTTCATCACCATTCCAATTCCAAGTCAAATCCACATTAGCTGGTGTGCCATTTATCATATACAACTCACCATCACTTTTTAAGTCTACCAATTGATTATCTTTGTTAGAGAAAAAGAATAAAAAGATATTAGCTGCAACATTCGCACTTTTTGTATAGTTGATAGTAAATGGTTTAGTCTCGTCATTTTCGCTTTCTATGCCAATCCTTGCAATATCATTATATGAAAGCAATAAATTTGTAATATTAAGACGCTGACCATCTGATAAATGCAAATCAGACTCTCTTGTTACTCCATTTAATTCAACGCAATTATCACGCACGTGAGGTGTACCACCAATATATATAACACCTTTATTAGCACATCCAATGCCACCTATTGTATATACTTGATTTTCATTTGCTATTGCTCTATTATTTTGAATAATTCCACCATTTAAATATAAAGAACACAAATCACCTATAAAAAATCCACCAATGCTTTGCTTATCTTGAAGTGCTGTATAATTAGCAACATTATTGCTTATTTCGCCAGAATTTAGAATAAATTTTGACCTTTTTAACACCAATATATTACCAGAATTATTATTGGATACCTTGTCATTTTTTATAGTATTATAAGAAATTCTACCGCCATTCATCTCAAAAGTTGATTTATTATCAAGCAACATCGCACCTGAATCACTACTTCCTGTATTAAAAACTATATCACCATTATGCATAACAAAAGTTGAAGCACTAAGTGTCACTCCGCCACCAAAACATGTAGTATGGTTATAAGAAATTATACCATTATAAAAATTTATATAAGAAGCTGACACTATTGTATCACCAGCGTATAGAGTTCCTTCACCATATATTCCTCCGCCAGCGAGTGCTTCGTTATTTGTAATAATACCATTATAAATATTGGCTGTACCGCCTGGTCTTACACAAACTCCACCTCCAATATCTGGAGTGCTGTTACCTGCAATAATGCCATCATACATATTAAATGTTCCACCACTTACAGAGATACCACCAGCTCTTGAATTACCTATATTGTCAACAATAATTCCATTATACATATGCAATGTAGTGTTTTGATATATGTTAATTGCACCGCCAGTTGCATTTTGGTTATTCATTAAAATTCCGCCGTGCAATTTTAGTGTTGATGTATTCATCATATTAATGCAACCGCCAGCACCATTTCCCCAACCGCCAGTTATTTTGCCAACTGGCAAATCTTTTAATGCTGAAACTAAATTGTCTTTGTTTGCTTTATGTGTTTCATAAATTGTTTGGACTTGATTTTTTATATCCTCAGTATAACTGCTATCAATAATATCCAATTGCTTATCAGTATATAGAATTATTACAGAACCTTCAGCCCCACCTTGACTGCGTGGCATCCTTCTGTCTATAGTTTTACCATTTAAATCAATCACCATTTGTACACCATCTCGCACTGCAATACGGCCATTACTAAAACCATAATTTGGTTCACCCCAAACTGTTTGTTGCTCATCTGCTACCTCTACAAAACAATTTACAAAAGTTTCGTGAGGATACCCTGCTATCCAATCTTTTAGCAAAGTAACTTTAATTGTATTGCCCATAGTTATACTTTCTTTACAAGCATTATTCCAAATCTTTGCCATTTGACCACAAGTACAAGGAGTGCCATCTGGACAATCACAAGTCAAAAAGTATTCACTTTCTGCTGAAGGCACTTCCTCTTTACTATCAGCATTATAGTTAAATATATTACTTTCGCTATTCATATCACCACTTGCGGAATTACTTTTTTCACTGCTCAAAACGCCTACATTGCTACCATTATTAGCAACGCTATTAACACTCAAGCACCCAATAGCCATAAGACAAATAATGGCTACTGCTAAAAAGATTATTCCTACTCTTTTTAT
>CAJTNA010000010.1:0-41573 GCA_910577845.1 uncultured Christensenella sp. | reverse complement strand
ACCTCCTATTTTTAGATACATAGAATACATATATCTATGTACTTAAATAGAGCTTTTCGGCTATGTTTTTGTAAAGCTAAAGTCAATTTAATGTTATCATTTTACAAATTGTTTAGCTTATACTTGACAAATGTATATATTTAATTAGATAATATTCATATAATATGTACATAGATATATGTATTCTATGTACCCTCAATTTACACAATTTATCAAAATTTATCAAAAATACCCCCGATTTTCGGTGGGAATTTTCAAAAAATCGACTTTTTGCAAAATTACGGCTTTACAAAAAACTCAACACCCAAAAATCCACTTTTTAGTATGTTTTTATTTTATATTATTTTTTACTTTTTAAGCAAGTTATTGGCTATATTGTTCACCTGTTTAAAATTTGTAATTACATTTACAATTTGTATCATTAATATGTGTTTCAAAATATGTTTTAATTTTCTACAATAGCAAAAAAACTTAATATTAGCTAATAAAAAATTTAACATTATTCTATATATTCTTACAAATTTAAAATATATTAATATTACTTTCTTAATAAACATATTGTGATTTTTTCCTATCACCCAACTTTAACCAAAGTAAAAAATTAGGTATACTTAAACGCATTTTTTAGTGTTCAAGTATGCCTATCTAAATATTTAAACTAAAATACTTATTTTATATTATATTCTATATTATTTATATCTAATATATCTAGGTTATACACTGTTTTTTATAATTTTATATCAATTTTTTAAATTAGCATACCAATAAAAGTTTATTTTATTGTATTTTACAAGGAATATATTGTACAAATTCAGTCATATATATAGCAAAAAGCAGAGGTGTTTAACCTCTGCTTTTTTGTTTGTTATCCTATACAAAATGATTATTTTGCGTATTCTACAGACCTTGTTTCCCTAATGACATTTACTTTAATTTGTCCTGGATATTCAAGTTCTGACTCAACCTTAGTTGCAATTTCCTTTGCTAGGAAGATTGTTGATGAATCGTCAACTTGTTCTGGTTTAACGATAACACGAACCTCTCTACCTGCTTGAATTGCGTAAGATTGTTCTACTCCTGCGAACGAGTTTGCTATACCTTCCAATTTTTCCAAGCGTTTTACATAATTTTCAAGCGATTCACGTCTTGCACCTGGTCTTGAACCAGAGATTGCATCCGCTGCTTGTACAATGATAGCCTCTAATGTTTGTGGCTCTACATCGTTGTGGTGTGCTTCAATAGCGTGAATAACTGCTTTGTTTTCCTTATATTTTTTAGCAAGTTCCACACCGATTTGAATATGAGTGCCTTCCACCTCGTGGTCAACAGCCTTACCAATATCGTGTAATAAACCTGCTCTTTTTGCAATTTTAATATCCGCACCAAGTTCTGCTGCCATTACTCCTGCAAGATATGATACTTCCAAGCTGTGGTTAAGTACATTTTGTCCATAGCTTGTACGGAATTTTAATCTACCAAGCAATTTTACAAGTTCTGGGTGAACATTATAAACATTTGCATCAAACATTGCATTCTCACCAGTTTCCTTAATTTGTACTGCAAGTTCACGTTTAACTTTTTCAACCATTTCCTCTATTCTTGCTGGATGAATTCTTCCATCATTTACCAATCTTTCAACAGTAATACGTGCAATTTCCCTTCTTAGCGGGTCGAACCCTGACAATGTTACTACGTCAGGAGTATCATCTATAATCAAATCAATACCAGTTGCGTTTTCTAAAGCACGAATATTTCTACCCACTCTACCAATCAACCTACCTTTCATATCGTCATTAGGTAATGCAACGACTGAGACAGTAAGTTCTTGAGCGTGGTCTGCAGCACATTTTTGAACTGCCATACCAATAATATTTTTGGCTTTCTTTTCCGCTTCTTCTTTGGCATTGTTTTCAATTTCTTTTGCCATTAACCCTGCATCCTTTTTAACGCCTTCCAACAACTCGTCCATAAGCGTTTGTCTAGCTTCGTCTACAGTCATATTAGAAACTTTTTCTAATTCTTCAACCATTTTTGAATGTGATTGACTTATTTCTACCTCTAAGCCTTCAATTTCCTTTTCTCTTGCCTCAAGTGACTTTTTATACTCGTCACAAGAGTCCATTTTTTTGTCAATTAAAAGTTCTTTTTTTGTCAGTAAATCTTCTCTTTGTAAAAGTCTTTGCTCTGACTTTTGAATTTCCGCACGCCTTTCTTTGGATTCTCTTTCAAACTCGTTACGCAACCTTCTTTGTTCTTCCTTTGCCTCTTGAAGTGCCTCTTTTCTTAGTGTTTTAGCTTCCGCCTTGCCGTCCTCGACAATCTTATCTGCTGCCGCTTTTGCTGATTTTACTTTTTTAACAAAAACTAAATAATACAAGCCAAAACCTAATGCTACACCGACAATTGCGGTTGCAAAAGCAATACCAACAATTCCTCCAGCATCTATAGCACTCAAAAGCAAAGTATAAATACTGTTGCTTAACATAGTATACCTCCTATTTAATTTTCAAGTTGCATATGGCAAATACCGTTCGCATACATATTTGCCATACTATAATAATACTTTAAATTTACAATAATGTCAATACCTTTTGTTATAATTTTAACTTTATTTAAATATTTGTTTATATTTAAGCTTTTTTATAACATTTATTAATGAAATTATCAATTTTTCTTTGACTCGTCAATAGCAGTCATTACTTTTGCATAAATCTCGTCTGCGATTTCTGGATTGTTATCAAGATACTCAACAGCCTTTTCCTTACCTTGACCAATCTTTTGGTCGTTATAGCTATACCAACTTCCGCCTTTCTTAACAATGCCGTAATCAGTTGCGACATCAATCAAACAACCATTTTTAGAGATACCTTTACCATACATAATTTCAAAGTCTGCAGTTTTAAATGGAGGAGCAAGTTTATTTTTAACAATTTTTGCTTTTGTCTTATTTCCTCTAATATCATCAGCGGAAGCTTTTAATGCCTCTCCTTTTCTAACATCTATACGCACACTTGCATAGAACTTTAATGCTTTACCACCTGCAGTTACTTCTGGTGAACCATAGATAACTCCAACTTTTTCACGCAATTGGTTGATAAAAATAACAACTGTCTTTGATTTATTGATAATTGCAGTCAACTTTCTCAAAGCTTGTGACATAAGTCTTGCTTGCAAGCCAACGACAGAATCACCCATATCACCATCAATTTCAGCTTTAGGTGTCAAAGCTGCTACAGAGTCAACAACTATTACGTCCATACTACCAGAACGAACCAAAGTTTCTACAATGTCCAAAGCTTGTTCACCATTATCTGGTTGTGCAATATACAAATCTCTCAACTTTACGCCAAGTTTTTCAGCATAAATAGGGTCTAATGCGTGCTCAGCATCTACGAAAGCACATATACCACCAGTCTTTTGTGCACTTGCGATTACGTGCAATGCTACAGTTGTTTTACCAGATGACTCTGGTCCGTAAATCTCAACTATTCTGCCTCGTGGCATACCGCCAGTTCCAAGTGCTACGTCCAATGTAAGACAACCAGTTGGAATGACCTCGATTGGCACAATATCATTTTCGCCAAGCTTCATAATACTGCCCTCACCATATACATCAGTTATCTTTTTAATAGCCTCGTCTATATATTTTGCTTTATCACTATCATTTGTTGGAATATTCATTACCTTAGATTTTTTCTCTGCCATAAATTTTCTCCTATTTAACACTTTTCAAGGTGTTCGTATTTTAATAAGTCCTTTCTACACTATCAATTAGTTTAATCAGCTTAAACATTGCGTAATTGCAAGCTTTTTTCCTAACTTCATTTCTACTGCCTTTAAACATTACTTCGTCTATCTTAAAATTAGTTAGACTACCATATCCTATATACACCAACCCAGATAATGCGTCATCTTGGTGACTTGCATATCCAGTAGTTGCCAAACCATAAACAATCTCTTTATTCGCAAGCACGCCTTTTATCATTGCCTCACAAGTTTGTTTACTAACAGCTGTGTATTCCTCTAATGTTGTGGCTGGTACGTGCAATCTTCTAACCTTTGCACCATTATTATAAGTTACAATGCCCTCATACAAAACTTTACTTGCTCCATCAACCTCACACAATGAAGAACTTATAAGTCCACCAGTAATTGATTCCGCAACAGCAAGCATTTCACCTTTTTTAGTAAGTAATGAAACAAGGCACTCCGCCAAATCCATATCTTTATCAGTATAAATATAATCCTCTAACCTTACATTAATTTTAGTAAGTATACTTTCCAAAGCAATTGCATCAACATTGTTTTTAGATATTGTTATCGTGCCGTCCAAGCCGTCCTCGGTAAAATCAATACTAATGTCTTTTGTCCTTAAATCACCGCAAATTTTCTCAAATCTTGTACTATCCAAACCAAAAGTCCTAAGCACACATTTGTATACATATTCCTTATTAGTCATTTTTACCCTCCGTTACTGATTGCTCTACATTGTTTGCAATATCAGCACTACTTTCCATTGCAGTTATTTGATTATTTGCTATTTCACTTTCATTTTCATCATTGCCAATGTTATTATTTCGCTCTGCATTATTAACTACAATGCCATTTGAACTTTCTGTATTATCATCAGCCTTAATATCATTTTTTTCATTAGCAAAAACGTGTTTGTTTTTCCATATATAGTTAATTCCAGAAACAACAGTCAAAATTGTTGCCACTCCAAACAATATCCAACCCAAAAACAAGAATACTACACCAATCCAGTTTACCGCTTTGTGCCAAGGCTCATTTATAAATGGCACAAGCATTAACATAGGTAAAGCAATAAGCGTTACGATAGTTTTAGCCTTGCCAAGTTTATCTGCTGCCATTACAACTCCTTTTGTTGCAGAAATCTGTCTAAATACACCAATTATAAACTCTCTTGCTAAAATAAGTATTACACAAATCTCCCCAAAATAAGGTGCAAGCACTGGATATACCTCACCAGTGTTAGTGATAAAGTTCATTTTAAGTAAAATTATCATTCCGCTTACAACTAAAATTTTGTCCGCAATAGGGTCTAAAAATTTCCCTAAATCAGTAACTAAATTGTGTTTTCTTGCAAGATGTCCGTCAACGAAATCAGTACAAGATGCCAAAATGAATATTGCCGTCATAGGTATATAGTATTGTTTAAACACACCTTGCAAGCAAAAAAACAATACAAAAATCGGTATTAAAGCTATTCTTGCAACGGTAACTCGTGTAGGTAAATTCATACTAATTCTCCTTTTAAATCTAATCCATATCTGTCTGTTATTTTAACTTTATACATTTCCCCAACATCAACAGGCTTATCCGCAGTAAAGTAAACAACCCTATCAATTTCTGGTGCGTCCTCTGCCATTCTGCCAATAAAGCATTGACTATCAAAGTCCACATCTTCATACATAATGGTAACAACTTTGCCAATTAGGCTTTCCGCTTTTTCCGCCATTATGCCCTCTTGTAGCTCATATAACTTGGCAACTCTTTCTTGCTTAATATCCTCATCAATTTGCCCCTCAAAGTTATATGCTGGCGTTCCGTCCTCTCTTGAATAAGCAAAAAATCCGCATTTATCAAACCTATTTCGTTTTACAAACTCATACAAAGTTTGAAAATCTTGCTCACTTTCGTTAGGAAAACCTACGATAAATGTAGTCCTAATCGCAATATTTGGTATTTCCGCTCTTAATTTATCTATCAAATCTTGTAAAAACTGACCTCTAACGTGCCTATTCATTCTCTTAAGAATACTATCACTTGCGTGTTGCATTGGTATATCTATGTATTTAACAATCTTTTCACTGCCTTTGATTTTGCTAATCAAGCTGTCAGTCACAAGCTCTGGATAACAATAAAGTAACCTTATCCAACTGCAATCAATCTTTTCAAGCTCGCTAAGCAAATCTACAAGTTTAAGTTCACCATACAAGTCTTTACCATATCTAGTAATGTCTTGTGCCACAAGATTAAGTTCCTTTACACCATATTTCGTAACTATATTTCTTGCTTCACTTGTAATATCCTCAATAGGTCGTGAGGTAAATTTGCCTCGTATTTTTGGTATAGCACAATAAGTACAATTGTTATTACAGCCTTCTGCAATTTTTAAATATGCGTAATGATATGGTGTGGTTAATACTCTATCCCCTACAAAGTCTCTTTTGTTAATATCATTTTTAATAGCGATTTTCGTATTGTTTTTTTCAAATTCTTCTATAATTTGAGGTAGTTCTCTATAATTTGAAGTACCAATAAAAATATCAACCTCAGGCAATTCCTCTTTTAGGCTATCCATATATCTTTGGCTCAAACAACCACTAACAATTAAACATTTACATTTGCCATTTTGCTTATAATCGCTCATTTCTAATATGGTGTCAATAGACTCTTGCTTTGCACTATCAATAAATGCACAAGTGTTTATTACAATAATATCGCTATCGGCGGGGTCACCAGTAAAGGTATACCCGCTTTTTTCCAAAAACGCAAGCATATTTTCCGTATCTATTCTGTTTTTATCACAACCTAACGATATTACACCAATTTTTTTCATACTTTTGTATTCCTTTTTTACTATTCTAAGCTAACATCACCATACTTAGATAATAATGTTGGCATATCAATATAGATTTCCCTTTGTTTATTATCTTTTGTATCGCTAATATAGCCTAATTCCACCATTGTATCTACTATCCTTGCAGCACGAGGGAATCCTATGCCAAACTTTCTTTGCAACTTAGATATACTAACTGCACCAGTAGTAACCACAAAATATAATGAACGAACAAATAATTCATCTTGCTCACCACTGCTTTCTCCAAAGCTTGCTTGTGGTGCATTTGCAGATGTGTTGTTATTTGTATTCAATATAAATTCCTCAATGTCTGGGTCAAAATAGCAATCATTATTTTCACGAATATAGTCGCATATAGCGTTTACCTCTTCACCCTCAATCAAAGTACCTTGCAGTCTTGCAGGGTCTTGCACGCCGTCAGAGAAAATCATATCACCATATCTTAGCAGTTTTTCCGCTCCACCTTGGTCAAGTATAGTTTTACTATCAGTAAAGCTTGCAACCGCAAAAGCAATACGTGCTGGCAAGTTCGCTTTGATTATACCAGTAATGACATCTACAGATGGTCTTTGAGTAGCCAAAATCAAATGTATACCTGCAGCTCTGGCTTTTTGAGTAAGACGAACAATTCTTTCCTCAAGTTCCTTTTTCATAACCACCATAAAGTCGCCAACCTCATCAATGATAATAACGATATATGGCAATTTTTCCTCTTTCTTAGGGTCAATAGTTGCGTTGTAATCGGTGATTTTTTGTACCCTTTTGTCCTTAAACAAGGTATAACGCATTTCCATTTCCTCAATAGCCCAATCAAGCAAATTAAGTGTTTTATCCTTATCACTTACTGCCTCTGGTATCAACATATGAGGTATTCTATTATACATATTTAGCTCAACTTGCTTAGGGTCAACTAATAAGAATTTTAATTCTGATGGAGTATATTTGTATATCAAAGACACTATCAAAGAGTTTAAGCATACTGATTTACCCGCACCAGTTGCACCCGCAATTAGCAAGTGAGGCATTGCAGCTAAGTCTGCAACATAGTTTTCGCCGTCACAATTTTGACCTACTGCAAAAGATAATTTTTGTTTGTTATTAGTAAATATATCTGATTCAATTACAGATTTTAAGCCAACTTTACCCCTCACATTGTTTGGTATTTCTACACCAAACGCATTTTTACCAGGGATAGGAATTTGACATCTTACACTTTTTACTTCTAAGCACATTGCAATATCGTCAACATAGCTTAGTACTCTTTTTACTGGAATACCTTTTGGCATTACAAGCTCTAGTCTTGAGAAAGTTGGTCCTGTAACAACATTATTAACTTTAGCATCTATACCAAACTCAGACAATGTTGTTTCCAAAATTTCAATCTTGTCGTCAAAATTCTCACTACCAGCTGGCTTACATTCGTAATCTTTAAGCAAGGAAACTGGCGGATATTTATAAGGTGCAAGTTTGATTTTTGTCTTTTCCCTTTTAACCTCATCTGTCACTTTCTCGGTTGCTACCTCAAGTGGTCTTGGTTCAGCTTTAATTTGTGGTGCTGGTCTAAATACTTGCTCAATCGGTTTAGTTGGTGTTACTGGTGTTGATTGTATAATTTGCTCTGTATCAACCTCTGCAACTTTGCTTGTGTTATGCACACCACCTTTATCACTTCTCTCCTTGCGTTTTCTCTCTTGCTGAGCATTAAAGTCCTCTTCATCTTCGTAATCTGAAGTTAAATTATGACGTTTTTCAACAATTTCATTTTCTTTCCTTTGACGCTCCTCTTTTTGATGTTTCAACAAATGCTCAAAGCCTTCAATTTCCTTATGAGTAGCAGTCTTGTCCTCAACTGGCATATCATCATACTTGCTTGATGTCTCAAAGGTAGATTTAACCTCGGCGTTCTCCTCATAAACATTGGCATTAAATTTATCCTCTTCTTTCTCCAATTCTCTGTCTTGCTTATGCTCAAAACTAACCTCTGTTATCTTTTCTTTTTGTTGGATAGGTTTTTGAGGGATACTTTGCTCAACTTTTTGCTCTCTAACGCCTTGATTATTCTTTCTTATAAATTCCTCATATTTGGAAAGTTTTTCTGTTTCCTCTTGCTTTTCTACACTTTCTGGAACGCTTTCTATTTTGCTAAATTCTGCCTTATCCTCAATTTTGTTCTCAAAAGATTTATTTGTAAAAATATCGTTATTTTCTCGCTTTGTAAATATATTGTCCTCAAAAACACTTTTATTACTATCTTTACCAAAAGTCTTATCCTCTGACAAGCCATCAATAATCTGCTTTTTGCGATAGTCATTTGTATAGCTTAAATAATCAGACTTATCACCAATATCCACATTTGACTTTTCAATAATAGGCTCGCTATCATCTTGCTTGTCCAAGCCATACAAAATCTCATAAGCCGTATCAAAGCTACTCTTTTTCTCCTCAACTTGTACACTTTCTCTATTTTCAATGCTATAGTTTTTATCAAACATACCAAAATCAACTTTAGTAGTGCTTGCTTCGTCCAAAGTAATGTACTCATTTGAGGTATTATCACGTGCTTTTTTACCTTTTTGCACATCTTCTACCACCATATCATTATTGATAATCTCAACTTCGCTTATGCCATTAGCTCCGCCAAAGTTTACCATAGTTGCTGGCTCTCTGCTTTCACCTCTATTTTCAAAACGAGCAATAATATTGTCATAAAATACAAACACACCACCAAAACCAATAGCAAGCAAACTGCAAATTACAATTCCCAAATAGTCAACAAGTAATAAAGGATATAAAAATATACCAGCAAGCACACCACCAGCAGTGCTGTGTTTATTGTAAACTTCACCTAAATATTTACCATATCCACCCTCTGTAAGTTGAGATGATGAAACACAATGCAAAAGTGCTATCACTAATGCAAAAAACATAACTAAAGATAACAATCTTAAAATTTTTATTTTAGGTCTTTTTACTTTGCATATATCCAAAATACCAAATATAATAAGAGCCAAAAAGTAAGCATAACTAGCATAGCCGAACACGCCAACAAAAAAGTTAGTAACTGCGTCCCCCGCCTTGCCAAACGCACCAACCAGTATCAGCATAAAAACTACACCAATACCAAGCATTATACTGCCCTCTATTATATGGTCATTTCTTCCTTTTTCTTTATCTTTTTTAGACATAACCCCTCACAAACTCCTAAAAGTTTAAAAAGCCAATAAATTATTTTTTCAATTCATATCCTTGTTTTAAAGATTTTCCATATTGTCTGTCAAAATTCTCTTTATTTTTCTTAAGATATATGGCGTGCAATTCCTCTGCTGTCATTCCGTAACTTAAGCACATACTCACAAAAAAGTGCAAAATATCCACAAGTTCCTCTTTTACAGCATCCTCATTGATAGGCTTTTCATTTTTCCACCATTTAAAGTTTACCTCGTCTAGCACTTCAGCAAGTTCGCTAATCATAGCAAGAGTTTGCTTTTGAATCCACTCGTTTGGCTTAATTTCCTCTAAATGCCTATTTTTAATCAAATCGTCTTGGAACGCTTTTTGCATCATAAAAATTTCGTCTAATTTATCCATATCACACCTTATATATTAACTAATTGTATCAACCTCATTCCTTAGCAAGTACAGTTACCCTCTAATAATGTCAAGAGGATTAAAGTGGATTTCTTTACCTACATAACTTGTAACAACTTTATCAAAATCAAAAATGTAATTGATAATATCCATTACGCTATCATTGCTAATCATATCAATTTCAGCAATCTTTTTGTCAAAATCAAAATATTCATTCAAGAATAAAGCATTTCTGCCATACACTCTCATTAATGCTGAAGAACTCTCTTGAGATAAAGCGTAATTGCCTTTTAATTGCTTTTTCACTCTTGCAAGTTCATCCTCTGCAAGCCCAGTTTTTTTCAGCTTGATTATTTGCTCTTTAATACTACTCAATGCTTTTTGAGTAGTTTTTGGATTAGTACCCAAATATATTGAAAATACACCATCACCATAGTATGCAGACGGATATGAGTATACATTATACGCAAGTCCACTTTTCTCTCTTACCTCTTGGAACAGGCGGGAACTCATTCCACCACCAAAAGCGGAATTTAACGCAAGCAAAGACATATAATTTTCCGCACCAAACTCAAGACAAGGGAAAGCAACTGCAATGTTTGACTGCTCAAGCGGTTTAATGGTAACTACACTATCACACTTAGGTGTGTGTTTAACCTTTTCCATTTTGTATCCACCCTTAAATGAGTTTGTATCAAAGTATTTGCCTACTAGTTCAACAGCTCTTTCTTGTGAGATATTACCCACAACAGAAACTACCATATTGTTTGCACTATATTTGTCTTGTACATATTGTTGCAAATCGCTTGTTTTAAAGTTGCGAATATTTTCCGCATCACCTAAAATGGTATAGCCAAGATTACAGCCTTTAAAATAACTGCTTGCAAGGTTTTCCATACACAAATCGTCTGGAGTATCCTCACTCATTGCAATCTCTTCCAAAACAACGCCTTTTTCCTTATCCATTTCCGTTTGGTCAAAGGTGGAATTGAATAGAAAGTCACTCATTATTTCCATACAATTCTCAGCATAATCGTCTACACTAATAGTGTAGTAACAAGTAGATTGTTTTGATGTATATGCATTTATTTGTGCTCCTAAACCATCAATTTCACAAACGATATCAAAGGCGGAACGCTTTTTTGTGCCTTTGAACATCATATGCTCTATAAAATGTGAGATACCATTATTACTTGCGTTTTCTGAAAAGCTACCTACAGCAAACATTACGCCAATAGCAACCGAACGCACTCCTTGCATTTGTTTATGAATTAATTTTAAACCGCTATTAAATTGAAATATTCTATTATCCAAACCTCAATCCCCACTAATTAACTTTATGTAAACTCATAAATCGAAATATTAATACATTATAATTATACATTAATTTTATTAATAAGTAAAGTTTTATTCACTAAAAAATATATTTTACTAATAGTAAACTGCCACAATTTTATATCAAATTTGCAAATTATAAATAAATTTATTTACAATTACTTTTATTCGACAAAAGTTGACATTTAACAATACATCAAATTATATCCTTAAATAATTTTAAAGTCACTGCAATTAAGACATTTTTTCACAAACTACTTTTATAAAAAATATATATTTAATAATTTTCTCTCAATACAAAAGTATGAACTTTTTAGTCTTATTTTAACCTGCTTTGCATATAATTAGTTGAGGTGCGTATGAAACATAAAGATTTTTTAACAAATAGTATTATCGCAATCGTTTTAGTTAGTCTATCTGTGCTTGCAATTTGTTGCTCACCGCTTGCAATTACGGCAAGTGCAACACCAAAACCAATCTATAAAGGTAACGGCTTAAATAGCAGTGTATCATTAATGATAAATGTTTATTGGGGTGAGGAATATTTGCCAGAAATGTTAGATACTCTAGATAAATATGAAGTAAAAACCACCTTCTTTGTAGGTGGTTCTTGGGTTGCTAAAAATGATAATATGTTAAAAGAAATTTGTAATCGTGGACACGAGATAGCAAACCACGGCTATTTACATAAAGACCAAGACAAATTGGATATGGAAGCAAATTTGCGAGAAATATCAATGTGTCATAATATAGTTGAAAAAACGATAGGTTACAAAATGAACCTATTTGCTCCACCATCTGGTGCATTTTCACAAGACACATTAAAAGCCGCAAATAACTTAGGCTACCAAACAATAATGTGGTCAAAAGACACAATTGACTGGCGAGATAAAAACACTGACTTAATTTTTGAGCGAGCAACCAAAAAGATATCCTATGGTGACCTAGTACTAATGCACCCAACCAAATGCACCGCCGAAGCCTTACCAAGAATATTGGAATTTTACAAACAAAAAGGCATTAAAGCCGACAAAGTCAGCAATGTAATAGGTAGTTAATAAAAATTAATTGTATATAAAAGAATTATCTCTTTCATTTAAATATAATATAATATTTTACAAAAAATTAAAAAATATGTAAACAAAGGTGAGGCACAAATCTTCCTCACCTTTGCTTTATTGTATAATTAATATCTTCGAAATTGCTATATTACAAAAAGAATCACCTTATAAAATCTTGCTTATCTAGAAAAATTAAGTTAAAGTTATAAACTCTGCGTTACTAAATAAAGCATTGTACAATTCTTTTAGTGGAGAGCTTAATGCATCCTTATTCTCAGCAAAAAAGAATAATGTATTTCCTTGTGGTGCTGACATATACAGAGAGCTATTATAACCACCAACTTTGTAGTCAGGGTATACCCAAAGCAATGCTTCCATTGGCAATTTACCTGGCAATACTTTTACACCTAACATATCTAATTTCGCAAGGTCTTCACCTACTGGTATTGCAGATGGATGAGGTTTAAATACGATATTATATTGTTGACCATATTTTTGAGACACAATTTCAATATAACGATAGGTATTTGTAGTATATGGATTTGTTCCAGTAACAATCAAATATGGCTTATCATTTTCTGCATTAAAATACTCTTTGTCAAAAGTCTCCTTATCAAAATTGATTAAACTTAAAAAGTATTTTTTTTGTTTTTCTGTTAAAGACTTATACATAAGCTCTGGCAATTTTTTATCAATTGCTTCATAGAATATTCCTTGAATTTTTTCATCAGTGGAAGTACAATATTCTGGATATTGTGCCCAATAATAAATATTGTCTTTTTGAGCACCAACTAAAATAAAGTCATCATAGAAATCCATTTGAGTATAGGCACCATTATTCAAATAGGAATCATTCAAATCATTAGCATAAGCATTTGAATTTGCAGATTTAATCATATCATTACGTGATTCAATAACATTTTCAAATATTGAGTAAGGACCATTCCGATATGAATACGCTTTAGTGTATGTGTATGTTCCGTCAGAACAATAATATACTTCATATCTATCGTCTTGTAAACCCATTTCTGCAAAAGTACTAATTTCTATCCAATGACGAAAATCATCAACATATAATCTAAATTTTGCATTAGCATCTTTGCTCATTACCTTATAGCAATAATTTTTTATTTCATTAACTACATCAATTGCTAATTTTGTAGAATCACCAATATGCTTTGATAGGGTGATATTTGAATTGCTTTTTAAAATATCTTCAGATAAGGTTCCCGACCTACCAAACCAAATAAATTTTTCATTGTCATTTGCTACAAGATTTAGTCCAGCATATAAAGTTGGCAATGTTGCATAAGTAGCAATTATATCATAAGTTTTTCCATCAGTTTTTGTTGGAGGTAAAATATTAACAGCAAAAGTTCTAGTATTATTATCTTTTGTAACACTTATTTTATGCTCACCATAAGAATAAATTCCTTGATTTTTTGCAAGTGTTATTTCATTATCTTTGATTACAACTCCATCTTCGGCTGTAACTATAAAAGCAAACTTGTTATCTATAAAATTTTCAATCTTATCATTGTTATAATTTTTTATTTGCATTCCATATGGATATTCAGCTTTAACAGTAACATTAACCTCTTTTTGAGTATTATCTTTCAAACAATTTACCAATAACTTTCCTTCACCAACAGCTATAGCAGTCACTTTATTGTCTTTTACTGAAAAAATTTCAGGTGTCAAAGATGAAACAGCATAATCGCTACCATATTTTTTAATCTCATATAGTGACATTTGTTCGTTAACTGGCTTTTCACAACCTACTAATGCAAATACTGTCGCAAGTAGCACTACACAAAGCAATATGCTAATAAAAATTTTACCCTTTTTTGTCATAGACTCTCCTTTTGTATTTTATAATTTCTTCTTTTTCAAAAAATAGTATATGCAGTTATGTAAAAACTAATTCAATACGCATATAATTTTCCAAAATACAATTTTATTACCTATAAAATCATATAATAATACTCAAAATGTGTACAATCTGTCAAATAATGTATACTTTTTTTGACACTTTATTTTAGCAACAATTTTGATAAAAAATTGTAATATTTATGTAATAATTATATAGTTTTGATAAATATATTATACACCTTTTGTATACTTTGTGTCAATTGAAATTTGTCAATAAAAGTATACATTATTTGACAGATTATTACCACTTTGCAATATTTTTGTGTATTAAATACGTATAGTTATATTTTATTTGTAATTGGTTTATAGTTTAAAACTATAAATCTTAACTGGAAAAATAAACAATCAATTAATTATTTAACAATATTCTAATTGTTATTAATACATAAACTTTTTATAATTAAAATAAATACTTATTATTTTTACTAAATATTTTATAACAAAAAAATGATGCACGAGTGCATCATTTTTTGATTATTGTTTTATTTGTTTTTATATTATCAATAATTTGTGTTTTCAGTAATTCCAAGAATATCATCAGACGAAATATCAAGTAAAATACAAAGATTTGCAAATGTATCTAATGCTGGAAAAATATCATTTTTCATATACTTTGATATTGTTTGTGGAGAAACGCCTAATTTGGCTGCAATTTCCTTTTGTTGCATACCACTTTGCTTGATTGCTTCTCGCAATCGTTGTTGAATCATTTTTAACTCAATTTTGTTAATGTTTAACTCTGCCATAATTGAATTATCGCATAATGAGTGAGAAAATAAACCAAAATCGTATATTATGCGATATAATATGTAATAATTATATTTATTCAGTTATTTTCATATTCAAATTTGTTAAAATCATATAA
Source organism: uncultured Christensenella sp. (assembly GCA_910577845.1). Lineage (GTDB taxonomy): Bacteria > Bacillota > Clostridia > Christensenellales > UBA3700 > MGBC100798. Next base: position 26,188 of record CAJTNA010000010.1, on the reverse strand, counting down.
GCTATCATTTTCAAAATCAATTGTTTTATTTTCATTGTACAGCATATCTTAAAAACGTTTTCAAGGAGAAATTATGAACAAAACACTTTCTATTATAGGACAACAAGATATTAAAGATATTCTTATTTCACCAACAATATTAATTTATTTGTTAGAAGACGCATATAAAAATGGTTATAAACATTTCTTAATTGGAACGCTTAGCAATTTTGATTATATGATTGTTGACGCTATGCTTATTTTAAAAAAGATTTATCCCGACTTAAAAGTATCTGTTTTAGTAAACAACTACAAAGAATATTTAAGTAGAAAGGAACATCCTTTATATGATTTTAATTACACATATTATCCATTGCAAGAGAAACTAACAAATGATAATATAGTTTTGCAAGGCAATTATATTATTGATAACTCTGACAAACTTTTTTGCTTTTTTGATAGAAGAGTTATACTTTTTGATAAACTACTAAATACCGCCAAAGATAAAAACAAGGAAATTTACAATTTATACGAAATTTTGAACCCCTAAAAAATAACAAAAATGATGCACAAGTGCATCATTTTTTGGTTTATTGCATTATTTAGTTATTTTATTTTATATAATTGTTTTACTGAAACTAATACTTAGTAGTCGCAATAATATTTAGTAACTATTAATTTAAAACTTAAAATATTTAAAATGAAAATGTAAAAATTAGCAATATAACATTTTAATTTTAATTAAAGTTGGTTACTTATCAATTTTATTTAGATTAATTCAACGAACTTACTTTGTTTATAAGCGTTTTTTCAATTATACTACAATTTAAATTGTATTTTATTGGCTATAGATTAAAGTTTTTTTATAAGTTTTAAATCAATTCTGCCTTTGTCATCAATTTTGATAACTTTTACTAAAACTTTATCCTCAATATTTACAACGTCAGTAACTTTTTCTACTCTATCTTTAGAAAGTTTGCTAATATGAATCATTCCGTCTTTACCTGGAGCGATTTCAACAAAAGCACCAAAGTCCATAATTCTTACAACTTGACCTTCAATTTCATCGCCAACTTCTGGGTCTTTTGCGATTGCAAGGATAATCTTTTTAGCTTTTTCAGCCATTACCTCATCACTGCTTGCGATAAATACTGTACCTGTATCGCTAATATCAATTTTAACACCAGTATCCTCAATAATTTTGTTGATAACTTTACCACCGCTACCAATAACCTCACGAATTTTGTCAGGGTCAATATCAAAAGTGATAATTTTTGGTGCATATTTAGACAATTTGTCATTAGCTTTTGGAAGGACTGCCAACATTTTGCCCAAAATTTCCAATCTACCCTCACGAGCTTGAGCTAAAGCTGTACGCAAAATTTGCTCATTGATACCTTTAATCTTGATATCCATTTGAATTGCTGTGATACCAGCTTCAGTACCAGCAACCTTAAAGTCCATATCTCCAAGGAAATCCTCTAAGCCTTGAATATCTGTCAAAATTTTAACATTGCTCTTATCTGGTGTGCTAATCAAACCCATTGCAACACCAGCAACTGGTGCTTTAATTGGAACACCGGCATCCATAAGTGCCAAAGTACTACCACAAACACTTGCTTGAGATGTTGAACCATTTGAACTCAAAACCTCACTTACAGTACGGATAGCATAAGGGAAAACCTCTTCACTTGGCAAAACTGGTTCCAAAGCTCTTTCAGCCAATGCTCCGTGACCAATCTCACGGCGTCCAGGACTTTTAGCTGGTTTAGCCTCGCCTACACTGTAACCTGGGAAGTTATAGTGATGGATATATCTCTTGAATACTTCGTCATCAAGACCTTCCAACTTTTGAACTTCACTAATAGTGCCTAATGTAGCAGTTGTCAAAACTTGAGTTTGACCACGAGTGAACACACCACTGCCGTGAACACGTGGTAAAATGCCGTGTTCGCACCAAATAGGTCTAATTTCTTTTAAAGTACGTCCGTCTGGGCGAATGCCTTTTTCCAAAATCTTAGCACGTACCTTTTCTTTTTTCATATTGTAAAGCACTTCTGCAATATCTTTCTTTCCGTCTGGGAAAATGCTTTCAAATTGAGAGAATACATCTTGTTCCAAAGCTTCCTCAAGTTTCTCACGTGCTTGACGATTAAACTCCTCTAAAGCCTTGTCCATCTTTTTATCAGCATATTTTCTAACTTGTTCTTCAATAGCAGGGTCAGCGTGATAAATGTTAGGAATGATTTTTTCCTTGCCAATCTCTTTTTGAATGTCCTCAATAAATGCAACAATTCTCTTAATTTCCTCGTGACCGAACAAGATTGCTCCAATCATTTGCTCCTCTGTAAGCTCATTAGCACCAGCCTCTACCATTAAAATAGCGTCCTTTGTACCGCTTAAGCTTAAATGCAATCTGCTTTTTTCCCTTTGCTCTGCACTTGGGTTTATAACATATTCACCATCAACAAAACCGACTACTACAGAACCAGTAGGTCCAGCAAATGGAATATCTGAAATTGACAATGCAACAGAGCTACCAATCATTGCGTAAATCTCAGGTGGAACATCTGGGTTAACTGAAAGGCAAGTTGCAACTACAGATACATCGTTATAAAAGCCCTTAGGGAATAATGGTCTTAAAGGTCTATCAATCAAACGGCAAACCAAAATGCCTTTATCACTAGGACGTCCCTCTCTCTTTTTAAAACCACCAGGGATTTTACCAACTGAGTACATTTTTTCCTCATAATCAACATTTAATGGAAAAAAGTCAACGCCGTCTCTTGGCTCCTTTGACATTGTAACGTTAACCATTACTACGGTTTCCTCACACTTAACAAAGCAAGTGCCGTTTGTCATACCACAATATGCACCAGTTTCAATCTCAACCTCTCTACCACCTATTGTAGTTTTGTAAATTTTTCTGTCTATCATTTCTCCTCCTCTATCTTTGGTCATCCAAAGATTATCAACCGACCAGTTGAAAAATTTATATATAAAATACTTATACCAATTTAATTGTTTTTAAAAAAATCACCCGAACACTTGACTATTCGGGCTTTTTTTATTACTTTCTTAGGTTTAATTTAGCGATAATTGCTCTGTATCTTTCAATATCCTTATTCTTTAAATAAGTAAGCAAATTCTTTCTCTTACCAACCATTTGTAATAAACCACGACGGCTGTGGTGGTCTTTTTTATGCACAGCAAAGTGAGCTTTCAAGCTCTCGATTCTTGCAGTTAGCAAAGCAATTTGCACCTCTGGTGAACCAGTGTCGCCCTCTGCTTGAGCAAATTTTTCAATAATTTGTTGTTTAGTAAGTAATGTTAAATCTTCCATTTTACTTCTCCTTAAATATAATTTATTCCATTAACCAAGTAAATCATCGGAGAGTTGATTAACATAGTCAAAGGTATCGTCAATATAATAACATAAAATAAATAGTGTGTAAACTATTTTTTGTTATTTTTTGTAAATTACTCCCTATTTTCCAATATTAGTCAAAATATTACTAAAAAAGTTTTCCTTTTCGGACAGAATTATCTCCTCCCTATCCAAATAAACATCTATTCCCTTAGGATTTGCAAATCTTTCCAGTCTATTTTCCTCATTCCACACACGCTTACTAATTGCACCAGCACCACAAGCAATAATACTATGAGTTTCCTCCATAATATCCACATTGTAAATACACCCTTTACCACATTTAGCATATCCCGTGTTATCCAAGTTTCCACTCATATACTTTTGACGATACATATAGTATGGTTCATATCCACTTGCCATAATCGCCGTGCGGGAATAATCTATCATTTGTTTTGGCAAAAGTTCAATTTTATTGTCGTATTCTGCAAGTTTTAAGTTGCTTCCCTTTTTGATTGCTAGTGTATGTATTGTTATATTTTGTGGATTAAGTTTTATAGCCTCATCAACAGAATACTTGAAATCCTCAAAACTCTCAGTTGGTAACATTGCAATCAAGTCCATATTTATATCAAAATCAAACTTCAACGCCTCGTCATACACTCTGTAAATATCCGCTTTTGAATGATTACGCCCAATTAGTGCAAGTGTTTTATCATTAAAAGTTTGTGGATTGATACTAATTCTACTAACACCGCAATTTTTCATTACTTGCAATTTTTCCAAAGTAATGGTATCTGGTCTACCCGCCTCAACAGTAAATTCATTACACTTAATTTTGCTAAGACAGTTTATTACCTCTGCAAAATCTTGTACATTTAAACTGGTAGGAGTTCCACCACCCACATATACTGAACGCACTTTTACACCTAGCTTGTCTACAAGTTTAATACTATGTTCAATCTCTCTACATAGTTGTTCCACATAAGGTGTTATCCACTTTTTTATTTTGCCAAATTCCGCAGAAATAAACGAGCAATAACTGCACCTTGTAACGCATATTGGAATGTTAACAAAAAAATCAATTTCCTTATCACTATGTGAATATATCGCTTTTTGATTTTCGCAAATTCGTCTTATCCAGTCCGCACCTTGAGTAGGTACTCTCAAATAATCAGTAAAATACTTATAAGCATCTTTGCCACTTTCCAAAAGTTCGTGATACAACTTAGTAGGTCTAATTCCCGTAAGAGAACCATATGGCAAAGTTACCCCAGTAAGCTCACTAAGCAAGTCATAAAGCATAATTTTTGCAAGTCTTTTTATCTCACTTTTTTGCTTTATTTGTGGCAAATTTTCAATTTGCCCCCGATTTTCGATTGTTTTTTCTTTAAATTTTAGTCGTACAAACTCGTTTTCAATTTCTAGATGGATAACATTTATCTCTTCCTTTTCAGCATACTCTACCATAGGTGAAAAAGCTCTTATAACATCCATAAAGTCTTGCATAAAATCACTGTTTGTAACAATTTTTAACTCCATAGAATCATATTCCTTTCTCTCTCATATGCAAGAGTTGTGCTATCCCCGTGGCCAGTATAAACTACATAATCGCCATCCAAACCAAACAATTTATCTTTAATAGAATGTTTTAAATCGTCAAAACAGCTATCCTCAAAATCATATCTGCCATAGCTATCCAAAAACAAAGTATCGCCAGAAAAGATTACATTTTTTATAACATAACATACCCCACCAGCAGAATGACCTGGAGTGTGAATAACTTTGATTTCCAAACCATCAAAATTTAAAAGCTCATTGTCAGCAACAAAATTCGTTGGTTCAAATGGTGTTATTCTAAATCTTTTTAACCAGTCCAAACTATGTTCACCATTGCATTTCCCCTCGTCTAACTTATGGATATAAACTGGTACATTTTTATCCAAAAACTCTTGCACACCTTTTATATGGTCAAAGTGTCCGTGAGTTAAAAGCACAGCCAAAACTTGCAATCCCTCCTCTTCCACAGTGACATTTATCACTTTAGATGCAGGGTCAATCACCACGCATTTATTTCCAAACTTTATAATATAGCTATTGTTTTGCAGTCCGCCGTTAACTATTTTTTTAACGCTGAATCCGTCAAATTCTGTGTACATCAAATACTCCTTCTATACCACGCAATTTATTTATCATATCATCCAACTCTTGAATGTTAGTAATATCTACACTAATTGTTATAATCGCATTTAAATCATCACCAGCACGCATATTAACCGCATTAAGTGTTTGCTTTCTGTTTGCAAAAAATGTTGTAACATCAACAAGCAATTTAGACTTGTTAACACAATTAACTTCTAAGTTTGCTGTAAATTGAGAGGACATATTACTTGACCAGTTAGCCTCGATTATACGCTCGTCCTCAATATGTTTCATATTTGGGCAGTCCGCTCTATGAATGGAAACACCTCTGCCACGACTGATATATCCAACAATCTTATCACCGGGAACGGGGTTACAACAATGTGCAAGCCTAATTAAAAAGTCGTCATAACCACGTATTAATACACCTGTACCTTTTTTACTGGTAGGCTTATTGCTCTTTAACTCACTGATAATAGGTGGCATTTCCGCACCCGACTTTTTAAAACAATCAATTAGCTTTAAAATAACTTTGTTAGTGGTTAGGTTGCCATATCCAATTTCTGCATAAATATCGTCCATATTGCCATTAACACCATAACGATTTTTAAAATACTTAAGCCATTCCTCATTATTTAATAATGCAGAAAGATTATAATTTCTATGTTTAGCCTCTCTCTCAAGCATTTCTCTACCACGTTTTACGTTTTCCTCACGCATTTCACGCTTAAAGTATGCTCTAATTTTGTTTCTAGCACTGGCAGTCGCAACAAACTTTAGCCAATCACGGCTAGGTCCTTTTGACGCATTTGAGGTAATAACCTCAACAAGTGAATTATTTGTAAGGCGTGTATTGATTGGCACAATTTTGCCGTCCACCTTAATTCCCACACACTTATTGCCAACTTCTGTATGTACAGCATATGCAAAGTCTATACCAGTAGCACCTTTTGGCAAGCTTACTACTTTGCCTTTTGGAGTTATTACAAAAACTTCATCTGGATACAAGTCCACCTTAAGCGACTGCAAAAACTCTGCATTATCACGCAAGTCCTTTTGTACTTCCATAATGCTACGTATCCATTGCATACGATTATCCATAATGCTTTGGTCGCTTGTTAGTCGACCTTCCTTGTATTTCCAATGAGCTGCGATTCCAAACTCCGCAATATCGTGCATTTCGTGAGTTCTAATTTGTATTTCAAAAGGTGAGCCGTATTGGGATATAACTGTAGTATGTAAAGACTGATAGTTATTTGTCTTTGGCATTGCAATATAATCTTTAAATCTACCAGGTAATGGTTTCCACATAGTATGAATTGCACCCAAAACGGCATAGCAATCCTTAATAGTATCAACAATAATACGCACAGCTATCAAGTCGTATATTTGCTCAAACTCTTTACCGCTTTGCATTTTTTTGTAAATGCTGTAAAAATGCTTAGGTCTGCCATTAACCTCACCATCAATTTTCATTTCCGCAAGCTTTGCCTTAATATCTTTTACAACATTTTGCACAAACTCTTGCCTTTCTACCTTTTTGGAAGATATTTTTTGCACTAAAGCATAGTAATCGTCTGGGTTAAGGTAACGCATTGCCAAGTCCTCAAGCTCACCCTTAATAGTTCCCATTCCTAGTCTTTCCGCAATCGGTGCGTAAATATCAAGCGTTTCTCGGGATATTTCTTTTTGTCTATCCGCAGATTTAAACAACAATGTACGCATATTGTGCAATCTATCAGCAAGTTTGATAATTATAACCCTTATATCGTCACTCATTGCAAATAGCATTTTTCTCAAGTTTTCCGCTTGTTCGTCCACACTAGACTTAAATTGTAATTTATTTAACTTAGTTACTCCGTTTACAAGCATAACTACAGACTTACCAAAAAGTTCGTTAAGCTCCTCAGAAGTATGAGGTGTGTCCTCAATAACATCGTGCAAAAATGCCGCCATTATCGTCTCGCTGTCAAGCCCCATATCTATCAAAATTTCACTCACCGCACAAGGGTGAACAAAATAATCCTCACCCGACTGACGTTTTTGCCCCTCGTGTGCTTTTTTTGCGAACTCATATGCTTGTAAAATTTTCTCATATTGTTCGGTTGGATACTGGTTTTTTAATTTAATTAGCACTTTTTCCTGCATAAATTAACTCCTTAATCCTTTGATAAATAATACTGCTTTCTAAATTAGTCTTTACGCTACTATCAACATAAAAACCACCTTTAAGCTTAATAATTTTAAGTTCGTAAAATACAAACATTGCCATATAAAAAGCAATTTTGTTGCCTCCGCCTTTCTTGCAATATTCGCTATATAGCTCACCAAATGTCGCAATTTTTGTGTTTTCCAAAAGCAATTTTTTAAGTTCCACAAATATTGCACGCATTTCGTCTAAATTAGGGAAGTTCTCTCTAACAATTTGCAAATAATCTGAAAGCATATTGTCTTTAATCATATAAACTTCAGCATTCATATTTAATTTATAGTAATCTATTACTCCTAAGCTAGGCAAAGTATCAAGTATTACTATTTTTTTGTAGAATGCAAGATTTTGCCCCAAATCTAAGTCCAAAACCAATCTGTTTAATGGATTGACATCTGACAAAATACCATTGTCAATCTTAACAATTCTATCTCCTAGTAATTGCGAATACTTTGTAAAAGTTTTGTCACTATAGGCAAGGAAACAAACACCATATAAATCGTTATCAAACAACTTGTCAATGTGTTTTTCCTTAATGTAATTTATTTTAAAAACACTACTATTGTCATATTTTGCATAATAAGCGTATTTTATTGCCAAGTAATTTTTGTCAAACTCAAAATTATTCCAATCAAATTCTGTATCTTGCACTATACCTTGAGCGTAAAGTCTGTTAGCAAAAGTACGCACGCCAAAATCGCAAAGCATATTGACATTACTGCTACTATTGATATTTTTCATCTGTTGCATTCCGTCAAAATACACCAATTCAACATCGCTTGTACCTTTGCTTTTTATATGTTTTGTAGTGGATATCCTACTGAAAATCGGGGTGTTTATGCTAATATTGTATTTTACCTTAGGATTATCCATACCATAAGGCTCAAGTTTTGAAAGCTCTGTAATGCCCTCTAAAGACACCTCATCCATATTCCTCTTTAAGTCAAACTCCGTCTTTGGCACAAACAAATTTTTATCTAAAGTACGTGCATATTCATTAATTGCAAAACTAAAAGCTTCTATATTTTGCTTTTTACAAGTAACACCACAAGCCATTGTATGTCCGCCAAAATTATCTAAAAATGCCCTACAAGAAGATACGCACTCATAGATATTTACACCAGGAATACTACGTGCAGACCCCTTGTAAACATCACCATCTGAAGTCAACAAAATACTAGGTCGATTAAACATACCAGTTATTTTTGCACTGGCAATGCCCAATACTCCAGCTTCCCATTTGTCACTATAAACTACAATTATTCTATTGTTTACCAAATCATAATCTTCAAGCAAATGCAAACAATCGTCAACCAAATCGTCTGTAAATTGTTGCCTTTCCTTATTATAAAGATTTGCTTGTTCAGCCAAACTTTTTACATAAAAATAGTCATTGTCAATAAACATATTGACCGCTTTTTTGGAATCAGCTAGTCGACCAACTGCGTTAATACGTGGGACTATTTTAAATGCAACATCTGTGCTATTAACTCTTTCAGTTGGTGATACCCCCGCAACCTCAAGTAATAATTTAGTAGATTGCCTTGCACGGGCATTAATTACATCAATGCCATAGCTTACTATAATTCGGTTATCACCTTGCAAAGGCACAATATCCGCAATAGTCGCAATAGCACAAATATCAATAAAATACATTAAAGTTTTTTCACCACCGACTGCCTCGCACAACCTCAAAGCAATACCTGCACCACACAACTCATTAAATGTATTCTCAAATCTATCCACTTTAGGATTAACCACTATGCAATTAGGTAAATCTTTAGGCGGTTCGTGGTGGTCGGTAACTATAAAGTCAATCCCTAACTCGTCAATCGCATAGTCAATATCCTCTTTGCAAGTAATACCGCAGTCAACGGTAATAATCAAGTCGGGATAAAATGTCTCTGCAATTTCCTCTAAAGCTTCTCTATGTATGCCATATCCCTCTTTTTTGCGGTTTGGAATGTAAAATTTAACATCTAAACCAAGCGAGGTCAAAAACAAGTACAAAATACTTGTTGCACACACACCATCACAATCGTAATCACCATAAATAACAATAGTTTCGTTATTTGCAACTGCCTCTTTGATGCGGTCAGATGCTTCTCTCATACCAGAATAACTGAAAACTGGTGTCAAATTTGCAATATCTGGGAACAAAAAGGCTTGAATATCTTGAACATTGTCAAACCCACGTATAGCAAGAACCTCTGCCAAATCTTTGCCACACCCAAGAGTGTCACATAATTTGTCAGCTAATTCCTTATCTATTTTTTTCTTTTGAACAAAAGTTCCCATATACCAAACCTCATTTATTGCCTAAATAACTTGATTTACTTTCTTGTACCATTTCTACTAATAAAATTAACTTATACATTAAAATAATACACCAAATTTGATAATTTTTCAATACATATTGCACAAATAATTAATTATTATTAAAATTTTAAACAAATTCCTTGCCAAAAGCTACCTATTTTTATCCAAAATATCCACATTTTCCAAAAATACCCCCGATTTTCACGGGCATTTTTCAAAAAATCGACTTTTTGCAATTTTTTAAATTTACAAAAAACACAACACACCAAATAATCACTTTTTGGTGTGTTGTTATTTTATTTCATTATTTTAAATTACAAGCCAATTAATGGCTTAACTGCAATTGCAAGTACTTTGATTAATGTTTTAACCTAAATCTTTTAATAAATTAGAAAAGCCTAATTTTTTACTAAATTAAGAATTATATTTTACTGCAATTCATTATTGGATATAGGATTAAAACTTGATAGATTTTTCAATTGCTTTCTTGTAGCCGTCTGAGCCTCGATGTACACAACGTGATACACGGCTTAATGTAGCAGACGATATCCCAGTATCTGAAATAACCTCGTTATAAGTCTTACCCTCAAGTAATAGTTTTGCAGCTCTCAATCTTTGAGCCATTTGCTCCACCTCTTTATAAGTGCATAAATCTTCTAACAACAATCTACATTCCTCTACAGTTTCCACATCTGCAATAGCCTTATATAAATCAGGCAAAAATTCCTCGTAATTAGACATTTTATCCCCCTTTTATGCTTTAAGTATTTTATCCATAAAGTCCTTTGTCCTTTGTTCGGTTGGGTTGTCAATAACCTCTTTTGCATCACCATATTCCAAAATTTTTCCGCCGTCAAGGAAAATGACTTTATCCGCAACTTCCCTTGCAAACATTATTTCGTGTGTTACAATAAGCATTGTAGTATTACTATCCCTAAGTCCGCTAATAACTTTCAACACCTCACCAGTAAGTTCTGGGTCTAACGCAGATGTAGGCTCGTCAAAACACAAAATTTCTGGTGACATACACAATGCTCTTGCAATAGCAACTCTTTGTTTTTGTCCGCCACTAATCTCAAATGGATAAGAATTTGCCTTGTCAGAAAGACCAACTTTTGCAAGTTGTTCCTCTGCAATCGTGATTGCGACTTGCCTATCCATACCTTTTACCAACATAGGTGCTAAAATCAAATTCTCAATAACAGTTTTATGAGGGAAAAGATTAAAATCTTGGAAAACAAGCCCCATTTTTAAAGCCTTTTCTCTTAAAATATTGTCATTAGGATAGATGCTTACCTCTGCCTCACTAAGAGGTATACCATTTTTGTCAGTTGGTACATAGCGTTTAAAAAACTTACGTTTGTAAGCATTTTCTGCTGGTATTCTAACAAAAAATTTAGTGCTTTTTTTGCCATATTCCTTAGATTTTAGCATAAATTTAAGCTTAGTGTCTACTGGCACTTTTTGCACAAACATAAACTTTGGCTTAACTGGTCGCATTTCAGAAGCAACGATTTCCTCACCGCCTATCCAAATACTACCGCTTTGTGCCCTTTCCAAAAAGGTTAAGCACCTTAAAAGTGTTGATTTACCACCACCGCTCGAGCCAATTATAGCAATAACCTCACCTTTTTTCATACTAAAGCTAATATCTTTAAGCACGTGGTTTAAGCCAAAAGATTTGTTCAAATTTTTGATTTCCAAAATTTTGTTAGAGCTGTCTTGCTCTATAAAAGATTTTTTAGTACTTTTAGTTTCAGCATTTTGGTCAAGTTTTTTTTCACTTTCAAATTTTTTATCAAGAGTTTTCTCCATTTCCGCTTTATCTACACCTTGGCAAGTAGCCTCACTATTTGTTTGGTCGGATAATATTTCCGCATTGTTTTTATTATACTTTTCCATATTATCACCTCTTACCTATACCTATTAGTACGCTTTTCTAGTTTTGCAAACAAGATTGATAAAACACCAATAAATGCCAAATAGAATAATGCTGTTGAAAAGAATGGTGCTAAATATCCATAATTCAACAAACTTTGTCCGACAAATATCAATTCTGACAAACCAATAATTCTTGCAATAGAGGTATCTTTTACCAAAGTTATAATCTCATTACTCATTGCTGGCAAAATGTTTTTGTAAACTTGTGGCAAAACAACCTTAAAAAATGTTTGCTTTTTTGTCATTCCCAAAACTTGACACGCCTCATATTGTCCTTTTGGCACCGCATTAATGCCACCTTTGTAAATTACGGCAAAGTAGCAAGCATAGTTTAATGAAAAAGCTATTAAAACGGCTAAGAATTCGCTACGCACACTAAAACCAAGTTTTAATAACCCTGGTACATAGTAGACTACTATAACTTGCAACATAAGCGGAGTTCCTCTTACTATCCAAATTATAGCGTTCATCAAGTAACTTATTGGTTTTATCTTGCTTTTTTGTAAAAAAGCAAAAATTAGTCCTAACGGCAAAGCAACAGCAAGGGTAGCAAAGAATATTGCTACCGTCATGCCAAAGCCTTTAAATAAATCTATTATTACTTTCTCTACATTCATTTTAAACCTTTAACTTGTGTATGTATTTATCCATACAACTAAATTATTTTGCTTTTTTAATTGCTTTTACTAAAGCGTCTGCTGTAGTTTGACCAGATGAACCTTCCTCAACAGCAATTTTTGCACCTTTCAAATCAGCAATTTTAGTATACTTACTTAAATTTTCAGTTTTAACAACTACTGCTTGTTTGTTTTGTAGATATGGATTAGAGATTGCCATAGTTTCTTTTCTCTCATCAGTAATTGTCAAACCATTCCATACTAAATCAACTTTGTTTGAGTTAAGCTCCATTTCTTTAGAACCCCAAACTATCTCTTTAGTTTTTACAGTAATTCCTAATGGCTCAAAAATAGCTTTTGCCAAATCAATATCAAAACCAGTGATTACCTCATTATTTTTAATTCCCATAGGTGGGTTATCAGTGTAAGCAATTGTAATTTCGCCTTGCTTAATCAATTGAGTCTGCCAATCAGCTGGAAAATTCTCAACTTTTGCAATGTCAATTTTAACAGCATTTAGCTCATACTTGTCAACAATACTTTGATAAATACCATTTTGAGTTGATTGATATAATGCATAACTTACAAAATCTCTTAATTTTGTTTTATCTTTTTGTGCTGCTACACCATAATCTTCTGTTACAGTCAAGTCGTCAAAACCCTCAATTGTTGCAATAGACAAACCTTGTACGCTATCAGATTTTTGAACATTAATCAAATAATTTGCCATTGTTGAATCTATTATTGCTATATCAGATTGACCAGATTTTACTGCTAATAATGCATCTATTTGTGCTGGTAAACCTTTTACTGGACCACAGCCTACTAGACTGACGATTGATATTACTGCTGTTGCTACTACCGCTAGTATAATTCCTAATTTCTTTTTCATTTTTTACTCCTTATATTGCTTATCGCAATTTTGTTTTTCAGTTTATGTATATATTATACTTTAGCACACTAAAGTTGTAAAGCGTTTTTTAATAATTTCTTTCAAGTTTTCAAAAACTTTACTTAACTAAAGCATTTTTACACATATTATTAAATAATTGTTACTTATAGTAAGCCAATTATTCTCTAAAAAGTGTTTGTCTACCTAATTTCTCATTAATCAATTGGAAACCTTGCTTTTTTAAACAAGATTTTTGGTATAATTTAATGCTCCTTTTATTTGAGATTAAATTATTAATTAGCATATTTTTTTAAGTTATAATAGTTCAACACTTTATCTATTTCAAATAAAAATATTTATTAATCCTTATTATAAAAATGATATTGTACTATATTGTTTACTTTATTTTTATCTAAATTAAATAAAAAAGCTATTTAATTTAAATATTTATACATTGATATATAAATTATTTTTTATTTATAATATCACTATTTAGCAAGTGACTCTATCCATTATATCCCACTTATACTATCTTTTTTAATTACAAAACATTATTTTCAAAAGAAGTTGTTTCTTGATAAATAAATTTAAATACAATATTCCCTCTCTTTTACAATATAACCACCTACAAATTATTTATTATTGTTTTAATTTAGTTAAGCTTTTGACAATAAAAAAACCAGTACAATTAAGACTGGCTTTAAAAACAATTTAAACAAGATATTTAATATTTACAACCCTTTCTAAGAAAAATGTAACACTATTAATCTTCCAAACCCGCAAGATAATCTATTGACACACCAAAATATTTTGCTATTACTACTAACTTTGACAAAGTCGGTTCACTTTTGCCAAGTTCCCAGCAACTAATTATTGATTTGCCAACATCTAATTCTTTCGCCAACTGAATTTGACCTATTCCCTTTTCTAATCGCAACGCCAATAAACGTTCTGCAAAAACACTTTTCATACTTTAAATATTACCATAAAAGTGGGAAAAATAATTAATTTCCCAATATTTTGGAAAAACGCTTGACTTCCCATTATTTTGGGAATATAATAGAAATATATAATAAAATTTTAAACAATTAATATTTATTAAGTATTAATTAAAGGAGAAAAAAATGTTTTGCAATAATTGCGGAAGAGAAATTGATGACAGAGCAATAGTTTGTCCAAATTGTGGCGTAATAGTAAACAAACAAGCCTTAGCAACAGAGCAAAGCCAAAGTAACACATTTGCAATAGTTGGTTTTATTATGTCATTTTTTGTTGCTATAGTTGGTTTGATATGTTCTATTATTGGCTTGAAAAAAGCACCATCATTAAACAATAGCGGTAGAGGTTTGGCTATTGCTGGAATAATTATCAGTAGTTTAGCAATATTTTTCACTGCACTATTAATTCTTATACTTATAATAGGTATTACATCAGTATGAGGCTATTTAATTTATTTGTAAAGCAATTACCTTTTAGTTATGCTTTTCAAATTAAATAAATATTGCAATTTTAACAATAAAGGACAAAATAATATTTATTAAATAAAAACTACACTAAAACAAAAAGTTCGGGAATCCCGAACTTTTTTGCTTTATATCTTATTTGAAAATCTTTAATTTGTAAAGTTTTAATTAATTTTTAAACTATAGTATATATTAATTAAACAATACTCTATTAGTTAAACTTTAAAATAAATCGTAATTCTTGAGTTTCGTTTGGTAAAATCTTGTATTTGTCTTTAGTGCAAGCCATTGCTGGAATGTCACCACCAACACCACGTTGTTTGCCATCAACGCAAATTGTCAACTCTTTTTCTCTTTCCAACTCGTGCATATGTTTAGTATTATGCAAAGTTTCCATAGTGTAAGGGTGAACTGTCATTTCAAAAGGAACATCTACTGCACGTAAACTTACGCCGTTTGCTCCGCCGATATTTGCATATCTAACACCAGTATGGTTACCATTTTCCTGTGGATATAAGTAATCGTGAATAAAGTCCTCAACGCTACCTTTCCATAAACCAAGTTTTGCAGAAGTTGCTCTATCACAATAGTTCTCGTGAGGTCCTTTTGCATACATCTCCACCTTATCCTCACTCTCAACAAGCTTAAATGTAAAGCCAAATCTTTCCAAATCACTCTTAGCCATCAATTGCATTGCGATATCAACATTGCCGTTAGCACTGAAAGTATAAGATGTATGTAAATCTTGCAATAATCTCATACCCCAAACGATATCTACAACAACAATATTGTTTACATCTGTAACCTCAATAGTCTTTGGTTTAAGAGTTTTTTGTGCTTTAAAGTGTTTATTTACACCCATAATTATGTCAGAGATAATTGCTGGTACTTGAGGTAATGCATCGTTATCAATAGAAGCACGGCAGAAGTTTGGTCTAATAGGTGATGCCAATTTTTCCTCACCACCAACTTTAACACTGCTTATAAAGCCATTATTATCAATAACATACTCATACTTTCCGCAAGTTACAGTTATATTCTCCTCTGTTCTTACAAAAGATGAACCTTGTTCAATTGTAAGTGGTGCAAAGTCAAAGTCTTTAATAACAAATTGTTCATATGCGACAACGTGACCTTTTTTAGCATAATCGTTATCCTTTTTAGTAACCATTTGCAAATCACAAACAATTTCCTTACCCATTGGGAAGCCAACTTCCTTATCAATCAAATCACAAGTTGCAGTAGTTCTTGGTGGGCAATTTATATTGAATGTACGAGTATAAATCTCTTCACCCTCTGCCTTAAATGACAATACAATGTCAAATTCAGACAAGTTTGTAAATGCGTATCTGTTTGTTATACTCAAGCAATTAACATTAAGTTCAAACTTTGCTTGTTGATATTGATATTTAACCTCATAAAGTGCTGGGTTTGGCGTACGGTCTGCTCTGAAAATTCCGTTAAATGCAAATCTGCCTGCGTTTGGCTTATCACCAAAATCTCCACCATAATTCCATTTATCCTTATCACCATCCTTAGTGCGAATACTTTGGTCTGCAAAATCCCAAATGTATCCACCAGCTAGGCGGTCATACTTCCAAAACATATCCCAGTAATCACTAAAGTTACCTAAGCTGTTACCCATACAATGAGCGTACTCACATTGAATAAATGGCAAGTTTTTATATTTTGCGGAATCATATTTACTACCAAATGGTGACCACAAAGCTTTGCAGTGACGCATAGGCTTATTCTCACCAATTACAGGCATTTTTTCCAAAGTTGAATACATTTCACTAAGCACATCACTTACTTTTCCAGATTGGTCTGGCTCATAATGTATAAATCTTGATTTATCTAATTTTAGCACAGCCTCTTTCATTAAGGCAAAGTCTTTACCAAAGCCAGCCTCGTTACCAAGTGACCAACTTATAATACAAGGATGGTTACGTAATCTACGAACCATATTCGTTGCTCTATAAACGCAAGGTTTAGCCCATTTCTTGCTATTTCTAGGAATAAACATTGCTAATCCGTGAGTTTCCAAGTTAGTTTCAGCCATAACCAATATGCCATAGCGGTCACATAGCTCATAGAAAACGTCTTGGTTTGGATAGTGGCTATTGCGAATTGATGATATATTATATTGTTTGCAAAGTTTGATATCTTTTTCAATAAGCTCTGCAGTTACAGCGTGACCATAGTCTGGGTGGAACTCGTGTCTATTAACACCAAATATTTTGATAGGCACGCCATTTAATTTAATAAACGGACCTTTACCATTAATCATTGGGTCAATCTCAATTTCCCTAAATCCAAAGTGTGATTTACGTATATCAATTGTTTTTCCCTCTGTAGACAATTTGATTTCTACATCATACAAGTTTGGATACTCGTTAGACCAAAGATTAATATCTTCAATATCCTTTTCCAAAGTTATATTTACAATTCCATTTCTTTCAACATAAAGAGGGTCACTATTTAGCTCCGCAACCAACTTGCCGTCATAAGACAAGTTTACTTGAACGGATACTCTGTTACGAATATTCTCTCTAGATGCAACAGTAACGTGAGTAATAAATTTAGCGGACTTGTAGTTGTTAAACAATTTGCTATGTGTAAAGTAATCAGCAATTTCAACTTGAGGTTTGCTAATCAACCAAACACTACGGAATATACCAGACATACGCCACATATCTTGGTCCTCAAGATAGCTACCAGTAGTGTATCTGTAAACAGACACAGCTAATTTGTTTTTGCCAGCCTTTACAAATTTTGTAATGTTATACTCTTGTGGACTAAATGAATCCTCTGAATAACCTACAAACTTTCCATTAACATAAATATCACCACAACTATTGATACCATCAAATCGAATAAAGATATCCTTGTCAAGGTCTTTAACCTCAAACTCTGTAGCATAACAACCAACCTCATTGTATTTGTTTTTTACGTGTGGCAACATAAGTGGATTAAACTGTGTCAAAGCATAAGGATATATGTAGTTAGTATAAATAGGTGTGCCGTGTCCTTGAATTTGCCAGTTTGATGGCACTTTAATTTTACCAAAGCCATTAAGCTCCGCATCTTCTTGCTCATATCCCACGGGGATAAGGTCTGGGTTTTCCACTAAACAGAATGCCCACTCTCCATCAAGGCATACGCAAGTTTGATTTCCGTCCTCATCATATGGAAAACCTGACGCATAGCGAGTGATAGAATTAATGTCATAACTTTTCAACTCTTTCCAAAAATTCATAATCTTTTCAATTTCTCCTTATTTATTATTTATGTCCTAAGCAATCGCCTATAGTATTTTTTTTCTTAATGTAGTCACAATTTATATAGTAAATACATATAATAATTTTATTATTAAAACAAATCAAAAATTACTTTATTTACAATTCTATTATCATTGTTTATGTAAAATGCAATTTAATACCGATTTTCGACAGCTTTTTACATCAAAACTAAATTCAAAGCCCCTTATTAATTGGATAACTTTATTCCATATCCAAATAATCTTCGTAGTTCATTTCCTTATCAAATACTTTTGTACCATTAATTTCAATAATCCTATTAGCAACTGTGGACAAAATTTCTTGGTCGTGAGTTGCAAATAACATATTGCCTTTAAAGTTAATCATACCTTTGTTAAGTGAGGTGATTGACTCCAAATCTAGGTGGTTAGTAGGCTCGTCCATAATCAAGAAATTACCACCTGCAAGCATTTGCCTTGCTAGCATACACCTAACCTTTTCACCACCGCTAAGCACCTTTGCTGCTTTTTTAACTTCCTCACCAGAAAACAACATTCTACCAAGCCAACTACGCAAAAACTCCTCATATTGCTCTTTTGGTGAATATTGACCTATCCATTGAACCAAATTTAAATCACAACCATCAAAATACTTAGAATTATTTTCTGGCAAATATGTAGGAATAATAGTCTTGCCCCACTCTATTGTG
Organism: uncultured Christensenella sp.; assembly: GCA_910577845.1. Classification (GTDB taxonomy): domain Bacteria; phylum Bacillota; class Clostridia; order Christensenellales; family UBA3700; genus MGBC100798. The sequence goes on along the minus strand of CAJTNA010000010.1, from coordinate 7,290 downwards.
CCACTATCTGCACTTTCCTCGCCCATTAGGATATCAAAAAGCATTGTGATTGTAGTAGACTTATCTGCCAAAAAAGCAATCTTTTCATCAGTCTTTACCATAAAGCTAACATTTTCAAAATATCCCTTTTTAGTAAGATTTTCCACCTTTAAAATTTCTCTACCTATCTCACGCTCAAACTTAAAATCCACAAAAGGATATTTACGTAAGGAAGGCTTAATATCATTTAATGTCAACTTTTCCAATTCCTTTTTACGACTAGTTGCTTGCCTTGACTTAGATGCATTTGCAGAGAATTTTGCAATAAATTCTTGCAATTCCTTAGCTCTTGCTTCTGCTTTTTTATTTTGCTCTCTTGCTTGTCTTGCAAGTAATTGAGATGTTTCATACCAAAAGTCATAGTTACCTACAAACACATTAATATGACCAAAGTCAACATCGCAAATATGAGTACAAACTCTATTTAAAAAGTGTCTGTTATGTGATACAATAATTATTGTATTTTCAAAATCCATTAAATAATTTTCAAGCCACCTAGTAGTTTTTGCATCCAAATTGTTTGTAGGCTCATCCAATATCAATATGTCAGGATTGCCAAACAATGCTTGAGCAAGCAACACTTTAACTTTAGTCTTTGCATCTATATCTGCCATTAAAGTTCCATTTAAACTACTATCAATCTTTAGTTCATTAAGTAAAGTTTCAGCCTCACTTTCAGCCTCCCAACCGCCAAGCTCAGCGAACTCTCCCTCAAGTTCAGATGCTAAAATTCCGTCCTCTTCAGTAAAGTCAGCTTTTGCATAAAGAGCCTCTTTTTGCAACATTATGTCATACATTCTGCTATGCCCTTTTAACACAGTTTGCAATACAGTTAAATCGTCATACGCATTTTGGTTTTGTTGCAACACAGACATTCTTTCCTCTTTACCAATACTTACATTGCCTTTTGTAGGCTCAATATCACCAGAAAGAATTTTTAAAAAAGTAGATTTACCAGCACCATTAGCACCAATAACTCCATAACAATTTCCCTTTGTAAACTTTATATTAACCTCGTCAAATAACTTTCTTTGTCCAAATTGTAAGCTTAAATCATTTACTTGTAACATTATTTTCCTCTTTATTTATATATATTTACCTTATTATACCACAAATTGCTATTTATTGCAAGAAAAATCAATATTACCGCCATTTTTCCAATGTACAAAAAGTTTTAACAACTAAAAATTGCAAAATATATTATTCATTTAATTAATTTTACTATAGCATTTTATTATTGTAAATAGCTAGAGCATTACTAGCATTTTTATTTAAATACGATTAAAAGTAAATATTGTTAAGTTCTATTTATTTTCATCTTTTACAATAATTTTATAAACTTTCAAGATAAAATCAATTTATTTATATAAAACTATTTGCTCCTAGGACAGCCCAGGAGCAAATAGTTTTATATAAATTAAAAGTTTTAGTAACTTCAATAATCTTTTTTACCTTAACTATTTTAGTACAACAGACTTTTCAATTACAATACTACTACTTGTTAAAGTTGCTATTAACGCAATAGCAATAACGGCTAATACTATACCAATGTATATCCAATTAATTTTTACCTCAACCAAGCAAATATTGTTTTCTCTTTCGCTTTTTGTAACTGAGTTTACAATATTCAAAATCAACAATAAAAATGTTAATACGCCAAAATAAATTTGCATTGAACCATTAAAAGCTACACACAAACAAACTATTAAAACTGATAATATGGTCATAATACTTACAACGATTGTTGCTGTCAAATTTTCCAAATCAACCGCAAGTAATATATGCAAACTTAATGTTGCACTTAAACGTACTACTTCAACTAACCCCAAAATCATTGTAGTATATAAAGCAACTTTTGCCAAGCTATCCATATTTGTGCTAGGTGATAGCAATTGCAAATTGTATGGTGTAAATAACATAATCAATATGCTTAATACGCTCGCAATACCATAGCCAGAAACTACAATATTCATTGTTACTTTTTTTCTTATCAAAAACATCAAAGCAATACCAACACAAACGGCAACAACCATTAAAACTGCAATGCCAATAGATAAATTAAACCAATCAGCACCAGCTCTTGCAAAACTTAACATTTTTGAGCAATTATCATATATATATTTACGCAAGCCTCCAACATATGAAAATGTTAACATTAGGGCAATAATTAAGGTGATATACTTATTGTTTTTCAAACTATCTAATACTTTTTTCATCTTGACACCACCTTGCTAAAATTCTCTTTTGCTTTACCAATTGATGCTGTCAAAGATAAAGGATTATCCATATTGACATCTTCGTCTTGAGCAAAAATCATTATACCGCCAATACCTTTTAAAATTGCATAAACTGTTTTATCCCTTACGGTTGTGGGAGTATTGAACCAAGAATTTTGCTCATACATTATATGTTCGTTTTGCACATTATTAGGGTCATTATAATTTATCCATACATTACTACCATCTATAGGTCGCCATAAAATGATAGCCCCAAATTGATTTGTTGTAAAGTAAAACTTTATTTAATGCACTGCGAACCGCACTATCCACTGCACCAGCATAAGAGTTTTGGTCACCATTATGGTCATATAAATCATATGCCATAATTTGTAATTGGTCAATGCATTTTACAGTCTCTTTTGAAAATCTAAAAGACCAAGGAGAATCCGCTATAGATAATTGCTTACCAACTTTTGAAAGCTCACTGTGCAATTTTACAATAAACTCACTCTATAAGTCCCACTCTTTTTGGTTTGCAGGATATTCCCAGTCAAAGTCTGCACCTCCGACATTCAATGATAAAACTCGTTCAACAACATTATTTACTGCACTATCCATATGATTTTTTAGCACATTATACATTGACGCACCATTTTCATTTCTAGGTCCAAAAATTGTTAGCAAGATATTGACATCTCTACCACCAATCATATGTTTCAAAATATCAAGCTCCTCATCAGCACGCTCTTCAACATTCCCCTCATTATCAAATCTGCCATATGCAATAAATTGTACATCTGTAATTACGTCAAAACAATCTGGGTCAATATTCCCCGCTTTTTTAGATGGATGTGTTATGTATGAGGTTACTCTTAAAGGTTTTTCTCTTTCCCTTTGTTCAAGATTATAAACCTTAATATCATTTATCTTTGCTCTATTTTTAAAGTCATCAATTACAATTTTTAATTTTTGAGTGCTAACAGCATAAAAAGTTGACAAGCGGTTAATACCAACTTCATTTTGCTTATAAATCAGTTTCCATTCGTTGTCTTGCTCTGCAAAAATAGAATATTCTTTTACATAAAACCTACCTCATTCATAAGCAAAGCATTTATTGTAGTTGGTTTATCAAACTCAAGCACCACTTCTGCACCCTTTTTTGTAACACCCCAACTTGTAACATTGCTTTTATCAAACGCAGATTTACAACCAGCAGAACCAGTAATTTTTGCTACCTCTGCCAAATTTTGCTCGTGAATGTTTAAACCATTGTTTCTATTAAGTCTGCAACAATAGAAAATTAATAAAGATAAACCAATTATCACCACTAATACAAGTGGAATTAACTTTGCAACTATTTTTCTCATATTTCCCATTTTATTACAATTCGCCCTTAAGTTACCATAAGAGCGAATATGTTTTAGTTCATATAATTATAAACAATATTTTATTGTATCAACAATGTTATATAAGTATAAATGTCATAAGTGTTTTTAACTATTACATCATACTCTAACATTGTTATAGATTTTACAAAATCAATCAAAGTTTGTGTTTTTTGCTTAATTGCATTTTTGTTAAATAATAACAATTAAATTATTTTTCACTATCCTCTTTTTTTGCTTTAGCAGTAGACTTTTTAGCTGTGGCTTTTTTCGCAGGTTTTTCCTCTTTAACCTCGTCAGCAACAATTTCCTCTTTGTTTTCATCATCAAACTTTTCTGTTTGAGCATTTATCTCAGCAATTTCAGTTGTTTCTTCCTCAGCTTTAACCTCTTGCGTTACTGGGGCTTCCTCTGCAATTACTTGGATTTCAGCATTTTCAGCATTAACTTCTTCTGCTGTTACATCTTCTACAACTTGAGTATCAGCTGTGTCCTCTGCATTATCTTGTACGACCTCTTGAGCCTCACTCTCAACTGGTACAACATTATTATCAGTATTTACAGCTGGAATAACAGCTACGCCATTATTTTCGGCATTTGTATCCATATCACCAAAGATAGCCTCTGTTTGCTCCTCTGTCATTGTGCCCTCAGCAGTTGCTGTAGCTAATCTCTTTTGGTTTAACTCATCCAAAATTCTTGTATGCTCTTTATCAGTCAAATCATACTTAAGCATTGGGATAATTGAAAGCACCATACCAATTGCTGGCGGTATTGAAACTAAGAAGAACATAATCATTGCGAATGTCTTATACTCCTCTGCAAAAGTTACTAAACCAGATGCCAAAGCTGAGTTCATACTTGTGATTGCGTCAGTTTCATAACCAACAATCATATAACCTAAACCTTGAATCATAACTGCAAGACCCGCAGCCAATTTTGTTAGGAAAGATTGACCAGAGAAGAATACACCGTCTGGACGAGTGCCATTTCTATATTCCTCATAGTCTACGCAGTCCGCAATCATCATTGATTGCAATACCATTATAAAACCTACGCCCGCACTTGCAAACAAGAAAGCAATTGACAATAGGATAATTGGCACACCACCCAAAGTAGTTGGGAATATCAAATATAATACAAATATCATTGCAAAAGCAACACCAGAGATAATATTCATTAGGTTGAATATTGTCTTTTTCTCAAATTTCTTACAAAGTAGTGGAGTTAATGCCATTGCACCAAATTGACCACCGAATACACCAATGGCGATTGGTCCATATTGCAACAATATGTTTTTAACAAAGTCTGCAGTTGCACCATTGTTACCAAAATACATTGTCATTAATGGCATTGCCAAAATAAGCAACAATTGGAATGGGCTTCTGATAATACCAGAAATTAGTATTCTACGGAAAGGTTTATTACCCCACATAATTTTAAAGTTATCAATGATACCTCTCTTCTTTTCCTCATCGCAGTCTACACGCTCTTTAGCAAGTGCAGCAAATTGGAATAGAATTGTACCAATTATAGCAAGCACGATAGCAACTATAATAAATGCTAGTTGTAAGTTTTGAGCAACTTTACTACTATCTCCAGGTAGAGCCTTAGCCAAAGCTTGAGCGATTGGCACCATAATAAAGCCTAACGCACCACCGATACCAGCAACCATTCTGGCTAGTGATAGCAAGTTTGAACGTTTAGACTCATCTGCTGTCATACGTGATGCAATACCCCATAGAGGAATATCAGCAGCAGTATATAGCATTCCCCAAAGAATATATGATACGCCTGCCCACGCAATTATCATAAAGTTTTGCCCGAAACTATTGTTGTTACTATATATACCATTAGCAAAACATAGTATCGTACCTATCATAATTATTATAGGCATAAATATCAAGTAAGGTCTACATTTACCCCACTTACTTTTTGTTTTATCCACAAAAGTACCCATCATTGGGTCATTGATTGCATCCCATACACGTGCTATTGCCATAATTACGGAAATAGCCATTGCTGGTAATGCAATAACGTTACTAAAATAAAATGCCAAGCCAGAACTGATAATACCATATATGATATTTTGTCCAGCCATACCTACTAAGTAGCCATTACGCTCTTTTGCAGTGTATGTCAAAGCATTTGTTTCAACTTTTTTCTTTGCTTTAGCCATAACTTCACCCTTTATTAATATTGTAATTGTTTCCGCTCCATTTTATTACTTTAAAAATAAAACAGAATTACAAAATAATTATATCATACGCATTTTATTTTTTCAATATTTTTATTAAAATTACACATACATTTTACATTAACTTTTTATTTTTATAATTTTTAAGCCAATTTATGTCTTGTTTTATTAGCGAAAACTAAAACCAACAATTATTTTAATTTATTTTTAAGTTTTAGAGCTTCAAAAATAAAAATTTATACTTTTCACCAGCCAATCCACATTTAAAAAATATACCATGAGTTTTAACTTGCTTTAGTCACTTAGCTGATTTTTTTCAATCAATATTTACAGGTTTCATAAAATTCTGTACTGCGTATAAATAAGCTCCTTTTAAAGTTTTATATTCTGCTTCATATAACTTGATTTCCGCTTTCTTACTAGTACAAGTTATTAAACCTAAAAAGAAAGTTGTTTTGATGATTTAAAAAAAATTTTTTCCTTAAATAAACTATAGAGGCTTTCATATTTTACATTAGCATTTATATAATATTTTTTACCTGTTCTAATAAGCTGGAACTTTTTCAATTTATTGAATTGCACAAATTTCTAATTATGTGATTTATAAAAATATCAAATTTTAATTGCAGTAATTTATAATTGATAATGTTAATATAAAAGAGTTTTAGTTGATTATTACAGACTTTTATGATATATTAACACTATAAAGTTACTTGAGTTAGGTGAAACTATGTTATCATATAGAGAATTAATGAATATTTTAAAAGAAAACAATATAAATGCAGAGGAATTTAGCAAAAAACATATTGCAGAAATATATGGAAAAAATATTGATGAAACAGAAACAAACGCCCTTATACAAGAAATGGTGCTTGCGGTAGTGGACTTTGACACCCCGTTATATGATATACTTGCTTACGCCAATGATTTTGAAAGCAAACTTGGCATAGAGGAAGACACTTTTGTTTGCGACATACTAGATATAGTAATATCAAACCTTAAAATTTGCAAGGAAAACGCTGACCGTCTAGTTGCCCTTATTGAAGATGCCGACATTTTAACAGCATACAATACTTTAATGCAAGATTACAAACAATTTTTATCCGAAAAACAAATCACAATGCTAACTGAACTTGCAACCAAAACATTTGATAATGGATTGCTTTTTTAATTGAAATTAAAAATATTTTTATAAATAAACTACTTTAATAGTAAAATGTAAGGTTATTAGTAATGCTACAAATCTTTTATATACCATATTTTTCTTTATCACATTGTGCAATCAATAAAAATAGCACAATCAAGAGCGAAAAACTTTGGTCATACCAAGGCAACACAAACAAGATACTAGCTAGTATCTTGTTTGTTTATTAGCATTATTTTTTAAATTTACAACATTTGAAAATTAAACTTTAGTTGCTATTGAATTTGTAACTATTAAGCTTGTATT
>CAJTNA010000009.1 GCA_910577845.1 uncultured Christensenella sp. | reverse complement strand
GGCGGCTTCGGTTTGGGACTTGCCGTTGTAAAAAAGATATGCCAAAAATCCGGTTGGAAAATCAGCGTTGAAAGCAAGCTCGGCGAAGGCAGTAAGTTTACCGTTGAATTTTGAAAAATTATAATATTAAAAAACCGCCGATAGAGCAAAATGTTCTATCGGTGGTTGCCGTTTAATCTTCATCTATATACGGCTACCTAACTTATTAGGTTATCTCTTTCATTTATATACCGCTCACTTCGGCGGTTTTCCTTATTCCGTTCAAATAGCAAGTCATATTGCCTTGTATCACCACTTGTAAACCATTGGTATTTGTTGCAAATCCTATATAATTTATCTGTAGATATTTTCATCATCTTAATTCTCCTAAAATGGTAAATCTCTTAGCAATTTAGCAACACTTCCTTCCAATCTATCTAGTGTTGTACGATGGTTAAAACCACCTCTGTAATCTGTTTCATTCTTTGCTGTGCGTATCAATATGTTGTCATACCAATCATTGCTAAAATGTCTAACATCACTAATTGAAATGTATACAAATCTGTTTTCGCTACTTTCAATGAACGCAGAAAAACAATAATGATTGCGACCAATGTTTACAAGCCTCCAGCCATTGTTTTTACAAACAAACTTCAAATAGTTTATGTATTTTGCTTGAAAGTTCTTGTAATCTTCACCAATATAACAACCTGAGCTAAACTCATAACCTATGTATTTTTGTAAATCTTTTATTGTTGTCATTTTAACCAATCCTCCTTATTCCGCCACCAAAACTTTGTATTTCAATCGTGCCAAATTCACTGCAATAGTTATCAGTAACATTCCACACATAAGCAAAAGCATAAAATGTATTGTTTTGTGTTTTGTAAATCAAGTTATTCCTCTCATCTTTATATTCTGGCACAAGTAAAAAACTGTAACACTCGCCAAACTCTACAAATTCGTGAGTTACTGCATATACAACACAATTATATTTCTTTTCTATTGCTTGCAATTTCTCTTGCAGTTCAGGTCTTTGGTTAGCCCAAAATCCACCAAAGTTTTCATAATAGCATACTAGGTTATTATCTTCAAACCCTTTTATATAAGGCTTAAAAATATCAATTTGCTTCATTAATTCTACTGCTTTTTGTTTTTGTTCTTTAAATATTATTTTCATAGTTTTTATCTCCTTTTATTATCTAATTTCTAATACGCCATAAGTTGTTTCTGTGTACCCATCATACGATAAGTCTCTTGCAAAAGCTTCATAATCAAAATAATTTGCGAGTGGACCTTCTAGGTTGTAACATTCTTCAACAATGTTGTATGCTACATCTATCATAGATTGGTTGGTATATAAATAAATATCCATATCCCAACTATCTTCATATTTTTCAATTAAGCCTTCCCATTCTTTAAATGACCTTACTTCCAAATATGCTTGCATAATTTCAAATTTATACTCATCATCTAGCACACCAGATTGTTTTAACAAATTAAATATTGTTTTTGGGTGAGTATAGTCCCAATTCACACCTTCTGTTGGTATGCCATCAATATCTTGCACAAACAACTCTTCATCAATGACATTAAGTTCAAAACCTTCTTTTTTAAGTTCGCTTTCAATATCATCCCAATTCTCAAACTCATTTAAATCAAGCCATTTAGAGCCTAAACTTCTTTCGTTACATTCATTATACGAGCCCCAAGAGCCTATAACCATACTAATTTTGTTTTCCATATTATTTACTCCTTATAAATAAATTCATCTAAATATATTTTGTCAAGGTATAATCCATATACAAAATATTGTCTGCTTTCATCTTTCTTATCGTGCAATAATTCAAATGTTTCTTCTTTCATTTTGCCTTCATTGCTAATCGCAAGTGTTATTTGTTTTTTTGCATTATCTACTTCGATAATGTCAAAAATTATATAATGTTCTCCATTAAAGTATTCATATTCAAACATTTTCTTTTTCTCCTTAATCTAGTATTTTGAACCATACAAAGTAAGTTGTTTCGCAATAGTCCAATGTATCATAACTATTCTTTTGTTTGTTGTAGATTTGAACATCTTCATAAGCGATTGTTACATATCCTTTGTATTCGTTATCTTTGCCACTTATTTGATGACAAGATTTAGTTATATCTTCAAATACTTTGATATAACTATTGCCTTTAGTTGAAGTTGCTGGTATTAACAAGTTGTCATCAACAAGATATCCAACACCTTTCAACTTCTCATCTTTGTTAACTTTTGTTACTGAATAAACTACTTTTTTCATCTTTTTTTCTCCTAAATTTATTTGCCTTTCGGCAGTGGAAAAGTAGCATAGTTCGATATTCTGCAAGCAACCATTTAGATTAAGTTGTAAATGTAAACCATTTTTTATTTCCAACAAGATAACAAAAAAAATATTGCATAATTGAATTTAATAGAGTAGTCAAACACAAATAGGCATAAAAAAATAGCCAGACATTTCTGTCTGACTATCTGTTCTGTTTCATATTTTAAGTGATATTTTTTTGTGGTTTACATTGACCGCGAACTATGCTACAACAGACACCACGAAAGGCAAATAAATTATTGGAGTGCCTTAAATAAAAAAGTAGGCATTCCAAGTAACTCCTGAAATGCCTTATTTTTTAATATTTAGAAAATCTGCCTAACTTGCGTTTTTGATTTTTCCAAAATGTAGGAACTGGTCGCTTTGGTAATATGTCATTAATATACATTCTCAAGCCAAAACATTCATACAAAACAAAGAACTGGACAATCTCTTTACACCGAGTGTTCGTCCAGTTCCCTAATGGTGACCCGTGGGAGAATCGAACTCCCGATTCAGCCGTGAGAGGGCTGCGTCTTAACCGCTTGACCAACAGGCCTTATGGTGGAAACTATAGGGCTCGAACCTATGACCCTCTGCTTGTAAGGCAGATGCTCTCCCAACTGAGCTAAGCTTCCAAATTTATATAATTTTAATAAAGCTGTTGAAAAAATAAAATTTTTCAACTTATTTACTTTTTTTAACTTTCTTATTAATATTTTGAAACACTTAACTTAATATAGCTTTCAAAACAATTAATAAGTTGTATTTTTAGTGGTGACCCCAAGGAGAATCGAACTCCTGATTCCACCGTGAAAGGGTGATGTCTTAACCGCTTGACCATGGGGCCACAATATTGTGGTGGCGGTGATGGGATTCGAACCTATGACCTTTCGGGTATGAACCGAACGCTATAACCAACTAAGCTACACCGCCAAGATATAAACTTTCTTGCAAAGTTGTTGTTTTGACATTATTTTTATAAACAAAAAAACACTATCAAAATTAATGGTTGCAGGAGTTGGATTCGAACCAACGACCTTCGGGTTATGAGCCCGACGAGCTACCGACTGCTCCATCCTGCGACAGTATGCTGATTTTTCAGCACTATATGCTTGATTATAATACATTATTTATTTGTGTTTGTCAAGGATTTTGACTACAAAAAATTAATTTTTTAATATAATCTGCAATGTTTTTAAATTTTGACAATGTTTTCTATTTAATTATACCCAATATATTTTAAAAAAACCATTCAAAAGTCGATACTAAATGATTATTTTATATTGCAATTGTTTTATATAATCATTATATGCAATATAAGATTAATTAATTCCTTTTTCCTAAAATTTGCATTTCTTTTTCTATATCCCAATATAGTAAATCACAAAAATTTACCTTTGCCATTCCCTCAATTTATCTCATCTAAAACTTTATTCAAACTATCTTTACTTTTTTATTCTGACCACGAATTAAATTCTTCATCATTTGCGACCCAAGAATTTTCTGGGTCATCCTCTACCCAAGAATTTTCATCATCTTCATTATAATAATCTGCTATTATGCTTGCCAGTGTTGATTTCTCTTTATAAATTATTGTAACAATGTCGCCTTCGTTATAAAAATTTCTACTAAAAGCGGTTAATTTTTTGTCATTACATTCAATCAAAATTCTATAAATAGCATTTGATACTCGTGTACGAACTGTGCTTCCAGTTTGTGTATAACTAGAAATTAAAGACACTTTAACAACTGCATCTGCTTCAATAAATTTGCTTTTATATTTGGCATTATTACTTGCTAAATACCTATTTGCACGCCACATTGATTTTCTTTCGTTTATAAATACAATAATTATTGATATAAATATACTACCAGCACCAACACCTAACAAAGTAACAGAAACTGTTGGAAATTTGCTATTTGGTGAAGCCAAAAAAACAATAAAAAATACTATTGAAAGCACTATACACAAAAAGAAAGTTATTGCAATATAGCATCCCCAGTAAGAGTGTGGCCACTCTGACATTACACTTTTCGCCCTTCTATAATTAGATAATGTTCTTTTTAGGACTGCTTCTTGGTTTTCTGTGCCATAAGTAGTGTTTATCTGATTCATCTCTTTTTCTTCAATTGCTCTTTTGTCATCACATTCTTCATTTATATTATCTTTTATATTTTTTTTCTTTAATAGTGAAAAAATTTCTTTAAGTAAATGCCCTTTTTCTTTTAATCTATTCTTACATTTATTCAAAGCCAAATACAAAATATAAAAGATAGTAAGATTAGCAATAATTCCTTCAAGAAATATTCCTACTTGAAACAATGTCCGTAAGGGCAAACATAGCCCTAACACAATCAATACAATAGGAATTATATTACAAATTATTATCAGCATTATCAGAAATTTTTTCATTGATAACCTCTACCAAAACCATCAGTTTCTTGTTAAAATTTTACAATCACTTATATAGAATTTGCTTAATTCTAATCAATACATAGCATTAAACAAAGGCTACATTTATTCCAAAATCTTCTTATCACGTATAAAATTATTGATACCATTTTTCCTTATTTAACAATAAGTACCCCTCAAGATTATCTTGTTCACTTACATACAGATAGTCGAATCCCAACATTTCCATAATTTTGAGAAGCTCAAAAGTCGCACCAACTATGATGTCCCGTCTCCCTTCAGCCAACCCTATAATTTCACAACGTTTTGATTTTATAGTATTTTTAATTAGTTGATACACTTTTTCAACATCTCTTTTGTATAACATAAAGTTATGTACTTTTTCAGTATCATACACTTTCATTTTTTGCAATACGGACACAATAGTGGACGCCGTTCCGCCTATAGCGACCAACTTGTCCATTCTTGGCACATTACCATATAACACTAGGTTATCTGCAACATAATTTGCTAACAACACCTCGTCCTCACCACAATTATCTAGTAATCTTACTGCACCAATTGGTACACTTTTAGCATAAATTATTTCTCCTTTATCACCACAAACAATTTCCGTACTAGCACCACCAATATCTACAACGCAAACATTTTGTCCGTGTGAAGCACCAATAAAGCCAAGCTTTGCCTCCATTTCACCACAAACTATATCTGTACTCAATCCAGTATAATGTTTGATTTTATCTGTAAACTCTTTACTATTTTTTGCACTTCTAACTGCCTCCGTAGCAAAAATATGAACCTCTGAACCAAAATCTTTTGCAATTTCAACAAAATCACAAATAGCTGTCAAGCTTCTTTCCATTGCGTTCTCTTGCAATTTCCCAGTTTTCGCAAGCTTTTCAGCTAACTTAGTTGTGTTTACATATTTTTTTAAACTTTTGTCTCCATCACTTATCATTAACCTTATAGAATTACTGCCAATATCTATAATAGCGAATTTTTTATTCATAAACAATTGTTATCCTCTCTATACAAAGATTTTATATAATTCTGTAATACTACTAATTAATTATACCATATGATATTAATCTGCACAACAAATTAAACTAATATTTGCCATTTGTTTTAATTTTCTTTACAACATATTAAGATTGTTATAGAATTTATCCCTTTTGTACAAAAATAAACTATATGAAAAAACTTAATAATAAACTGATATTTTTAAAATCATGGTTAATATATAATATCTCTAACAAATTATTTATTGAAATTATTATTAGATTTAAATTTAATAATGACATTATTATAAATAAAATATCTATCAAAAATCGGTATTATTTATAATATTTTATTAATACAAATAACTTTACTCAAAAATACAATTTTTATTTTAAATTCTAAAGTTATCTAAAATAACATTTATAAAAATAAAAGTAAAAAACTATAGTCAAATAATCTTTAATATTAACCTTAGATTAAAAAACCACACAAGATTTAATCTTGTGCGATTAAATTTAAAATATTTAATAAATGCAAATTTTTTTCCAAACTTAATTCTTACCTTTAAAATTATTTTAATGGATAAGCCTTAACTAATTTTTAATTTCTTTTTTATCTGACTTTATTTGATGAATTTTATTTTTTAACAAATTTATAATTTTTATTAACACTGCAACTGTTCCACCATATGCAATAAAATGATAAAACTTGATTTTACCATTAAAAAAACAAATTACCGCTATTGCTAAAATACAAATTAATAACGCACCTTGTAAAAAACTACGTATAATCCCTGTTTTTTGATTACTTATTAAAATGGCTAAACCGCTACACGTAAAATGTGCCACAATATAAACAAGTGCAGCAATTAATAATACCCCCAACTCAAAAAGCTGTTCATTTGCAATATTATTCACTTCATTAGCCTCTTAAAAAAGCCTTGTTTCTCTCTAGACTTTGCGTACTCTAAACTACTTACACAACCACTGACTATCGCAATTCCATTTTCTACATCAATAGATTTTACATCGAATTCACTACCATTAATAGTCAAAATATTATCTGCTAGCTTAAATACCGCAATATTTTCGTCATATTCCAACGCACAAACAATGCCACGAATTTCTATACTCTCACCATAAACAATGTTAACTATATGCTTTTTAGCAACTTTTTGCTCAACTTCCATATTCACCTCATATTAAAAGAAAATTATTACTTGTATAACCAATAGATATGCAAATGTTATATTTTTTAATTATTATAATATATTTTTTATGCCAAAGTTTTATGCATAAATATAAATTATGTGTCGTTTAATTTGAGAAAACTCAAATTTAAACAAAAGCTTCCGCTTTTTACTTGACAAATCAAGCCGACACTTTTTGAATTAACATTTGCTGATGTCAAATGCCACTTAGTGTCGCTTGACTACAGCTTTTGATAATATAAACTATAGGAAGTAAATTTTAAGCCCGCTTAAAATTTTGTATTGCAAGAAGCAATACAGCTTGCTTACACAAGCGTTTCCAGTTTGAATTAACATTTGCTGATGTCAAATGCCACTGCGTGTCGCTTGACTACAGCTTTTGATAATATAAACTATGTGTCGTTTAATTTGAGAAAACTCAAATTAAACAAAAGCTTCCGCTTTTTAAATAAAGAATTGCTGTTATTAAAAGCTACTGCGTGTTCCTTTTTCAGCCCCACCCCGCAAAATAGCTATTTTTTGAGGATTTATTGCTAACTTATGATAATATTAGTTTAATACTAAGATTTTTTAAATAATCAAATATAAAATTTAATCAGTTTTGTTTGACAAATTTTAAATTAAGATGTATAATAAAATTGTAAAAATTGTTAACCTTTTTCAATTTTTATAAACTTCAACTTTTACATACTATTAAAAGAAGCAAGCGTCATAATTTATATTTTGACGCTTGTTTCTTTTTTAGATATATTTTTATATTATCACTATGTTTAATTAAAATAGTATTTTACTAACTTTAATTACTATTTTACCATATACAATAATATTCATATAATTTTTAAACTCTTTCATAATATACAAAAATAATTTTTATTATAAATCTAATAAATTTTTTACAGCAATAACCAAATGTTATATCTCAAGCCTATTACACAATATAAAAACTTAAAGCTCTATTCAAAAACATTTTGTTATATATTGATTTTTAAAAATTTTTATATTTTATATAACTAACACATATAGTCAATTAATTTTTTTACTGCATCAACATAAAAAGTAACGCCAGCATCTATTGTTGAATTAAAATCTGCACTAGCATTGTCATCTGCACTATCTGACACAGCTTTTATCATTAAAAAAGGTATGCTATGATTTCGACACGCAAAATATATTCCAGCACTTTCCATATCACAAATCTCTCCACCAAAATGATTTATTAGCCAATCTCTAAAAGTATTATCATCAACAAATTTGTCACCAGATACAATTCTTACAACTTTTCTATCACCAATAACTTTTTTTGCAAGCTCAAGCATTTTTTTATCTGCTTCAAAGACAAAGCTATCTGGCTGGAACATATACTTACCAGCACATTCATTCATATTTTTATAACTTGTTGTAAAATCGTGATGCACAATTTCACCAACATATGCAACGCCACCACAATTAAGGTCATTACTTAACCCTCCAACAACTCCAAAATTCAATATAACTTCAACATCAAACTTTAAAATCAACATTTGCGTTGAAAGAGTTGCAGAAATTTCACCAACCCCACTATCAGCCATAAATATTTTACAATCTTTATAATTAAATTCTGTAACATTTATTTCACCAAACTTATATTTTTTAACTCTTTTACCAAAGTATTTAGTTAAATACGCTTGTTCCTCAATCAAAGCAACAACCATTCCAATTCTTTTAAACTTTTTCATAAACACCTCTTTTTAACCATTATATACACAAACAAATATAAAGTCAATATAAAGTTAAAATATTTGTAAAATTTATGCCGACTTTTTTACAAATTCAACATTTTTTTTACCAATAAAATACATAATTTTAACATTCCACATTAAATATAGCGATTTTTCATAATTTGTGAGGATAAATTGCCTAAAATGTGGATAAATCCCTAATTTTTTGCCAAGTTATCCACAATTTGGCTAAGTTATCAACATTTTTTATACTTTCCACTCATATAGAAATAGAGAGAAAAAACATTTTTTATAACCCATAGTTTTATTATTGTAAATTTATTTATAAAATGTGGATAAAAATGTGTACTTGTTGATAACAAATACATTAATAGTTGATTCTTTAAAACTAGTAAAATTAGCACCTTTCCAAGCAAATCAAATATCTTATTTTTAATTTAAACATTGATATTAAATTCTTTTTACAAATTCTTATATTCAAAAATAACTCTATACTTAAATAATCTAAAGAACATTTATTAATAAACTTATACACATATCAAAAGGATACTTTATAAAAATCTAAAATAATTTTTTATATTCTGACACTACTTTAGTTTTAATTATTATATACTATAACTATTGTTATACTAATTTTATCTATGCCCAACAAATTAATGCTTTATATGCAGATAAACAAATTATAATATATATCAAAAATTTAAAAAATTGACAATAATTACAGAGTTTTAAACATAATTTGGATAATTTTTATAATTGCAAATAGCATCCTAAACATTTTACTTGTCAACAATTAAACAACTTATATAATTTATACAAATGAACGTCAAAATCAACTACAAGATATTGAATTTAGATAATGACTTTGCAAAAATTCAACAATTATAGTTTATAAAATGTATTCAGCATTCATACAATCGCTTAAAACTTAATATTTATATATTGAAAAACCATAAGCAATCTTACCAAAATCCAAAATGTTTCACGTGAAACATAACATTATGTTATATAAAAATTTTAATTATATTGCATTAATGTTAAGCAATTTAAATTGCATTAAAGATTAATATAATAATTTAAAAAGAACTGAATAAAATAATATAATTTTCTGACTATGCTTTAATTGTCATCTCATTCAGCTTATCCAGACAACCAAAAAAACACAATCATACGATTTTCTGGATATCTTGTATTTAAAAATTAGCTACTGCTCAATTTTAATTCACCACTCTAATCATTACATAATCACTATTATCATATCTAAATGAATATAAAACAAAACATTTTTTGTGTAAAAATACAATAAATTAATTGAACACCTCAAAACATCCACCAAAACGCTAGGTAAAAACTATCTGTTATACAATAATTGTACTAACATAAAAACTGAGAAAAAACTAACCATTATTAGCATTCAGCCCTAAAACATTAAAAATAGTGCCTGCTCCTATCAAATGCTTATTAATTCGCAAACAAAAAACTCATAAACAATATCAAATAGTAAATACTAAACTATTCATCCGACTATTTTTATAAGATTAATATCATACACACGATACTCCACCCCTACCCAGCACTTTCGCAATTGACTTGAAATATTAACACAGAAAAATTATTAATTTAAAAACTTTTATTAAATCTAATCAACCGCCTACCAAAATAGCCCACCCAAACAAACTGCAAAATCATCAACAGTTGCAATTAGACAAATTTGGTTACAAGATTTACCAAAGATAAAAGCTATTTTTTATTCAAAATAATGTTACATTCTACCAGCACTGTAATTCTCTTAAGCAAAAAAAACATTTGTTCGCCACAATTTAACAAATACATTTATTTACTGACTTATACAAAAAACTTTAACTCACAAAATAATAATAAATTGTAAGATTAATTGAATTTGCACTCAAAATTAAACTCTGTTTGTCAAAAATTTTTGAATTCAGTTCAAACTATGCTAAAAAAACCTCCCTAAAACAACGAGCACTTCACCAACAACCATCAAATGACCATTGCAATAAAAACAAATTCAACCACCTAAAATATGTTTTATCATTTAATAAAATACTAAAACCAAAAAAAATTGGTTGCCCCGTTCAAGCAAAATTCATTTAAAAAATCACAATACACACCTCTTTTATTTTAATTGACAATATCAGCATACAAATAAAATATAAGACAAAAAAAACACCATAACACCACTTAAACAAGAATATTTTCTAAAACAATAACGCCCCTCAATACAATCACACCAAATAAAAACAAAACAAATCTATTAAACATTAGATAAAAAATTTTGGCTATATTAGCAAGCAAAAAAAACAATGACACAATACAAGTTTCACGTGAAACAAATAACTATATGTTATAAAAACAATAGATTCCTGTACAAAAAGTATAATTAAAACAATTTTTATAATAATGCAAATATCTTTGTCAACATACTTAACATAAATCTGTTTATAGAATCTTTATATTTTTAACACACTTTTAATCATCTTGGTTACGCCATATGATAGCAAAATTACTTCAAGACCTACCGCAACATCAGAAGCATCATTGCAAAAATATTAGCTTTTTTAACAACACCTTTAACCCTTTCCATTGTTTATCTAGGCCAAGCACCTGGCTAACAATATTTTTACAATACTTGACGCCCTTAAGCAAAAAAATTAATAGACTATATAAAAGGCACAATCTAATCACTTTTATACAATAAACACATTACATAATTTTAACAAAGAAATATTTTATTAGTGTTTATAAAAACGGTCAAACCTAATTTGTACACGCAAACAAGCCCTTTTATAAAACATATACACAACGGCAAAAAAAAAACAACATTTACTTACAAAGCAAACAAAACTAGGCCAAGAAAAAGAAACAATCAATTGAACACAAAAAAAACCGCAAGCATATACCACTCCACAAATTCATACATATTTATAAAAATAATAAACTATAAACACCACCACAAAAAAAACCTAGCATTAACTCCCTTTTATCCTCAAAGCGAAAAAATTGTTTTCCAAAATTGGCCCCAGAGCCTTAACATAGAACCAAACTCCCAATCAGCTTGAACAAATAAATGGCAACAAACACGATAAAGGCTATATTTTGTTTACAACACACTCTTAAACAAAAAAAACACCACACTAACAAGAATCACTTTGATACCGGCCAACAACACAAAAAACTTATTACAAAAAAATTATGATCACTCCAACAATCAGCACATTTTAGAAACAGCATATTTATAAAAAATGTAAAACTACCAATATCACCTACACACGCAACGATTGACGGCAATGTAAAAATATTTTTAAAATTCTTGCCCAAAATTTTAGTAGCAATAAAACCTTTACTCTCAAAACCAACCTCTTCAACATTGAACAAAAAAAAACGAATTAAAACTCACAACTCATAACAATAAAAATAATTTTTGCCCTCACTATAGTGCCATTATCAATAAAACATAAATTAAAAACGTTTTTTTTACAATGCTAAACAAAACAAATTTATATTGCCTCCAAAAAAAAATAATAGAAGACAAACATATGAACACACAAAAATAATGCTTATAAATATAACACTATTACAACAAATAAAAATCATAAATAAGAAAAAAATTATCAACAAATACAAACTTTCATGGTAAAAAACAATGCCAAAAAAATGATTCAGACAAAAAGAGCAACAAAAAAAACATTGCACAACTTACAAACAAACCAGTTGTTTGTTTTTGCAATGTATCACTTCTTCCAACAATCAACCAATAAAATCCCAGTTCATATCAAACAACAAATACCAATACTTATCAAAAAACGCAAAACATCTCAAAACAAAAAAATGTTCCACGTGGAACACTTTTAGTTTTGCAGAATAACATAAGGTTATATATTGTTCATTTCAGACTAAAATAATAGTATTATTTTATGTTTTTTTTGCAAATTTTTATCAAAAATTTCGTTTTAGTATTTATAAATTAGTCAATAATCAACTTTTTACACTCATATGGACAATTTTGTGACGATTTTTGTTTATATTATGTGTTCATATGTTTCTTAACTTAATGCAGTGGCAGAGTGATTAAACTGCAATAAATTTTATCATTTTTATTGAGTTTAATTATATAGTTTTGTTATTTAATTATTGATATAAAATAAGTTTTGATTTTTGTGATTACCAAACGAAAACTTGAACTGTAAACTTACGTTTCACGGGGAACAATTATAGAATTTTAATTTCTAAAAATACCGAATTTTAATTGTTTTGAGAATATTATTGGCTGATTTCGCATATAATATTAGCTCTCAATTTACAAAAATTTCCTTTCTCCGGTATTTTTTAACAGCGTGTTCCACGGCTTTTGTGGAACAATTTTGCATATTTTAACACTTGTTTTTTTCTAATGGACTAACTATCATTTATTTCATTATAAAACGCTTATTTTTCATTTTTACTAATTTGCTTAAAATTATAAATTTTTTGTGAATCTTTTTTGTTTTTTGTTAAATTTTACTAAAATCACTACTTTCTTACTTGGTTAATTCAATATTTATGGTTTTCTTTTATTTATTATAATAAAGCAAAGTCAATTATTATTTAATTGACGACATTTTAGCTTTTGAGATATGTTGCAACCAAAAAAGAAAGCATTGTATCTATAATTAAAAATGTAAAAGATATGGTTTGTCATTAAGATTTATTTTTAATCAGCTGGGAATGCTATATTATTTTAAAGCAAATCTTTTTGCATAATAATGCAAATTTTTAAATGTCAAACATTTCAAAATGAGTGGTAAACAATGTAAACTAAGTAAAGTAAATTGTAACTTGCATTAAAATTTTATATTGCTAATGCTTATACTGCCAAAACAAGTGATTCTCGTTTAAATTAATATCTGTTAATGAAAAACTTTTTGAGTGCTTATTTGGCTAATTACAAAATAACTTTTTTTGTGAGCATATGGAAACTTCCGATATTTTAAATTATGAGCCTATAAATTTGAGAAAACTCAAATTTAAACAAAAGCTGACGCTTTTAAATTTATAATTTAGATTGACACTATTTGAATTAACTAAGGCAGTTGTCAAATGACACTATGCGTCAATTATTGGGGTCCCCAAAAACAGCTTTTTTGCGGTATTAGAACAGCTTACAACAACAAAAACGATGTGGGTAAATTAACTTGCAGTAAGAAATTATTGCGAGCACAACACTGTTTGATACTCAGTAATTTCTATTTGCATTAGCATTAGTTACTACAAAATGAGGCGTTGTCCCGCTAATCGCCCACAAAAAACATTTTAACGGGTGTGTGGACAGCCCCAACAATATCATTTTGGAAAAAATATATACTAAAACATAGGTTCAAGCAATACGTTTAGATTTTATCACAACATTTTCCTTGCACCAGAAATGCTCCAGCACTCAAAGTTTATATAAAATGCGTTTGGTTAATTTTTAATGATAATATTTTTTGTTTAAATTATTTTATATTGTTTCAATACTGCAACCATTACGTTCATAGTAGTTTAGCATTTCAGGTATTTTCTTTTATCATAACTTGTGATGCAATCTGACAATACGTGTACAATATAGCCTTTCTTTGCCATATTATAACAAGTTGACTTTACACAAGCACAAGCGTCAGCACCTGCAATATAAAATTCATTTATGTCATTGTTATTTATAAAGCTAACAAATTCCTCACTGGTTAATGCGTTACCTTTACTTTTTTCAAAAATATTATCAGACACTATTTTCATTTCTGGCACTAGTTCTGCACCACGAGTATTAGGCTTAAAAGTTCTTGTTCCTAAAGATTAATTGTAGTGTTTAATATATACAATTTGCATATCATTATTTAATGCACAATCAATGGCAGTATTAACATTATCAATAATTTCCTTATAATTTTTTGTAATATCATTTTGAATATCTATTACTACCAACGCTTTTTTACTCATAAAAATTCCTCTTTTCTATTTTTATATTTTTTGTAATAACATTGTAGCATAAAATGCAAACTTTTCAAGCATAATGTTAATTATCGGATTGTATTTGCAGTAAAAAATTTATAAAGTAATTTTAGTAAAAGTCTTTTAAATGTTTCTATTTAGTTAAACACTTACAATTAAACATTATATTTGGTTTTGCAAATATTTTTTGTTTTAATTAAATATAGATAAGGTAATGAGTTTTCAAAATATAGCTTTTTTTAAATGATAATTAAACATTATGTATTGTTTTTTGAGTAGACTAAAATAACAATTTTTAAATAAACTACGTTGCTACAAAAGCTACTTTAACAAGTCAAATTTTTTTTATAATATAAATTTTATACAAAATGACTGCTTTAGCAAATATGTTTCTAAGAATTTTAATTTTTTATGTATACTATTAACGTGTCTTTAAAAGAATAACAAAGATTATGCAAATATATAAACTTTTTTTATAATTTTAATTGCAAAAATTGAAAATTATGTTTTATTATTATGGCTATATTTGCCGTCCTGTACAGCAAGTTGTATGATTGCTGATTTTTACTCTATTTTGGTGATAATACAAGTATAAAAATTATACAAATTAAGTTTAATCGGTTGACTTAACATTATTTTTAATATATAATAATATCGAATTTATGTGTTTTGGTCTTTTATATATTCCAAACAAATGGAATTAAATTAAAAGATTTTGCCATTACCCAATTGAATAAACTAACAAAAGTGAGGATATAAAAATGAAAAGAACTTATCAACCTAAAAAAAGACAAAGAAGCAAAGTTCACGGCTTTAGAAAGAGAATGGCATCTGCTTCAGGTCGCAATGTTATCAAAAGAAGAAGAAACAAGGGCAGAGCAAGACTATCAGCTTAATTAAGGTTAATACACCTTAGGGTAGTAATTTTATCATTTTAGGCTGAGTTCAGCCTATTTTGGTAAATGCCAATATTTTGGTTTTTGTATACATAAAATACTAACTTAAGTAAAGTTAATTTCTTATACATTTAAAGTATTTTTTATTAATTTTATAGCAAAAGCATTATTTAGTTAATTTTTATTACAGATTAGTAATTTTCTATTTTAAATTAAGTTTAATTTGCAAATGTGTTTGTAATAAATTTTGACAAAATTATTAATAATTGTTATAAAAAATGGCAAAAGTATGTGTTTTTTTTGGTATATATTTGATTAATTATTAACTAAATGTTATATGTTTAGGGGGCGATATGAATAAAACTTATAGATTAAAATCGTCAAAAGCCTTTGAATATATACATAGAAATGGCAAATCTGTTGCCGATAGGAATTTAGTATTAATAATTTCACCTACAAAATTCAATTTGAAAGTTGGGTTTTCCGTAAGCAAAAAACTTGGTAAAGCTGTTGTTAGAAACAAAGTAAAACGCAGACTACGAGAGGGCTTTAGAAAAATGATTCCTTATTTAAGTAATAAATACAATTATGTTATTATTGCAAGGCAACCAGCTAAAGATTGTAATTATAATCAGCTTTTGCAATCAATGAAATATTTATTAGCAAAGGTGAATGTCGTTACTGATACAAATGCTTTTAACACAGTAAAATGAGTATCAATCTGCAGTAATCTATTGCAAGTACAATTTGTATTTTAAGTGATTAATGAGTTTAGCAAACGAGTTTCTTGCAGACATTTTTACTAATAGTCAAATTGCAAAATTTATTAAATAATTAATAAATATTAATAACTTTGGTAGCGGACAAGATAATGCACGATTTATCTAAGGATAGATATTTGAAACATATAAAAAAATTAGTTTAATTATGAATAAAAACGATTTGATATGTAATTTGAATAAAATACAAACAACGGATATGGGAGTAGATAGGATAAAAAGAAATTTGAGGTTATCTAATATTGATGTTGTTGAGTTTTGCAAAAGCAAGATTACTAAAGAGAATTGTTATATTTACAAGCAAGGAAAGAATTGGTATTGTGAAATTGATGGTATTAAGTTTACTATAAATAGTTTTAGCTATACCATTATCACAGCACATTTACTTTAGTAGTTAGTATAATTAAGCTTTTTGCTAAAATTGTATTGAAAGTTTTCTGTTATCCTAAAAGCCTTTGATACATATAGTATGAATCATATTATCACGGAACATAGTGTTAATAGAGAAAATGTTTATATTATCTATGTTTGTTATAGTTGTCACTTTGATATTGAAAAGATTAAGAATCAATGTGGAGTGACGTTACTATAATTTAAGATATTCAAGTAAATGAGGCTTTGTTTGCAAGTTTTGTTGCATACTTAGGTTAAAATTAGTAAAATGGCGTCGTAACACGATTGTAAGCTTTAGAGGAAAAACTTGCGAATAGCAATAGTGATAACTATAAAGATATAAGTGTTTTAGTTAAAGAGTATGTTTTGTTAAAAATTTGATATTTATTTTATATAATTATTTTGATACAAATATCATTTCCTCAGTAATTACTGCTTTTTTGTGGTTTTTATAACAAATGGTTATTTAGAGTAAAGTGATAGTAGAATCAGATAATTTGAACAAATTAAAGATTACAAGTTTTCGACAAAAAAATTAAAAAACATATATAAAAATATAACTAGATTGGTAAAAATTAATTATGTAGATTATTAAGTTATTAATTTAAAACCTAAGCCAGTAATTATACTGAACGATAAGGAAAGCAATTATGAAAATAGTTAAAGAAATTTTTATTGCACCAATCAAATATTATAAATATTGTCTTAATCCGTTATTGCCGAATAGCTGTCACTACACGCCATCTTGTTCAGCATATATGCAACAAGCGATTGCAAAGCGAGGAGTAGTTACGGGGATAGCATTAGGTACATATAGGGTATTAAGATGTAATCCTTTTTCAAAAGGTGGGTTTGATCCCGTTAAAAATAATTATAAAGGAAATGCTAAGTGGCTATTATGACAAATTTTATTACATTATTGGCTGCAGCACCTGAACATACGAATCTTATTGCGAAGTTTATAGACCTATTAAATAATGGTATAAACGGCGTAGGAGGAATAGGGATATTTGGTGTAACAGTAATAGTATTTACGCTTATATTTAAATTTGCATTGCTACCATTAGATTTGTGGCAAAAGTTTTCTATGCGTAAACAAAGCTTAGCTATGGAGAGATTACGTCCACAGCTTGAAAAACTAGAAAAACAATATGCAAATAAGCCTGAAATACTTAAACAAAAGCAAGCGGAACTGCAAAGAGGACAAATGACAGGAATGCTTGGTTCTTGTTTGCCAATGATAGTAACAATGGTAGTTTTCTTTGTAGTTTTGAGTGGCTTTAATGAGTATATACGAGTTGAGAATGAAAAAATCGTATATACAATTGCAGAGGCATATAACGGCGGAATAGTAGACGAAGCCGTACTTGCGTCATTTTATAAACCAGAAAGTTTTTTATGGATAAAAAATATCTATATGCCAGATACGTGGAGTGCGGTTATACCAACTATGGAGCAATATGTTGGTAGTGGAATGGGTGCATTAAATGCCACTCGTCCAGATATTGCGAACATTCCTAACTGGTATTCAACATTGATTGGTCCAGCTGCTACAGCACACAATCCAACTAGTTTTTGGAATATAGCTAAATGGAACGGATATTTGATATTGCCAATATTATCTATAATCACATCCATATTTAGTGCAAAGCTTATGGGTTCAACACAAGCACAATCTGCAGTAGGCACTAAGGAACAGCAAAAGTCTGCACAAAAAACTCAAAAATTTATGAATTATATAATGCCAGTAATGTTTGGAGTATTTTCATTATTCTATTCATCAGCGTTTGCATTATATATCTTTATAAGCTCACTATTCTCTACAATATTCAATTTAACATTTAACTTGATTATTAAGAAAAAGGATAAACAAAGAGCTAATAAGTAACGCCAATATAAGGAGAATACAATGGAATTTAGAGCAAAAACAGTAGAAGAAGCTATTGAAATTGGACTTAGTGAATTGAACATTGCCAAAGAAGATGCTGACATAAAAATCCTTCAAAAATCGGGGCTTCTTAAGAAAGCAGTGGTTGAAATTAATAAAATAGATTATGAAAAAGCTACAACAGAGGACGTAGAAGATAGCCTTACTATGACACAAGAATCTGTTGAAAAACCTACTAATAAATTACACGAAACAGATTTGCCAGTTGTGAACTTTTTAGAAAAATTACTTTGCGATATGGGTTTAAAGTGCGAGCTTGATTTTAAATCAAACAGAGATTTATTGCACATTATTATAAAAGGTGATGACACAAATTTTGCTATTGGTTATCGTGGTGAAACATTAGACAGCTTACAATATTTATGCTTACTAGTTGCGAATAAGACTACAAGGTTTAAAAAGCGTCTTATTATAGATGCAGAAGGTTACCGTGAGATGCGTGCCAAGGCATTGACGGAGCTATCTTACAAGCTAGCAAAAAAGGTTGCTAAAACAGGCACAAGCATTGAGCTTGAAGCTATGAATCCATTTGAACGTAGGGTTATCCATACAGCTTTGCAAGACGATGCATTTGTAACAACTTCCAGCGAGGGTGAAGAACCAAACAGATATGTTGTAATTTCACCTATTAAGAAAGAAACTAATATGTACGATAGTGAATCAAAATACAATTTCAAAAAATATGGAACTGGAAAAACACGTTCTTTTGGACAAAAAAACAAAAGATTTTAATAATAAGTAAAAGAGCGTAGAATACTCGCTCTTTTTGCTTTTTTATTAAAAAAACTTATACTTTAATTGCATAGTATACTTTTATTGCTTTTTATATCCCCACAATCAAATTACTTTGTGGGAATACCGCTAAGCAGTCAATATGGACTTTTTGCATAAACTGATGTTAATTAAAACTAGCAGTCCTTGCATAACAAGTGTATTTCGTTAGCAATAATAAATTTAAATAAAAGCTAAAATAATTTCTTTTGATTTTTATTAAATTATAAAGATTTTAAAATTATAGTTACTTTAGATACATTATAACAAGAAAAGAGGGTATATGTCACAAACTATTACTGCTATTGCAACGCCGTTTGGCACTGGTGCTGTTGGTGTTGTTAGATTAAGTGGAACAGACGCACTGAATATAGCAAGTCAAGTTTTTAGTACACAAAAGCTTGATAATTTTTGTAATGCTACCCCTAACTTTATGTACCTTGGAAAGCTTAATTGCAATAAATTTTATGATAGTTGCTTAGCTGTTTATTTTAAGGCACCTCACTCCTTTACTGGTGAAGATGTAGTGGAGTTTCAATGTCACGGCGGAGCTAGGTTACTTGAGGAAGTTATCTCAACTTTAATAGCCAATGGTGCAGTACTAGCAGATAAAGGTGAGTTTACAAAACGTGCTTTTTTAAATGGTAAATACTCACTTTCTCAAGCTGAGGGCATTATAGATATGATTAATAGTGAAAACACTGCAAGTCTTAATGCTGGCTACAGACAAATGAGCGGTCATTTAAACAAAAAAGTTGAAAATATATTATCTCAAATTTTAGATATCACAGCATCTTTGGAGGCTAGTTTAGATTATCCAGAGGAACTAGAAGAAGAGGTAAGAGAAAACCTACCTATACAATTAAATAGTGTGAAAATCGGTATTAAAAAGCTTTTAGACACTGTTAAACTTGGTAGAATAATCAAGAATGGTATTAATGTTGCAATTATAGGAATGCCTAATATAGGAAAGTCCTCATTACTTAATTGCTTACTTGGCAAGGATAGAGCTATAGTAACTGATATTGCTGGTACTACTCGTGATACTCTTGAGGAAAGAGTGGAATACAAGGGCATATTTATTAATTTTATTGATACAGCTGGTATTCGTGACACAATTGACACTGTTGAGAAAATAGGCGTTGATAAGGCTTTAGATAGTGCAAAAAATGCAGATATAATATTGTTTATGCTTAATGCTAATAAGGCTATCAATAAAGAGGAATTAGAGCTTTATAATAAGTTTAAAGATAAGCCTATGATAAAAGTTTTTAACAAGGCAGATTTAGGCAAAGATAAAAGCCATAAAGATGGTATATTTATAAGTGCAAAAAATTGCTATAATATAAATAGTATATTAGATAAAATTTATAATTACTTTATTGATGGCAAAGTTGATTCAAGCGGTGATGTAATAACTAACTTAAGGCATATAGAGGCTTTGCAAAAAACTTTTAGTTTAATTGACAACGCTTGTTTTGACACTCAAAATACTGCAACTGAGTGTATCTTGATTGATTTAAAATCTGCTTATTTTGAGCTTGGCAAAATCACTGGTGATACTGCTAGTGAGGATATTATAGATACAATATTTAGCAAGTTTTGCTTGGGCAAATAAAAATTAAATTATATTATTTATATTTAATAACTATTTTTTGGTAACTTTATACTTTATAGTATGTTTTTTTAACTGATATAATTTTTTTAATAGTTGTATTTTATAATTGTAATTTAATTTAATTAATATCGATTTTTGATAGTTATTTAATATTTTTTACAAAATACAATTAATTATTATATAATATTTATAAAGTAAATTTTACATTTATTAATAGAAAATTATACTTATAAATTTTTGAATTTATAGTAAAATTTTATAATATTAATTAAACTTATTCTTTTATAAAAAATAAAAATTAAAATCATTATAGTTTGTATTATGTGAAGTTATCCATACACCCCACAAAAAAGTTATTTTGTGGTGACCCATACAGCGTGGCGTAGCCACATTTTGCAGTAACTGATGTTAATTCAAACTGGAAATGCTTGTGTTAGCTTGATTTATCAAACAAAAAGCGGTAGCTTTTGTTTAATTTGAGTTTTCTCAACTCAAATCACTCATAATTTTTATTAAAATGTAAAAAGGTGTATATGATTAATAATAGTTTTTATGATGCAATTGTTGTTGGAGCTGGTCATAGTGGAGTGGAAGCCTCACTTGCTTTAGCACGCCTTAATAAAAAAGTATTATTGGTTACTTTATCACTTGATAGTATATCTTTTATGGCTTGTAATCCTAATATTGGTGGTACTGCAAAAGGACATTTGGTTAGAGAGATAGATGCCTTAGGTGGTGAAATGGGTATTACTGCAGATAAATCATTACTTCAACTTAGAATGTTAAATTTATCAAAAGGAACTGCAGTACATAGTTTAAGGGGTCAAGAGGATAAAACAAGTTACCACCTAAATATGAAAAAAACTATTGAAAATGAAAATAATATTACTTTATTGCAAGGTGAAGTAGCGGAAATTTTAACTAAAAATAACGCAGTTTGTGGTATAAAAACTGCTATGGGAAGTACATATCGTTGCAATGCAATAGTTATTTGTTCGGGTGTTTACTTAAATGCAAATATTGTAATTGGTGAGTATAGAAAAGATGAAGGTCCAAGTGGATTCTCTCGCAGTGATAAACTTACAAAAAGTTTAATTGATTTAGGTATTAATATTCGCCGTTTTAAAACTGGTACACCTGCAAGAGTAGATAAAAATACAATTGATTTTTCTAAAATGATACCTCAATTTGGTGATAAAAATATTTATTCTTTTTCATTTATTAATGATGATTACAATTCAATGGATATTCCTTGTTATTTAACTTATACTAACGAAAAAACACATAAAATTATAAGAGATAATATACATCGTTCACCACTTTATAATGGTTCTATCAAGTCTGTAGGCCCTAGATACTGCCCAAGTATTGAGGATAAAGTTATGCGGTTTGCAGATAAAGACAGACATCAAATCTTTATTGAACCAGAAAGCATTTTTACCAATGAAATGTATGTTCAAGGTATGTCAAGCAGTTTACCTATTGATGTTCAGCTTGATATGTATAGGTCTATTGAGGGCTTGGAAAATGTTAATATAATGAGATATGCTTACGCAATAGAATATGATTGCATTGATAGTATGCAACTGGATTTGACACTTATGGTAAAACATATAGGCGGTTTATTTATGGCTGGGCAAATCAACGGCAGTAGCGGATATGAAGAAGCTGCGGCACAAGGCTTAATTGCTGGCATTAATGCTAATCAATACATTGATAATAAAAAACCTTTGATTTTGTCACGTGATGAAGCGTATATTGGTGTTTTAATTGATGATTTAGTTACTAAAGGAACAAATGAACCTTATAGAATGATGACAGCAAGGGCAGAATTTAGATTAAATCTAAGACAAGAAAATGCTGATATAAGACTTACTGAATATGGCAGACAAATAGGTTTGGTAAATGACGAAAGATATGCTAAATTTAAAGATAAGATTAGTAAAATAGAATATTATAATACTATATTAAATACTAATTTAAGCCCTAAAATTTATGGCAGATTTTTTGAAAGTATTGGTGAGAGTATTCCAAACTGCTCACTTTCTTATAAAGATATGCTAAAAAGGTCTAATATTACAAGTGACAATCTTATTGACAACTTTGAGGAATTAAAAAATTTTGACAGACGCATTATGGCAGAGGTTGCAAGTACTATTAAGTATGAGGGTTATTTAAATAAACAGAATGCTAGTATTAAGGAACTTCAAAAATTAGAAAATAAATTAATTCCTGATGACATTGATTACTCTCAGATTGATGGATTAAGACTTGAAGCAAGACAAAAGCTAAATAAGATAAAACCTCTTAATTTAGGACAGGCTTCAAGAATAAGCGGAGTTTCTCCTGCAGATATTACTGTATTAATGATTTATTTATTTAAAAAATAACTATTTACTTTATCATAAAAATGGTGTATAATGATATTATTAGAAAAATATTTAAATGAACTTAATATTCCTTTTGATAAAGACACTATTAATAAGTTTCAAACTTATTATGATTTATTGATTGAATATAATAAAATGTTTAACCTTACTAGCATAACTGAAAAAAATGATGTTATAATCAAACATTATGTAGATAGTTTATATGGCTACAAATATTTTAAAAATAATAATATGGTAGCAGATGTTGGTTCTGGTGCTGGTTTTCCAGCTTTACCACTTGCTATAGTCTTAAAAGATGTCAATTTTACTTTGATTGATAGTTTAAATAAACGAGTTAATTTTTTAAATGCGGTAATTAACAAACTTAACCTTAAAAATTGCACAGCAATACATTCTAGAGTAGAGGACTATTGCTCAACAAATAGACATAAATTTGACATTGCTACCGCAAGAGCAGTTGCTGGAATGCCTACTTTACTTGAATATTTAGTTCCTCTTTTAAAGCCAAATGGTAAAGCAATTTGTTATAAGTCTATAAATGTTGATAATGAGCTTAGTTTGTGTGATAATGCTTTTAAAAAATTAAGCTGTAAATTAACTGATAAAGTTGACTATAATTTAGAGGATAACTTTCGTAGCATAATTATTGTAGAAAGTTTAGAAAAATGTAATAAATGTTATCCTAGAAGTGGTAATAAACCAAAAATTAATCCTTTATAAAATTTTGTTTATAATATACTTAATATTATAAATAATTAAAAATACCTTACAAAAATCGGTATTAAAAAGTTGTTTTTATAGTTTATTTATGTAAATTATAAAATAAATAATTTATAATTATTATTATCTAATAAAAACTAAAATCATTATATATATAAATATTTTATAATTTAAATTTTTTTAACTTTTACTAATATTTAAATTTAAATATTTATTCAAATTATAATTAATTTAAAAATTTTAATTATTATAAAAATTAAAAAATATTCCTAGTTTAATTGCTTATTAACTAAAAAATAATAAAAATCATATTTTCAAGAGGTATAATTATGAAAAAAACAGGTCAAGGCTTAAGTATTGATGCACTATTTAGTGATTACGCATCAGATATTACAACTTATGATTCAAATGGCGTTCTTAACAAAGGTGTTGAGGAGCTTGATATTGATTTAATAATTCCTAACCCAGACCAACCACGTAAGAATTTTGACGAGGATAAGTTAAATGAACTTGCTGACAGTATTAAAAATTATGGTTTAATTCAACCAATAACTGTAGTTAAAAAAGGTTCTAAATATATCATTATTGCTGGTGAGCGTAGATATAGAGCAAGTATTATTGCTGGGCTTTCTAAAATACCTGTTTTGGTTAAGAATTATAATGACAAAGAGTGTAAGGAAATTGCTTTGATTGAAAATATTCAACGCTCTGACTTAAACCCTATTGAAGAGGCTATTGCTTATAGCAATCTTATTAATGAATATAATTTATCTCAAGAAGAATTATCTAAAACATTATGTAAGAGTAGGTCAGCAATTGCAAATAGTCTTAGAATATTAACTTTACCACCAGAGGTTAAACAACTTGTTATTGATGGTAAACTTTCTGCTGGTCACGCAAAAGCGTTAGTTAGCTTAAATGATGTTGATGTTCAAATTAAATATGCAAAGGCTGCCGCAAATAAACAATTAAGTGTTAGAACTTTAGAGCTTATGGTTAAATCTTATAATAACAATGAGCCAATGCCTAAAAAACAAATAAAACTTTCTTCTGAATTAAAAGAATTCTGTAATGATATGCAAAGAATTTTTGCTACAAAAGTTAAAATTATTGGTAATGAGGATAAAGGTAGAATATATTTAGATTACTACACTAAAGACGATTTGCAAAGAATCTATGAATTAATTGATTCTTTAAAAAATCAATAAAATTATTAGATTTTTAAATAAAATATATAGTAAATGTAAAAATTAGCTAAATTTAACTAAAAATTTTAATAATTTATTTACAAATTCATATATTAATGATATACTATATTATAGTTAAATGTTAAATTTTAACAAAAAATATAAATTAAATATTATAGGGAGGTTTTTTTATGGCAAGTATTAATAGTTCATTCCAAAAATTACCAAGACTTGTACAAGTATTACTTCTTATTATCCCTGGTATTGGTTGGATTACAGAAATCGTAGTACGTCTATCTGCATTCATTCACGGTAAAGGAACTAATCAAATTATTGCTTTGATTTTGGCAATTTTTATTCCATTCTTTGGTTGGGTTGACGTTGTATGGGTACTTTTGTACAAGAAACTTATTTTGACCTGATAAATATTATCAATAAAAAAACATCTACAAATGTAGATGTTTTTTTTATTATAAAATATATAATTTCCTTAATACTTATTATTATTTTTTTTCTTTTACTTTTCAATGATATTAAAAATAATATTATATTTTTTATATTTATCATTTCTTTTTATAATAATTTTCTTTTTTTTATATAATTTATTAAAAAAGCAAATTTATATAAAATATTCTACGAAAATCGTAGTTATTTTTATAAAATTAATTTTTTATAATATATATTTTATTTTTTAAATTTTATATTTTACATTATATTATTTAATTATTTAATTTTTTTATCAATATATTTTTTTAATATTAGCAAAATTAATAAATAAAAAAATATACAACTTATAATCTATAATTACAAAATTGTATATCTTTACTTTACATTTTTAATTAATAACTACATTATTTATAAAATGATTATTTTTTAATACAAATAAAATCTCTATTAATTGCTTGGTCAACTCTATGCTCAAAATTATTTAAATTCTCATATTCTAAAACTTTATATCCTTTATTTTTTACCAACTCAACAAATTCTGTCCTTTTTAGTAAAAATGTATTCCAAGATAATATCATTATTCCATCTATATTTAAACAATTACACCAAACGTCAAGACTTTTTTCTAGTAATTCTTTGGGACTCCTTGTAAAAGAACTCTGTTTTTCATTTGTAATATTACTATATTTAACTCCGTAAGGTAAGTCTCCTACAATAATATCAAAAAATTCCTTTTTATAAATTTTATCAGTATAAATTGTATTTGCAGATACAACTTCAAAATGTTTAAATTGCTTACTTTCTTTATTTTTATTTATTTCAAAAATATATTTTTCTGCCTTGAAGCTTTTATTTGCACCACTAAACTTTTCTTTTTTACTATTAAACTTATACTTTTCGCCCTCTAAATATTTTTTTAAAAATAGAGCAATTTCATCAACAACTTTACTTGCAATTTCTACTCCATAACAATTAAAACCTTTTATAAGTCCTTCATATAGAGAAGTGCCTTTACCACAAATAGGGTCTAATAAATTTATATTTTCTTCTTTTTCAATCAAATTACTTGCAATATTTATCATAAGCCTTGTAAAATACTCATTTGTTTTGCCAGAGTATTTTAACATACTACTTATATTACTATTTATATATTGCAAATTATTTTTAGATATTGGTTTTAATAAACCATTTACCATTTCAAAAATAGCTAATACAAAAGTTAAATCACTAATTTTTTGTAAATAATTATCTATATTTTCACTTTCAAAAACTAAATACTTTATACCACAAATATCCTCAATACTAATATTTGTAGCAAAGTTAAATTTTTTATTCAAAATATTAAACTCTGCAAAAATAATTTTTTCAGAATTTGTATTGTATGTTAAATAATGTTTACTATTAATCAATAGGCAATATTTCATAAATTAACCCATCAACCTTACAGGAAGAATCAAATATAAAAAGTCATCACCAGTTAGAGGAGTAATAGTACAAGGTTGGATGCTTGATGAAAAATTAATTTTAACATATTCAGTATCAACTGCTTTTAAGCAATCAGATAAGAATTTTGAGTTCAAAGCAAGCCTCATATCTTTTCCTTGCATACTTACTGGTACTTTTTCATTAATATTACCAATATCCGCATTTGCATCAATTTTCATAACATTATCAGCAATTTCAATCTTAATTAGGTTAGCTTGTACATTCCTTGATATAATAGAAACTCTATCCAAAGTTTGCTCAAGTTGCTCACAGTTAATTTTAATTTCAGTAATACTTTCACGAGGAATAATTCTTTCATAATTAACAAATTCCCCCTCAAGTAGTTGAGCAATAACTTTTGTATGTCCCATATCTGCCATAATTTTTTTATTATTTATAGATAAAGTCATAATTTCATCATTATCACCAGCAAGTCTAGATATTTCATTTAAAGCTCTTGCTGGAATAACTGCATTAATTTCACCACTTGGCATACTTAATTGTTTTTTTGTAATTGCAAGTCTTAAACCATCTATTGCAACAAAAGATATATCTTTTCCTTTAATTTTTAGTAAACAACCTTTTAAAATTGGACGTGCATCATCAATAGCTGCACAAAAAGCTGTTTTATTTACCATATCTTTAAATTGTGATTGCAACATATTAATTACATTATCATAATCGTTATCAACAAATTTAGGATATTCCTCAGCTCTAAATAGCATTATTTTAGATTCACAATCCATATATTTAATATTTAAAACTTTTTCGTCAATACACTCAAGCTCAACTTGTTGGCTTCCCATTTTTCTAACAAGCTCATTCATAAGCTTACCAGGTACAACAATAACACCCTCAAGCATTATTTTTGCATTGATTGTATTTTCAATAGTAATTTCTGTATCTGAAGCAGTTAAAGTAAGTTTGTCGCCAAAAGCCTCAATTTTAACACCCTCTAATATTGGTGCATTTGTTTTACCACTTATAGCTTTTGTTACTTTTGATAGAGCATCACTTAACTCTAATCCGTTACAATATAATTTCATAATTACTCCTTATAACATTATGTTTTATATTTATTAATTTTTTTATTTTTATATGTTAATTATCTTAAGTAAATGAATTTTAATATAATAATTTTATTATTAATATTAATTTTTCCAATTATTTTAATAAATTATGTATAAAATAAATTTTATAGGCAATAATTTATTGATATATTATTTATTAATATTAATTGATAATAATAACAATACTAAGGCCTGTTGAAATGTTGATAACTATAATTTTAAAATTAAAAAACCATAATTTAAGCGGAAAAAATAAAGTATTTTATAAAATATATAGTTATTAATTTGTGGATAAAAATGTATAAATTATAAACATTAATCCACAAAAATAATAGTTTGTCCACAAAATAAAAAATTAAGCTTTTTTATTTATTAATTCTGTTAAATCTCTAATATAATTTGCATACTTATTATTAGTGCTAATAAGCCCACTTATTTTATCTCTTGCGTGAATAATAGTAGAGTGGTCACGTCCGCCCATAAAATCACCAATAGAAACAAGTGGTATAGAAATTAAGTCAGAAATTAAATAGATAGCAATCTGTCTTGCTTCAGCTATATTTTTTGTTTTTTTCTTACCAATCAAGTCTTTTTGGTCAACTTGGAAATAGTCAGATACACACTTTAGAATAGTATTCATAGTGATAGGACCACTAATATTATCTATATCGTCTTTTAGTGCATTATTTACAATATCTAAATTATCTGCCTTTATATTGTTTAAAGTGCAATAGAAAATAACTTTAGATAAAGCCCCTTCAAGTTCTCTAATATTAGTATTTATACATTCAGCAATATAATTTATAACATTATTAGATACATCAAATTTTTTATTATAAGCTTTTTTACGCAAAATAGCAATACGTGTTTCCAAATCTGGACTGCTAATATCAACTGTTAAACCGCTTTGGAATCGTGATGTCAATCTTTCATCAATATTGTCAATTTCTTTAGGGTGACAATCAGAAGTAAAAACAATTTGTTTTTTTGCTTGATATAATTCATTAAACAAATGGAATAAAGCTTCTTGAGTACTAGGTTTACCAGATATAAATTGAATATCATCAATCATAAGAACATCAAGATTACGATATTTATTCCTAAATTGCCTATTCATATCTTTTGAATTGTTATTTTTAATACTATCAATGTAGTCATTAGTAAAATTCTCAGATGTCATATAGATAATTTTCTTTTTAGCATTGTTTGCTTTTATAAAATTACCTATTGCGTGCATAATGTGAGTTTTACCTAAACCTACACCACCATAAATAAATAGTGGGTTATGTTGAACTCCAGGATTTTCCGCAACTGTCTTTGCCGCAACGAAAGCAGCTTTATTACTGCCACCAGTAACAAAGTTATCAAATGAATAACTTTCCTCAAAAGAGGTATAATAATCTTTTGTGTTAGAATTTGGTTTTTCTTTCTCAACAATTTCTTCTGCTTCTGCAATAATTGATTTAGGAGCATCTATAAAACCATCAACATCAGTTGGGGTAATAATATTTATACCCTCAATATAAGGATTAAACTGCATTATTGCCTTTTCAATTATAGGCTTATATGATTTATTAATGGAATTTTTGCACGACTCATACGGAGCGATAAGAATAAACTTATTATCGCTAATTGATATAGGTTCTAAATTTGCGATGAAAACATCATAAAAAATTTGAGAAACCGATTTTGATATAATTGGAAGTGCTTTATTCCAAAGTTCTTGTATTTCTGCTAAATTATTATTCATAACAATATTATACTATTATTTTAAAATATTTTCAAGGCTTTTTATATATAAAAATATTTATTTTTAAAAAGAAAATTTTATAAATTAGTGATGTAAATAAATAAGATAAGTAATTTAAAAAATATTTAAAAAAAATAAATATATATAATTGTTTGTTTTAAGTATTATTTTTTTAATATTAAATTAAGAAAGTTAATTGCTTATTAGCATTTAATTTGCATAAAAATTATTGATAAAAAAAAACAATTATGTTAGAATAAAGTAATGATAATAAAAAAAGTACAACTTACAAATTTTAGAAATTATCAAAGACAAGACGTTACATTTAGTGATGGCTTGAATATTATTGCTGGCAACAATGCAAGTGGCAAGACAAATTTGGTTGAAAGTATTTATTATGTTGGGTTAGGAAAGTCACCAAGGACATTCCAAGATAAGGAATTAATTAAATGGAATAATGAAAATGCCTATATTAAAGTTGAGGTAGCAAAAAAGTTTAGGAGTCATATTATAGATATTAATATTGATAAGCAAGGTAAAAAGAGGATAGCTATTGACAAAATACCAGTAAAAAAAATAAACGAGCTTATAGGTATGGTAAATGTAGTTTACTTTAGTCCAGATGAAATGGATATTGTAAAAGAATCACCAGTATTAAGACGAAACTTTTTAAACATAAGTTTATCACAACAAAAAAAATCATACTACAATACTTTGGTAAGATATAACAAAGTATTAGCACAAAGAAATAAACTTTTAAAAGATTGTTATGATATAAAAATAATAAAAGAAACTTTACCAATTTGGGATAGTCAGCTAGCAGAACTTGGAAGTTTAATAATTAATGAAAGATATGAGTTTTGTAAAAAAATGCAAATTGTAATAGAAAAAATTCATAGCGAACTTACTTGTGGGGAAGAGAATTTAATAATAGAGTATGAAAGTAAAATTGCTCAAGATGATTTGAAAGTTATGAAAGAGAATTTTATAAAGCTACTTGAAAATAGTTATGATAAAGATATACATTTAAAATATACATCTGTAGGTTGTCATAGAGATGATATTAATATAAAAATAAATGACATTGAGGTTAGAAAGTTTGGCTCTCAAGGACAAAAACGAACAACAGCATTATCACTTAAACTTTCTGAAGTTAAAATGTTTGAACTTGAAACTGAGGAAAAACCAATTTTGATTTTAGATGATGTTTTGAGTGAACTGGATAATAGTCGTCAATCAAAATTATTAGAGCATATAAGAGGCGTTCAAACACTGCTAACTTGTACAAGCTATAGCGGTGAGTGTGAAAAAACTATAAATGTAAAAGATGGAAAAGCACAATAAAAAGTAGCGAAAAATCAGTAAAAATCGCTACTTTTTGTAAAAATACTATCAAAAATCGGTATTATTTTATATTTTTTGATTTTTTTTATTAAGGTAAACACTGTCAGAAAGACTAATTATAAGCGAGGTAATTTTGCTTACAAGGTTGTCTAAAACTACTGATGGAGTATTTCTAAGTTCGTCAAAAGGTTGTTTTTCAATGTCTCCAACTTGACCTAAAATACCTATATTGCCAATGCTATTTAAAGTTTTTCCTATAGCTTTCCCTGGACAAATACCACGCTTTGTAATTTTAATTGAGCCAATTTCTGTCTTATTTCCCAATGCACAATCAACGGCAATAACAAAATCGTTTTTATGACAAGTTATAATATGATTATAAAACGTCATATAATTGATTGCGGTTATAGGATATTGACTTGTGCCGTAAACAAATGCATTTATATTGCTTTTTATCAATTCATCCCCTATTTTAGGTGCTAAACTATCACCTTTGACTTTAGGAGTCCCTATACAACAAATTACCATAATCACCTCAAAAATCAATATTATTTTATGTTAATAGGTTAATTATTGCTAAAAAATGGGAATAAATTCACTAATATAAAAAATTTTTAATAAAAACTAAAAAAAATTATTGCTTTTATAAATAAAATAGTGTAAAATAGTATATGTAATAAAATATACTATACAGGAAACTAAAAAGGAGATATTATGAATAGTTTAATATTTTCAGCGACAACTTTTAATAATATAATTATTGATTTAGTTCTTGCTGCTATTATTGTATTATACTTTTTATGGGGCTTTTTAAAAGGATGTGCTAAACCAGTTACAGCTATAATTAGCTGGGGTTTGATAATTCTTATTATATATTTTGGCGGTGTATATCTAGGAAATTTATTCTTGGTTAATATGAAACTTGAAGCACCAATACGTAATATTTTGGCATCTTTACCAGCTGAATTAAATATTAATGTTGACCAAATTGTAAAATATATTGGTTTGATTATTGCATCAATTTGCGTTTTTGTTGTTATAAAGTTAATCACATTCATTATAAATATCGTAATCAAAAAATCCAGAAAGCCTTACAAAAAAGCTTTGTGGAGCAGATTTTTGGGTGCTTTCTTAAACATTATCAAAGGTGCTTTGTGGATATATATCATTCTTGCAATTCTATATCCAATTGCAGTACAATTTGAGATTACTGAGATAGTAAACATTATAAATAATAGCTCAGTAACTAAGTTCTTAGTAGGTGAATATAACCCTATTAACTTATTAGTAAATTTGATTGTTAAATAATTATTTCACAAATTTATTAGTTAAAAGTTTTACTTTAAAAACTAAAATATCCCTTTCATTGCTGAAAGGGATATTGTTTTAAAAAATATCTACAAAATAACCTCATATATAATTTACAAAAAAAATTATTTAAAAATTGAGGTCAATAATGATGTCAATATTGTAAGTAATTAAAATTATTTTTAGCTATTCCAAATTTTATAGGGTAAGCTTACGCCTAAAAATTATGTTTTTTATTGAGTTTGCCACAAACAATTACATATTGTTTACTTCGTTTGGTAAAGAAACTTACTTAAAAAATAAAATTATTTAATTAATACTGCAAATTAATAATAGAATAAAAATTTAAAAAAATAATTTTAATCTTAGAAAAGAATAAAATCACGTTTTACTTGTATTTTTGATATTGACGATTTTAGCAATTTATGCTATAATGTTAAAAAAACAAAAGGTGAATATGGTAGCAATTGTAACTGGCGGTAGCAGAGGTATCGGTAAGGAAATAGTAAAAGCTTTTGTAGCAGTAGGCTACAAAGTAGCTTTTTGTTACAACAAAAGCCAACAAGAAGCTATGGAATTGAGCAATCAATTAAATGGCAACGGAAACCTTAATTGTATAGCAATTCAATGCGATGTAAGAAACTACGATAGCGTTAAAAATTTTGTACAAATGACCTTGGATGTTTTTGGCAGTATAGATATTGTAGTAAACAATGCAGGCATTGCTAATTATAATTTGCTTATGGACTTAAGCCAAAGTGAATGGCGTAATATTATGTCCACAAATTTGGATAGTGCTTTTTATATGTGTAATCAATGTATACCTCATATGTTGGAAAAAGGAGGTAGCATAATTAATATATCTAGCGTTTGGGGGATATATGGTGCAAGTATGGAGGTTGCTTATTCAGCATCTAAAGCGGGCTTAATAGGATTAACAAAAGCTTTGGCACAAGAGGTAGGCAGTAGTAATATTAGAGTAAATTGCATTGCTGCTGGCGTTATAAATACAGATATGAACAAAATGCATAGTAAGGAAACTATTAACGACCTAACAGATAGAACACCACTTGCAAGGATAGGTGAGGCGGAAGATATTGCACAAACTGCAGTATATTTATCATCAAGTAAAGCAAACTTTATAACTGGACAAGTTATAGAGGTGAGTGGTGGTTTTAAATAAAAAACTTAATTAAGGCTTATTCTAATGCTTTAATGGTAAAAATTAATAAAACATTTATTATTGAAATTTTAAAGAAAACTACAAATATGGTAAATAAAGTTTACTCAACTTTATAAAAAAGAAGGATAAGTAATTTTTAAAAATAAATTTTACTAAAAAATTATAAATAACACTTTTAAAAAGTATAATAAGGTTTAGAATAAAATTTTAAGCTTATAAAAATATTCTAAAATAAGGAGAAATATATGAAAATTTTATTATTGCAAGATGTAAAGTCACACGGCAAAAAAGGAGATATAATAGAGGTAAATGATGGCTATGCTAAAAACTTTTTGATTAAAAAGAAAATGGCAATTCAAGCAACAAATCAAGTAATAAATGAAACAAATCAAAAAAAGGCAAGTGAACAAAGGAAACTTGAAATTGAAAGGCAAGAGGCTATCAAGCTTGCGGAAAGATTAAATGGTAATACAATTATTTGCCCAATTGCGTGTGGGGAAAATGGCAAAATGTTCGGTTCTGTAACTGCAAAGGAAATAAGCGATGCATTGTTAAAAAGCGGTTATGATATTGATAAAAAGAAAGTCAACCTTAAGGAACCAATTAAAGCATTTGGAACATTTACAATAGAGGTTAAAGTTTATGCAAATGTAACTGCAACAATTAATATAAATGTGGTAAAAAAATAAGGTAGTGGTAAATTTTATGGATAAAGTACATTTGATAAATCACATTTTGATTGACCACAAAATTGCAATTTTGAGAGATGTGACCACAAAAAGCAAACAATTTAGGGAAGTAATTGAAGAAATAGCTATGTTGGAAACTTTGGAAGTTTTAAAAGATGCCCCAACAAAAAAAATAATGGTAAAAACGCCACTTGAACTAGTTGAGCAAACAGTTATTAAGGAGAATAGTATTGTAATTGTACCGATATTACGGGCTGGACTAGGTATGGTAAATGGCGTGACAGCACTTTTGCCTGCGGTGAAAGTTGGACATATAGGAATTGCGAGGAATGAGCAAACCTTGGAACCAGTGGAATATATGTGCAAGTTGCCAGAAAATATTGAGGATAAAATAGTTATTTTGCTTGACCCAATGCTTGCAACAGGAGGTTCGGCGTGTGTTGCCATTCAAGCATTAAAAAACAGAGGAGCAAAAAACATAAAAATGCTTAATATTTTGGCTGTGCCTGAAGGAATTAAAAAAGTAACTGAGCAACATTCTGATGTGGATATATATATTGCTAAAGTTGATAGGTGTTTAAATGAAAATGGTTATATATTACCAGGGCTTGGAGATGCAGGGGATAGAATTTTTGGAACAAATTAAGTGATAAAAAATATCTAACACGTAAGTTAGATATTTTTATTTTAATATGAAAAATAATATAATAAATATTTTTTAAAAAGAAAAAGTCATTTATTTAAAAGCCTATTTTAAAGATTTTGTTTTTGATATTTTTATATCAAATGTAAACATTGCATCACTATCATACCAAAGAGGGAAGTTGGTTGCCCACATATTGTTATGTAATATAAATGTTAAACCGCAATTTTCAATATCTGCAACGCAATTATCAAAATTTAAAAGATTTCCGCCCTCTGTTGCAACAAGAGGACATTCTACAGAGGAAAGCTCATAAGAGATATTTTGCTTTTCAAACTCTGCCTTTTGGATAACTGAT
The DNA here is from genome assembly GCA_910577845.1 of uncultured Christensenella sp. Lineage (GTDB taxonomy): Bacteria > Bacillota > Clostridia > Christensenellales > UBA3700 > MGBC100798. The sequence continues at coordinate 13,699 of CAJTNA010000009.1, read as the reverse complement.
AATTTGCGTCCGCCACCTGATATAACGTTTTTAGGGTCGATTTTCGAAGAGATTTTTACAAAATTCATACTATCGAACATCGGATAAAAATGAATAGCAGTACTTTCTGTTGAGCGAACAGCATCTTTATCTTTCCAAATTACCTTTACATTTAAACCACTTGTTGAGAGTGTGTATTCTACTGCAAGCTTGTGCGGAGCACCAACTTTATCGCAAGCGTTTGGGTCACATACAAAATTTGCACAAATTTTTATTATATCCTCATTTATTAAAGAGGAGCAAGCATTAATTTGATAATCAAATACTCCTTGAGGGTATTTATCGTGACCTTTCAAGCCAGGGTTTAAGTAGTCAGATACTGCCCAGTGTTTGTGGTGTCTTAAATATTGCTTGCCAAATAAATCAAAGTCTTTTGCACCATAAGAGCGGTAGTTAATTAAAGGTTTGTCAATACCATTAAGGATAAGTGTATCACCATAGTATAAATTTACACCACCAAATTTACCAATTGTCAAAGTCCATACTCCAAGAGAAATTGTTTTACCAAAATCATATGGCAAAGACTCGTCTATTTTTGGGATATTTGTTGTTACTAACTCGTCAACAGCAGTCATACCCTCTTTTTTCAATTCCTCTGGCAATGCGGATATAGCTTTATCAATGTATAAAGATTGTTCAAGCCAGCTCTTTTCAATACGTCCATAAGAGTATTTAGCGTCACCAAACTTGTATGAGATAAAGGCTAAAAATCTGTAAGGGAAGTCTCCAAAAATTCTTTTAGGTTTAACAATATTTTTGATGTTAGCTTTTTTAAATTTATCTTTTTCATAGTTTTCAGTATCGCAAAAATTCATTTTGCTATCCATACCCCAAGTATGCTCACAAACGCAAATAAGATTGTCCGCAAACTTTTGATATTCCACGCTATCTTTAGATAATTTACCCTCTTCCAGCCATTTAGTTTTTAAATTGCAAAGTCTGCGTAGAGCACCCACTTTGAAAGGTGCAGTAGCAACTCCGTGTATCCAAGTGTCGCCAATTTCATCCTCAATAGCGGGTAACTTGTTACGAACTGCCCAAAGACTTTCAGCAATATCGTCTAGTCTGCCAGCAGTAACTTCATAATCGGGATATTTCTTTTTTAATCTAGCTATTGTTTTAAGTATAGCCTTGCTACTACGTGTGCCGTGATTATCCGTTGTATTGTCAAAATACAATATTTCATCAATAAAAGGACATTTAAAGTCACCACCATAGCCGTCAGCGTAAATTACAACGAGTTCTTTGCCATCACATTTCCATACAAAACATTCGGGTACTTTTGGATAAGTGGTTGCTGAGTTAATACCAATATGTAAAAGTTTTATGCCGTGGTCTGCAAGTATAGGCACCAAAGCCTTTGTATGCCCAGGAACGTCTGTCATTTTACCAGCAATAGTCTTAACTCCGCTAATTTGGTCAATCTTTTTTACAATAGATAAATTATATTCAACTAAATCTTTATCCATTAGTTCGCTATGAGTTGTAAATGCCATTGCGTGAGGGGCAATATTGCCTTCTCGCAAAGCTTTTTCTATTTTAAGCCTTAAATTTTCGTCACCGCTTTCCAAGGCTTCCTTTATTAACCACGAACCAGTTGTCCAAACAAAATTCTTTTTGCCGTTTTTGTTTAAGCTTTCAGCAAGTTCAATAGCAGACGGAATAAAACTTGTTAGATATTTTTCTCTAACTTTTTCGGCATAATCAGTAAAGCCTAAGTCTAGGTGAGTTTTTGAAACTACAATTACTTTTTTCATAATTTGCTCCTAAATTAAAAGAGTTGCAGTAGTGAAGTTATAAAAATTATATATTTCACACTATGCAACTCTAATTAATAATTATTCAGTAGCAACAGAATTTAAAGCTTCTTCAGCAATAAGTTTTGCAAAAGCCTCACTAGCCAAAACATTCAACCAAAGTTTAATGCTTTGAGATTTATGTTTTGCTTCAGCAATAGCTGTTTTTTTGTTTTGAACTATCTCTTTTTTCATAGCTTTTAGTTTATTAGCATTGCGTTTTTCTTTTTTGATAATATCCATTTGTTTATTATAGTCAACTGAAATTTGGCTAATTGCAGAGGAATGTGCAAAAGACAAACGGTCAATGTTTTTTATAAGTTCAGATTTTTTAGTGCTATATTCCTTATTAATATCTCGTTTTGTAACTTTTGTTGCTTTTTTAGTATCTTTAATTTGTTTAATTAGGACTTCTTTTGCAGTTATATCTGTTGTGTCTTTAAGTTTGCTATTTAAACTATCTAGTTCTGGTTTAATTGTGTTGTTATAATTATTTTTATATTCGTCAAGTTTAACTTTATGTTCAACCTTAATAGTAACAAGTTCGTCTTTTAATTTAGCAATTTTAGCTTTATCGGTTGCAAAACGAGCAGTTTCTGCAACAAGTTTATTCGCTTTTTCAGACTTGTAATTTTTAATTTTTGCGTTACAGTCAAATTTTAGTTGAATAGCATCAGTTTTGTATTTGGCAACAAGTTCTTTATCAGATAATAATTTTTTATAATCACTTAAATTTTGAGCAAAATCAGATTTTGCATTTTCAATATCTTTTTTCGCTATAGCCACAAGTTCTTTATGTTCTGCAATGGCTTTTACTTTCCATTCTGCAACAAAAACTTTTTTTCTTACACTTAAAGACTTTTGCTCTGCAACAATTTTTGCAAGCGACTCTTTACGTTTTGTCTTTAACTCAAGTTTTCTTGCCGATTCTTTTTCTTTAATTGCTTTTTCAGCCTCTTTTGGGCTTCCACCATTTGCAATAATCTTAGCTCTTATCGTTTCTAGTTCGGCAAGATATGCTTCTTTTGCAAGATTTTCTTCTTTTTGTTTTTCTTCAATTCTTGCTTTTTCTTTTTCAGCCAAAGCAATTTCTGCTTGTCTTTCAGCCTCTTTTTCTGCAAGGTAATTGTTGTATGCCTCTTCAATCTCTTCAAGAGTAGCATTTTCCAAATGATTGTCTGCAATAACTTTTTTTCTGTCTAAGTTTTCCCTTATAATGGTCATTTTATTTCTGTTTAACGTCGTAAATATAAAAGGAATTGCAGAAAGGAAGCTTGTAATCACGACAAGTAAAATAAGTTCACCATAAAAAGGATTTCTGATTGCTGGGTCAATAAGCATACTATAATCTGCTTGAGCATTAGTGACTGTACCTACATTATATTTATTGCATATTATAGTAAATGCTAGAGTAGATGCAACAGTACCTAAAGTAGAAATCATTAATTGGAAGTTTTGAGCAAATCCTTCAAGACGGACATTATCTCTATCTTGTTGGAAATCAAATCCGTCAGACATTATAGTATTTTGGATAATGTATTGTGGACCTAATGCAAAATTGTATAGGAACAAACATATTAACATTACAACAACACCGCTTTTATATGTAAATAGCATTAATAGAGCAGCGACAGCATTTAGTGCGTGGAATATTACACCCGAACCACGACTGCCTAACCATTTTATTAAAAGTGGAGCAAGAATAATTCCTGGAGTAAAACCAAAACTTACAATGGTTTGAACAACACCTTGAATAGCAGTATCTCTCAATTGAAAGGCACAAATCCAAGGTAATAGCAATGTCAACCAACCTTTAAATCCATCAAAAAATTTGCTTATTGTAACAAGCCAAAACTCTTTATTTTTGCTAAGAAGTTTTAAACTAGTAAAGAAACTAAGCTTGTTTTCTTTAGTTTTTTTAGTCTTAATATTTTCCATAGAGTCAGTGTTAGTAGTACGCTCTTTTGAGGTATATAAAACTAACAAACCTAACCCAAAACCGATTATTGCAAAGATAGGCATAAACACACGATAAGTCCATACATTAGTCATTGCATTTTCTTTAGTGGCAAAGCACAAACCACAAATTGGCAATGCAGCTTGAATTATACTTGGTCCAAGATTGCCAAGAAATTCAGAAAAGCCCATTATTTTTGTACGCTCTGATGATAAAGGACTTATTGTTTGAGAAATACCCATATAAGCATTATTTATTAATTGTTGAGCAATGATAAATATATTTATAAATATACAAAGCATAGTCATTGTTAAAGCTTTGTTAGGTTGGTCAGCAGGTAATATCCAGCCTGGAATAGGAACAAGCCAGGTAAGTCCAATAACGGCAAGAACGCAAGGTATACCTGCCCAAATCAAGTAAGGTCTAAATTTGCCGATTGGTGTATTGGTTTTGTCTTGTAGCCAACTGATTATTGGAGTTTTTAGAATACCAACACCAACGTTAGTGATAAGGAAAAGTATCATTATCTCGTTAGGTGATAATCCATAAACAATAGCTGTAAACATACAAGTTGCAGCCAAGTTCATAAATGATAGCAAAGAAGCAAAAGATTTTACGCCCATACCACCAATACTAAAACCAGCAATTTCTTTATAAGCGACAAATTGTCCCTTTTGAGGTCTTGACCAGTATTTTCGTAGAGTAAGAAACCCTTTTTGAATTTTTTCTTTCATAATTTACCCCTAAATGTAATTGAAAATTTTTATTTACCCACGATTTTCAACGTGTTTTTAATAAGTTTTTCCGTTACGAATGTTAAATTTAAATTGTTTATCAACGCCGTTTTCAGTATATTCTACTGCAATAATGTCTTGAACTTCAAACTCTGCCCTTTTGATTTTGATTTCCTTTTCTGCAAAAGTATCTTTCAATACAGCTTTTTGTTTGTCATTGTAATTTTAAATATCGTCAGATATAAATAGCAAACTGCCAAAAGTTGAGTTTATTTCTGCAATTAACTTTCTTTGCTCAAATGTCATTTTCATATTTTCCTCACGCAAGAAAAATACATCTGGGTCATTCATCCAAGCTCTGCCGTCTAAATGACGTCTAAAGATAGCATTACTTGTAGCGTGTGGGTTAGAGCAGTATTCTCTTATTGTGTTTTTGTTTACCCAGTTTTCTGTAATATCTGCCCCTATTCTGCAATAGTCTACTTTACCAAACGCTGGGAACATAGGAACACCACAACCTAATATCATTTTGTTGCCTACACATTCACGTATAAAGTCCATAGCATCTGTCATTATCTCACCACGGCTTTTATTGTGCATAGGAAGAACACAAGCACCATATAAAAAGTCAAGCTTAACAAAGTCATAACCCCAATCATTAAGTACAACATCAAAGCAGTGGCGTATATATTCTCTTGCTTCTTTATTGTAAATATCTATTGAGTAAAAACTGCCCCAGTTGTGACCAGTTTTATATAGGTTACCTTTTTTATCTTTAATAAACCAGTCTGGGTGATTTTTGAATATTTCAGAACTAGGCACACCAGCAAGCGGTGCAAGCCATAAGCCAGCAAGCATACCGCTTTGATGTATATTATCCGCAATTGCTTTCATTCCATTAGGAAATTTATTTTTGTCAGTAATCAACCAGTCACCAATTGCTTGTTGGCAGCCGTCATCAATTTGAAAACAATCAAACTTTACATCTTGATTAACTATGCTTGTTAAATCTCTATTTACAATACTCTCATTTATATTGTTATAATAATTGTACCAAGTAGTATAACCTTTACGTTTTTTAGTTTCACGGCAAGTAGTGCCAATTAACTTAAAGTACTCATCAAAAGCATTGTCATATTCTCCACTGACAAACGCAAGCTCTAAAAGTTTACTTCCCTCTGTATATGTAACTCCCTCTAATTCTTTAGATATAATAACTTGATTATTGTTGCAATCAAAAGATACAACAGTATAGCCATATTTTTCTGTCAAAGTACCAAAAATGTTTACATTATTGCCATTGCGAACATAACCGTAAGACCAGCCATAGAAAAAGCCTTTTTTAGGGAATTTCCAAAAATTACCATCTCCAGATTTTGAAAGTCCCATACTTTTGCCAAAAGAATGCATAATATAAAACTCAGTTGAGCGAGAAAGTTCTTTCATTTGCCAGTTAGGCTCATATTCCATACTATCTGTCCAACTTTGATATCCGTTAACAAAAATCTTGTCATTATTGCCATATATATAGGGCATAATAATGTCAAATTTTTCAAAACTAATAGGACATTTTGGATTGATTGCAATGCTAAGTACATTATCTTTTTCCTCAACATTCAAACTAAAATGTTCGCAACTTTCACTATTACAAAAGTGCTTAGCACCACCAGCTTTGTAAATCATTCTATAGGTTAAATTTCTCAAAATTCCTCCATAAAATCAAAACAAGTTTATTATATCATATCAAAAAATAAAAGTCAATATGTATTTAAATTTGCGGAGTTTTACCTCCCTAATAGTAAAAGAAAAAAACTATTGCAAAAAAGTAATTTGCATAATATAAGTATAATTTGAATGTATATTTTTTAACAAAATAGGCGGGTAAAAAAATTCTTGCATAAAAGTCTAAGTTGCTACTAAATAAATATTATTGAGGAGATAATACTGGGTAAAGGCAAAAACATTCTAAATAGCAATTGTAGATAACAGAACAAAATTGGTATTAGGAAAGGTTGGTATATAATTGTTAAAAAGCATTTATTGTTAATTCAAAATGTTTATAAATTGAGGCATTATGTCATAAATTCAATTTTCATACAAAATAATAGCTTGATTGTGCAAAAAAATAAACAAATTTTTTATAAAATTTGTTTTATTACTATTGTAATTTTTTTGATAAAATGTTATAATAATATTATAATAAAAATAATACGCACGCACGTGCGTGTGAGAGTGGCTTATTTTTCAAAAAATTGCCACTGCAACAAAGTAGTAACTTAATCACAAAATGTTGTAGCATTTTAAAGTTATTGAGAAGTAATTTAAAGCTTACAAAATAGATGCTTTAAACAATTTTTACATTAAATAAGCTACATCATTAAATAAATATTAGCGAGGAGATATTATGGGTGAACAAAAAAAATATGACCAAAACGCCATACAAGTGTTAGAGGGGTTAGAACCAGTTCGTAAAAGACCTGGTATGTACATCGGTTCGACAGATGAGCGTGGTTTGCACCATTTGGTAATTGAGGTAGTTGATAATAGTATTGACGAGGCAATGGCGGGCTACTGCGATTTAATCAAAGTTGAGATTACAAAAGATGGTGCTATTTGCGTTGAGGATAATGGTAGAGGTATTCCTACAGGCATTATTGAAAAGGAAGGTAAATCAGCTGTTGAGGTTGTACTTACTAAATTGCACGCTGGAGGTAAGTTCGGTGGTGGCGGATACAAATTTTCGGGCGGTTTACACGGCGTAGGTATTTCGGCTGTTAACGCACTTTCTGAATGGCTTGAGGTTGAAGTTTGTCAAAATGGTAAGATATATGCCCAAACTTATAATAGAGGTGTGGCACAAACTGCTCTAAAAGTGGTTGGTGACACTGACAAAACTGGTACAAAGATTGTATTTTTACCAGATGATACTATTTTTGAAACTGTTGAGTTCCAATACCCACGATTGTTACATAGACTTAAAGAGCTTGCTTTTTTGAATAAAGGCTTAAAAATCAACTTTAAGGATAGCCGTGAGGGCAAAGAGCAAGAGGACTTTATCCACTACGAAGGTGGTATTAAGGAATATGTAAACGAGCTAAATAAAAAAGATGCATTGCTTGCAGAGCCTTATTATATGAGTGTTATGGCAGATGATTATCAAGTGGAAATTGCTTTGCAATATAATGATTCATATAGCGAAAACATTTATTCTTATGCAAACAATATTCATACAGAAGAGGGTGGTACTCACGTTGACGGCTTTAAAAACACAATAACTAAACTATTTAATGATTATGGTAAGACTTTAAACATTTTGAAAAATGATGAAAAATTGAGCGGTGACGATTGTAGAGAGGGGTTAGTTGCAGTTGTAAGCGTTAAATTGGTTGACCCACAATTTGAGGGACAAACAAAAACAAAATTAGGTAATAGCTTTATGCGTAAAGTGGTTGCGGATAGCGTAAATGAGTCTTTTGGCTCATTCTTGGAGGAAAATCCAAAGATTACTAAGGACTTGGTATTGCGTTCCATAACTGCTAAAAAAGCAAGAGAGGCTGCAAGAAATGCTAGAGATTTGACAAAGAGAAAATCTTTCCTAGAGTCTACAACTCTGCCAGGTAAGCTTGCTGATTGTACAGAAAAAAACAGCAAACTTTGCGAGGTATACTTAGTTGAGGGAGACTCAGCGGGCGGTACTGCAAAACAAGGCAGAGATAGAAGATTCCAAGCTATTATGCCACTTAGAGGTAAAATTCTTAATGTTGAAAAAGTAAGACTTAATAAGGTACTTGAGAATGAGGAAATCAAAAATATGATTACCGCTTTTGGTTGCGGAATACTTGAGGATTGTGACGTAAACAAGCTTAGATATGACAGAATTATATGTATGACCGATGCCGATGTTGATGGTAGCCATATCAGAATATTATTGCTTACTTTCTTTTATAGATATATGCGTCCAGTTATTGAGCAAGGTCACGTATACGCTGCACAACCACCTCTATACAAGGTGTCAAGAGGCGGAAAAAACGAAAAATATTTTTATGACGATGTCTCACTTGAGGAATATATGCAAAGCATTGACCGTAAAGGCGAATTGCAAAGATATAAAGGTTTGGGCGAAATGAATGCCGAACAGCTTTGGGACACTACAATGAATCCAGAAACAAGAACATTGTTGCGAGTAAGTATGGAAGATGCTAAGAGTGCTGACGAGGTATTCACAATGCTAATGGGTGATGAGCCAGAGCTAAGACGTCAGTTTATAGAGCAAAATGCTACTATGGTTGAGGACTTGGATATTTAAGGAGGGGTTATGTCAGATAAAGAAAAAGAGAAACAAGCACAAGACTTAGAGCAAGTGCTTGATAAAACAAATATAAAGAATATTAATATTGAACACGAAATGAAAAAGTCATTTATTGCGTACGCAATGGCGGTTAATGTATCACGTGCTATTCCAGACGTACGTGACGGCTTGAAACCCGTTCATAGACGTATTTTGTACGCAATGAGTGAGTTGGGACTTACATCAGATAAGCCATATCGTAAATGTGCCCGTATCGTAGGTGACGTATTGGGTAAATATCACCCTCACGGCGATACAGCTGTATATGAAGCTTTGGTAAGACTTGCACAAGATTTTTCTATTCGTTGCCCACTTGTTGACGGACACGGAAACTTTGGTAGTGTGGACGGTGACCCTCCAGCTGCACAACGTTACACTGAGGCAAGAATGAGTAAAATCGCAGCGGAAATGATTAGGGATATTGATAAAAAGACTGTTGATTATTATCCTAACTTTGACGATACATTAATGCAACCATCTGTTTTGCCAGCAAGATATCCTAACTTATTGGTAAATGGTAGTGATGGTATTGCAGTTGGTATGGCAACATCTATTCCACCACATAACTTGGGCGAGGTAATTGACGGAACTATCGCATTAATGGAAAACCCAGATATGGATATTGAGGAACTAATTGACTTGATTCCAGCACCAGATTATCCAACAGGTGCGTTGATAATGGGTAGAAGTGGTATCAAAAAAGCATATAGAACGGGTAAAGGCAGTGCTATTTTACGTGCAAGGGCGGAAATTGAGGACTTTAACAATGGCACAAGGCAAAGAATTGTTATAACTGAATTGCCATATCAAGTAAATAAGGCTAAACTTATTGAAACTATTGCAGAATACGTTAAACAAAAGAGAATTGAGGGCATTAGCGATATTCAAGAGCAATCTGACCGTGACGGAATGAGAATTGTTATAGATGTCAAAAAGGACGCTCAGGCTCAAGTAGTGCTTAATATGTTGTACAAACATACAAGCTTGCAAATTAGCAACAGCATTATTTTGCTTGCACTTATTGATGGCACTCCAAAGGTAATGAATTTGAAAGAAATTCTTACTGCATATATTGAACATCAAAAACAAGTTATTGTAAGACGAACTCAATACGATTTGGAAAAGGCTTTGGAAAGAGAGCATATCTTAAAAGGTTTGGTAATTGCTTTACATAATATTGATGAGGTTGTTGCTATAATCAAACGCTCCGATGACAAAATGGACGCTACCAACAAACTTATGGAAACATTTGCGTTATCTGACAAGCAAGCAAATGCTATTCTAGAGATGAGATTGCAAAGACTTACTCATTTGGAAATTGATAAGTTGGAACAAAACTTGGAACAGCTTGAAAAAGACATCGCAGAATATCAAGATATTTTGGCAAAACCAGAAAGAGTTCAAGAGATTATCAAGACAGAAATGCTTGAGATTAAAGAAAAATACAATACTCCAAGACGCAGTGAGTTAAGTTATGATTATAATGACATTGATATTGAGGATTTAATTGAGAAAGAGGATATAGTAATCAGCCTTACACATCAAGGCTATATCAAACGTATGGCTACAGACGAGTATAAGGCTCAACGCCGTGGCGGTGTAGGTGTTACTGCACATAAGGCTAAGGACGAGGACTTTGTAGAAAATGTATTTAATTCAAATACTCACGAGCCAATACTATTCTTCTCTAACTTTGGTAAGGTGTACAGATTAAAAGCTTATATGATACCAGAGGGTTCTAAGACGGCAAAAGGCAGAGCAATGGTAAACTTGTTGAATCTACAAGATGGTGAACGTATCAATGCAATATTGCCACTTGCAACTGGTGAGGCGGGATATTTAGCTTTGGCGACTAAAAAGGGCTTGATTAAAAAGACTGACTTGTCTGAGTTTGAACGTATTCAAAGCAATGGTAAAATTGCTATCAAATTGCAAGAGGGTGACGAACTTATTGGAGCAATGCACACAAACGGCGATAATGAAATTATCATTGCATCAACTGGCGGAAAATGTATAAGGTTCCACGAGCAAGATATACGTGACACTGGAAGGTCATCAATGGGCGTAAAATCAATTAGTTTGGATGAGGGCGAATATGTAGTTGATGCGACAATCGTGCGTGAAAATACCGATGTTTTAACGATTACAGAGAACGGCTATGGTAAGAGAACAGACATTGACGAGTACAGATTCCAAGGTCGTGCTGGTAAAGGTATTAAAGTTGGCGTATTGAACGAAAAGACTGGTAACGTTGTAAACTTAAAACTTGTATCAAGTGATGAGGACGTTATGATTTTGGCGGATAATGGCGTTGTAATTAGACTTAATGCAGATTCAATCAGCAAAATTGGTAGAAATACTCAAGGTGTACGCTTAATGAGATTAAAAGACGAGGAAAGCAAAGTTGTATCATTCACTATAGTGCCACGTAGTGAGGACGAACCAGCTGACCAACCTTTAGAGAGTGCGGAAGAGGTAATTGAAAAAGTTAAAAATAATGCTGAAATGGCAGAAAATACCACAAGCACTACAATAGAGGAATAGACATTTAAGCAAAATTACAAAAAATATATAAGGCTAATAGTTATAATATAATATTAAATGATAAAAATATAATTAAACAAAAAAATGAGCTTGTAAAAAAGCTCATTTTTTGTTGAAATATAAAGCGATAATAAAGATAAGGTAAAATATTTAGAGTATAAATTGAAAACATTTTAAAGATTAAATTTAATTCTAGTATATTCTAAAATGCTAATTATAAGTTTACTAGAACATTTTGTTTTTATTTAGCTCTAAAGCATTTAAAAATTTAATGTAGTAATACACGCTTGCTTTGCAAGCAACGCAATATTTAAAATAACACTGAATAATTCCATAAAATATTTAAGTAAAAGTAAATTTTTTGCGAATATTTATTGAAATAAATATAATTTAGGTATATAATAGAAAAAACAAGATAATTTATATTGCAAAAATGATATTTATTAAAAAAACTAATTGAGCATTAAATAAACGAAAATTAGTAATCATAAAAGTTGTTTAATGTATTGGCAATCTAATATATAAATAATGGTAAAAACTTATTTACTCTAAATACCATAATGATGGTGATTTTATATCAGAAAGGTAGTCATTTTTAAGTGAGCTAAGTTAATTTAGTAGTAAGTGTGTATTAATAGTAAAGCGTAGTCACATTGTAAAGTACAAATGTTACTATAATAGTTAGTATTTGCTAAACAAAGCTTTATAAAAGGGAATTTTAATGTCATAAAATAAGTTTTTTTGTAATTTAAGATAAAATTGAGTGGTGAGTTATGAAAAATGAAAGAATTTTAATACAAGGTGTGGAGGGTTCATATTCACATATATTTGCAAAAAGTTTAGGTTATAGCAAAATAGATTTTGTACCTACTTTTGACGAGGTTGTTGAAAGAATAGAAAAAGGCGAATATGAGTATGGCATTTTACCAATTGAAAACACAACAGCAGGCGAGGTAAGAGAAACTTACGATTTATTGGATAGCCATAATGTTTATCACGTGGCAATGGGTGATATCAAGATTAGCCATTGTCTTTTAGGTGCAAAAAATAGCAAACTTAGTGACATTACAAAGGTATCCTCACACCCACAAGCATTAATGCAATGTGATAAGTTTTTAAAAAAGCAAGGATATTCCATTTATAATGAATTTAATACCGCAATTGCAAGTAAAAAGTTAGCAGAGGAAGGGGATAAAACACACGCTGTTATAGCATCTCATTTAGCAGGGGAAATTTATGGCTTAAATATGCTTTGTGAAAACATACAAAATGTTGATAACAACTTTACAAAATTTGTATTGCTTTCAAATAGTTTGGAAAATGTAGACAAGAATAAAATTATTAGCATAGCTTTAGAGCTTAAAGATAAACCAAATGTGCTTGGAGAATTGCTAAATATCTTTACAGAATACAACATTAACCTTACTAGAATACAATCAAGGAATATCCCTAATACTTGCTTTAAAATAAGATTTTATATTGACTTTGAAGGTAGTATTAAGGATAAAAAAATTAACGAAATGCTTACAAAAATCGCTACTAAATGTTTAAAAGTTAAAATTCGTGGTGTTTATTAAGCATTAGGCAATAGTTTTTTGTAAAAATTTTTAAAGGGCATATTTGCTTGTTATCATAAAAGCAATTAGTGTTATAAACCGGAAAAAAGTAAAAATAAAAAAATTAATATTTAAAGTAGGAAAGTTAAAAAGACAAATGTCAATATCTTATTGAACATTGTGTTGTAATTAACTTTTTTATTAAATATTACTTTAAAAAAATCAATTTATGTTAATTTAAAGTATTGACCTTTGTTGCAATTTTTTATAGTGAAGTTCTTTTAAAAGTAAATATAGTAAAAGTTTATAATTATACAAAATTTTTTATTTAGTGTAGTTAATAAATTATTGCTTTTGACAAACTAGTATTTATTTTTATAAAATAAAAATTATAAGAGTTGTTAGATATAGCTTTATTATTGTAATAAATCAACAATTATAGCTTAAAAGCTAAAATGTCAATCAAAAGCTTTGGTTGAAAAGCTATATTTAAAATATAAAAATTATATGCGTTAAATTTGAAAAAACTTAAATAAAAAAGCTAACGCTTTTATGAGATAAATCAATCCCTACGCAATTTGAATTTACAAAAATTGCTGTAAATATGGATATGCTCCGCTTATCGGGGGCATCACTAAATAACGATTTGTGGGGGATATGGACAAATTCCGATAATATAAACTATAGGAAGTAAATTTTAAGCCCGCTTAAAATTTTGTATTGCA
>CAJTNA010000008.1 GCA_910577845.1 uncultured Christensenella sp. | reverse complement strand
CTAAATACGACATTTCAGTAAAAAGTCTATCACGGCGACAATCATCCATGCATTTTTCAATAGAATAATTAAACAACTCTTTCTCATAACATTCATTAAGAAAAACATAAAATCTTGTTAAATAGTCTACTGCTTTATCATTAAGTTTAAATTTTTTTTTAAATTCACTTATAAGCCTTGTAATATCCATTTTTTACCTCTATATTTATTTAAAAAATCTAAGTGTGCAGCACATTAAATACTTATAACCATTCAAAATAACAACCGTTCATTTGTGCTGCACACTTTTGTAGTTATTCAATGCTAACTCCAGCAAACGCAAATTAGAAAGAAAAAAATTACAAATGGGCGTAATCTACAACCTTTGCCCTTTGGTAGCAAGGTTTTTTAATGAGAACTTTGCATCAAACTCATAGTAAAATAATAAATTTAGTCATTTGAGCTAAAATTATTTAACAACTCATTAATAAAAAATTCGCATATTTCATCATTAAACTGCTCTTTTCTTTTTTTCAACTTTTTACTTTTGGTGTTTATGTATAAAGGTTTTGCATTTTCAAATTGATTAGTTTCTTTATTTCTATATGCAATAGTACCGATTTGAATTTTCATATTTGCTCCATAAGTTTATCATTGATTTTTATCAACAATTATTTAAAAAAAATAAAATCTAATAAATTTAAACAATTATTCTTACAATAATTTGCTAATTTATTATAAAATTTGATGCCAGGCTCTTGATTTTTATTTATAATCTTATATAATTGACTTACATTTATATTAAGAATTTTAGCAAAGTAGTTATAATTACTTTTACCTTTACTAATGAATAAATTATTAAAATTGTCAAAATTTAATCCCATTTTTAAACACCCATATATTGATTTATATCAACATTATATCGCATATGTTGATTTTTGTCAACACTTTTTTTTACTTTTTATTGATTTTACTCAATAAATTTGATAAAATATTATTGATTAAAGTAAATAAAGGTATTTTATGAATCAAAAACTATATGAATTAATAAAAAAAGCTCAAGGAAACAGAACTCAAAACGCATTTGCATTAAAATGTGGGATAGATTCTTCAACGCTAACAAGAATATTAAATGGTCAAAACACACCAAAACCTATAATTTTAAAAAAACTTGCAGAAAACGCTTATAATAATGTTACATATCGTGATTTAATGATTGCAGCTGGGCATATAGATTCAATATCTAATAATTTTCCTTATGCAATAACAAATTATAACATTGCAAAATTACCAATAATCGGCACTATTACAGCTGGTTATGATGGGGTTGCTATTCAAGAAGATTTAGGTCAAATTGAGGTATTAGATACAGCACTTTGTGGTTATGCTCCAGAAGAATGTTTTGTTTTAAAAGTTAAAGGCAATAGTATGTATCCACTTTTTATTGATAGTGATTTAGTGTTAGTCCATAAACAAAGCCACGTTGATAGTGGAACTATTGCAGTTGTACTCTACAATGGTGACGAAGCTACTGTAAAAAAAGTTGTATACAAACAAGGCGAAAATTGGCTTGATTTGGTACCTACTAACCCAGAATATATGACAAAACACATTGAAAATGAAGAATTGGAACAATGCCAAATAATTGGCAAAGTTGTATCTTTAGTTTTAA
The DNA here is from genome assembly GCA_910577845.1 of uncultured Christensenella sp. Classification (GTDB taxonomy): domain Bacteria; phylum Bacillota; class Clostridia; order Christensenellales; family UBA3700; genus MGBC100798. The sequence goes on along the minus strand of CAJTNA010000008.1, from coordinate 58,406 downwards.
GAAAAATTTAAGTGAGGCAACATATGGAAAATCATCACGCAACACAAAACACTCCACCACAAAAAGAAAGTAGTGGATGTCTTGCCACATTTATTATGTTTATAATATTTTCTTTAATTGCAATCGCAGTCTTTTTTTTCATAGGATATCTTGATAATAAACCAAATTCAAGCAACTCTGGCAGTGGTGATGATGGTATTGAAAGTATATTACCTATTCGAAAAGAACGACCTAGCGTTACTATGGAGCAAACATTAACCAAATTGCTCTTTAACATTCAATGTAATGATGATTACGATTATGTTATTCTTAGTATTACTATATATGATAAAAATTACAATGTAATAAGAACTTTTACATTAAGAGAAGATAATATGAAAAAAGGTGAACTTAGACAAGCAGAATACAAGCTATCATTAAGCGACCAATTTAACGCAGATAGTGTGCGAACAAGCATACAAGATTATAAATAAAATTTAAGTGAGGTACAATATGAACATACTAAAAATATTGATATTAACTCCTACACCGCCTACAAATATAAAAAACTCAACATCTTTTGGGGAAATACTTATATTTGCTTTGCCTATTTTACTTTTATTTATTATTTTTTGTTTGTGTTGTTCTATCTACAATAAAAATAAAACCATAAAAACACTACAAAGAAAATCTTTCCCAGCCATATACACAAACAATGCAACACATGATGTTATTGTTATTTCAAATGATGATTACAATGTAATATCTATAAGATTTTTAATATATGATGCAGAAAATAATTTTGTTAAAGAATATACAGTGCAAGAATATCATTTGCGTAATGGTGAACAACGTTTAATAGCAAATACTAGTGAATTTAGCGAATTTAAAATAACATATGAAATTATTGATTGTAAGGAAAAAGTATGAAAAATGCAGTAATTTACGCACGTTTTTCCTCATATGCTCAAACTGAACAAAGTATCGAAGGACAGCTTAGAGTATGCAAGGAATACGCAGAACGAAATAATATAAATATTATTAATGAATATATTGACCGTGCCACAACTGGTACTAATGATAACCGCCCAGAATTCAAAAGAATGATAGAAAATGCTAAAAGCAAGACTTTTGATTATATTTTAGTATATAAACTGGATAGATTTAGTCGTAACCAATATGATAGTGTTGTATACAAACACCAATTAAAACAATTAAATGTAAAAGTTTTATCTGCCACTGAAGCTATAAGCGATACACCAGAGGGAGCTTTGATGGAAGGCTTGCTTGAAATGTTTGCTGAAATGTATTCCAAAGATTTAAGCCAAAAAGTTAAACGTGGCATTCGTGAAAGCATACTAAAAGGTAATTCTATTGGTGGTCCAGTACCATATGGTTACAAAGTTGTTGATAAAAAATACATTATTGACGAAAATACTGCTCCAGCAATACGTTATTTGTTTGAAGAATATGCAGATGGAAAAAGTAAGAAACAAATAATGAATGAATTAATACTAAAAGGTTATACCTCTATTAATGGTACACCACTAACCTACAATAGCTTTCAAAACATTTTGAAAAACAAAAAATATACTGGCATTTTTGATAATGGCGAAATTAGAAATGAAAATTATTATCCACAAATTATAAGTCAAGAACTATTTAATAAAGTGCAAAAAAAGTTAGCTGAACATAAACTCGCACCAGCAACACAAAAAGCAAAAGTTGAATATTTACTTACTGGCAAAATTTTTTGCGGGCATTGCCAAAAACCAATGGTTGGAGTGAGTGGAACTGGTAAAGCACATAAAACTTATAATTATTATGCTTGCTCTACACGTTACAAATATCACACTTGCAAAAAAAGCAATGAGCAAAAAGACTTTTTAGAGAATTACATTATACAACAAACTTTAAAATTTATATTACAGCCAGATAAAATCGACCAATTAGCCACTAAATTACTTGAGCATTGGAATAGTAATAGTGTCTCAATGCAAATCAAAGAATATGAAAAAAAATTAAGTAAAATTGAAAAAGATTTAGATAAGTGTTTTAATTTGTATTTCAATGCACCTAATGAGGAAATACAAAAACGAATGAATGATAAAGCCAATAGTCTATCGCTTGAAAAAGACGATGTAAAAAATGAATTACAAAAACTAAAATTAACAAAAATAATTACACATACTAAACAAGATATTGTAGCATCCTTGGCACAATATTTAGATGGTGATTATAAAGATATATCTTACAAAAGAAAAATTGTGAATAAATTTATTAATTCCATATATCTATTTGATGACAAAATTATTATTCTTTACAATATTCTTGACAATGAAAGGCTTTCTTTGGAAAAAATAAATGAGCTTGTCACAGATAATAAAGGTGTTCCCATTTTAAATACAATGGTTCACCATAGGGGAATAAGAACATACTGAAGAAGAAACCGAAAATTCGGTTTCTTTTTTTTATTTTGCACTTTTTACGTTGCTACTCCCGTTTCCGTTTGGGTAATCTTGGGAAATAAGTTCAAAAATAGTTCCTCTTTTTGCCACTTTTAATTGAAATAACACTTTCATTTTATCATCGAAAACCACTATGCGGTAGATAAAGATATTGATTAGCTACTTGCACTACTCTGTCTTGGTATAGTTGAGTGTGCAAAAATGTAACAGCCATTTGCGAATGTCCGAATAACTGCATTTCGTTTACATTGCCTTTTTCATTGAGAAACTCACTATTGCTGATTATAAGGCTAAATATGCAATTTATTCATTCAAATTACAACAAAAATATCACTCTATCCAATATTGCTTCCGCTGTTTATATAAGTAAAAATAGTGCTTTGCAAGTTTTTTAAAAAGGAATCAACATTTACCCCAATATCTTATTTAATACAATACCGACTTGCTCGTGCTACGGATTTACATTTATCACCAGATAAAACAATTACTAGCATTACTTTAGAAACTGGTTTTGAAAATGTTGATTATTTTTGCTGTAAATTTAAAGAGCATTATATAATGACGGCAAATGATTATCGCACAAGTAAATCTTAAGTTTTAAAATTATTATTTTGATATTTTGGTTATTACTTTTAAAAATCTCCTACTATCTTTTTAGTTTTTGGAATGCTTTGCGTAGATTTTTATTAGATATACCAGATAAGCTAATAAATAAACTTACAACATTTATTAGTAGGACTGCAAATATTGTAAATACCCAAGACACAGAATCCAAGTAAAAAACTGTAAAGATATTAGCATAACCACTTATTTTAGATGCAAATATATTAATTAGGTATATTAATAAACTACCAAGTAACAACCCGAAAAGCATTTGAATAGCTACTAACACTACACAAAATATACTATAAATAGTTAAAAAGTCTTTCTTTTTTGCACCTAGTGATTTTAATATTAACAAATCTTTTGCTTTTGTTTTTACAAAATCGGAATAAAATACAATTATAATGCCAACAGACATAAAAATTGATAATATCATTAGTGGAATGCACAAATATTGTTGACTAACGCTTATAAAGCCGAACTCGCTTGATTTTTTAATTGGACAATTTTGTATTGAGTAATTAATATAATTATTGCAATTAGTATCAAACAAGCTGTTAGCATAATTATTAAAATCTTTGTTCAAATTTGAAAGGCTACTTGCACTAATATGCTCTGAACATACCAATCTTTCTTGTGAATATTTTTTTACTATATTAAAGGTGTTGTATGTTTCCTCATTCATAAAAATTGAATTTGTTGTTGTTCCGATATTATCTAAAACTTTTGCAATAGTAACGTATTGTGTTAAGTAAAATTTATCTGGGTATTTTAACGATTCCTCTGTCAATGCTGACATCCCAACAACACACATTGGCAAAGTACTACCTTCTTTAATTGCATCAACACTAGAATTGTCTTTTTTCAAAAAAGTATTTATTTTTTTCAAAGTTAAACTATCAATAATTATCTCATTTTTCGCAAGTGTAGTATTAATAATTTCACTGCTTAAATTATAATACCTTGACACCGCACTATTTATTGGTGCGAAGTTAAAATAATAATCATTGTTTTGAGTACCAAAACAATTTTCCAAAGTTAATTTCATATCCGAATTAACACCAGAAAAATATCCCCATTCAGTCCTTGCGTCTTTACATTTTATAACCAAATTGATAAGTGGATTAGCACTATATTCTTCGTCTAAAACCAGTTGTAATTTTTGCAATTCCTCAGCAGTCATTTTGTCAATATCTTTTTCCTTCAAACTATGGTCAATACTATTCCTATCATCAAACACTCCGCAAATTTTTACGCCGAAAATCGATACGAATTGACTATTGTTCAATAAATTGCTTTCAGTTAGTTGTATTTGGTGATTGCAATTGTCCATGTCAATAGCAAAATTTTTATAGTATATCATATAGTCATAAAATGATTTTGATATCGCAATTTCGTCTGCATTATGAGGTTCTCGCCCTAGTAGAATATTAATCCCCAATTCCTTTGGATTATCTGTAAAAATAGCATTTTGCATTTTTGAGATATCCATCATTGCATAATACGCCATTTGCTTTACATTATCATTGCTTGGATATATGCTACCCCAATTATCCGCAATAACTTCACCTTTTGCAAGTTCGTAATAAGTCAAGTCATTTTGAGTTAATAGCTCATCAAACTTTTTCATATCGTCAGCAGATAAAGTATAGTTTTGTTTTTCAATAACTGGTTTCACTGCAAAGATTTTTTTGCCACTTGTTGCATTTATAGCGTTTGCCATTGTCTTTTCAACCCTTGCAAAAGTCATTGCACAAGATAATGTCATTAATGCAATTAGGATTACCATTACTATAGTAAGGCAAACTTTTTTTACTATATCTTTATTTAAAAAAGCAACACTAAGTCCCAAAGACGATTTGCCACCTAAAGCAACTTGTTTTCTAGCCCTTTTAGGTATATTTTTAAATGAGAAAAATTCGCTTGTTTTTTTATATTTATTTTTAATAGCATTTTGCATTTGCAAAATCTCTTCAATATCCTTTTCCTCAGCACTTTTTTCTTTCTTTTCAATCTCAACAAAACTAATAGACTTACCAAGATTATCCTCAATAACTTTCCCGTCAGACAAAGTTATTACTCTATCCGCCCAAGTAGAGATTTCCATATCGTGAGATACTACAACAACCAATATTTCATTAGCAAGTTTACGTAAAATATTGTACACATTTATTGAGTTATCACTATCCAAATTGCCAGTAGGTTCATCTGCAAAAATTACTTTAGGTTGTCTTACTATCGCTCTTGCAATTGCTACCCTCTGCATTTGTCCGCCCGATAAAGAGTAAACTTTTTCATCAAGCATATCAAAAATCCCCAAATCTTTAGCGGTGTTTATTATTAAGTCATAGTCAATTTCATCACTAGAGAGTTCGTGACCAATCATAATATTTTGATACACTGTTAAATTTTCTATTAATTTAAAGTCTTGATAAATGTAACCAAAATCTCTTATTAAATCTTTAGAATCAATATCCTTATAACTTGTATCATTATAAGTAAGAATACCACTAGTTATCTCGTCATTATTAGATAGCAAGTTAAGCAAAGTTGACTTGCCACAGCCACTTTTACCAGTGATTGCTACCATTCCGACCTTAGGAAGTTGCAAGCTAATATCGCTTACTGCCTTTGTGCCATTTTCATAAACTTTACTTACATCTTGTAATTCTATCATAATTTCCTCAATTTCTTATGCTACCTTTTCTGTTTTTGGAATGCTTGCCTTAAGTTTTTACCGTCCAATTTATTTATATTATAAAATAACACTCCGCCACTAATTGCGAATATTGCAATCAACATAACAAAAACACTTGCTGGACTTATAAAGAATGTAGGTGTATAAAATTCCATATCAGCGGCTAACATCCAAAATAGATTTAGTCCGTGAACCAAACCACCACCTAAAGAGCAACCTATCACAAACTGGAATAAAAGCATTGCGAGCATAACAGCACCAAATATTTTCCAAATATCTGTATTTTTTGCACCTAGTGACCGCAAAATCAAAGTGTCTTTGCCTTTTTCCTTAACCAAATCTGACATTAAAACGCACAATATAATCGTGTATGCTATTGTCGACAATATACAAAGTGGCAAACCTATATAAAAACGTGCAATATCCAAAACATCGTTATAGTATTCGTCATTTATTACAAGTTTTGGTGAAGCAAAATCTACACTAAACTGCTGGTGTTGCCAATCATTTTGAACAATTTCCTTAATTTCTGGGGATAATTCGTTATATACAAATTTTCTAAACTTTTTAATAAATCGAGGTGTTATAAATTTAGAATTAATAATAAATTCTTTACTTCCATTGTAAGATGACACCATTAATTTATCATAAACATTTTCGTTCATAATAATCTCATAAGTACCATCCATACTATCTATTATCCCTTTTACTTTAAAAGTTAAGTTAGAATTAAGGACTTTCTCTATATTTCTAAACCCCATATCCATATTGATTTTTACTAGGTCAAATGTTAAAGTATCACCAACTTTCAACTCCTCTTTTCTTGCCCACCAAAAATCACTTGCAAAATTATCAGTAACATATATTTCATTTTCGGCAAGAGGTTCTTTTAATTCCGCTGTGTTATAATAATATTTTTGCATTAGACTATTATTTTTACCAAAAACAAAATAGCCACTATTTATACCATAGTCATACACAAAGTTATTTAAATTGATAAAAAAGTTCGCATTTAAATTTTTCGCCTCCTCATAAGCTACTTTAGGGCGTATAATATTGTATACCATACTATTATAATGGTACAAATCAAACCCTTCCATATTATTATTTTCCATATCTAAGTCGTTGTAGTCTTCAAATACACCTGTAATTTTAAACTTGAATTCCTCAATATAAGTTCCAATCAACTCCCTTTTACTAAAGTCAACAACTTCACCATTGATATTTTTAAACTTGCCAACTTTCATAAAATAATCATAATAAGTTTTAGATATTGCAATTTCATCTTGCCCCTCGGTATTTACTTTAGGTGCTGAGCCTATCAACATTTTTATTCCCATTTCTTCTGGATTGTCTAAAAATATACTTTGCCACAAACCAAGCGAAAAACTGAAGTCGTATCCTTGAACAGGGACTATATCTGATATTGCATAATGTAAATTTTGACCAGATACAGCTGTTGGAGATTGACCTGTTTCTGCTTGAATATAATCTAATATTTTATCAAATTCCTCATTTTTCATAGTATAACTACGAGAATAAATATTCATTTCAACAAATGGCATTTTATTTTCTTTAATAAATTTACAAAAGGTTACGTCTGGTGATGTAAACATTACAGCTGTTGTCCAAAATATCAACATAATCATTAATGCGGATAAAATAAGTAATGTTATCTTTTTACCTAGACCATTATTATTAAAAGCAAACATTAACCCCATAGTTGACCTAGCTGTCAAACTTTGGTTTTTACGTGTTAAATTTCTACCTTTGGTGTATGAAAAATTACTTTTAGTACCGATTTTCGTCTGTTTATTCTTATATGTTTTATTTTTAACATCTTTCTTAGAGACTGGTTTTTGTTTATATTCTATATCTGTATTAAGTATATCAGCTTTTGGTAGTTCCGCCTCTTGCAAAGACTTTTCTGCCTCTATCTTTGCAAATTGCTCACAAGAATAATCACCTATAACTTTGCCATTATCCATTTCAATTATTCTATCCGCCCACTTTGATATTGCTTTATCGTGAGATACTATAACAACAAGGATATCTTTTGATATATCTTTTAAAATGTTGTAAACATTTTCAGAATTTGAAGCATCTAAATTACCAGTTGGTTCATCTGCAAAAATCACTCTAGGATTTCTAACTAACGCCCTTGCGATAGCTACCCTTTGTTGCTGTCCGCCAGACAAAGCAAAAACTTTTTGGTCAAGCAATTCAGTTAAACCTAGTTTTTCCGACACATTTAAGATAAAATCATTATCTATATCCTTATTAGATAGTTCGTGACCTATTTTAATATTTTGATAAACAGTTAAATTTTCTATCAACTTAAAATCTTGATATATGCAGGTAAAGTCTTTAATTAAAATGCTTTTGTCATAATTTCTATATGCTATATCATTATATAGCAACTCACCTTTTGATGGAATATCATTGCGAGAAATCAAATTTAGCAAAGTTGACTTACCGCAACCACTTGTACCGACAATCGCTATAAAACCAAAAGACGGAAGTTGTAACGATACATTTCGTACCGCTATACTTCCGTTTTCATAAATTTTGTAAAGACCATTAATTTTTATCATTTTAAACTGCAATTAACAAATACTATGTAAAAACCATAGAAAAATATAATTGCAATCCCCCTTAATACTATTATACCAAATAAAGTATAATTTGACAATACCTAAAAATTTTAGCCATTCATTTTCAATTACTTAACAAACATAGCAGTGTAACCACACTGCTATGTTTTTATTTTATTATCAATATTGTAAGTATTTAATTTTCTATTGATTGGTTTGTTAAATCTGCTTTAGGTGTGTTTAAGATTTTATTTTGCAGAACAAATGTCATTAGTGCGATTATGCTTATAAAGATTAAGCTTGCATATTGATAAACACTTGCCATAATACTTGTTGGACTAACTAGTACCATTAAAAGTATGCTACTAATGATATATATTAGCATAAATACTTGGAAAATTATTTGAGAGATAAGCAATGCAGATTTTTTATCTTTTAAATACTTTTCAAGTAGTTTTCTTACCCCTATCCAAACTGCTATAATTATTATTGAAGCTACAAAATTTAAAATTAAATACATTATATCTGAAGATATGCTAATTGTTCCAAACAATAATGTCCACGCTAGCAAAATAGGAATTATAGCTAAAAATATTTTGTCTAATTTACTAATCTTGTCGGCACTCAAATCTATTGTATTTTTAAATAAATTAATTGGTGTTACGCATTGCACTAAATCACATAGCATTATAATTATTGCAACAAAACCAATAACCACAAAACAAAAAGCCAAGTATCCAGCAAAGTCAAAACCACTTGCTTGCATTACACAAAAAAGATAAATCCATATATGAGCAAACAATAGCAACTGAAATATTACATTTGCCAATATAATAGCAAGCACTTTGTTTTCTAAAAATTTTTTAAAGCTAATATTACCAAATGCCCACACTAACACAAGCACAACTTGACCAAAAAAGCTATACCAATTTTGGCTATCACTTGCGACAATACTTGTAACTATACTATAAATTAATGTAATTAAAAATAGCATAGGTACAATAAATAATTTTGTATATTGCAACTTGTTATTTATAATCATTCTCACCAAGAGTTGCAAGCATTACAGCTTTTATTGTGTGCATTCTGTTTTCAGCCTCGTCAAAGACAACTGACTTATCACTTGTAAACACACTATCTGCGACCTCTAAGCTATCAAGTCCAAACTTTTCGCAAATTTCCTTACCGATTTTTGTATTTTTATCGTGGAAAGCTGGTAAACAATGCATAAAAATTGCATTTTTATTTGCCATATCCATAACCTTATCAGTTACTTTGTAAGGCAACAACTCATTTATCCTTTGCTCCCAAACCTCAAATGGCTCACCCATTGAAACCCAAACATCAGTATAAATTATGTTTGCACCTTTAACGCCTTTTTCTACATTATCAGTTAGTTCAATTGTACAACCATTTTGCTTAGCGATAGTTTTGCATTGTGCAACAAGTTCCTCATTAGGGAAGTATTTTTTTGGACTGCAAGCCACAAAATCAATACCCATTTTAGCTGAGCCAACCATAAGCGAATTGCCCATATTAAATCTGCTATCACCCATATAAACTAGCTTAAGACCTTTTAATTTGCCAAATTTTTCCTTAATAGTCAAAAAGTCCGCCAAAATTTGAGTAGGATGAAACTCATCAGTCAAGCCATTCCAAACTGGCACTTTTGAATATTTTGCAAGTTCCTCTACCAAGTTTTGTCCATATCCTCTGTACTCAATTCCATCAAACATACCAGCCAAAACTTGTGCAGTATCTGATATGCTTTCCTTTTTGCCAATTTGTGAGCCTTGGGAATCTAAATATGTAACATTCATACCTAAATCATATCCAGCAACCTCAAAAGCACATCTTGTTCTAGTACTTGTCTTTTCAAATATCAACGCAATGTTTTTGCCTTGCAAATGTCTATGTGGAATACCTTTCTTTTTCTCTGCTTTCAACTTGCCAGCAAGACAAATTAAATAATCAATTTCTTGTGTAGAAAAATCTAATAGTTTTAAAAAATCTCTACCTTTTAAATTCATACTAATACCTCTTGTATAGCTTGTTTTAATATTGCTATACCTTCCTTTAACAATTCGTTATCAATATTCAATGGTGGTAACAATCTAATTTTACTTTTTGCAGTAAGTACCAACAAACCTTTTTGAATGCATTTATTTACAACCTCTTTAGTGTCGCACTCAACCTCTACACCAAGCATAAGTCCCATACCACTGACGCTTTTTACGCCTTTTGTTTTAAGTAGTTCGCTTTTGATATATTCTGATTTTTCGCAAACGCTTTTTAAAAGGTTTTCGTCAATTCTTTTTACAATGCTAACTGCACCAGAAGCACAAACGGGGTTACCACCAAAAGTAGAGCCGTGGTCGCTTGCCTTTAAAACATCGGCTGTTTTCTCACCAAAAATAGTTGCACCGATTGGCAAACCGCCACCCAAACCTTTTGCAGTTGTAACAATATCTGGCATTATGTCAAAGTTCATATATCCATAAAACTTACCAGTTCTACCATTGCCAGTTTGAACCTCGTCCACAATCAAGATAATGTCATTTTTATTTGCAATGTCCGCAACCTCTTTAACAAAGCTTGCGTCTAAGGCATTTACACCGCCCTCACCTTGAATGACCTCAATCATAATACCAGCAAGTTTATTTTGTTGCACAGCATCTTTTACGCTTTGAATATTATTTGCTTCGCCATATACAAAGCCCTCAGTCAAAGGTGTAAAGTTTTTATGAAAAACATCTTGACCAGTAGCAGCCAAAGTAGTAATTGTTCTGCCGTGAAAACTATTTTTTAAAGTCAAAATAGTATAATAGTCTTTACCTTTTTTATCTTGGGCATATTTCCTTGCAGTTTTAATAGCACATTCGTTTGCTTCCGCACCAGAATTAGAGAAAAACACCTTTTTTAAATTTGTTTTTTGGACTAATAATTTAGCAAGTTCCACACAAGGCTTTGTGTAATACAAGTTAGATGTATGTTGTAACATACCAGCTTGACAGCTCACGGCATTAGTCCAAACCTCATCACAATACCCAAAGATATTAACACCAATACCACTCGTAAAATCTATATATTTATTGCCATTGCTATCTATTGCAATCGCACCTTTACCTTTTTCAATGTCAACGGGAAAACGATTGTAAGTACCAGCAATGTATTGTTTATCCTCTTGAAAAATATTCATAATTTACTCCTCAAACATAGTTCCCAAACCTTCGTTTGTCAACATTTCCATAATGATTGAATGTTTTTTTCTGCCGTCAATAATGAACACCTTTTTAACGCCCCACTTAACCGCATTTATGCAACACTCTGTTTTTGGAATCATACCGCCATTAATAATGCCTTTTTTGATAAATTCCTTAGCTTCACTTATGGAAAGTTTGGAAACTAGGCTGTCTGGGTCATCCTTATCCATTAAAATACCGCTAATGTCAGTCATTGTGATAAGACTTTCCGCCTCAAGTTCACCAGCAATTTTAGCAGCAGCAGTATCCGCATTTATATTGTAAACGTTACCATCTTTATCACACGCAATAGTTGAAACTACTGGAATGTAACCTTTCTCCAACTGGTCAATAATAGGCTGAACATTTATCTTGCGGATATTACCAACATATCCTAGGTCAGCGTGTTTGCAATCGGCATCAATCATATGTCCGTCAATACCCGATAAACCGATAGCCACACCACCATTTACTTGCAATAGATTAACTAGGTCTTTATTAACCTTACCAGCAAGCACCATTTGTACAACCTCAACAGTGTCCTTATCTGTAACTCGCAAGCCGTTGTTAAAAACACTTTCCTTACCAAGCTTGTTTAGCATATCGGAAATCTCTGGTCCGCCTCCGTGTACTAAAACCACTTTAACACCAATTAAGGATAGCAAAACTATATCTTTCATTACCGAATTTTTTAATTCTTGATTAATCATAGCATTACCGCCGTATTTTACAACAACAATTTTACCGCTATATTTTTTTATATATGGCAAAGCATTAATTAGTACTGTTGCCCTATCTTGATTTGATATATTTTCCATAACTCACCTATTTATCAAGTACGATAATCACCATTTATTTTAACGTAATCATATGTTAAATCACAACCCCAAGCAGTTGCAGTTGCTTTTCCGTCATTTAAGTTAATATCTATAATAATTTCACGCTCTAGCAAAACTTTTTTTGCAAGCTCTTCTGAGAACTCAACCCCCAAACCATTTTGGCAAACAAGTATTTCTCCGCCTTTAGATATAAACTTAACATCTATTTTATTTACATCTACATCACATTTGCTATAGCCGATTGCACAGAGAATTCTACCCCAGTTAGCATCAGAACCGAACATTGCACTTTTTACCAAAGATGAACAAATAACACTTTTTGATACCTTTTTAGCAATCTCTTCATTTTTAGCACATTTAACTTTACACTCAATAAGCTTTGTTGCACCTTCGCCATCACCAGCAATCATTTTGCACAATGCAACATTGACACTATTTAATGCACACATAAAAGTATCAAACTCTTTGCCCTCTTTTGTAATTTCCTTATTTTGTGCCAAACCGTTTGCAAGCACAACCACCATATCATTAGTGGAAGTATCTCCATCTACGCTAACCATATTGAAAGTACTTTGAATATCACTCTTTAATGCTTTATTTAGCATTTCACTTGAAATAGCACAATCAGTAGTAATAAACACAAGCATTGTTGCCATATCTGGGTGAATCATTCCCGAACCTTTTGCAATACCACCAAGTTTGCAAACTTTGCCATCAATCTCAAAAGAAACAGCAACAGATTTTGCGATTGTATCAGTAGTCATAATACCCTCTTCCGCAAAATTACTATTATCACCAAGACCGTTTACAAGCTGTGGCATACCCGCTTTAAATGGCTTGATACTCATCTCTTGTCCAATAACGCCAGTAGATGCAACAACAATGTCATTAGAGTCAATGTTAAGTTCCTTTGCAAGTAAACTACAAGTTTGTTCAGCTATTTGTTCACCATTAGCATTGCAAGTATTTGCGTTACCGCTATTGCAGATAACTGCTTGTGCTTTGCCGTTTTGAATATGTCTTTTTGTAACTACAAGCGGTGCTCCTTTAACTAAATTAGTTGTATAAACCGCAGCCACATTTGCAACACATTCGCTATAAATTAAAGACAAATCTCTTTTTGTCCTGTTTTTCCTTATTCCGCAGTGTATACCATTTGCACTAAAACCTTTTGCTGCACAAACACCGCCACTAATAAATTCCATATTATCTCCTACTCAAAGCACCAAATCTTTTGCTTTATCCTCTTTTAAAATATAATTCAAACATTCCACTGCAGAACCGCTAGCACCTTTGCCAAGGTTATCATACCTTGCACAAAGCAATATTCTATCCTCACCACCAAAAGCTGATATGCTCATACTATCTTTGTTTGCCATTATACCACTTGATAAAAAGCCGTTTTCATTTTCCTCACTATAAAACACAATCTCATTATTGTATTGTTTTTTATACTCCGCAATAATATCATTAAGTCCCTTATTATTTTTCAAATATGTGCTGAAAATCGGTATTACCACTTGCATTCCGCTATAAAAATCACCAACAATCGGCATAAAATTAGGTGTATTAGTAAGTCCACTAATTTTTACAATTTCCTTTAAATGTTTATGATTTGTACTAATTGCATATTGCCTTGGAAAGTCAAAAAGCGAACATCTATTCTCTGCCTCATATTCAGCAATCATTTTTTTACCGCCACCGCTATATCCAGTTATTGAGGTAATGGTAAGCAACGCATTTCTATCCAAAATACCGCTATCAATCAATGGCTTTACAAGTGCTATTACACCACTTGCGTGACAACCAGGTACGGCAAATCTTTTATTACGTTTTACAACACTTTCAAAATCTTTATACAACTCTGGGAATGCATAAACCCAACCTTGCTCTGTTCTATGTGCAGTGGAACAATCTATTATAATAGTTTTATCATTTTCTACCATACTTACAGATTCCATAGCAATACTATCTGGCAGACATAAAATTGTTATATCACTACTATTGATAGCTTTCTTTCTACAATCATAGCTCTTTCTATCAGAATCACTTAACAAAATAAGTTCAATATCCTTTCTGTCCTTTAATCTGTCGTATATCCTAAGACCAGTTGTGCCTTCCTTTCCGTCAATAAAGACTTTTTTCATTTTCCACAAACTCCATTATCTTTTTAATTTGCATCATTACCTGACTTTTACTTGTACCGCCAGCTGAATTTCTCTTATTAACACAAGTTTCAAGTGCAATTTCATTATACAAGTCTTTATCAAACAAATCGCACATTTGCTTGTACTCGTCAAGTTTTATATCCTCTAAAGTGATTTTTTTCTCAACGCACTTGCCAACAATACTGCCAACAAGCTTGTATGCCTCTCTAAACGGCAAACCTTTTTTTGTCAAATAATCTGCCATATCTGTTGCATTGATAAAACCAGTTTTACAACTTTGCAACATATTATCTTTAAGTACTTTCATACTCTCAAGCATTGGTATGAACACTTGCAAGCAATCTTGCACCGTCTTTACTCCGTCAAAAATGCCCTCTTTATCCTCTTGCATATCCTTATTATAAGCAAGTGGCAAACCTTTTAACACGGTTAAAATCCCAATTAAATCACCATAAACTCTACCAGTCTTACCTCTAATAAGCTCCGCCATATCGGAATTTTTCTTTTGTGGCATAATGCTTGAACCAGTTGTAAACGCATCGTCTAACTGACAATATCCGAACTCTGAGCTTGTCCACAAAATAATTTCCTCTGAAAATCTAGATAAATGCATCATAATTATGCTGTAACAAGATAATAATTCTACGCAAAAATCTCTATCAGATACGCCATCAATACTATTTTCAGTAATTCCGTCAAACTTTAGTAAGTCTGCTACCATTTGCCTATTGGTATCATAAGTTGTACCCGCCAAAGCACAACTGCCTAGTGGTGAATAATTCATTCTATCAACCGCATCGTTTAGCCTTGACAAATCACGTTTAAACATTTGGGCATATGCAAGCAAATGATGAGCAAATAATATAGGTTGAGCCCTTTGCAAATGTGTGTAGCCTGACATAATAACATTTTGATTATCACTTGCCTTGTTTGCAATAGTTTCAATCAATTGCAAAAGCATTTTTTTTATAATCACATTTTCGTCACGCAAATACATTCTCAAATCAAGAGCGACTTGGTCATTCCTACTTCTTGCTGTGTGTAGCTTTTTACCAACATTACCAATCCTTTCAGTCAGTTCCGCCTCAACAAACATATGAATATCTTCCGCATCGTCACTAATTGCAAGCTTGCCACTCTCTATATCTACTAGTATACGACTAAGTCCGCCGATAATTAAATCTCTATCCTCTGCAGTGATAATTTTTTGATTTGCAAGCATTGTTGCGTGAGCAATCGAACCACAAATATCTTGTTTGTACATTTTTTTATCAAAACCGATTGAGGAATTAAAGTCGTCCGCAAACTCATTCATTTCACCACTCGTTCTGCCCGTCCACATTTTCTGCATATCACACCTTTTTACTAAAGCTTTTATAGTGCTTTAAGCAAATGCTTTTTTACCCCCGATTTTCGAAAGCTTTTCAAAAAACACTTGCCTAAATATTTACTGCTTTTAATTTTTATATTTTGTTAATTATTATTTTTTTTTGCTTTTAGCATTCTTTTCATTAACTTGTGCTTGAACTTTAATTGGTAAACCAAACAAGTTAATGAAGCCAGTTGCATCAGCTTGATTGTAAACATTATCCTCACCAAAAGTAGCAATTTCCTCTGAATACAAAGAATAATCACTCCAAGCACCTGCTTTAATAATGTTACCTTTGTACAATTTAAGTCTAACTTTACCAGTAACTCTTTCTTGAGTTTTGTCAACAAAAGCTGAAAGTGCTTCTCTTAATGGTGTAAACCATTGACCATTGTAAACCAAATCTGCAAAAGTAACTGCTAGTTCTTGTTTTTTGTGAGCTGTGTATTTATCTAAACACAAGCTTTCCAAATACTTATGAGCAAAGTATAAAATTGCACCACCCGGAGTTTCATAAACACCACGACATTTCATACCAACCAAACGATTTTCAACAATATCCAATAGACCAATACCATTTTCACCACCAAATTTATTTAGTGCCAAAACGATTTCTTTTGGACTCATTTTTTTATCATTCAACTTAACTGGAACACCTTGTTCAAAGTCCATTGTTATGTAAGTTGGCTTATCTGGTGCTTTAAATGGTGATACGCCCATTTCCAAAAAGCCCTCTTTATCATAAAGTGGCTCATTGCCTGCATCTTCCAAGTCCAAACCCTCGTGTGACAAATGCCACAAGTTCTTATCCTTACTATAGTTAGTTTCACGATTGATTTTTAATGGAACATTGTGTTTTTCCGCATAGTCAATTTCCTCCTCACGGCTCTTGATTGACCACTCTCTCCAAGGTGCAATAATGTGCATATCTGGTGCGAATGCTTTAATAGTAAGCTCAAATCTTACTTGGTCATTGCCCTTACCAGTACAGCCGTGACAAATAGCGTCAGCACCCTCTTTTAATGCGATTTCAACTATTCTCTTTGCAATGATAGGACGTGCAAAAGATGTGCCCAACATATACTCCTCATACAAAGCACCAGCTTTAACTGTAGGAATAATGTAGTCCTCAACAAACTCGTCAGTCAAATCTTCAACATAAAGTTTTGATGCACCAGTTTTTAAAGCCTTTTCCTCTAGTCCCTCAAGCTCGTCAGCTTGTCCAACGTTACCAGAAACAGCTATAACCTCGCAATTATTGTAGTTTTCCTTAAGCCAAGGAATTATAATAGAAGTATCTAAACCACCTGAATATGCTAAAACAACTTTTTTAATATCTTTCTTATCCATAAAAAATCACCTCATAATGAATATTTTTACCTTATTATACAAACAATATGCAATTTTGTCAACTAATTTTGCATAAATTATCAAAAATAATCTAAATTAATGTATATTTATGCATTTTTGAATAATTTTTGCATAAATACCTCAAATTTACTCACCTTTTATACATTTCTCTGTATAATTGTTAAAATATAAAACCACCCCATTTATAACTAGGGTGGCAATGCAATAACTAGATTAATATTGTCTTTCTTTTATAATGTTTTGAATATCCTCTTTACTAGCAATGACATTAGAAACTATACTATTTTTTCCAATAAGTCTTTTCATAACTAATAAACCAGCATCGTGGGATAATGGACCAGCATTAGAATCGCAATATTCACTTAATACAATAGGCATTATACCTTGCTCAAAAATATCTGTCGCTATTTTTAAAACACAACAATCAGTATCTGCACCGCAAATAAAAATGTGTGTTGGTAATTCGTTGTCATTAATTTGCTTTAATAATGACATAAATTGCTCATTAATACAAGTATATATCCACTTATCTACAACTATATCCGCTTTAATACCTTTTACTAATTCTATATCATTGTCGTCTATTAATCTATGCCAGTTTAAAAATTTGGTATACTGACTGCCCTCTTTATTTCTAAATCTTGTTGCTATTATCTTGTCAAATAAACCACTATTTGTTAGCTTTGCAATTTTATCAACTAAAATATGCGTTTGCTCATAGCGGTTAAATCCATTTTGCACATCAACAACTATCAAAATATTTTTCATAAAACACCTATTTATTTTTATAATTAAAAATTATTGTTCCAACTGCAATGACCAACATTGCTGCAAAAATCAACCAATTATACCAATCAAATTTACCACTTATAAGATCCATAACTGTTTTGTATAATGTGGACGCAGAGAAAACTGCCAAAAACAAGTCAGCTATCAATTTATTTTTTCTTTTTTTATCTTGATAGTGAGCTTCTTTAATCTTTTTTTGCGTATTAATTTGATTTGCAACCGATTTGTATAATTGCTTGACCTCAGAAGTTATTACAACTTGATTTAACACTTTTTTATAAAGCGAATTCATATTTGCACTAATATCGTTTTCCAACTCTGCTTGTGAAAATTCAACAAAGCTTGCCAGTCTTTGCAACCCCTCTAAGCTACAATGTGAATTTTTATTAACATTATCCATAGAATTATCTGCAATAAACCACCTTGATTGAACATATAATTCCGATTTAATCATAGCCGATAAAACAGAATTTTTAGAAATCTCATCAAAATTTGCAATATCTTGTTTTACCTCAACGGCAACTGCAGACCACGAATAATATGTATTAGTATCACCAATTTTTAATGTAGTAACATTATCCTCACACTCTAAATTATAAATTGTTTCATTTATTTTTGCCCACTCATTCTTATCAACAACTTTGTTAAATATAGTAGAACGCATAAGGTGATTAAGTTCATTCTTTGTTAATTCATTCTCTTTTAATAGATAAATACTAAGCACATACGACAAGCCATTAGCTTTATAACTACTTGAACCAGAATATTTTCTAACATTGACACTTTTTCTTTTAATGCTTCTCTCATTTACAATATTCCAACATAGTTCACGAAAAGCTAACATAGCTTTATTTTCTTCTACAAGTATCTCTTCACCATTAAATCTCTTTAAAATACTTGCTTGAGTTACTTTTTTTTGATAATTAGCCAATATCGCTTTACTATAATCTTTAATTGATTCGTCAGTTTTTAATAACGCCTTTCCCTCTAAATCAGCTAATACAAAAATACCAATACCATTAGCCAAAACATAACATTTTAAATTTGGCATTAAATTAGCAATACAAATTGCTGTCTCTGCCAATTTGCATTTTTTATATTCAATATCCGTTATTTCTTTACCCGTGTATTTTAATACTATATTATTCTCAATTGTAAAATTGTATGCTTTAGAATCATTTGTTAATTTATCAATAAAATGTTTTGCAAAATCTAAATTTTTTGAATTGTTAATACTTAAACAATCATAAAAAACACACCCTAAATCAAATGGTATAATATGTAATTGTTGCACACCTAAATTTGTCATATGTAAATTCCTTATAATTATATTATATCTTATAATTAATAAAATGTCAACAAAACCATTTTTAGGAATGTTATTAAAGCTCAAAATAATGTTAGAAGTTCTTGGAAAAGTTTCGCGAAAGTGTGAGTAAAGCTAATTATATGGGTGACATAATTTTCTGTAATATACTTTATAATTATTATATTTACTATTATAACAATTTTAATCTATAATAATTATTGTAACAAAATTAATCTCTTAGCAAAAACTTGTTAAGGAGAATTACATTAATCGCTTATTTCATCAAATAGTGGTGAGTTAAAAAAGTCAATTGTTGAAATATCTAAAGCACGACATAACTTAAAAAATGTTGTCAAAGTTATGGTACTATATTTACAATTCAAAACCTCTGATATAGTTGAAAGTGGTATTCCACCCTTTTTATGGAGATAATAAGGCTTTTCCTTTCTCTCGTCTAATAGTTCTTTTAGTCTTTGTACAACAGCTTCATTTAATTTAATCATATTATACTCCTATGTCAATATTTGCTTTTGACACATAGAATTATAATATTATTTAAACAAAAATACGTCTCATATATGGAAAATTTTGTAAAAAAAATAATTAAATTAAAATTAAATTTATTTAAAAAACTTTTTATGATTTGACATTATATTAATTAAAGCAAAACAAAAAGCGGGCAATGCCCGCTTTTTTGCTTAATTACATATTGTTTAAAATTAATCTTTTTTGTTAGATTGTATAAATGGTATCTTAGAAGAATTTAGCGAAGTGCTTAATTGTTCTTACCATTTGGCTTGTATATGAGTTCTCATTATCATACCAAGAAACAACTTGTACTTGAGAGTAACCATTACCCATATCCATAACCATAGTTTGAGTAGCGTCAAACAAGCTACCAAATCTCATACCGATAACATCACTTGAAACGATTTCGTCCTCAGTGTAACCGAATGACTCATTAGATTGAGCTTTCATAGCAGCATTGATTTGCTCTTTAGTAGGAGTACCTTTAACAACAGCAACTAAGATAGTAGTTGAACCAGTTGGAGTTGGAACTCTTTGAGCAGAACCGATAAGTTTACCATTTAGCTCTGGGATAACCAAACCGATAGCTTTAGCAGCACCAGTTGAGTTTGGAACTATATTTACAGCGGCAGCTCTTGAACGGCGAAGGTCACCCTTTCTTTGAGGTCCGTCCAAAGTCATTTGGTCACCAGTGTAAGCGTGAATAGTGCTCATAATACCAGATTGAACAGCCCAGTTATCATTTAAAGCTTTAGCCATAGGAGCTAGGCAGTTAGTAGTACAAGATGCAGCAGAAATGATATGGTCATCAGCTGTCATTTTGTCGTGGTTAACATTGTAAACGATAGTTGGAAGGTCATTACCTGCTGGAGCAGAAATAACAACTTTCTTAGCACCTGCATCAATGTGAGCTTGTGCTTTTGCTTTAGAAGTATAGAAACCAGTACACTCAAGTACAACGTCTACACCGATTTTACCCCAAGGAAGCTCTGCAGCGTTAGCCATAGCGTAAATTTTAATCTCTTTACCATCAACAATGATAGAGTCCTCAGTAGCTGAAACAGTGTCAGCCAAAGCATATCTACCTTGAGAAGAGTCATACTTCAAAAGGTGAGCAAGCATTTTAGGGCTTGTCAAATCGTTGATTGCAACAACCTCAAAACCTTCTGCACCGAACATTTGTCTAAATGCAAGACGACCAATACGACCGAAGCCGTTAATAGCAACTTTTACTGTTTTATTAGCTTTTGCCATTTATTTATCCTCCAAATTGCCTATAATAGGCACAATTTATTATTGTTTGTATTTATTTTACCAAAAATTAGTCAATTTGTCTAGTCTTTTATAACAATTTTAAAGTATATTTACTAAAAAAATTAAACTAACTATTTAAATATACTAATTAAATATAATTAAAACCTAAATTAATACTTAATTTGAAAATAATCAAGCCAAGACTTGTATTTATCTTGACAAGATAAGCAAGTGTCAATAAGGTAACCTTTTTCTGTTTTCCATTCTTTTAAGCCACGATAATAAAATAGTTTATGATATTCGTCAATTATAAAAGGAACAATGTTATTAGCAAGACACTCCTTAAACATTAACAATCTACCTACTCTGCCATTGCCGTCTTGAAAAGGGTGTATACTCTCAAAATCTTTATGGAACTGCAAAATTTGCTCAAAAGTTTTATCTTTTAAGGAATTGTAATTATCCAAAAATTTTTTAATTTCAGTCTTAACTTTTTCTGGTTTACAAGTTTCCTCAAACCCTACCTCATTAGGCAACTTTTTATACTCACCTACATTAAACCAACTTTTTCGACTATCACTTGTGCCGTTTTTTAAAATAAAATGCAATTTTTTTATCATTGTTTCGCTTATTGGCTTAGTGGCATTATCAATAATGTAATCAACACATTTAAAATGATTTGCTGTTTCAACAATATCGTCAACATTCAAAGCACTACCACTTTCAACACCTATAGTACTAGTTTCAAAAATATATCTAGTTTGGTCGTGAGTTAAAGTGCTACCCTCAATATGATTAGAATTATATGTTAATTCTATTTGCGTTTTATGATATATACCACCAGTTAAAGAAGTATCTTTTTCTCTCTTAAGAATTGCTAGCAAATCATTACCGCAACTTTCCTCTTTTATATTTAGTGGCTTATGTGCATAGGCTGGAATATTCCAAGTTTTGCCTGTCAAAAAAGCTCCCTCTATCCTACCATTGGCACAATAATTCCTTACCATTCTATCTGAAATATTCCACTTTTTTGCAACTTCCGCAACCGATAAAAATTCCACTAAACACCTCTCATTAATTTAAATAAAATAACTATCTAAATTAAACTTGTTGTATATATATTTTATTCCATTATCGGAAATTTGTCAAGCAATACTGTGCAATAATTTCCGATAACGGAAGTTGTTTAAAGCTTTGTGAATAGTGATTACCGACTGAATTGCTTATTATTTTAAATTTTCTGGATTTAGGCATTTTAATTCTTCAAGCACAAATAAGCCGTCTTTTCTAATCAAAACATCGTCAAAGTATATCTCGCCACCACCATACTCTGCTGTTTGTACTTGTACCAAGTCCCAATGAATAGCAGATTTATTGCCGTTTGGTGCATCTTCATAGCTTTGACCTGGGGTAAAATGAATTGAACCGCTAATTTTCTCGTCAAATAGAATATCACCCATAGCCTTTGTAATGTATGGATTTACTCCAAGTGCAAACTC
This sequence comes from uncultured Christensenella sp., assembly GCA_910577845.1. Classification (GTDB taxonomy): domain Bacteria; phylum Bacillota; class Clostridia; order Christensenellales; family UBA3700; genus MGBC100798. The sequence continues at coordinate 35,696 of CAJTNA010000008.1, read as the reverse complement.
GCCAACAAATCTTGCCCCCTCATCAGTATCAAAAATCTTGTTTATTGCTTCAGTGTTATTTGCTGTTGCTTTTACAATTTTACCATTTTTAAATTCCAAACGTACATTTTCAAACTTTATCCCCTCCTCAACAGATGGAACATTGTAAGTTATTACACCATTTACGCTATCTTTAACTGGTGCTGTATAAACCTCGCCGTCTGGGATATTCCTCAACCCGCTACATTTGATTGCTGGAATACCTTTAATTGAAAATGTTAAATCAGTATCTTTTGCAACTATCCTTACCTTATCAGTCTTATTCATAAGTTCTACAAGCGGTGTCATAGCCTTATCCATTTTGCTGTAGTCAAGTGTGCATACATCAAAGTAAAAGTCCTCAAAAGCTTCCGTACTCATTCCAGCTTGTTGGCTCATTGACTCTGTTGGATATCTAAGCACAACCCATTTTGTATGGTCAACTCTTTGGTTTAGCACTGGTCGCATAATTCTGTTATACATTGCCAAATCAACATCAGATAACTCTTGATTATTACTACCGCCACGTATTGCGATATATGCTTGCATATCTTTCATTCTATACATTTCCATATCTGCATATTTTTTTGCAAGTTCCTCACTCATACCTTTCATCCACTCACGTTTAATACGCAAATCTGTTAAGTTTACAAATGGATATGCACCTTTTGCATACACTTCTCTGACTAGGCTTGCAACAAGTTGATAATCAACACCAGTTGCCTCAATCAATACATTTTCACCTTTTTGCACATCGCAAGAAAAGTCAACCAAGCCGTGTGCTAATTTTTCAATTCTTTTATCTATTAACATTTTACACCTCTATAGTTTGTTAATTTTATTATTATTTTTACCTATTATACTACACTTTTACAAAAATTACAATATTTTATGCATTTTTGCTTTGATTTCCACATTTTTTGCCACAAGTATTATTTTATAATAAGATTAAAATATTCAATCTTAATTAAAACACATTACTTTGTGTACTTCAAGTGGACAGAATTTTTTAAATACATTTTCTCATATTGTTCTTTATCCAAGTTAATTAAAAGATAGTTGCTTTATAAAAATGGATAAAACTACTATTATTAACATAAAATTCTTCCACCACATTATTATTTTACACTAAAAGGCAAGCTTAACGCTCGCCTTTTTTGTTGTTTTATGTCATTACATTGTATTTTTAAATACTTTATGCTGTTATTTCAGCTTTTTTACCATTGTAAAGTTCGTAATATCTACCGCCTTTTGCAATTAACTCATCGTGGTTGCCACGCTCAATAATTTCGCCGTGTTCCAAAACCATAATGCAGTCGGAGTTTTGGATAGTAGAAAGTCTATGTGCTATTACAAAACAAGTTCTACCTTGCATTAAACTATCCATACCCTTTTGTACAAGCAACTCAGTACGTGTATCAATACTACTTGTTGCCTCGTCCAAAATCATAAGCGGAGTATCCGCAAGTATTGCACGGCTTATAGATAGTAGCTGTCTTTGTCCTTGTGATAGTGATGAACCATCGCCGTCTATAACTGTATTGTATTTTTCTGGCAACATTTCAATAAACTCGTGTGCCCCACCACGTTTGCAAGCATTTACAACTTCCTCATCAGTCGCATCTGGTCTGCTATAACGAATATTGTCTGCAATAGTACCACTGAACAAGTTTACATCTTGTAAAACTATTCCCAAAGATTTCCTCAAATCCTCTTTCTTTATCTTGTTTATATTGATTCCGTCATATCTAATTTTTCCGTCATCAATATCATAAAATCTGTTTATCAAATTTGTAATTGTAGTTTTACCAGCACCAGTTGAACCTACTAAAGCAATCTTTTCGCCAGATTTTGCATTGATTGTAATGTCTTTTAAAACCAGTTTATCCTCAACATAACCAAAGTCTACGTGGTCTAACTCAACATTACCCTCAAGTTTTGCATACGTTAGAGTGCCATCTCCGTGAGGGTGTTTCCAAGCCCACTCACCATTCTCACACTCAACAAGCTCACCATTTTCCTCACGAACTTTTACAAGTGTAACATAGCCATTGTCTACCTCTTCTTCCTCACTTAATAGTTGGAAAATTCGTCTTGACCCAGCTGTTGCCATTGCAAAGTTATTGATTTGTTCCGCAAACTGGTTAATAGGCATTGTAAATGACCTAGTAAGCGGGATAAATGTTACTACCGCAGCCAACGTTGTTCCTGCCACATTTGCTATTACCAATGCTCCACCAATCAAGGCAATAAGCACATATAGTAAATGTCCCATACCGCTCATAATCGGCATTATTGTACAAGCTAGCTTAACTGCTCTAAAACTTGCGTCACGCCATTTGTCATTTATCTGAGCAAACTCTTGCTTACAAACTTCCTCGTGGTTAAATACTTTTACAACTCTTTGACCGCCAATCATTTCCTCAACATAGCTGTTTACTTCGCTGATTGATTTTTGTTGACCTGCAAAATATTTAACAGACCTCTTGCCAATAAATTGTGCAACAAATAACATTAATACACCATATGAGATAGTACAAACCGCCAAAATAGGACTTAGTATAAACATTGAAACAATTACCGCAACTAAAGTTGTCATTAAGTTGATTAGTTGTGGTATACCTTGCGACAATAATTGCATCATTGTATCTGTATCGTTAGAAAAATAACTCATTATATCGCCGTTATTTTTTCTATCAAAATATTTAACTGGCAACTTTTGCATTTTAATGAACATATCATTTCTTATTGAACGCATAGTGTTTTGGGAAATGATTATCATAAACTGGTTGTAAAGCAACGCACATAGCATACCAGCACCATAGATACCTGCCATTGTAAGCAATGCTCTAATTACATTTGTAAAATCGGGATTTTGTTGTCCAATAAGTGGCTCAATATGACCTAACAATGTATTAATAAATGTTGTACCAAATACAGATGCCACTGCCGAAACAATAATACCAAATATTACAGCAATAAATAAAGCACTATACTTTTTGAATATTGTTTTAATTATCAAAGCTATGGTATTTGGTTGTTTATTTTTAGTTTTTTTGTCTTTTAGCTCCGATTTTTGAAGGGTTTTAGTTTTCGTCATTGCCTGCCCCTCCTTTCATTTGAGATGAATATACCTCTTGATAAATTGTGTTATTTGCAAGTAGCTCCTCGTGAGTGCCTACACCATTTATCTTACCATTATCAATAACGATAATCTTGTCAGCATCTTGAACAGAAGAGATTCTTTGTGCAATAATAAGTTTAGTAGTATCCGCTTTTGTTTCTCTCAAACCTAGCTTGATTTTCCTATCTGTTGCAGTATCAACCGCACTTGTAGAATCGTCAAGTATCAAAATTTTAGGGTCTTTTATCAAAGCTCTTGCAATACATAATCTTTGTTTTTGTCCACCAGATAAATTGCTACCGCCTTGCTCAATATGGTGGTCATATCCGTCACTAAACCCATTTACAAAATCTGTAGCGGATGCAATTTCTAACGCCTCTGCAATTTGCTCATCAGTTACATTTGGGTTACCCCATTTCATATTATCACGCAAGCTACCGCTGAACAATACATTCTTTTGTAATACCACACTAACGCTATCTCGCAAAGACTTAATGTCATATTCCTTAACATTACGTCCACCAACAAATACCTCTCCACTTGTTGCGTCATACAGCCTTGGCAATAGACTTACCAATGTAGTTTTACCGCTACCAGTACCACCCAAAATACCAACCATTTCACCTTGTTTTATAGATAGATTAATATTTGACATACACTCTTTATTACTATCCCCTACATAGCTGAAACCAACGTTTTTAAATTCAATGTCGCCACTTTCAACCTCGTAAACTGGGTTTTCTGGATTTGTTATACTTGGCTCTTCCTTTAGTACTTCGACAATACGCTCTGCACTTGCTTTTGACATAGTAATCATAACAAATACCATTGAGAACATCATTAAACTAATAAGTATTGACATTGTGTATGACATTAGTGCAACAATTGAACCCATTTCCAAATTACCGACAACTATGTTTTGTGCACAGAACCAACAAATCAATAAAATTGATACATACACACATATTTGCATTAATGGTGAGTTCAAAGCAAGCAATCTTTCTGCTCTGCTGTAGTTTTTGTAAATGTCACCAGATGTTTCCTCAAACTTGTCAATCTCTTTATTTTGTGAGTTGAAAGATTTAACTACTCTTACACCTTTTACATTTTCACGCACTACTTTGTTCATTTTATCGTAGCTTTTAAACACCTTTTCAAATAGTGGAAATGCAAATCTAATAATAAGTATCAATCCAATTACAAGCACTGGTGCAACACCTAGATAAATTAGTGCCACTTTTGGACTAATCATTGATGCCATAATCACTGATGCAATTAACATAATTGGACATCTCATTGCAAGTCTTGATGTCATTTGATATGATTGTCTTACATTCATTACATCTGTAGTAAGCCTTGTTATCAAGCTTGATGTGGAAAATTTATCTATATTGCTAAATGAAAAATTTTGTATATTTGCATACATATCATCCATTAAATTTTTAGCAAAACCAGTACTTCCTTTTGTTGCAGACCAGCCAGATAAAATACCAAATAACATACCTAGCAATGCACAAGCTAGAAGTATTCCACTTGCAATGCCTACATAACGCATATTTCCTTTATTTATTCCATTGTCTATTAACGCTTGTGTCACAAACGGCAACATTACTTCAACTATTACCTCAGCTGTTACAAGACACGGTGTCAATAATGTGTATTTGAGCGAGCCTTTGGCGTGCTTTAACAATTCTTTGAACATTTATGCCTCCTATCTACAATCAAATTATTTTTTATTCTTTCAAAAAAGCTCTTAAGCTGAGCCTTTTCCTCTTCGCTAAAATCTTTTACAATTAAATTCTCAATTATTCTAAACTCTTCTTTTATGATTTTAGCGTAATCCATAGCTTTCTCTGTAAGCACAATTTGCTTTAACCTCAAATCATCACCTACAGTTTGTCTTATGATTAAGCCTTCCTTTTCCATATCTTGCAACATACTAGTTGCAGTTGAACGCCTAATTCTCAAAATTCTTCCAATATCCTTTTGATAAACTGGTTTATCACCAAACTCATCAACAATACCAATTACCGCAGCTTTCCTATGAGATAATTCCTCACCAATTAAACGCAACTTTTCAGAATCATTGATTCTGTGTCCAATCAAATTAAATATTACCATAATATCATCTTTAAAATATCCTCTCATAGCAACTCCGCAAAAATAAAATTGTTAGCAAGCTAACTGTTAGCATTCTAACATTATTTCAAAAATTTGTCAACTTTTTATGAGAAAATATTAAAAAATGTTACTATTAAAAACTCTGCAATATATAATTATACAATGATATTATTCCAATTATGCAACAAATAAAAATTAAATGCAACTAATTTAACAAATTTTTTGTAAAAGTTGCATTTAATTATTTTTGTTAATACTATTTTGCAAAATAAAACAAATATGATTTTGAAAATTTGCAAAATTATTAATATTTTCTGCTATTTTTTTATATTACAAATTTAATATAAGTTAAATACTTTTTATATAATTAATTCATTTTATCTACAATCTCTTGCATATCAGTGGGGATTGAAGAGGTATATTCTATTATGACGTTTGTTATTGGATGTGTAAAGGAAATTTTTGCACTATGTAGAGCGGGGCGGGATATAAGATTTTTATCACCACCATATAGGTCATCACCTAAAAGTGGATGTCCGATATGTGACATATGCACTCTTATTTGGTGAGTTCTGCCAGTTGCAAGTATTAATTTTACTAAGCTAAATTGCTCACAACTTTGTAATACTTGATAGTATGTTTTTGCATATTTGCCACCTTCATTTACTACGCCACGCACTAGACTATTGCCATTTACAATGCCTATATCTGCTACAAGCTCGCCAGCCCCCGTCAAAATATTATTGTAATTATGCACAATTGCAAGATATTCCCTTTTAACTTTTTTTACTTGATTATCCTTATCCTCTGCAATGCTATTTGACAAAATACTATGTGCCAAGCTATTTTTTGCTACTACCATTAATCCGCTTGTGCCTTTATCCAATCTATTTACTGGGTGAAAGACAAAATCACCCCACACATTTGCCAACGCATTCATTAGACTTTTTCCATAATGAGCATTTGTCGCAATTACTGCGATATCCGCACTTTTATTGATAATAGCAATATCCTCATCCTCATAGCAAATATTCACTTTGTAGTCAAATGGTACGATTTTCGTAGGGTTTTCCTTTAATTTAACTTGAATTTTATCCCCAACTTTTACTTTATCGACTACAAAAACAGGCTTGCTATTAACCATAACCAAGCCTAATTCTTTTTTTAATAAATTGCAAATTCTACTTGAATAGCCTTTGCTTTTTAAAAAGTTTTCAATACTACAATCAGTATCTGCGATATAATTAAAAATTCTTTCCACATACTTACAATATCATATTTTAATGCTTATTGCAAGCCTTTAAAAGTAAATTATTTAAATTTTGATAGCTAGCGGAACGATTTATCCTACCTATTAAAAATAAAGATTGTCTACTTGACAAATAGTTCACCTTTTCTGCACAAGTCATTGTAATATTAAAGTCTAGTCCTTTCAATACCTTTTCACTTTCCTTACAAAACTCACCATAAGGGTAACAATATACACTGCTTTTAATACCCAAATTATTAAGTTTGCCACCCAACTTTTTTGTATCGTTAGTAAACATTTTAGTATATTCAGTAGCATTCTCGCCTTTTTTGATTTTTACACCACGTCTGCCGTTGATATGATGCAATTCATATGAGTGATAGGCAATTTCCACTCGTTTATTTTTGGAAAGTTCCTTTACCTCCCCAGTATTCATATAACTGCATCTTGATTTGTAATTTTGCTTATCTTGCCAGTCAATATACTCACCGACAACAGAAACAACTGCTTTCATTTTGTGTCTTTCAAGCAAAGTAGGTAAATATTTATACACACCATAAAAGCCATCGTCAAAAGTAATCATTACATATTTGCCGTATTTTTTGTTATCTACGATATTGAGCAATTCCTTACTATCAACACATTTATATCCCATTCTTTTTAATTCTTTAAAATCCCTTTCCAAAGCAGATACACGTATTTCATAATCACCTTGTTTTTGATTGTCTGCAACGACATTATGATACATTAAACATAAAAGTTCAATTGAGTTTTTATCACCTACATTTACCATTTGGAAATTATTTTCATCTACTTTATTAGTTGTAATTCCCACTAAGCTTTTTGCTTTTGAGGTTGCACCACTTTTTCCACCGCCCATAATAAGGATAATAGCCACAGCCAACACACATATTATTAAAAGAAAGATAAATTTATTACCATTATTTTTTGCCATTATACCCTCCTTTCCTTTAGTATAAGGTAAATTTGCCAAATTATTCAAAATCAAATTCTTTGACTTTTAAAAAATTTATCTTTTTTATAAAATACTATCAAAAAAACTTGATATAAAAATTATTTTATATTATAATAAGTAAGTAAAGTTGCAATTTGCAAACACATTACCAAAAGTTGTAACGAAATGTGTAAAAATCACGATTTTGAGCAATCAAAGTTATCAACAGAAGTACTTGTTTATCAAGTTTATTACATTAGCAATACAAAATTTTAGCAATAGTTAAAATTTACTTCTGATAGCTTTAATTTTTTTAGGAGTTAAAAATGGAACAAAACACTATTGAAAAACTATACGAAACAGCAGATTTAATTCGTAAAATGTGCATTGAGTGTATTGCTAATTTTGGCGTTGGTCATATTGGTGGCTCATCAAGTATAATTGAGTTGCTTACTGTGTTATATTTTCATAGCACTAACATTGACCCAGAAGACCCAAAAAATCCAAACAGAGATAGGATTGTGCTATCTAAAGGTCACGCTGCACCAGGACTATATGCTACCCTTGCAGCAAGAGGATATTTTGACAAAAGCTTATTGCTTACATTAAACCAAAACGGCACAACTCTTCCATCACACGCAGATATGTTAAAAGTAACCGGTGTAGATTTTACAGCAGGTTCATTAGGTCAAGGTATTTCTGCCGCTGTAGGTATGGCTATTGCTGGAAGAATGGATAAGAGAAATTACCACACTTTTGCAATTGTTGGCGATGGTGAAAGTCAAGAAGGTCAAGTTTGGGAAGCACTTATGCTTGCCTCATCTAGACATTTATCTAACTTTACGGTAATTATTGATAATAACAGAATGCAAATTGATGGTTTGACTGAAGATGTATGCAAGGTTGAGCCTTTTGAATCTAAACTACGTGCGTTTGGTTACAGAGTATATTCTATTGATGGTCACGACATTGAAAAAATAGTTGAAGTTGTTAGAAAATGTCGTACAGCAAGAACGCCAACCGCTATTGTCCTTAACACTATCAAAGGTAAAGGTGTCAAATGCTGTGAGGGACACTACAAATCACATAGTGTTAGTTTTACTGCGGAAATGCTTGCCAATGAATGCACTGGGGAGGTATTAAAATGAGCGATTTACATAATAAAGAAATGCGTCAAGTTTATGTTGACAATTTGATTAAATACTCTAAATTTGACAGAAGAATAGTTGTTCTTGAGGCTGACCTTATGAATTGCATAGGTACTGGCAAATTTAAAGATGCTTACCCAAGGCGTTTTATCAACTGCGGTATTGCAGAAAGTAATATGATTGGTGTGGCGGCTGGTCTTGCAAGCTGTGGTAAAGTTCCATTCTGCTCTTCTTTCAGCCCTTTTGCTACAAGAAGATGTTACGACCAAATCGCAGTAAGCGTTGGCTACACAAAACAAAATGTTAAAATTGTAGGTACTGACCCTGGTATTATGGCACAAGTTAATGGTGGTACACATATGAGTTTTGAGGACGTTGCATTGATGACACAAGTTCCTGATATGGTTGTTGTTGAGCCTTGCGATTGTGTATGCTTAGATAAATTATTCCCTCAAATACTTAAGTGCGATAAGCCTATGTATATTAGATTACAAAGGAAAAAGACACCTGCTATTTACTCTAGCAACTCTAAAATTGACTTATTTAAAGCGAATGTTATTGTTGACGGAAGTGATATCACAATTATTGCTTGTGGTATTATGGTGCATCGTGCAGTGACCGCTGCAATGAGACTTAAGGCTGAAGGCATTGATGCAAAGGTTATAGCTTTGCATACTTATAAACCACTTGACTCTGATACTATTTTAAAAGCTTGTCGTGAAACTGGTGCTGTAGTAACTTGCGAAAACCATCATTTGATTGGTGGTTTAGGTTCAGAAGTGGCTTCCCTACTATTAGAAAACAATGTACTAATTCCTATGTCAAGAGTTGGTATTGGTGACAGATATGGTGAAGTTGGTAAAGAAGCTTATCTTGCAGAGGTAATGCACTTAACGGAACAAGATATTATAGATAAAGCAAAAGAGGCTTTTAGTAAGAAAAAATAATAAATACTTTTATTCTTAAATAAAATTGATTAATTAAATGATAAAACTACTTGTGTTTAAGCAATGCACAAGTAGTTTTTTAATCACAATATTTTAAGACAATTTTTTATAATCTACACAATTTTTTGAGAGAATATTGACAACATTTTTTGCGAAAAACTTTATCAGTTAAACCATTAAGTTTAATATAACTTAGGGGTTATATTAGTCCTATTTTTTCTATTTATCTTTAATAGCTATTTATTGAATAATACACTTAGCATACATCTAAGAATTTTTAGTTAGTTTTTAAATTTTTAACATAATTATAAAGTTGATAATATATCTGCAGATAAATTTTTTAATTTATTTATATATAATACATTATAATATCAATTTTAAAATTTTAATTTTCAATATAATTGCACCCCAAAGTTTTGTGGGTTAAGAGCAACCTCGTTATTAGTTAAATAATATGAGGATAATGTTCCAATATCTGACCAATATTCTCTCATTACATACGCTTTCATTTCGTCCAGCACTGTTGGGAACAAATCTCTTGAAAAGTCAAACTTACCCTCTGGTATTGTTTGCAAAATCTTTTTTTCTATCATATACATTCCTGTGTTTACAAATTTCAATTTGCTTGATTCTGGTTTTTCAACAAAATCTTGTATATCCCCGTCCTCGTCAAACTTTACAACACCAAAGCCTTTTACATCATCTAACTCTTTTACAACCATTGTTATTGCCTTTGGATGTGTCGCATGATATTTTGCAACCTCATATAAATTAACATTTGTGAAGCTATCTCCGCTTATTACTAAAAAGGTTTTTTCTAAAATCTCATATACAGCTTTTACGCTTCCCGCAGTTCCTAGTGGCGTGCTTTCAATATTGTACCTAATTTGCACCCCATACTTGGAACCATCACCTAAATATGACATTATCTCCTCTGGTTTATAGCCTAAAGTTACTATTATATCAGTAAATCCATATTTTTTTAAATGTAGTACTATATATTCAATTATAGGCTTATCAATTATTGGCACCATTGGTTTTGGAATTTCATTTGTAAGCGGTCTAAGTCTTGTGCCATAACCTCCCGCCATAATAACAGCTTGCATAAACACCTCTCTTTTTGTTAGTATACATATGCTTATCGAAATTATGCAAATTATGTCAAAAATTTTTGTTAGCAAAATTATGTCTTAAAAATTATCCATTTTTAATACCTTTCGTTTTGCATATAAATTTTTATTTATTATTTAAGTAAAAAATAGTAATCATTATTATTTTTTACATAAATTTTGCTTTTGTTGTATAATGTAAAATAAATTTACAAATTTATCAAGCAATTAATAACCTATAGTTTAACATTATTCACAAATGGTTTCCAAATGTAAAAAATTTAACTATTTTTGCATATATAAATTTTACATAAAATTTTACTTAAATACTATATCTTGTGGTCAAAATTGAATTTTAGGCAAAAATGACCACAAGATATAGTATTTTCCTCTTGACAAGATACATAAATTGTTGTATACTAAGTGAGCAAAGTTAGATAACAAATTTCAAGGAGAAAAGATTATGATTAAAAGCATTATTAAGCGTGATGGTAGAAAAGTTCCATTCAATTTACAAAAAATAGCAGACGCTATATTTAAAGCTGCAGCATCAGCTGGTGGTAGTGACCACGACACTGCACTTGAGCTAGCTGTTGAGGCTTGCGAGTTTTTGGAAAAACACGGCACTACTACTCCAACAGTTGAGGAAATTCAAAACGCAGTTGAAAAAACTTTGATAGAAAAAGGACACGCACAAACTGCTAAAAATTATATCTTGTACAGAGCGAACCGCACAAGAGCAAGAGAGATGAAAACATCTTTGATGGAAATTTACAAGGACTTGACTTTTAAGGACGCAAAAGACAATGATATAAAAAGAGAAAACGCAAACATTGACGGTGATACCGCGATGGGTACAATGCTTAAATATGGTAGCGAGGGTGCTAAACAATTTAACAAATTGTTCGTTTTACGTCCTGAACACGCAAAAGCACACGATGAGGGTGATATCCACATTCACGATTTAGACTTTTTGACACTTACAGAAACTTGTTGTCAAATTGATTTAATCAAGTTGTTCAAAGGTGGTTTTTGTACAGGCCACGGCTTTTTGAGAGAGCCTAATGATATAGCTTCATACTCTGCCTTGGCAGCTATTGCTATCCAATCTAACCAAAATGACCAACACGGCGGTCAAAGTATTCCTAACTTTGAGTATGCTATGGCTATTGGTGTTGCCAAGTCTTATAAAAAGATTTATAAAAAGAATTTGATTAAAGCTTTGGATATTTACGAGATTGAAAACGCAGAAGAGATAGCACAAAATATCACTGCTAAACTTGCTGAAAAAGACATCGTTCCAGCTTTGGAAAAGACTGATTATCTTGTAGCTGAGAGCAAAGAGCTTGCGAAAATCGGTATTAAAGAGGAACTTATCAAGAAAATTCAAAAGTTTACTACTAAATACTCAGAGCAAGAAATTGACAGAGCTACTTATCAAGCAATGGAAGCTTTTGTTCATAATCTAAACACAATGCACTCAAGAGCTGGTGCTCAAATACCTTTTAGTAGTATCAACTATGGTACAGATACTACTCCAGAAGGCAGACTTGTTATTAAAAACATTTTGCTTGCTACAGATGCTGGACTTGGTAATGGTGAAACAGCTATTTTCCCTATCCATATCTTTAAAGTAAAAGAAGGTATCAACTATAATAAGAAAGACCCTAACTATGATTTGTTTAAACTAGCAATTAAAGTATCTGCAAAAAGGTTATTCCCTAACTTCTCATTTATTGATGCACCTTTCAACTTGCAATACTACAAAGAGGGCGACTACAGAACAGAAATTGCATATATGGGTTGCCGTACAAGAGTTGCTGGTAATGTTTATGACAAGGATAGAGAGATTGTTACTCAAAGAGGTAACCTTTCATTTACATCAATCAACCTACCACGTCTTGGTATTCTTGCAAAAGGCGATATTAATAAATTCTACGAAATGCTTGATGAGAAATTACAACTTGTATCAGACCAATTGATGGACAGATACAAAATTCAAGCTAAAAAGAGAGTTAAAAACTATCCTTTCTTAATGGGTCAAGGTGTATGGCTAGATAGTGACAAACTTGACTATGAAGATGAAATCGGTGAAATTTTGAAACACGGCACACTATCTATCGGCTTTATCGGTCTTGCAGAGTGCTTAGTAGCTTTAACTGGTAAACACCACGGTGAAAATGAGGAAAGCCGTAAGCTAGGTTTGGAAATCATTAAACATATGAGAGACTTTACTGAAAAGCTTTGCGAGGAAACTCACTTTAACTACTCTGTTATTGCAACACCAGCTGAGGGATTGTCTGGTAGATTTGTAAGAATTGATGCTAAGAAATTTGGTAAAATGAAAGGCATTACTGACAGAGAGTACTACACTAACTCTTTCCACGTTCCAGTTTACTATAATATTGGAGCTTTGGACAAAATCAAAATTGAAGCACCTTACCACGCTTTGACTAATGGTGGACATATCAGCTACATTGAGCTTGATGGTGACCCACTAAAGAACTTAGATGCTTTTGAGGCTTGCGTTCGTTGTATGAAAGAGGCTGGTATCGGTTATGGTTCTATCAACCACCCTATTGACAGAGACCCAGTTTGTGGTTACAATGGTATAATTGATAATGTTTGTCCTAAGTGCGGTAGAAAAGAGGGTGATGGCAGTCAAAACTTTGAACGTATTCGTAGAATTACTGGTTACTTAGTTGGTACTGTTGATAGATTTAACAATGCAAAACGTGCCGAAGTTAATGACAGAGTAAAACATAATGTGTAAACTTAGAATTGCAGGTTTAGTTAATGATTCAATTGTGGACGGTCCAGGTATGCGACTTACGGTTTTTTGCCAAGGCTGTCCTCACAATTGTAAAGGTTGTCACAATGTTCATACTCACGACTTTAAAGGTGGTTATGATATTGATGTTGAGGATATTGTAAATAAAGCAAAATCTAACAAACTATTAAGCGGTATTACATTTAGTGGCGGTGAACCAATGTGCCAGCCAAAATCTTTTTTACAGCTTGCAAAAAAGATAAAGGCGGAAACAGATTTAAATATAATTTGTTACACTGGATACACAATTGAGCAACTACAAGCTTTGAATAACCCAGACATAAATGGATTATTAGATATTTGTGACTGGCTTATTGACGGCAAGTTTGAGGAAAGTTTAAAAGACTTGACACTACCTTTCCGAGGCAGTAGTAACCAACGCATAATAGAACTTAAAAACAACACTATTGAGTGGACAAGATAGCACACAAAATTATAAATTAATTTGTATACAAAAAAAGAGGAACTATGGTTCCTCTTTTTTGTTATTTATCTTAGAATTCCTTAATTGATTATACAAAATATTTTTTACTTCTAAGTAACATCCAGATGATAATATACTAATTGAAAATTATGATATTGTTAATTCAATTTAATTAAAACCATTACAAAAGCAAATAGCCCTATGTGTACTTAATGGAGTTTCAAAAAAAATAATTTTGTTAAGTGTATTGACATTTTGCGATAATAATCTATGTGAAGTAAATTTTAACTAACGTCCAATTTTAATATTGCTATGCAAGCACTCGCTTAAGTTAAGTTTAATTACTGCTAATTGTGGTTTTTCACCTACCTATCATTTCCAACAAAATAACTTTTTGGGTATAAAGACAATTTTATATAAAAACAATTACCAATACAAAAGATTTTCTCAATTTATTGTATTGGTAATTTCAAATTTGTTTTAATTAAGTTAATATTATTTGGCTATTATAACAAGCCAGTTTAATTATGCACCATACTGCATTGTATAAGCTCCCGTGTCTGTGTCCCAATTTTCCTCTTTTTTAATGCTATTCCACTCATTTACTGTGCCGTCATAGGAAATTACGCTAAGCTCTTCACAACCATTAAATGCGTTTTTGCTTATCACTTTAACATTGTTATTAATAACTATTTTTGTCAACTTTACACAACCTTGCAACAAGCCTGCTTGAATAACGCTTACTTTTTTAGGCAATGAAAACTCTGTTAGATTTGTACAATTCATAAATGCACCAATACCAATCTCCTCAATACCATATTCGTTTGGCAAAGTATAACTATCTGAAGTCCAAGTAAAAGTTTTAATATTTGTACAATTACCAAAGGCATAGTCACCAATTTTTTTAACATTAGTAGGTAAAGTTACTGACATAATTAGCTCATTTTGATAAAATGCATAATCTGCAACACTTGTTATTTTGTAAGTCAAATTATTGTAACTTACACTACCACTATCTATTTTTAATGAGCCAAGAGCATCCAACATATTTTGATTATGAGGTTGTTGTGCAATTATTGCCGTTCCATCATAATTACCAATCGTGTTTTCCTTTTTTATTCCAAATTTTATATTAGTGTCTTTATCAATAAAATACTCATAACCATCATTTGCGATATTATTATTTTTGCAGTTCCATACAATAGGAAACTTACAAAATTGGTTAATACCCCAACTATCCATACTCCAACCACTTTGAGCTGATTTTGCTTCTGCTTTTATTGTAATACCATAACACTCTTCAAAAGTGCCATCACTTATAGTTGTTACACTTTGTGGAATTATGATTTCTGAAAGTAACTTACAACCTTTAAAAGCTCTTTCACCTATTTTTGTAATCGTTTTAGGCAAATATACACTTGTAATATTTGTAAAAGCAAACACTCTATCACCAATGCTTGTTACTGGTAAACCTTTATAATACTCACTAACTACAACTTTTGGATTTAATGCTGATTTTGCTGTATCAATGTCAACATTTATACCAACAAGGCTATAACTATTATTATCACTATTTAATTTATATATTAAATTTTCTGTGCCTTTTTTAAACCCACATCTTCTGCAAAACGGGTCAAGTGGTGTAAAATCGTGGTCTTGAACATCTTTGGTATTACCACACTGCTCACATTCACTCCAACATTGTGTATCGTGATACTTTATTGCATAATTATGTTCCACTTTAGCAGTTGTATATCCACAAGTTGAACATACTTGCCAGTGGCTATTGCTATCTTGTTCATAAACAAAATTATGTTCCGCTTTATCTCCTTGTTCATCACAATTCTTTTTACTGCAATTATGCCAATGATGAGTACTATCAGTAGACCACTCACTTTGCCATTTATGTTTATGATTACAAGCAACTAAGCTAACACTCAAAGCACAAACTAAAATTAATAAAATTGTAATAAAAACATATTTCTTTTTCATAAATCCCCTTTACCTATAGTAAAATGCTAACTTAATCATTATATCTTAATATTTAGTATATGTCAATTCGCAATTTTTACATAAGACTTGCAAAATTGCCCAACTGATGTTATAAACACTTATCTTTTATTATTCAGTTTTTTTCCACAATATCCAATTTTTCTTTTATCACATCAAGGTTGTCCTGAAAACTATCTGCTTGCTCTGTTTCTAATATTTCGTTACTGATATTAGCTGTATTTTCCACACTACCATAATGCGTTAAGCATTCGTCCAAATTTTTATCCTTAACCTCAACTTGAATATTTACTGGCGTTGCCATAAGTTTTTTAACTTTCCAATTATTTATATACTTGTTTGTTGGTGGTTTTCTTGTAATCAACATTAAGATTGACGGCAATACAAATAGTATCAATAAGCTACTTATTATCGCTCCTCTACCTATCAACATTGTTACTTGTCCAATAATTGCATTTGTTGTAACTGCATAAACCGCAAGACATAAACCACCTAAAATTGTTGCTGATGTTAAAATAGACAAGCTACTATCTTTAACAGCTTTATAACAAGCTTGTTTTACTGGCATTGTCATCATATTGCGTTTAAACTTAGTTGTAAGCAAGATTGCATAATCAACAGTTGCCCCCATCTGAACGCTACTTATTATGATATATGCCATAAAGTTTACTGGTGTCATCATCATAAAATTTAACGCTAAGTTTATAAATATACCAAATTCCACAACACCCATAAGTGCCAAGGAATATTTAACACTACGTATAGACAACATTAAAATAACGAATATTATTATCGCACTTATTATAGATACCAAAGTAAAGTCCTTTGGGGTGACAATTGATAAATCGTTAACCGCTTGAGCCATACCAGTAATATAGTATTTATCTCCAAAATGTTTGGACAATATTTCTTTTATATCATTAAGCAACACGCCTTCTTCTGCCGATTCCGATTCTGTTTCTATCATTATAGTATAAAGCACATATCCTTTATTTGCATACGCTTTAAGTTGAGAAGAAATGTTTAAATTTATTAATGTCCATAATTGTTCAGTTGCCTCTTCTGGAATCATAGCATAAATACCACTAACCACACTTACCTTATCAAGTGATTTAACTTCTTGAATAAATTCCAAGTGCGATTTACCTTTATCTGTTCCATTAGGTGCTGTAATCAAAATACTATTACCCATAACATCAACAATCTCTTGTACTTGCGTTAAAGGTTTAGAGTTATCTTTTTCCATTTTCATATAAGAATAAGAGATACTAAGCCCGCAATAAAGAATTGGAATAAGTGCAATTAAAGCGATTGCTAATATTGGCATTCTACCCTTTACAGCAACTTCGGCAGACTTTTTAAATTTAGGCAAATGCACTGGGTGTTCAAGTTTAGCTGTAGTTTTAGATGCAAACAACATAAGACAAGGTTGCAACAAAATTACAGTAAGCATTGACATTAGTACACCTTTTGCTAGTACTAATCCTAAGTCCGCACCAATACCGAATTGCATAAATACCAAAGCTATAAAACCACCAACCGTAGTTAGTGCAGATGCACAAACGGTAGAGAAAGTTTTTGGTATAGCTCTTGCCATTGCTGTTTTATCATCAAAGCACTTTTTACGCTCCTCTCTAAATGAGTGCATAAGGAAAATTGAGTAATCCATTGAAAGTGCAAGTTGCAATATTGCAGAAGTTGCAAAAGTAATAACTGACACATTGCCAAAAATTATATTGCTACCCATATTTAGCAAAATACTTATTACCAAAGTTGTAAGCAAAATAACTGGTTCAAAAAAGCTTGAGGTTGTAGCAACTAAAATAAGTATTGTTATAATAGTAGCAACAATCAAAAAATAAGGCATTTCTCCTGTAACTGTGCCTAAAAGCGAGGTAGAAATTTCCGCTGAACCACCAACAGCATATTCCAAGCCATAGCTTTCTATTATCTTTTTACTTTCCTTTAGTACTTTACTTGCCTCATTAGTACTAGATGCCACAGACATTTGTACCATAATTGTATAAATATCCTCTTTTGGGTGCAATAACTTTATAATATCGGGGTTGTTTTTAATACTCTCAACCAACTCGTCAGCCGTCATTCCACCAATAGATATACCACCCATTGCAAAAGAATCAAGCGTTCCATACCAAGTTATTCCGTTTTTTCGCACGCCGTCAAGCTGTTGCATTTTTGCAGTAATCTCTTGCATTTGTTCTTTGCTTGCACCTTGAACTGCGACTATTGCATCACTTTCCATATCAAAAGTTTCTTTCAAAAACTTATAACCTTTTGATGTGGTCATATCATCTGGCAAGTAAGATATAATATCCGAATTAATGTCTACAAAAACGAAACAAATAAGTGATGCTACAACTATTGTAAGAAAAACAATAACCATAACAAGCCTATGTTTTATAATAAAGTTTGAAAACTTTTCCATAACATCACCTCATTGTTTATTTAAAAATCACGTCAAAAATCGGTACTAAACGTATAGATTTAAGAAAAACGTAGATTATGCAACCTTATTATTGGAAATTACTGCAAAGCACCATAAAAGGTATTTGCAGTAACTTATTTAATTCAAACTAGACATTCTTATAATAATGTAATAGCAAGTAAATTGCATTAACAATTATTAGTATTAAAATTTACTTTACATAGTTAGAATTTATATCACACAATTTTATTCTTTAGTGTCTGTTATATTTATTTTGCAGTTTTAACAACAAATCGTCCACACTTTGCTCTGGTTTTTTAGGTCTGTTATTGTTGTTATTTTTATTATTGCCTTTAAAGTTCTTATTACCCTTAAAATCTTTATTTCCCTTAAAGTCCTTGTTGCCTTTGTTTTTAAAATCTTTATTGTTTTTCTCTTTTCTATCCAAAAGCCTTGGCTCTTTAACAGTACTCTCTGACTTAGGTTTAGCATTGCTTGCACCCTTAATTGTTAAACTAATTCTGTTTTTAGTAGGGTCAACACCAATAACCTTCACAGTAACAATATCACCAACTGTTAAAGCGTCAGATGGATGTTTAATATAGTCATTGCTAATTTCACTAATGTGAACCAAACCATCTTGGTGAACACCAATATCCACAAACGCACCAAAGTCAATAACATTTCTTACAGTACCAACAATTTCCATACCCTCTTTTAAGTTAGAAATATCTAGTAAATCATCACGCAAGATAGGCTTTGGCAAGCTGTCACGAATATCACGACCTGGCTTTTTGATTTCGTCAATAATATCATTCAAGGTTGGCAAACCAATTTGCAATTCCTCAGCAAGCTTTGCTTTGCCATAGCTATTGATTTTTTCCTCTAAATCATTCAAGTTACCACTTGTAACATCATTTTCAGTCAAACCGAAAGTTGAAAGCAAGCCTTTAACTGCTGAGTATGACTCTGGGTGAACTGCAGTGTTATCCAATGCCTCTTCACCATCAGTAATTCTCAAGAAACCAGCACATTGCTCATATGCTTTTGGTCCAAGTTTAGGTACTTTTAATAGTTGCTCTCTTGTTTTAAATGGTTGACTCTTTCTGTACTCAACAATATTTTTTGCAATACCGATATTCAAGCCAGAAATGTAAGACAACAATTTGTAAGAAGCTGTATTTAAATCAACACCAACGCTGTTTACGCAGTCCTCTACAACACCCTCAAGTACCTCTGTCAATCTCTTTTGTGGCATATCGTGTTGGTATTGTCCTACGCCAATGCTTTTAACGTCAATTTTGATAAGTTCTGCAAGAGGGTCTTGCAATCTTCTACCAATGCTTACTGCACTTCTCAAAGATACGTCATAGTTAGGGAATTCCTCTGCACCTAGCTCACTCGCACTATATACAGATGCACCTGCCTCGTTGACTACCATATATTGCAATGGCTTATCAATCTTTTTAATCATATTTGCAACAAAAATCTCAGTTTCCTTACTTGCAGTACCATTACCAATAGAGATAACATCTACATTGTGAGTGTTAATCAATGCAGTAAGTCTTTCCTCAGCTTCTTCCACTCTGCTTTGTGGTGGAGTTGGGTGTACAACACTTGTTGCCAATACGTTACCATTCTCGTCTAGTACAGCTACCTTGCAACCAGTTCTGTAAGCTGGGTCAAGTGCCAATACAACTTTATTCTTTAGAGGTGGTTGCATTAGTAAAGGCTTCAAGTTAGTTTCAAACATTTTGATAGCACCCTCATTAGCGTTATCTGTAAGTTCATTTCTAATTTCTCTTTCAACTGAAGGAAAAATCAATCTCTCATAGCTATCGTCACTTGTTTGCATCATTAGGTCAGTAAATAAACAATCTGTATGTACATATTTATCTGTGATGACTTTTAAAGCAGTTTCCTTATCCATTTTTAAAGAAACTTTTAAGCAGTCCTCTTTCTCACCACGATTGATAGCAAGTATTCTGTGAGATGGAATTGCCTTGATTTTTTCAGTATAGTCTTTGTACATACCAAAAATACTGCCTTTTTCTGTATCTTTTTCCTCGTCAAGTACAGTGTTGATATCACCAATACCCACAAATAGCTCTCTCAATTCCTTACGAACTTCTGCATCATCACTAATTCTCTCAGCAACAATGTCTTTTGCTCCCTCATAAGCCTCTTTAACATTTGCAACACCTTTCTCTTCATTAACATATGGTGTTGCAATTGCAACAATGTCACCCTCTTTAAGGTCACTCATAACTATATCTGCCAAGCCCTCCAAGCCTTTCTCAATAGCCACAGATGCTCTAGTCTTTTTCTTTTTCTTATATGGACGATAAATATCCTCAACCTCTGTCATTGTTTCGGCTTTATCAATAGCCTCTGCAAGCTCACTTGTCCATTTACCTTGTGAAGAGATACTGCTTATTATTTCTGCCTTTCTCTTATCAAGATTTCTCAAATATGTCAAGCGGTCTGCAAACTTACGCAATGTTTGGTCATCACAAGTGCCGTGCATTTCTTTACGATAACGGGCAATAAATGGTATTGTACAACCCTCATCAATAAGCTTAATGATATTATCGCTATACTCCTGTTTTAATTCAAATTCTTGTGCTAATCTTTCGCTGATTATCATAATTCAAGCTCCTTTTGTTTTAATTTGTTATAATCAACTTTACCAATTTCGGATAGTGGTAATTGTTCTACACACTCAATCACTTTTGGTAAAGAATATTTCATCAAATTTGTAATTATTGTATTTTTTATCTTTTGTTTAATGTCATCACCATATTGATACCCCTCTTTCATTGTTACAAAAAGTTTTAAATATGGTTTTTCATTTTTAATTAAATCTATTACGCAACATCTATCAATTTCTGTCACATTTTGCATAACAAGATATTCTATCTCGTTAGGGAATACATTCATTCCGCTAATCTTAACCATTCTTTTAATGCGGTCAACAAAAAATAAATGTCCACTTTCCTCAAGATAGCCGTAGTCACCAGTTGCAAGCCATTTTACACCATCCATTTCAAACAGCACTTTGTTTGTAGTTTCCTCGTCCTTGTAATATCCTAACATAAGATTATCACCAGATAGACAAATTTCACCACGCTCACCATAAGCTAATTGTTTTCTATTACTATCAACAATACAAACTTTTATATCGCCTAACGGCTTACCAACTGAACCTTTCTTGGAATACTCCTCTACATTGACATTGCACACACCAGCCTCTGTCAAGCCATAGCCCTCACACAATGTACAAGAGGAATTGTATTTTTTCATAATAGCATCAAAATCCTCTTTGATGTCTTGTTTTAACTTATCTCCACCACAATAGCACGATTTCATTTTTTGCAAATATTTACCGCCAAAACTCTTCAATTTAATAAGCTTTTGATACATTGACGGAACACCCGTCATATATGTGACTTTTTGCTTTTTAATAGTTCTAACTAGTGACTTTGGCTTAAACACTGGCACTAACAAACATCTTGCACCTGCTGTCAAAGTGGAATGCATACAAACCCCTAACCCAAATATATGGAACATAGGCAATACCATTAACATACTTTCGCCCTTTTGAGCCTCGTCACCTATCAAGGTACGTATGCTGTAACTGCACTCATTTATTGCTCTGTTTGGTATAATCGCCGTTTTAGGAATGCCTGTTGTACCGCCAGAATGTATATAGACAGCCACATTATCACCAATGCCTACAAAATGCTCTTCGCCTTTAGCAGTAACACTTTGGTTTTTGATAAAGTCATTATAAAAAACTGCATTGCCGTTTAACTTAGGTTTTTTACTAGCAGTATAAACATTATATCCAAGCTTGTAAACATTTTTTAGATAGTCAGACGGTCTACATACTACGCTATAAACTTGAGAATTCTCCAAAAATTCCTTATGTTTGTCATAAAACATATCCAAAACAAAAACCACTTTGCTATTATGCTCTTGCACAATGTCAGCTAGAGCTTTTGTAGGAACTAATGGATGTATTAAATTTACCACCGCACCTAGTTTGTTTGTCGCATAAAATATGATAATTGCGTTAGGTATATTTGGCAAACATAAAGCAATATTATGACCTTTACCCACTCCTATTGCCGACAAAGCGTTAGCTACAATATCAACTTGTTCAAAAAAAGTATTTGTAGATATTTCATTATTATAATAAGATATAAGAGGTCTATTATCCCCTTTGTTCCTATTTAACAAATATTCATACATACTATAGTCGTTTGATACTTTCATAATACACTCTTAGCAAGCATTACACAAGGGTTAATTTTGACTAATGCTATATTGAATTATATCACTTTTTTATTATAAAGTAAATAGTTTTGGCTTATTTGCCTAAATTTTGTTTTTTATAGCAAAAACGAAAATTTTTTGCATTATAAAGCTAAAATCTCTAAAAATGCAAAAAATCGCAAATAGTACCGATTTTCAGCACATTATTTGCGATTTATTTTGTCCTATTTTATTTTTTTAACTTTATCATTCAAAAATCATTTTTCAGCTTAAAAATTAAATTTATTACTTTTGATTATTTTTTATCATAAAACTTTAGATAAAAATGTTTTAAGTCTATCATTTTGAGGATTTTCAAATAACTGTTTTGGCTCGTTATCTTCCATAATTTTGCCACAATCCATAAACAATACACGAGTTGCAACCTCTTTAGCAAAGCCCATTTCGTGAGTTACGATAACCATAGTCATACCCTCATCAGCAAGTTGTTTAATTAACTCCAAAACCTCACCAACCATTTCTGGGTCAAGAGCTGATGTTGGCTCGTCAAACAGCATTACCTCTGGTTTCATTGCAAGAGCCCTTACAATTGCTATCCTTTGTTTTTGTCCGCCAGATAATGTATTTGGATAAACATTTGCCTTTTCCTCTAAGCCAATTCTCTTAAGTAATTCAAAAGCGTAGTCCTTAATTTCCTTTTGCCTATTCTGTTTATATTGCTTAACTGCGGATTTTGTTAACTCACCACATTTAAGCTTTTGTCTAATTTCCGCTTTAAGATATTCAGATGGTGCAAAAGTAATATTGTCAAGCACTGTCATATGTGGGAATAGGTTAAAATGTTGGAATACCATACCCATATTTTTTCTTACAGCATTTTCATTAACTTTAAGCTTACTTTTTGTTTTACATTTAGCAATTCTAATTTGAGCATTAACTTGCTGAATAACCTTTGAATCACCATTTTCCTTTGCCAAGGCAAGATATTCCTCAACACTGCTTGAGTTGCTAAATAAATTATCCTCACCAAAAAGTTCAGCGATGCCCTCTTTTAAAAATTGTAATTGTGTCTGCAAGGTATTTTCTCTTACCTCAACATCAAACTCCAAAGCTCTTTTTAACTCGTCACAAAAAACAGATATATCACTTATTTTTTTCTTAAGTTCATTAAGCTTTTTAATGCCTTTACTATCTACTGACTCTTGACTAACTGAAAGCTTTGCATTCAACTTATCAAGCTTTTTTTCATAGTAAGAGATTTTGAAAAGCTTGCATTTTTTAGATAAAGCAGAAATCTTGCAATAATAAGTAATTTCCTCACCTTTATAATATATGTGTCCGATTGTAGGTCTTTCCAATAAATTCAAACACCTTAAAAATGTTGATTTACCACTACCAGATGGACCAATAACTGCTACCTTTTCGCCTTTATTAATTTGTATATCAATGCCGTCAAGCACTACGAGGCTACCAAAATGTTTATGTAAATTTTTAACGTTTATCACTTCTTGACAACCTCCTTTCCACAACTTTTAACAATTGAGTAATAATAAACACAATTACAAAATAAATAATACCTAATACAAAGTAAGACACAAAGTAATTGTATGTATTTGATGCTATCATTTGTATTACTCTTGTTATATCCAATACTGCAACATATCCGGCAACAGATGTTTCCTTTATCAATGCTATCAATTCATTGCCCAAAGTTGGAGTAATATTTTTAATAGCTTGAGGTAAAATAATCTTTATCATTGTTTTACTATAGGATATACCTAAGGACCTACCCGCCTCAATTTGCCCTTTATCTACAGAGGCTATACCACCTCGGACTATCTCAGATACATAAGCACCACTATTTAAGCCAAATACCAAAATAGCAACCATTACGTCTGGAATACCTAAAGGCAATAACATACCAAAATAGATAAACAATAATTGAACTACTATTGGAGTTCCTCTAAAGATTGCAACATATATAGCATTAATGCGTTTCCAAATTTTAATAAAGACATTGTTGTTTGGTACAAAATGTGCAATACCGACAATTGAACCGATTAGCAAACCTAATGGGAAAGCAAAAATCACAATTAGAAGGGTATTTAACAACCCTTCTAAAAGCATACTATACGAATCTACAAAAATGTATTTCCAAATATTTATTTCAACTGCTGATATCAAATTTAATATCATAAATTAGATTCCTTATCAAAGTACTTATTCCAAATTTGCATATAAGTACCATTCTCTTCCAAAACTAACATTGCAGTGTTGATTTTATCAAGTAATTCAGTATTACCCTTTTTAACAGCAATGGCATATTTCTCTGAACCCATAGCTACATTAGTAACAACTTTAACACCTTTATCTGCAAAAGTTTTAGCTAATGCTTTTGCTGGAGCATTGTCTATAACAACTACATCTCTTTCTCCGCCAGCCAAAGCTGTAACTGCTAAAGCCCCATTGTCAAAAACTTTTCTATCAGCACCACTATCAAACAATTTGCCACCTTCTTTCATTGCATTTTGAATCAAAATGTCACCAGTATAGCCTTTTGCAACGCCAATTTTTTTACCTTTTAAGAAATTCCACATCTCATCTTCATTTTCAAAGTTTATAACATCGCCTTTGTAAATTATTGTTTGACCTGCATCATAATAAGTATTAGTAAAATCTACTTGTTGAGCTCTTTCCTCAGTAACAGTCAAGCCAGCAATAGCTACATCATATTTCTTGCTTTTTTGAACTGATGGAACAACTGAATCAAAGTCAATACTAGTAACTTTTGCTCCGTCATAGCCCATTTGTTTTGCAATAGCATTGATATAATCAATGTCAAAGCCTTCAATTTGACCAGTTTCCGTATTCATATACTCAAAGGGGTCAAATTCTGCATTTGTAACCACTTTTAAATAATTACCCTTTTCACAACCTACTAATGCCAAAGTTGCAACTAAAGCAGTAACTAATATCATTACAACTATTAATAGAGTTTTAAACTTTTTCATATTTTTATCCTCTTTTAAAATTATTTGTTTTACATTATTCATTCTATCATATTAATATGCATAAAGCAAGCAAAAAATTGCATATTATTTGCATAAATATTAAAATTAGTCATTATTTACATTTTTAATGTATAAAAAAGCCTTTTTAAAAAATATTTATTCATTTTGCGAGCAGATTGCCAAAAATTCACCTTTTTTCAGCAAAATTTCACCGGTTAAACATTTACCAGTTAGACAATTTATGTCATATTTTGCTGAATAAAAAATATTTTCATTTTGATTATTGTATAAAAAATGTATAATTTGTGAATAATCTGCACTTTTACGAATAATATGTAACAAACCGCCATCTGCAAAGATTTCCATACTACCACTAAAGGCTTGTCTATACTTTTTACGCAAGCTACCTAATTGCTTGTAATGTGCAAGTAAATCAATATCCATATTATCCCACGGGAAAGGCCTGCGGTTGATAGGGTCTTCATAGCCCTCCAAGCCAACCTCATCACCATAAAATATTGTAGGCAACCCCGGCAAAGCGTAAAGTATTGCGGTTGCAAGCTTTAGCCTTGCTTTTGCACGCTCCTTAACCTCTTTTGGTAGTCGAATATGTAATCTATCCGCTTTGCTTGTACCATCAATATTATAATCACACATTGTATTTATTGCTCTAACTGTATCGTGGGTTCCTAAAAAGTTCATACAAGAATTTAGACAACACAAAGGATAGTTTTCGTAAATATTCATTATATTATTTATAAACTTGTTAATATCATTATTCCATACAAATTCAATAACTGCATTTTTAAATGGATAATTCATTACTCCGTCAAGTTGACTGCCGTGCAAATATGGTCGTCTTTTACTATATGCAATCTTATTTGAGGCATCTTCCCACACCTCACCAATGATATAAGCATTTTTATTTACTTTTTTGACACGCTTTCTAATCTCGTCAACAAAGTCAATGTCAAGTTCGTCTACAACATCAAGTCGCCAACCTGCTAAACCAAACTTAGTCCACTTATCAAGTACTCCATTTTCACCCAAGATAAATTTACGATAAGACGGGTTATTTTTATTTACGGTAGGGGTTACAGTTATACCCCACCAACAACCATACTCATCTGGATAATTTATAAAATAATACCAATCATAGTATGGTGATTTAATACCTTGATAAGCACCAAAGGAATTGTACTTGCCCAACTTATTAAAGTATTTACTATCACTGCCTGTATGATTAAATACTCCGTCAAGCATAATACCTATACCTTTTTTCTTAGCACAGCTAATGAGTCTTGAAAAGGAATTTTCTGAACCTAAAAGTTCATCAATATACATATAATCACCAGTATCATATCTATGGTTAGAGCTTGATTTAAAAATTGGTGACAAATAAAGCATTGTAACGCCTAAATCTTTTAAATAATCAAGTTTATCACAAATGCCTTGCAAATTACCGCCATAAAAATCATTAGCACGAAATACCCCGTCACTATCCACAATAGTTACATCATCATTCCATTGCTTAAGCACTCCGTCTTTTTCAAAACGACAATCGCTATCCACGCCCTTATTAAATCTATCTACAAAAATTTGATAAACTACACCACCAAACTGATTAGTTGGTGTAAAACATTCCTTACTATAAACAGTTAGTTGATATGGTTCACCATTTTGCAACAACTCGCCATACTCATCTTTACCAAATGTAAAACTGCCAAGCTCTGTACTAGTCAAAAACTTGTACCAATACAAACCAGTATCCTCTATTGTGATAGACAATTCAAAAACAGAGTTATTATTCTGCTTACCAACATAAGTCATTGCATAATAACAATCGTCCTCTCCGTCCTTTGTAAGCACTAAGTCAACGCCCTCAACAAAAATACCATCGTGAGCAAATAGTTTAAAATCCACCTTTTTGCCACTAACTACCGCCCCAAATGGTTTTTTGCAATTTATATCTCTGCTATTGTAATAAAAAATCATATTTCACCTTTACAAAACCTAAAAGTACTAAATACAATTTGTTTTGACAATAACTCGCATTCTTACTTTAGCAAATTGTATTAAAACGCAATTTATAAGCCAAAACCTCAAATTAGTACCGATTTTTGATTGTTTAACAAAATTTTTAACATACGTCTTTTACCACTACTAACAACTTTTACTGCTGATTATCCTTTTCCGTCCAACAATAGCCAGCATTTTTTATAGTAAGTAATTGCCCAGCTAAGCCACTTCGCTCCAGTATTTTCCTAAGCTTGCTGATATAAACTTCAACCACGGAAAAAGTAGTTTCGCTCTCAAATCCCCACACTCGGTTAAACAAAGCATTTTTGGATAAAATGATTTCCTTATTTCTAATTAAATATTCAAAAAGTTCATACATTTTTGCAACTATTGATATGTTTTCCTCATCAATCTTCACTGTTTTTTCAAAAAAGTTAACTTGCAAACTTTTAAACTTATAAATATTTACACCAAAATCTTTATACAAACGCCTTAAAATTGCAACGCCCACTGCATAAAGTTCCTCATCGCTTACATCATAATTCATACAACTATCTGCACCAATATTTAAATATTCAACTCTTGTTGCAACATCCTTATCACGTGTAAGCACAATTAACGGCGTTCCACATTCTTGCCTTAATTTTGTTATAAAGTTTTTAGCAACTGACTTGATTTCCGTAATACCTAAAATAATCAAATCATACTTATTTGCGATAGCATTATCTAGTCCTCTGTCAATATTATCAACACTGCTACATTGTGCACCGCCCTCAAAATTTTCAAATAAGCCACAAAGTCTACCGCTTTGTTCCTCGCTTTTATCCACAACTAATAATTTCATAATTACCCCTCTATAGTTGTTACATTACAATAAATTACCACTTCCTAAGTTAAAATTTTGCATTTTACTATCGATTTTCAAATGGTTTTTAATTATTTCTTTGTCTTAATACCTCAAATGCTATAACTCCGGTTGCAACTGATGCGTTTAATGAATTTACATTTCCTTTCATAGGTATGCTTATTGCTTTGTCACACAATTTGCGTGTAAGTGGTTTAACACCTTTCCCTTCACTACCTATTACTACAGCAATATCACCAGTCATATTTGTACTATACATATTGTCACCATCTGCCTCGGCACATAGTATAGTTACAAAATTATCCTTAAGTTCACGTATAGTATCATTAATATTTGTAACCATTACAACTTTAACATAATTACTCGCACCACTAGATATTTTTACAACAGTATCAGTAATTGCACACGCTCTGTGTTTTGCCACAACTACGCCGTGTACACCGCTACAATCAGCAACCCTTAAAATACTACCCACATTGTGAGGGTCCTCAAGTCCGTCTAAAATTAGTAAAAATAAATTTTCATTTTTTTGTTTTGCAAGCTGAATAATATCCTCAATTGTAGAATATTTAAACTCCGATGCAATTGCTATAAAACCTTGATGTCTTTTGCTGTCACTTAATTTATCTAATTTGGCTTTGTCATAAAAAGCGAACTTTACACCTTTCTCCTTAGCAAGTCCAACTAAATTTTCATTATCGTGAATACCTTTTTGAACTTTCAATTCAGAGATAGTAACCCCACTTCTCAAAGCTTCTTTTACAGCGTTTTTACCCTCAATAATCATATTTATCTACCCTTTTCTTATGGTATTGTACTTCCCCACATCTTAAGCATTACTACCTAATTAATCATTAAACTTAAATTGAATTTATTTTATAAAATCTCTTTTAAAGCTATATTTTTATATGTAGTGAACTGTATTATGTAACCATTTGTTTCCAATGGTTCGCTTTCATAAATTAATGAAAAGTTTTTATTTTCATCTAGATTTTCAAAAAACGTATCTGCTCCACCTATTGCATTAACTTTTGTTACTAATACTTCACTGCAATATGGTAACAATTCCTTATAAATACTTGCCCCGCCAATGACATATATATCATTAGTATCATATTTTTTAAGTTCAACAAATAAATCTTCTAGTGATTTAACCATAATACAATCTTTATTTTCAGCACTGCGTGATAATACAATATTAACCCTATTTTTAAGCGGTGCTCCATTTGGAAAGGATTTCAAAGTATTATTTCCCATTACAACAACCTTATTTATTGTTGTTTCCCTAAAAAATTTCATATCTAGAGGAATAGAAAACATTAAATCATTATTTTTACCAATTCCCCATTCTTTGTCTACGTGTAAAATTGCTCTCATTTATATCCTTACTCTGCAACAGGAATTTCATATTTTTTATCATTGCAGTTATAATCAATTAATTTAAAACTATCAACAGTAAAATCATAAAAGTTTTTAATGCTTGTATCCACCTCAAGTTTTGGAGCAACAAACTGCTTTTGACCAATTATCTCCTCAACCATAGGTATGTGTCTATCATAAATATGAGCATCTGCTATAACGTGAACAAGTTCCCCAACTTTTAAGCCAGATACTTGAGCAAACATAATAAGCAAAATTGCATATTGTACAACATTCCAGTTATTCGCAGTAAGCATATCATTAGAACGTTGATTTAAAATACCATTTAAAGTATCACCAGATACATTAAATGTCATTGAATACGCACAAGGATATAAATTCATTTCGTGTAAATCAGCAAAATTATAAATGTTTGTCATTATTCTGCGACTTGACGGATTATTTTTTAAATCATAAAGAACTCTATCAACTTGGTCAAATTCGCCCTCACGATACAAATGTTTAACCCCCAATTGATAGCCATATGCTTTTCCTATTGAGCCATTTTCATCTGCCCATTGGTTCCAAATTTTTGAATTTAAATCTTTGATATTATTACTTTTTTTCTGCCATATCCACAAAAGCTCGTCCACGCAAGATTTAAAAAAGGTTTTCCTTATTGTCAAAATAGGAAATTCTTCTTGCAAATTATATCTGTTAACTATACCAAACTTTTTTACTGTATGTGCAGGTATTCCATCGCTCCACTTTGGACGCACTGGTAAATTTGTATCCCAAACGCCATTATTCAAAATGTCTTTCATATTTTGGATAAAAATTTCATCAGCTTTACTCATATTGCCTCCTACATTTTTTTATTATTTTGCCATAATACAGCTTAAAAATCCATTTAAACTTATTAATTCTCTTAAATTTTTTCGAACAACTCTTCTAATCTTTCATTTTTTCCAAGCAAATAAAGATACCCAATTACCGCCTCAAAACCACTAGCCTTTTTGTAGTCAGCTATGGTGGCATTTTTTGCAATGGTGTTCATATGACTATTCCTTGCACGCTTAAAAACTGCAATTTCTTCCTCAGTCAAAATAGACATAATCTCATCCATATACTTTGCTTGTGCAGATGCTTTAATTTGTTCAGCTTGCAGTTTATGCAACTCCCCAGCTTTGGCGGTAGTGTTACAAGCTAATTTTGTACGCACCATAAGCTGTTGCACGCTATCCCCTACAAAAGCAAGTACTAACGGATTAAGTTCCAATATTTCCTTATCAGTAAGATAAGGTCTGGCAATAGGCAAATATCCTTTCATATTCACCCCTTTAAGTAGTTCAAGCTGTATTTTAGTCTACGCATACTTTCAGCCTTGCCTAATAAGTCAGCCATTTCGGTCGCACCGCCTGGTGTCATTTGAGCACCAGTCAAAGCAAGCCTAATTGTCAAAAATACTTGTCCTTTTTTATATCCGCCTTGCTCAATTATATTTGCAATAATATTTTGCAAGTTTTCCTCACTAAAATCGCTTGTATCCTCAAATAATGGAATACTCTTTTCCAAAATCTCAATAGCAATCTGCTTGTCCATTTTATTCTTTTTGTTTTCGTAAAGCTCTAAGTCATATCCCTCAAACTCCTCTAAAAAGTCAATTTTGCCAGGTATATCACTCAAAATTTCCAGTCTTGGAATTAATAACACCGCAAGTTTATTATAATCATACTTGCCAGCAGTCTTACTTTGCTCAAAAAATGGTTTAGCAAGCTTCACAAATTCATCTACACTCAACTCTTTGATATATTGAGAATTTAACCACTTCATTTTAGCCTCATCCAAGATACTACCGCTCTTGCTGATTCCTTTTACATCAAAAGCTTCCATAAGCTCTGACATAGACATTTTTTCTTTATTATCACTAGGTGCCCAACCTAAAAGTGCAATGTAGTTTACAATAGCCGGTACTAAGTAGCCTTTTTCCAAAAAGTCCTCAAAGTTTGCATCGCCGTGCCTTTTTGAAAGCTTGTGTGTCGCATCTCTCATAATAGGTGGCAAGTGCATATATTGCGGTCTTTCCCAACCAAATGCATCATACATTAAGTTATATTTAGGTGTGCTAGACAAATATTCCATACCACGAATAACGTGAGTTATCTTCATTAGGTGGTCATCAACAACATTTGCAAAGTTATAAGTAGGCATACCATCACTTTTTATCAAAATGCCGTCTTCCATATCACAATTAGGAACACTAATCTCACCAAATACCATATCAAGATAAGAAGACACTCCCTCTTTAGGGATATTTTGCCTTATGACATATGGTATACCATTATCTAATTTCGCTTGCACCTCAGCTTTAGTTAATTTTAAGCAGTGCTTGTCATATTTTTTTATACCATTTTCGCCTGCAAGACTATCCAATCTATCTTTATCACAAAAACAATAATATGCTCCGCCTAATTCAACTAATTTTTTAGCATACTCCAAGTAAATTGCTTTTCTTTCACTTTGAATATATGGTCCAACTCCTCCGTCTTTATCTGGCCCCTCATCGTGAACGATTCCAGCTTTTTGCAAAGTTTTATATATTGTTTCCACTGCCCCCTCAACATATCTTTCTTGGTCAGTGTCCTCTATTCTTAAAATAAATTTGCCGTTATTCTTTTTAGCAAAAAGATAACCATATAAACAAGTCCTTAAATTTCCAACGTGCATAAAACCAGTAGGACTTGGTGCAAATCTTGTTCTAATCTCCATATATTACTCCTTAAATTATCAAATGTTTTATATCTTTCTATTAATTTATCTTTTAATAATCAGAAAAATCAAACTGCTGTTTAGGTGTAGGCACATATTGTAATCGACCTACTGTTCCTTGCTGAAAGGTTACTAAGCCATTACTCATATCTGTTAATACACCATTTTCTGAATAAGAAAAATAGCTATCTTTGGTTACTATTATATGGTCTTGAAACTTTATACCTATCATATTAAATGCCATAAATATTTTTTCCGTCAACAAATCATCTGCAAAAGATGCTTGTGGACGATTTGAAGGGTGATTGTGTATTATCACAACTCTTGAAGCATTGTTCCTTAAAGCAATGTCTACCAAATCACGTACATTACAATGGACTTCACTTGCGTTTCCTTTTGCAACCAAAACTCGCTTTAAGTACTTACCTTTTGAATTGCCTAGTAACATATGCATTTCCTCATACTTAAGCGTTTCAAAAATCGGTCGCATAATTTTTACACATTCTTTAACATTTGAAATATTAATTCCGCTTTCTTCCAATAACAAATACCTACGAACAATACCACTCATACTTGATAAAAATATCGCCATATTGTATGTAACGCCCTCTATTTTCTGTAATCTCTCAATTGATTGGTCAAAGACACCATTAAGATTACCGCATATTTCAATTATTTTATGTGCAAGTTCGTTTGTATCTTTTCTGGGTACAACAGCATATAACAAATATTCCAGAATCTCGTGTTCTTGCAAACTCTCAATCCCGTCCTTTTCTATACGTTGTCGCATTCTATTTCTATGACCATCGTGTATTGCCATATTTCACCTCAAATAGTAAAACTAGATTACTCTTACATATTATAGCACATACTTATATAATTTTGCAATATTTTATATTATTTTGTTTTAAATTAGTTCTCATTTAATTAAATTTAGTATATAATAAGATATATATTATAAATAAATTTTAATACGAATTAAAATTTTATGCTTATATGCAACTATTCTTATTTTTAACAACTTGCTACAACTGCAAAAATCTTGCTTAAAGTCTAAAATAACAGATTTTCAGCTTAGTAAATGTATAACTTATTATGATTTTATAAATTCAAATAAAGTATTTTAATTTTAGAGGTAATTATGAATTATTTTGACGAGTATTTAAAGGCTACTTCTGAGCTAATAAAAATAAATAGTGTGGAAAGTAAAAGTATTGACGGAAAGCCATTTGGAATTGGCGTGGACGATTGCTTAAGAAAAGCATTGAGCATTGCACAAAACTTAGGTTTCAAGACATATTATGGCGGTGGCTACTATGGCTGGGCAGAAATTGGTAATGGTGAGGAACTGCTTGGCATTTTAGGGCATTTAGACACTGTACCTTTTGGCAATGACTGGGATATTCCAGCACTTTCTGGTGAGATAATTGATGATTACCTTTGTGGCAGAGGTGTACTTGACGACAAAGGACCTATAATGGCTACTCTTTTTGCGACAAAACAACTTGTAGATAATGGTTTTATACCTAATAAACGTATTCGTATAATCTTTGGTTGCGATGAAGAATCTGGTTGGCTATGTATAGATAAGTATTGCGAACTTGAGGAAATACCTACAATCGCCTTTACACCAGATGGAGATTTTCCAGTAATTAACTGCGAAAAAGGTGTCGCTTATTTTTCTGTGCATATGAAAAAACCATCTTATTTGCTTTCAATCAATGGTGGAGAAAGAGCAAATATGGTTATGGATAAAGCTGTTTGCGTTGTTAATAACGAAATGGCAAAAACTTTGCAAAGCTACCAAAACACAGACAAAAATGTTAGCATTGATGGCAATGCTATCACTGCTTATGGAAAGTCCGCTCACGGCAGTTCACCTCAAATTGGTGACAATGCATTTTGGAAAATTTTAAAACTATTTAGTAATTACGATAGAAATGCCAAAAGTTTAGCAGATATAATTTGCAACACTGATGGCAGTGGCTACAATATTAAATGTGAGGACGAAATAAGCGGAAAACTAACAATAAATGTTGGAACAATCACTAGTGATAGTGAGGGTATTACATTTAGCTTAGATATAAGACACCCTCTTTGCATTACAAGAGAGCAATTATTTGAAAAGCTAACAGAAACCTTTGCAAACGGCACTGTTGAATATGGCTTTTTCCACAATCCACTATACATTGCACCTGACCACCCTCTTTGCACAAGTTTACTTGAAGCATATGAAAGTGTTACTGGTGAAAAACTACAACCTATTACAATTGGTGGTGGAACTTATGCAAGAGCATTACCTACAGCAGTGGCTTTCGGTCCAATTTTCCCAAATCAAGAATCTACAATTCACCAAAAAAATGAGCGTGCAAAAGTTACTGACTTGAAAAAAATGTATGATATTTATATTAAAGCAATTGAATTGCTTGCAAAATAGACTGATATTAATTTGCGATTATTAACAATAAAGTGTTTATTTGTAAAAAAATCAAGTCAGTTAGTTTACAACCACTTTTTTAGTAATTACACTCAAACAATTAATATACAACTAAGCTATAATAAATGTTGATTGATTATAGATATATATTTAATATTTTGTTTAAATATATTTTTTAAATAACTTAACAATAGGTAATGCAAAACCAATACTTTTAATTTATCAACTTAATAACCTGTTAAAAACTTATTTTGACAATATGTTTTAGTGTAAAAATGGCTAAAACAGCAAGGTGACGAAAATTCGTCACCTTGCTTACTTTATTTACATCATAAAATTTAAACACTTATTTAAATAAATTCTGCTATAAATTTTATTGTATATCTTTTTTATAAACAATGTTATTAGTTCTTTAACCTTTCAAATGTTTTTAACTATTGTTAAAATGTAACACAATAAAAAATAATTAAAATACTTTATTTTCAACTAATTAGTTTAAAAACTTTTCTTTTCTATTTTTTCAAATAAAGTCATTAATATCTACTCTACCACAAACTACTTCCCATATAATTTGTAT
>CAJTNA010000007.1 GCA_910577845.1 uncultured Christensenella sp. | reverse complement strand
AATTTAGCTAAATTACTCAAAAATACCCCCGATTTTCGGTGGGTATTTTTAAAAATTCGACTTTTTGCAAAATTATGACTTTACAAAAAACTTAACAGCCTAAAATTTTTGATTTTAGGCTGTTGTTTTTAATAGTTGTTAATTAAACTTTCAAGCCAATTGCTGGCTACATTATATTTGAATATTCTTATAATTGTGTACTTATTTAATAATCTATCTTATAATTGACAATTTATGTACTCAACATTTATAGTGTTTCCTATGACCATCGTAATATTTTTCACAATTTCCTTACACTTAATTTGGTCAACAGCTAAACGCAATTTTCTTGGTCGTTTGCCACCCGTGCCAGTAATGTTTATAAATTCTTTTTCTGAACCTGCAGACAAAATTGTAATATGATACTTAATATTGTATTTTAATGATGCTAAAAATAATAATCCAAAAATTAAACAAACGGGCATTATAATAACAAGTACCATAACTAAAAATATTAACAAATTTGATGTAGTATTTTTACAAGTAATTTTTATACTGGTAACATCTTTTAAATCAATATCTGTACGTCTTAACATTTTTTTAGTTTGCTGTGTTGATATTAATCTTTTATTTGTAACTGCAATATCACAAGTTCCCTTTTGTAACAATCCGCTTATATCTGCATAATTCCAACTGGCAACCTGCTGTTCGTTATTAGCAAGAACCATATCCATAATTATACCTCCAAAGTAGAATTGTTGATATTGTATATAATTGTAGAAAGATTTTCCACAATCTCCTTAGCTACTTTGCGGTCAACCCTCATTTTTTTAACGCCGTTACCTTTCTTGTTAGAACCAAATAATTTTGCAAAAAAGCCACCAGCTGTACTATTAGCAATTAAATCATAGTCACTTATTTCCATACAAAGTGATACAGACAATGCAACTTTTCTAAATAACAAAGCTAAACCTAGTGTTAAAAATGTTTTAATAATGCCAACACGTTGTTTACCATAATAGCTTGTTACACCTTTAATTTCTGACACATTAACTGACACAACATCAAAATTATTCTTTTCCTCTACAATACTAATTATTCTTTTATTAGTAACAGTCAAATTGTACCTAGATTTAGTTAGTAAAATGCCTTTGCCTTTAGCATAATCCCAACTATTAATAACTTTTTCACCATCAATCAACTTAATTTCCATAAACATAACCCTCTCTAGTAAATGTTTGATTAATTTTTCTAATCATTATACACATTATAGATTAATTTTTCTAATATGTCAAGTATTTTGATTAGATTTTCTTATCATAATAATTATAATATCAGCTAAATTAATCAATAAAAATAAATAAAGAGGTCAATTATGATAAAATTATATGAATTGAGAACTGAAAAAGGGTTATCACAGAGAAACATAGCAAAGATACTAAACATTAGTCAAGGGACATACAATAATTGGGAAAATGGGAAAACTGAGCCAAGCATAGCACAATTGATTGAGATTTCCAAGTTTTTTGGAATTTCGGTTGATTATTTGATTTGCAACTCAGATGACACTGGAATTATTAATTATAATAAAAGCATTACTGAATATGAAAAAGCATTGTTAGATAATTTTAATCAATTGCCTCCCACATTGCAAAATAACATATTTGAACTTATACAAAATTATAAAAGTGTTAAAAATTAGCATAAATTCTTTATTATAACTTTTAACATAAAAAGCTGTTATTATAAATATAAATTAAAACAAATTGCATACAAAAAGCCAAGACAAACTTAATTTTGTATTGGCTTTATTTATTAATAAATTTAATTGTCAAAATAATTTTTTACTAACAATGTATTATTAAATTATAATTTTAAAATAATTTAAAGTTATTGTTTTATCACATTATAGAAAATTCTAAATAAACAACCATTAAACCATCTTCATCCAACTCTTGATAAAGCAAAATAGTACCTTTATTAAAATCTACAACACCCTCATATTCAATTGCATACAATGTTTGTCCGTGTTGATAAATAGTAGTGTAGATTTGCAATTCACCAGTTGAGCGTTTGTAAGAGTAATCATAAGTAACAATATAACTTTCCTCAACGCCATTTTTATTTTCATAAAAAGTAAGGTCAACTTTATTGTTATTATAAAAGGATAACTTAGCATTTTTAAAAGAAGTATTTATATCATTTACATAAACTTGCAATTCATACTTTAATCGCAAATAATCTCGCATAGATTCTTTATAGATTTCAGAGATTATTTCGTCAGCCTCTTCCTCTGTCACAACACCATCAAGAACACTCTCGTCTATACTTGGGTTAGGAGCTACAATATCAATGTTTTCCGCAACTGCTAAGTCAAACTCACAAACCAAAGTAATCTCAGCAGAATCTGCTTCCTCATCCTCAGTAGTTGGTGTATCGTTTTGAGTATTATCCTCTGGTACTTGTACTTCTACATTTTTATTACCATTATAGTTACTATCACTACCATTGCTACCAGAATTAAAAAGCCCACACGCTGTTAATGTAGTTAAACTTACAACTAACATCAAAATTACAAAAATAAATACTAACTTCTTTTTCATATTTATCACCTTTAAATGTATGATATACATCGCTACTATAATAGCACTTTAGATTATAATTGTCAAATTAAAGCAAATTGAATATCAAACTTTAAACAAAAACGCTCTGTACCTAATCTAATAAATTTTTATCAAGCCAAAAATTTTTTTTAGCCAATAAAACCACAAATTAAATTACCTACCTCACTACATTTTACAAGTTTTTTGCCATCTTGCATAATATCAGCAGTGCGATAACCGCTTTTGATAAATTGATTTATAGCTTTATCAATACAATCAGCTTCCTCAGTCATTCCAAAAGATAACCTCAACATCATACTGCTACTTAAAATCATTCCGATAGGGTTTGCGATATCTTTGCCTGCAATATCTGGAGCTGAGCCGTGAATAGCTTCGTAAAAGCCTCTTGTGCCATCACCTAAAGATGCAGAGCCAGACATTCCGATTGAACCAATCAAGCTACTAGCCTCGTCACTCAATATGTCGCCAAACATATTTTCTGTCAAAATAGTATCGATTTTTGAAGGTTTTTTTATTAATTGCATTGCACAATTGTCTACATACATAAATTCTAGATTGACATCAGGATAGTCTTTTGACATATCTATTACAACCTTACGCCATAATTTTGAAGTTGCTAGTACATTTGCCTTGTCTACCAAAATCAAGTTGCCAGTACGTTGCTTTGCAAGCTCAAACGCAACTTTTGCAACTCTTGAAATTTCACTTTCAGTATATTTCATAATATCGGTTGCAACATTTTGATTATCTTCAATACTTTGGATATGTTCGCCAAAATACACTCCGCTCACAAGTTCCCGTACTATCATTATATCAATGCCGTCACCAACATATTCCGCTTTTAAAGGGCTATCTAGTTCCGCATACAACTTTTGAGGACGCAAATTAGCATATACTTGCATTGCTTTACGAATACCAAGCAGAGCCTTTTCTGGTCTATTTTCTGGTGGTTGGTTATCCCACTTGTTACCACCAACTGCACCTAGCAATGTACTATCTGTTTCAAGCACACTATCAAGTGTTTCATTAGGCAAACATTTGCCAGTTTTATCAATAGCAACTCCACCAGCAAGCCTATACACATACTCAAAATTGTGATTAAACTTTTTAGCAATGGTGTTAAGCACTTTTATCGCTTGAGCCATTACTTCAGGTCCTATGCCATCACCCTCTATTACGCAAATACGCTTATACATAAATTACCTCTTTTTTATCAATTTATTCACTTAATTGCTTTTTAACGCTATTTATATAACCATTACATTCAATGATATTTTGGATAAATTGTGGGAATGGTGGAATTTTACAAACCCAATTCTGAGTTTTATTGCATAATTCACCTTTTACAAAATCCACGCTAACAATATCACCATTATTGATTTTATCCACCATATCGCACTCAACAATCGCAAGCCCAATATTAATGCTGTTACGATAAAAAATCCTTGCAAAAGATTTTGCAATAACTACACTTACACCGCTCGCTTTAATAGCAATAGGTGCGTGTTCTCTTGACGAACCACAACCAAAGTTATTGCCACCGCAAATAATATCCCCAACTTTTACATTTTTAGCAAAAGAGATGTCAATATCCTCCATACAATGGCTTGCTAATTCCTTATGGTCTTGAGTATTAAGATACCTTGCGGGAATTATTACATCAGTGTCAACATTATCACCATATTTAAAAACTTTACCCTCTGCTAACATATCAAATCTCCTCTGGAACAGCAAGTCTGCCCAAAATACTACTTGCAGCAGCCACTCTTGGACTTGCAAGATAAATTTCACTTGTTATATGCCCCATTCTACCAACAAAGTTACGATTAGTAGTAGAAACACATCTCTCACCCTCTGCCAATATACCCATATGTCCGCCAAGACAAGGTCCACACGTAGGAGTGCTAATAATAGCACCGCTATTAATAAAGATTTCCGCCAAACCATTTTGAACACATTTTAGATATGTATCCATAGTTGCTGGTATAATAATACATTTAACACCGTCAGCTACTTTCCTACCTTTCATTACCTCTGCAGCTGCAAGCATATCCTCATATCTGCCATTAGTGCAAGAGCCAATCACAACTTGACTAATTGGCAAATTGCCCCATTCCTCTTTAGGCTTAATATTTTCTGGCAAATGAGGGAATGCCACTTGATAATCAATATTCTCTAAATTAATAGTATAGCTTTCTACATATTCCGCATCACTATCAGCAGTGAAAACCTCATACTTTTGACTGCAATGCTCATCAAGATATTTCTTAGTAACCTCATCTACCTCAAAAATACCATTCTTAGCACCAGCTTCAACCGCCATATTTGCAATAGTAAATCTATCCGCCATATCAAGATACTTAATACCACTACCAACAAATTCCATACTGCAATATCTTGCACCCTCTACGCCAATCATACCAATGATATACAAAATTATATCTTTACCACAAATGCCGTGTTTTGGTTTACCACAAAGCTCAAACTTGATACACTTAGGCACTTTAAACCAACTTTTACCCGTACGCATAGCAACCGCAAAATCAGTTGAACCAACACCACTTGCAAAAGCACCAATCGCACCATAAGTACAAGTATGAGAGTCTGCACCAATTATCATATCACCAGCTTTTACAATACCTTGTTCTGGCAAAAATGCGTGCTCAATACCGGACTTTCCAACATCATAAAAGTGTTTAATACCGATTTTCGTAGCAAAATTCTTAGTTTTCTGCACTTGCAAAGCAGATTTAATATCTTTACAAGGAACAAAATGGTCCATTACTAAAGCAATTTTTTCTTTATCAAAAACCTTATCAAAACCTGCTTTTTCAAATTCGTCAATTGCCAAAGGTGCAGTAATATCGTTTGCAAGTATCATATCCAAATTAGCCATAACAAGAGTACCTTGTTCCACATAATCCATACCGCAATGTTTAGCAATTATTTTTTGAGTCATAGTCATAGCTTTCATACTCTATCCCCCTTAAAATGTCTGTTTATTGCAGATAACAATGCTTTGATAGATGAGCTTGCAATATCCTCGTCCTCGCCAACACCCCAAATCTTTTTGCCAGCTATAGTAATGCTAACATAAGATATAGCTAGTGAGTTTGAACCTTGTTCTTTTGCGTGCTCCTTGTAATCAGTCAAGATATAATTATATCCTAAACCTTGCTTGATTGCATTTGAAACGCTATCCAACATACCATTACCGCTACCGCTTAGGCGTCTTATCACATCACCATTTTGTACTTCCAAATTAACATTATACTTATTTTTGTTTTTGTTAAAGCTATATTCATTTAGTTTAATTGGTTGTGAAATATTTATATATTCATCACAGAAAATTTTTAAAACCTCATCGTTTTTCAATTCCTTATGCAAGTTATCACTAAAGCCTTTTACAGTATAGCCAAGCTCCTCTCGCATAGAAAGCGGAATTTCGTATCCGTATGCTCGCTCAAGCAAATAGCTTACGCCACCTTTACCCGACTGGCTATTAATACGTATGACATCTGCCATATACTCCTTACCAACATCGTTTGGGTCAATAGACAAATAAGGTACATTCCAATAATCCATATCGTGATTTGCACGATATGCCATTCCCTTTGCAATCGCATCTTGGTGCGAACCACTAAATGCTGCAAATACTAATTCTCCAGCATATGGTTGACGTGGCGGAACTTTCATTTGTGTTAATTTTTCATATGCTTTGATTATCATTGGCATATTACAAAAATCAAGTTCTGGGTCAACACCGTGAGAATATAGATTCATTGCAAAAGTAATAATATCCGCATTACCAGTGCGTTCGCCATTACCAAATAATGTACCCTCTATACGTTCACCGCCAGCAAGTAATCCTAGCTCACCATCTGCAATAGCAGTGCCTCTGTCATTATGAGGGTGTAAAGATATTATAACATTTTCCCTATTATTTATATTGTTGGAAACATATTCTACTTGTTGTGCGTAAATATGTGGCATACTCAATTCCACTGTTACTGGCAAGTTGATTATAACTTTATTTGTAGCAGTTGGCTTAAAAACTTCAAGTACACTATTGATAACCTCGACAGCATAGTCTGGCTCCGTACCAGTAAAGCTCTCTGGTGAATACTCAAAAGTAACTTTGCCCTCAAAATCTTTCGCTTTGCGAGTAGCGTACTCTGCACCACTTACAGCTAAAGCTATAATTTCTTGTTTGTCTTTTTTAAAAACTTGTTCTCTCTGTGCAACAGATGTACTATTATATAAATGCACAATAACTTGTTTTGCACCTTTCAAAGCCTCAAAAGTCTTGTCAATAATATGTGGCCTAGCTTGAGTAAGTACTTGAATAGTAACATCGTCTGGTATCAATTTTTCCTCAATCAGAGTTCTTATAAAATCAAACTCAGTTTGAGATGCGGCTGGGAAACCAACCTCAATTTCTTTAAAACCAATATCACATAATATTTTAAAAAACTCTATTTTTTGAGTTAAATTCATAGGTGTAATTAATGCTTGATTACCATCACGCAAATCAACACTGCACCATATTGGAGCCTTATCAACATATTCCTTGTTTACCCAACTATTATTTGAGCCTTGTGGCATATAGTAACCACGTTTGTATTTCTTAAAGTCCATTGTTTCACCAACTATTTATTTTAATAGCTTCCCTTCCTAAATAAGATTTTATAAATAAAATTAAATTGTATTAAAATTCAAAATTGATATTTCAATATTTTTGCTTTGCAAGTACTTCAAGTTTTAATATCAACTGCTATAAAATACCCCTTTAAATGCTTATTGAGGGTCACTCAAAACAACTTTCTTTTGGGTATGCATACAGCAATGTTAAAATAATTATTATTTATTTTAACAAAAAAACTATTAATTGTCAATACACAAATATCAAAAAAATTGTAAAATACTTATTTTTATAAACAAAAGATTTGAAAATCTATTAAACTAAATTATTTAAAATTTCATTACAAAAAGCAAGGACAATCCTTGCTTTTTGTAATGATTTTATTAAATTTTATATTTAATAACGATTTTCGACAAGTTTTTTAAAAATTTTGTTCTTTAGCATTTGCAACTATCAAGCATTACCATTTATTCAGCATCCCCAATTGAAGGATGAATAGGCAAACTTTCGGCACTCTTTTTACTCTTTTTGATAAGTGCAAAAATTGCGATATGGCAAAGCATACAAGCGAAAGGTAAACAAGAAATTATCAAAAACATTTTAGACAAAGACAATTTGTCCGCTATACTACCTGCAATACCACCAAACATTGAAGCACCAACATCACCAAATATTGCTAACGTACTAAATATCCACG
Source organism: uncultured Christensenella sp. (assembly GCA_910577845.1). Classification (GTDB taxonomy): domain Bacteria; phylum Bacillota; class Clostridia; order Christensenellales; family UBA3700; genus MGBC100798. The sequence continues at coordinate 61,284 of CAJTNA010000007.1, read as the reverse complement.
CACCTGCTTTTGGGAAAGCTTCCCCAGCAATAGAGATTACACCAGGCCAACACATACTGCTAAACAAGCCTACTAAAATACATAGTACCAACGACAACCAAGTATTAAGTTCTAAACCTATAAGCACATACGAAATACCAGCTAGCAAACAAGAAATTATCAATATTTTACTCAAATTCATTTTATGACCAAAAAAGCCAAAAATCAATCGTCCTGCCCCCAACATTACCGCAAACAATAACATTCCAATCATATCTGCCATTAACTTGCTTACACCAAGGTTTAACTCACAGAATGTAGATACATATTGATTCATTATAATTTCAACACCCGCACCAACTATGATTGCAAGGCAACACAATATATAAATTGGTGATTTTGCCACCTTAAATGTAGATTGCTGTTTATTTTCAAGACCTCTTGATTCAACTATCTTTACTGGAATAAATTGTAAAGTATTCAACACAGGCACTATTGCTAAGCAACCAATTATATACATCCAGTTCTCTGCACCAAAAAAGTTAAGACATAACGCAATTACAACAATGCTGATTGCTTGCCACCAAGCATAAAAGGAATGTAGTAAACTCATTGCCGCTTTCTTGCTTTTGTAGCTATCTGGAATAGTGTCAACTATAGGACTTAAAACAACCTCAAGCATACCACTTGCAAATGAAAATATCATTGTAGATATAACAAATGGCACAAAAGGATTCGCTGGCATAATCCTAGGTGCTAAGCAATACAAAACCATACCAATAAAGCCAAATAAGTTAGCACAATATACCAGATTTTTATACTTTACTTTGTCTATTATAAAAGTAAGTAATAAGTCGGCTAAAATCTGTGTTCCAAAATTTATACCAACCAAAATCCCCATTTGTCCAAGCGTCAAACCATATAAACTCATAAAAGGAACTAATAGCAAAGCTGTCATATTGGCATAAATCGCTTGACTAGCGTTAGATGTACAGCTAGCAATAAGTATTCTATTATAATTTTTATTCATAAATATTTTACTCCAATTGCTGTGCTAAACATTTAACAGCAATTAATTTTATTCGTCTACGCCAAGTAAAACAAATATTAATTTTCAATTTAAAAACCCGTTAATATTTAATTGATTTAATTAGTAATTCTTTTTTACTATACTTTAGCATAAACTATGTACTTTCAAATTGCCTAATCAACTTTGACAGGTCAGTTTACCTCAAATTATTATACGCAAAAAACTTTATAAAAGTTGATTAATATTTTTTGTTTTTTTATAAAAACTTATAGTATTGTATTAAATAAATTTTCGTTAAAAAATAAACTTTTCTACATATAATCCTAGTATAGCACAACAAAAAAGCTTTGTCCATAATTGAAAGTACAAAAATTTATGCAAACTTTTGGTCATTTTACAAATTATAAATAATACTTTATTTTTAAAGTAGAAGAATTACCGCTTTCTGTTTGATGTAAAATTTCATCTCCTTTTAGCATAACTTTTCTCATTGCATTGCAAACCATTGGCATACGATTTTTAAGTCCTAATTCTTTATGTAAATCATTTGCAATTATAACTACATAACTATGACCTTTTAATTTTAGATTTTGTTTAAATTCTAATATATATTTTTCAATATCACTAGTTCTTACTTTTTCAGTATAATTGTCTTTACTCTTTAACAAATTAACATCTGCCTCCAAAGCACATGTTCTATTCAACATATCTAAAATAATTTTTTCGTAATCCATAATCCTCACCTCCATTTATATAAGTAATTACATAATTACAAAATATTGATAATTTGTCAATTAAATCATATGAATTCTGAGCATTTTTTAAATTTTTCATAAGAAATATTTTTTAATTCATACGGAATTAATAAGCAATATAATTTTACAAAAACCCAAACACAAATTTTTAAATAAATTTGCAATTTTATTTAATGCAATGTGATAACATTATTAATCAATTGATAAGTATTTTCTGAAACATTCTTATATATTAAACCAATACATTTTAAAAGTTTTATTTTATTTTTCAATTTATTACCTATAATATTTATACTATAATTTAAATGCAATCATTTTAAACTATAAAAGACTTTATTATTCAAGTAATCTAAATTGATTTTTATAATATAAATTTTAAGTAAACTCATATAAAAACAATGTCAAAACAGACGGCATAAAGCAAGCATAATATGCGGACAATTAGCAACATAATAAGACTAGTATTAATCTTTATTGCAATAAATTTGTTCATAAAGCAATAATTATCACATATCGTAGTTTTTCACATACAGATATAAATTTTATAACTAGCTAGGTGTGCTTTGAATATTTTACATACACAAGGTTTACTAGTGATTTTGTTTTTATATACTTTCAGCCTGAAAAGTTTTTTATTGCTACAAATAAATTTAAATCTTATAAGACTTTATTATGTTATTTAATAAAATGTATAACAATTTTGAACTCTCGTGTTTTGTTAGTGATTTTTATTGCAAAAAATCAAATTTTATAATAACATTCATTTTTCTTAAGCTTTTACCTCTTGCAATGCTGTGATTTTTGTTGCAAAAAAAACAATAGCGGATTGTTAGTCCGCTATTTGCTTAATTACATTTTATTTTTAATTATACCATTTCTATAATAACCATTTCAGCAGCGTCACCACGTCTTGCACCTAATTTGATTATTCTAGTATATCCGCCACCTTGACCTAGCTCTTCTTTTCTGCCAGCGTATCTTGGAGCATACTCATTAAACACTTTCTCAATTAGTGGGTGCTTAATCTCACGAGTTCTCTCTTTAAATTCTGACTTTTTCTCTTTTTCGCCTTGTGCCTCTTGAATGTCACGTAAGAAAGACATCATTTGTCTTCTAGCATTCAATTTTTTCTTGCCATCGTTTTTAAATTCAACAGCAATTTTCTCGCCTTTAGCATCAGTCTTAGTCTTTGTAGTAGTAACTATATCATCATAGCTTTTAATACCTAGAGTAACCATTTTTTCTGCAAGTCTTTTTACCTCTTTAGCTCTATCAACTGTGGTTTCAATGCGACCATACCACAATAGCTCAGATACTTGGTTACGCAACATATGCATTCTTTGGTCTGTACGTTTTCCTAGCTTTCTTGCCATTTTTTTATCTCCTTACTCTTCCTTACTTTGTAATTCAAATCCCAATTCGTGAATTTTCTTCATAACTTCGTCTAGTGACTTTTTACCAAGGTTTCTAACCTTAAGCATATCGTCCTCTGACTTTTGAATTAGGTCTTGAACAGTATTGATACCAGCTCTCTTTAAGCAGTTGTATGACCTTACAGACAAATCCAAGTCATCAATAGCCATCTCTAGTACTTTAGTTTGTTTTTCGTCATCTTGTTTCAAAAGGTTTTTCTCAGCCATATTATCAACAAGACCGATGAACAAGCTTAGCAAATCGTTAATGATTTTAGCACTTAAGCTAATAACTTCGTGAGGTGATGCAGTACCATCAGTAACAACATCAATAGTCAACTTGTCATAATTAATGTCTTGACCAACACGAGCGGGCTCAACAAAATAACTTGCTCTTTCAACAGGAGTATAGATAGAATCAATAGGTATGTAACCTAATGGTTGCTCATCATCTTTATTCATATTAGCAGAAACATAACCTCTACCTACTCCAACATTAATTTCCATATCAAGTTTAGCACCATTTTCCAATGTACAAATATACATATCAGGGTTTAAGATTTCAATGTCAGAGCTATGCTCAATATCAGCAGCGGTAACAATACCAGCTCTATCCAACTTGATAAACATTACTTGTTTAAAGTCTTTATCCTCTGTGTGGGCTTTAACAGCCAATCCCTTAAGATTAAGTATAATTTCAGACACATCTTCTTTCACACCAGGAATGGTAGAAAATTCGTGTTTAACACCATCAATACGGACACCAACTGGTGCAGCACCAGGAAGTGAACCCAAAAGCACACGGCGAAGTGCATTACCTAAAGTAGTACCAAAACTTCTTTCCAAAGGCTCGATAACAAAGCGAGCTTCTCTACCACTAATAGTATCTACACATTCAATCTTTGGCTTAGTAATTTCTATCATTAAATCATCCTCCTATTTTGGATTTAATCTTACTTAGAATACAACTCGACAATCAAGTGCTCTTCTACTGCTATGTCTAGACCTTCTCTTGTAGGAAGCTCTAACACTTTACCAGATAAAGTAGCATTGTCAAACTCCAACCAACTTGGTAAATTCTCAGTTTTGCCAGATTTGATTTCAGCAAAAAGAGTTTTATCAACTTTGTTTTCCTTAACAGCGATAATGTCGCCAGCTTTTACTAAATAAGATGGAATGTTAACCCTAGAACCATTAACAGTAATGTGACCGTGGTTAACGATTTGTCTAGCGTGAGCACGGCTCAAGCCAAGACCTAGTCTAAATACAACATTGTCAAGCCTTCTCTCAAGAAGCACTAACATATTGTCACCGGTAATGCCACGCATTTTTTCAGCCATATCATAATAGCCTCTAAATTGCTTTTCGCACAAACCATAAATTCTCTTAGTTTTTTGTTTTTCACGCAACTGAATGCTATATCCAGTAGGTTTCTTTCTTGATGTACCATGTTGACCTGGAGCGGTAGGACGCTTCACAACAGCACATTTATCAGAATAACATTTATCACCTTTAAGATATAATTTGCATCCTTCTCTTCTGCACAAACGGCAGTCAGCACCTGTATATTTAGCCATTTCTCTACCTCCTATAATCTTCTGCGTTTTGGTGGACGGCATCCATTGTGTGGGATAGGTGAAACATCTTTAATCAATGTAACAGCAATATCCACAACTTGCAAAGCACGGATAGCAGATTCACGACCTGCACCTGGACCTTTGACATACACTTCAACACTCTTCAAACCAGTTAAATCTTTAGCGATTTTAGCTGCATCCTCAGCAACCATTTGAGCTGCAAAAGGTGTGCTCTTTTTAGAACCTCTAAGACCTAGCTTACCAGAACTTGACCAAGAAATAGTATTTCCTTTGTCGTCAGTAAAGGTAACAAGAGTGTTATTGAAAGATGATTGAATATAACAACGACCTTTATCAACACGTTTTACATCACGTCTTTTCCTTACTACTTTTTTATTAGCAGCCATATCTTATTACCTCCTTATTTCTTCTTACGGCTAACAGTCTTCTTAGGACCTTTACGAGTACGAGCATTTTGCTTAGTACTTTGTCCACGAACTGGTAAACCTTTACGGTGTCTAACACCACGATAGCAACCAATTTCCATTAGTCGCTTAATGTTCAATTTAACTTCTCTTCTCAAATCACCTTCAACAGCAAGGTTCTTTTCGATGTAATCACGAATTGCACTTACTTCATCTTCTGTCAAGTCTTTAACTCTTTTGTCTGGATTGATTCCAGAAGCAGCCAAAATCTTGTTAGATGTAACCCTACCTATACCATAGATATAAGTAAGACCAATTTCTACTCTCTTCTCACGTGGCAAATCTACGCCTGCAATACGAGCCATTAAACTACCTCCAAATTAATAAATATATTAAATAATACAATTTAACGCCGTTTTGGAGAAAAGTATGTCTGATAATTTGGAATGAGACACCCTCTTCAGCCGCTCCCGTCAAGCGAAAAATTAACATTACAAAAGCACTATTGCAAGTATATATTATATCATACTCGCAACCATTAATCAAGCAAATTTTAGCAAAATTTTACAAAAATATTACTTTTTTGTGCAATTTTTCTTACCGCTTAATCACTATGCCGATTGTTTTTTGGTATTCGCCAAAAACTTACAATCTTTTTAATCAAATTTTTGCAATCTCATCAATTGCAATCAAAACATTTTTGCAAAATCAACCTTGTTTTTGCTTATGTTTTTTATATTTGCTACAGATAACCATTACTTGTCCATTTCTTTTGATTACTCTGCATTTGTCGCACATTGGTTTAACTGATGGTCTAACTTTCATTGTTTTATCCTCCAACTAATTCTTATTACGCCATACTATTCTACCTTTTGTTAAATCGTATGGACTCATTTCAACTTTAACTGTATCACCCTCAAGTATCTTGATATAGTTCTTTCTAAGCTTGCCAGACAAATAGGTATTAATTACAAACCCGTTAGTCAATTCCACTTTAAAATTTGTATTTGGCAAAACTTCAACCACTTTTCCCTCGGCTTCAATTACATCATCCTTAGACATAAACCCTCCGTTTATTGTTTTAACACTTTTTTTAGTGCAGTTTCAATGTTTTTGTTATGAATAATCTTGTTGTTATTGAGCTTATCCGCAATATCCTCAAGCACTATATATGTATCCTTAATATGCTTAACCTTTTTGCGTTTAGGTTTTTCCAAACTTCTGCATTTACCATCGCAAAGCTTGACATATTCCTCACTTTCAACTTCAATTACCACAAAATAATCGCCACTATCGTGTCCTGCAGTAGACAATACCACCGAACCGACCTTGATATTGTTTTGCATAACAACTCCTACAAGGACAGAATTTCATAACCATCCTCTGTTACAAGTACAGTGTTTTCATAATGTGCGGAATATCCGTCATCATCAGTCACCACCGTCCAGCCGTCATCTAGCCCAGAAACTTCATAAGTCCCTTCATTAATCATAGGTTCAATCGCAAGCGTCATATTACGCTTTAATCTAAGACCTTTGCCTGCTATTCCATAGTTTGGTACTTGAGGGTCTTCGTGCATTTCCTTACCAATGCCGTGTCCCACTAAGTCCCTAACAACTGAAAAGCCATTGCTTTCTGCTATTTGTTGTATAGTCGCACCAATATCTCCAAGCCTTGCACCCTCTTTGATAACTTTCATTGCCTCAAAAAAGCTTTGTTCAGTTACCTCAATAAGTTTTTTATGCTTCTCAGATATTTTTCCTACAGCAAATGTCCTTGCTGCATCGCTCTGCCAACCTTTATAAATTACACCGCAATCAATACCAATTATGTCACCCTCATTCAATTTCCTTGACGAAGGAATTCCGTGTACAACTTGTTCGTTCACACTTGCACATATTGATGCAGGGAATCCGCCATATCCCAAAAATGATGGTTTTGCTCCTCTGCTAATTATATAATCGTGTGCTAATTTATCCAATTCCTTTGTAGTCACACCAACCTTAATGTGTTCACCAAGCATATTTAAGGTATCCCTTAAAATTTTGCCTGCCTCTCGCATAAGTTCGATTTGGCTATCACTTTTTATTGTAATCATCAATCACCTTAGAAATTTGTTCAAAAACTTCATTCAATGGCTTACCGCCATCAACATCGATAACTAAATTTTTTGCTGTATAATAATCGATTAGTGGTGCAGTTTGAGTATCATAAACTTGCATACGTGCTTTTACTGTTTCCTCTTTATCATCATCACGTTGATAAAGTTTTGCACCACACTTAGGACAAGTATCACCAATACCCATACTGATATGATAGCTTTCGCCACAAGCACACATTCTTCTGCCAGTGATACGATTAACTATCAAACTAGCATCAACTGCGATATTAATAACGGCGTCAATTTTTGCAACTTTATCTAAAGCCTCTGCTTGAGCAACTGTTCTTGGAAAACCATCTAATATATATCCGTTATTGCAATCTGCTTGTTGCAATCTATCATTTACTATGTTGATTACAACCTCATCGGGAACTAACTGACCTGCGTCAATAAATGATTTAGCTTGTACGCCTAATTTAGTACCCTCTTTAATATTTTTCCTTAAAATGTCACCTGTTGAGATATGTGGCAAATTGTACTTATCACTAATTCTTGTAGCTTGAGTACCTTTACCAGCACCAGGTGCTCCTAGTAAAATTAATTTCATTTTTACCTCAATTAAAAACAACCTTAATTTAACCCAAAATTAATGCTTTAATATATCCCTAAACTTCACCTTTACAATACTATGTATAATTAAAACCTTTTACAATTTAAAATCGCATTAATTTAGGTAATTATTATTTTACGCCGATACAAAATAGTAAATATTTTGTTCGGCTTAAATAATTTTTTGTTTTTACTTTAAGAATCCTTTATATGTTTTCATCATAATTTGAGATTCCATTTGTTTGTTTGTTTCCAACGCTACACTTACAACAATCAATAGACCTGTTGCACTAAACGCATTTGTCAAACCTAATTCTTGTGGCATTATTGCAACAAGTATAGATGGTATTAATGCTATGATAGCAAGGAAAATCGCACCGAACAATGTTATTCTGTTATTGATTTTTGCTAAATATTCGCTTGTTGGCTTACCTGGTCGTATACCTGGAATGAACCCACCATATTGTTGAATATTTTTAGACACTTCAATTGGATTGAATTGAATTTGTGCATAGAAATATGAGAAAAACAATATTAGTAATGAAATAACAACTATATAAACCCAACTACCAACGCCAAGCCACTTGCTGTACCAAATATAAAAGTCACTTTCAGGCCAGAAGCTTGCAATCATTTGTGGGAACATCAAGAAAGATGATGCAAAAATGATAGGCATAACACCAGAAGCATTAACTTTCATAGGGATATTAGAAGTTTGTCCACCATACATTTTGTTACCTTTAACTTGTTTTGCGTAACGTACTGGAATACGTCTTTCTGCCATATCAACATAAACGATGAATAAGAAAAGCAAAATTACAAAGATAATAAAACCAATGAACCACCAAATATTACCCATTAATTCAGTTCCAGATTGTTGTGACATTGTTTGAATAGCAGATATAATAGAGCTACCAATACCAGAAAGTATACCAATAAAGATAATCAATGATGTACCATTACCAATACCATACTCAGTAATTCTTTCCCCCAACCACATAACAAATGTAGAGCCAGCTGTTAAAATAATAACTGTCATTATCCTACTTAGCCAGATGTTAGCAACACCAGTACCAAATAAACCAGTAAAGTTCTCGCCCCAGCTCATTACAAAACCAAAAGCTTGGATAACACCTAAACCGATTGCAACATAACGAGTTATCTGAGTTATTTTCTTTCGTCCTTCCTCACCATCTTTGCTCATTCTCTCTAGCTTTGGAATTATAATAGTCACCAATTGCATAATGATGAATGAGTTAATGAATGGCATTATACCTAGCGAGAAAATAGAGCCTTGACTACCAAAAGTACCATTAATGGCAGCAATAATACCAAAAAAGCTACCGCTATCAAGTCCATTCTCACCATTTATTGCAGCAATATCCAAGCCTGGGATAGGAATATACGCACCCAGTCTGAAAATCGCAAGCATTAGTAGTGTAAGAAAAATTCTTTTTCTAATTTCTTTGTCTCTAAAAGCATTTGCTATGGTTTTAAACATTATAGCACCTCTGCTTTGCCACCTGCTTTTTCAATTATTTCTGCAGCTGACTTAGTAAATTTCTTTGCTTGAACTGTTAATTTTTTAGTCAAAGTTCCGTCACCCAAAACTTTAACGCCATAGTTCTCAACTTTGCTTAAAACACCGCTCTCCAAAAGAAGTTCAGCATTTACAACAGTACCGTCCTCAAATCTCTCTAAGTCCTTAACATTTACAATAGAATATTCCTTTGCGAAAATGTTAGTGAAACCTCTCTTAGGAACACGGCGGATTAAAGGCATTTGACCGCCTTCAAAACCAGGGCGTACACCGCCACCGCTTCTAGCCCATTGACCTTTATGACCTTTACCAGAAGTTTTGCCTTTACCAGAACCAATACCTCTGCCTAGTCTTTTGCTCTCAGTTTTTGCCCCTGGAGCTGGAGCTAAATTTTGAATATCCATTTATTACCTCCGATTAGTTAGCAGCTTCTACAGCCTCAGCTTTTTTTGCCCTAGCTTTTTTAGGTGCTGAAACAACAACTTCTTCAACAGAAATCAAGTGTTTAACAACTTTGATTTGACCTTGAAGACAAGGATTGTCATTATGAATCTTACTAGTACCAATTTTAGTTAGTCCTAGAGCCTCAATAGTTGCCTTTTGCTTTTTAAGAGTTCCGATAGTGCTTTTAACAAGCGTAATTTTTAATTGTTTTGCCATTATTACACCCTCCTATTAGCGTTTGATTTCTTCAACAGTCATACCACGAAGACTAGCAATTTGCTCCGCAGTTCTAAGGCTCTTAAGTCCTTCCATAACAGCTTTAACGCAGTTAATTGGATTGTTTGTACCAATACTCTTAGTTCTGATGTCCTTAACACCAACAACCTCAAGTATTGAACGAACTGGACCACCAGCGATAACACCAGTACCTTCCTCAGCAGGAATCATTACAACTTTACCACTACCATACTCACCAATAACCTCGTGAGGGATAGTAGTTCCAACCAATTTGATATTAATCATATTACGTTTAGCATCAGCAGTAGCTTTTTTGATTGCCTCTGGCACCTCAGCAGCTTTACCCATACCAATACCAACATTACCATTGCCGTCACCAACTGCAACTAAAGCAGAAAGACGCATTGTTCTACCACCTTTAACAACTTTAGTTACTCTGTTAACAGCGATAAGTTTGTTTAGCATTCCATCATCTTCTCTTTGGAATTTGCTTCTTTTTTCTGACTTTTCATTTCTTTCAGCCATTATCGTCTTCCTCCTATTATAGTTTCAAGCCGGCATTTCTAGCACCGTCAGCTACACTTTGTATACGACCAGTATACAAATATCCACCTCTGTCAAAAACAACCGCAGTAATACCTTTATCTAAAGCTTTTTTTGCAATAGTTTCACCAACGAACTTAGCTGCCTCAACTTTAGTCATATCCTTAATTTTGCTGGCTACATCTTTATCCAAAGTTGAGCAAGCTACCAAAGTATTACCAGCAATGTCATCAATAAGTTGAACATAGATGTTATTAGTACTTCTATAAACGTTAAAACGAGGACGCTCAGCTGTGCCTGACACTTTACCTCTTACTCTAACGTGTCTTTGTTGTCTAATAGAATTTTTATCAATCTTCTTAATCATCTTCTACTCTCCTTACTTAGTGCTCTTCTTAGCTTCTTTTCTTGCAATAGTTTCGTTTTTATAACGAATACCATATACGTGATAAGGGTCTGGCACTTTGATAACCTTAATATTTGCAGCAGTTTGACCAACTTTTTCACGGCTGATACCTTTAACAACTATCTCGTTTGCGTTTGGTACTTCAAAAGTGATACCATCACTCTCAACAACCTCAACTGGATGTGAATAACCGCAGTTGATAACGATTTTGTTACCTTGTTTAGCAACCTTGTAACCTACGCCGTTAACGATAAGTGCTTTTTGAAAACCTTTAGTTACGCCCTCAACCATATTAGCAATAAGTTTACGATATAAACCGTGCATAGCTTTATGCTCTTTTTGCTCATCATTTCTAGTAACGTGAACTTCAGTTCCTTCAACAGCTACATTAATATTCTTGTTTACCTTTTGGCTTAATTCACCCAAAGGTCCTTTAACAGTTACTACATTGTCCGCTGAAATATTTACAGTAACGCCAGCGGGAATAACAACAGGAAGTCTACCAATTCTTGACATTTATACGCCCTCCTATTACCAAATGTAAGCTAGAACTTCGCCACCAATGTGTTTCTCTCTAGCTTGTTTACAAGTCATAACGCCTTGAGATGTAGAAATTATAGCAATTCCTAAACCACCCAAAACTTTAGGTAACTTGTCTGCTTCACAGTAAACTCTTAAACCTGGCTTACTAATTCTTTTGATATTAGTAATAACCTTTTCGCCTCTAGGACCATACTTAAGAGTAACTTTTATATCTTTTTGAACACCATCTTCAACTAATTCAAAACCTTTGATATAACCCTCATCCAAAAGGATTTGAGCAATGCTTGTTTTGATTTTTGAAGCAGGTACTTTTACTTCATCTTTTTTCGCAATCAACCCGTTACGAATACGAGTTAGCATATCAGCGATTGGGTCTGTAATATTCATATCCTATCCTCCTATTACCAGCTAGCTTTCTTTACGCCAGGGATTTCGCCTTTGTAAGCAAGCTCTCTGAAGCAAATTCTGCAAATGCCGTATTTTCTCAATACTGCGTGTGGTCTTCCACAAATCTTACAACGAGTATAAGCTCTTGTAGAATACTTAGGTGTACGCTGTTGCTTTTGTATCATAGCTTTCTTTGCCATATGTCAATCCTCCTTACTTAGCGAAAGGCAAACCCATTAGAGTTAATAACTCTTTTGCCTCTGCATCTGTTTGTGCAGTTGTCACGAAACAGATATCAAAACCTCTAATCTTCTCAATTTTATCATAGCTGATTTCTGGGAAGATAAGTTGCTCTTTAACGCCCATATTGTAGTTACCTCTACCATCAAAAGAATTTGCTGGAATACCTTTAAAGTCTCTAACACGTGGTAGTGCAACAGATACAAACTTATCAAAGAACTCAAACATTCTTGTAGATCTAAGAGTAACTTTAGCACCAACAGTCATACCTTCACGAACTTTAAAGTTAGCAACGCTCTTTTTAGCTTTTGTAACCATAGGAGCTTGACCTGTAATTTGCTTTAATTCGTCAAGAGCGATTTGAACACTTTTAGCATTATCTTTAATATCGCCAAGACCCATATTAATAACTATTTTTTCTAGCTTAGGAACTTGATTAACGTTCTTATAGCCGAATTTTTTGATTAAAGCAGGAACTACAACACTTTCATAGTTAGCTTTAACTCTATTTTTAACTTGATTAGCCACTGTTTAATCCTCCATTATTCAGCTTTTTCAGCGTTTTCTGCCTCAGCAGTTTTCTTAGTAGTTGCTTTCTTAGTAGCAGTCTTCTTAGTTGCTTTCTTAACAGCCTTAGAAGCTTTTTGCTCTAAAGAAGCATTACATTTTTTGCAAAAACGGATTTTAACTTCTTTTCCGTCAACATTTTCAACTCTGTGTCCAGCTTTAGTTGCCTTACCGCACTCTGGGCAAATAATCATAACATTACTTGCATCGATAGGAGCTTCTTTCTTAACGATACCGCCCTTTTCTTGTGCGTTACGAGGTTTAACGTAATTTGTAGCAATGTTAGCACCTTCTACTAAAACTCTGCCATTTTGTACGTCAACTTTAGTAACTGAACCTGATTTACCTTTATCTTTACCAGCAATAATCATTACATTATCACCTTTTTTAACGTGTAAATTATTCATTACTTACCTCCAATTAAAGCACTTCTGGTGCAAGAGAAATAATTCTCATATAATCTTTATCACGAAGCTCACGAGCAATAGGTCCAAAGATACGAGTGCCTTTAGGTTGCTTTTGGTTATCAATGATAACTGCAGCATTGTCATCAAATCTTATGTGAGTACCATCATTTCTTCTGATACCTTTCTTAGTTCTAACGATAACGGCTTTAACAACATCACCCTTTTTAACAACTCCGCCTGGAGTAGCAGATTGAACACTTGCAACGATTACATCACCGATGTTACCATATCTACGGAATGAGCCACCAAGTACACGGATACATTTGATTTCCTTAGCACCAGTATTATCAGCGACATTCAATTTACTTTCTGGAATTATCATTTTGTACCTCCTTACTTAGCCTTTTCAATTATTTCAGCTAATCTGAAATGTTTATTTTTACTCATTGGACGAGTTTCGATAATAAGAACTTTATCACCAATACCAGCAACATTGTTCTCATCGTGTGCCATAAACTTCTTAGTTTTATTTACAGTTTTTCCATATAGAGGGTGCTTAACCTTTTGCATAACTGCAACAGTGATAGTCTTATCCATCTTGTCACTAACAACTAAGCCAACTCTACTCTTTCTAAGATTTCTTTCCATTTACATATCCTCCAATTACTTAGCCTTTTTAGCAGATTTGCCTTGAGGCTCTGTTGAGATATTTAACTCTCTTTGACGAAGAACAGTCTTTACTCTAGCGATATCTTTCTTAACAAGGTTAAGTTGATTAGCATTTTCAAGTTGACCTGTGGCGTGCTTAAAACGAAGGTTAAACAACTCTTGTTTTAAAGAATCCAATTTTACTTCTAATTCTTTGTTTGTCATATCAAATAACTCTTTAGCCTTCATTAACACTCACCGCCTTCTTCTTTTTTAACGAATTTGCATTTAACAGGCAATTTGTGACTTGCAAGTCTGAATGCCTCTCTTGCTACTTCCTCAGGTACGCCAGCCATTTCGAACATAACACGACCTGGTTTAACTACTGCAACCCAGTATTCTACTGAACCTTTACCAGAACCCATACGAGTTTCTGCAGGTTTTTTTGTGATAGGTTTGTGAGGGAAAATGTTTATCCAAACTTTACCACCCCTCTTAACGTAACGTGTCATAGCGATACGGGCAGCCTCAATTTGATTTGAAGTAACCCAAGATGGCTCTAAACTAACTAAGCCATACTCGCCGTAAGCAACTTGGTTACCCTTGTTAGCGTTACCTTTCATTCTGCCACGATGAACACGTCTTCTTTTAACTCTCTTAGGCATTAACATTACGCTTTACCTCCTTCCTTTTTCAAACCACGACCAAGAATCTCGCCTTTGTAAATCCATACCTTAACACCGATAATACCAAATGTAGTATGAGCTTCAGCTGTAGCATAGTCGATATCAGCTCTTAAAGTCTGCAAAGGAATTGAACCCTCGTGATAACTTTCAGACCTAGCGATTTCAGCACCATCAAGTCTACCAGAACACATAGTTTTGATACCTTTAGCACCACTCTTCATAGCTCTTGAGATAGCTTGTTTCATAGTACGGCGGAAAGCCGCTCTCTTCTCTAATTGTGCAGCAATACTTTCAGCAACCAATTGTGCGTCAATATCAGGACGATTGATTTCAAAAATATTGATGTTGATTTGTTTACCTGGAGCAATTTTCTTAATTTGCTCTTTCATTAGATTAACACCCTCGCCACCTTTACCAATAAGCACGCCTGGCTTAGATGTATAAATATTTACCATAACAATATCTGCAGCACTTGAAAGTATTCTCTCAATAGTGATTTTGCTGATACCACTTGTAAAATATGTCTTTTTAATAAAGTTTCTAATTTTTTGGTCCTCAATCAAGTTAGCTGAGAAATTTTTCTTATCAGCATACCATTGAGCGTCCCAACCTTTAATGATACCTACTCTAAGTCCGTGTGGATTAACTTTTTGTCCCATTAGAATACCTCCTTACTCGATAACCGTATCTAAAATAACGGTGATATGGCTTGTACGCTTATTGATTCTGAAAGCTCTACCTTGTGCACGAGGTTGTACCCTCTTAAGGATTGGACCACCATTTGCGTAACATTCTGCAATGTATAAATCATTCTTATTCATATTCAAGTTGTTTTCAGCGTTTGCAGCAGCTGAGTTTACAAGCTTGATAAGTGGCTCGCAAGCAGCTTTTCTTGTATTTTTAAGAATAGCGATAGCCTCAACATAGCTTTTACCACGAATAATGTCAAGAACGATTCTAACCTTATCAGGAGAAATTCTAACATATTTTGCAACTGCTCTTGGACGCTTATCAGCGTTTAAAGCACGATTTTCTGATTTAGTTTTAACTCTTGTTGCCATTATTATTACCTCCTAATTATCTGCCACCAGTAGTTTTACCGCCAGCGTGACCTTTAAAAGTTCTAGTTGGGGCAAACTCACCTAGTTTGCAACCTACCATATCCTCTGTGATATATACAGGAACATGTTTTCTGCCGTCATGAACTGCGATAGTGTGACCTACCATTTCAGGGAATATAGTTGATGACCTTGACCAAGTCTTGATTACAGTCTTTTTATTCTCATTGTTCATAGCAATTACTCTATTTATAAGCCTTTCTTCTACGAAAGGACCTTTTTTAATTGACCTACTCATTTTATATCCTCCAATTAGTTCGCACGCTTGATGATGAACTTATTAGTTCTATTCTTCTTCTTTCTAGTCTTGTAACCAAGAGCTGGTTTACCCCAAGGAGTAACTGGGCTTGGCATACCAATAGGTGACTTACCTTCACCACCACCGTGAGGGTGGTCACAAGGGTTCATTACAACACCACGGACAGTTGGCTTAACACCCATATGACGATGTCTACCTGCTTTACCGATGCTAATAATCTCGTGTTCCAAGTTACCTACTTGACCAATTGTTGCTCTGCAGTTTAGCAATACATATCTCATTTCACCAGATGGCAATCTCAAAATAGCATATTTGTTTTCCTTTGCCATAAGTTGAGCTGCTTGACCAGCTGCTCTTGCGATTTGACCACCTTTACCAGGGTGCAACTCAATATTGTGTAACAAAGTACCAACTGGAATGTCTGCGATTTTTAAGCAGTTACCAACTTTGATTTCTGCAGTGCTACCACTCATAACCATATCACCTTTGTTCAATCCAACTGGTGCTAAGATATAAGTTTTAGTACCATCTACATAGTGTAGCAATGCGATATTAGCTGTACGATTTGGGTCGTATTGAATTTCAGCAACTTTTGCAGGAATTCCGTCTTTATTACGCTTGAAATCGATAATTCTGTATTTTTGTCTATTTCCACCACCGATATGTCTTACAGTGATTCTACCATTATTATTCCTACCACCGGATTTGCTTTGAGTGTCAAGCAAGCTTCTCTCTGGCTTAGTGCTTGTAATTTCATCAAATGTTGAAACACTCATAAAACGGCGGGCTGGAGATGTTGGTTTATATCTTTTAATAGCCATTATTAATACCTCCGCTCTTATGCCAAGCTATCGAAGAACTCGATACGCTTGCTATCTGCTGTAAGTTGAACATAAGCTTTTTTGAAAGAAGATGTTCTGCCTTCGCTTCTGCCCATTCTTTTGATTTTACCATCATAGTTTACTGTATTTACTTTAGCAACTTTAACGCCAAAAATTTCTTCAACAGCCTTTTTGATTTGGCTCTTAGTTGCTCTTGTGTCCACCTTAAAAGTGTACTTCATTGCTTCAATGCCTTCATAACTCTTCTCAGTTAAAATTGGGCTAATAATAATATCGTAAGCGTTCATTATGCGTACACCTCCTCAATTTTCTTGACAGCATCTTTTGTCATAATGCAGTTTGCATTCGCAACAACATCATATACATTAATTAATGATGCATTGATAAGTGTTACATTCTCAATATTGCGACAAGCTCTGATTACTAATTCATCACGCTCTCCAACAACCAAAAGAACTCTCTTATCCATTTTAAGATTTTTCATAATAGTTGCAATTTCTTTTGTTTTGCCATTTTCAGCCTTAACCTCGTTAATAATAATAACCTCATTATCACGAACCTTTTGAGATAAAGCACTCTTTAAAGCAGTAACTTTCATCTTTTGGTTTATCTTTTGACTGAAATCTCTAGGCTTTGGTGCAAATACTACACCACCCTTTATCCATTGTGGAGCACGTATGCTACCTTGTCTAGCTCTACCAGTACCTTTTTGTCTCCAAGGTTTGATACCACCACCACGAACTTCTGCTCTTGTCAAAGTACTCTTTGTACCTTGTCTTTTATTAGCTAATTGAGCTACAACAACTTGATGGATAAGAGCCTCATTGTACTCTTGCTCAAATACTGCAGAGTTTAATTCGATTGTGCCAGCCTTTTTACCTGTGGCATCTAAAACATTCATTTTCATTCTTAAGCCCTCCATTAACCTTTGCAAGTTTGCTTAACGATAACAATTCCGCCCTTAGCTCCAGGGATAGCACCCTTAACTAGCAAAATATTACGCTCTGCATCTACTTTTACAATTTGCAAGTTTTGTACTGTACATTTTGTATTACCATATTGTCCTGGCATTTTCTTATTCTTGAATACTCTTGATGGACTTGAGCAAGAACCCATAGAACCAACACCTCTGTGGTATCCTGAACCGTGTGCCATAGGACCAATGTGGAAATTGTGTCTTTTGATTGTACCACTAAAGCCTTTACCTTTAGAGATACCAGAAACATCTACTCTGTCTCCTACTGCAAATATATCAGCCTTAATCTCCCCACCAATTTCGAAAGTTGCACAGTTGTCAAATTTGAACTCTTTCAAAATTCTCTTTGCTTCTACACCTGCTTTCTTGTAATGACCAGCGATTGGCTTGTTTACATTTTTGCTATTGATAGTTCCGTAAGCAACTTGAACTGCTTCATAACCATCTTTTTCTACTGTTTTCTTTTGCACAACGGGACATGGACCAGCTTCCACAACTGTTACTGGGATAACTTTGCCATCCTCATTGAATATTTGGCTCATACCAATTTTCTTTCCAATGATTGCTTTATTCATAGATAAAGTTCACCTCCATATTTATTCTGTTTTTAAAGCTTGATATTGATATCTACGCCAGCTGGCAAATCTAATTTCATTAGGCTGTCAACTGCTTGTGCGGTTGGGTTAAAGATATCAATAAGACGCTTGTGTGTTCTTAATTCAAATTGTTCTCTGCTATCTTTATATTTGTGCGGAGAACGGATAATAGTTACTACCTCTTTCTCTGTTGGTAGAGGTATTGGACCTGAAACCTTTGTGTTGTGTCTTTTGATAGTGTCAACAATTTTCTCTGCTGCTACATCAATAAGATTGTGGTCGTAAGCTTTTAGCTTGATTCTGATTTTTTGTGTTGCCATATTAAATGACCTCCCTTTCCTAACTCGTATTAATATTCACTTTACCGTGTGTGTCGTACTGTTGCTTTTTAATAAGGCGTTACCGCCTATCAAAGAGTTAGTCGCCCGATTGTCGAACCATTGTCCACGATAATTATCTGTCAAATTTTTCAGTAACTTACCGCTTCATTCCATTACAACAGCCTTATCATTATATACAATTCCCCTAATTATGTCAAACATTTTTCAGCTATTTTCAATATTTTTTCTCCCACCACCCTTCCGTGTGTATCATTTATGCAAAACATCCCGTTTTTAGCCTGTTTTAGAGTATTTTGCCAAAATTTTTGCAAAAAAAATTATTTTCCCCACCTCACAACCCCAAACTTAAGCCTAAAACTGGCTATTCACATATCCGTGACTAGCCAGTTTTAACTAATTTGTCCTTCAATTCTATAAATGATAAAGATTTCTTTACCAATAAAATTTACTTTTACATATTTTCCTTAAACATTTTCATTACATCAAATACCATTTGCACATATTTCTCTTTTACAGAGAGGTAAAAACTTTTTTAAGCAAGTCTAATATCTTTAGATGAAACGCCAAAATATCTAAAAGTGTTTAATTATATTGCTACAAAAGGATGTGGTACCAACATAAGTATTGGGGAAAATGTGACCTTTTTTGCAAGAATACTTTTAACTACTTTTCTGGCAAAACTTGCTTAAACAAAACTATCCAATATTATTCTTTTGTCTTTTGGAAAGCTTTGCGTAGATTTTTGTCACTTATTCTACAAATATTCAAAGTCAATGCTGATATACCCGCTACTAACGCAATTAAAATAGTTATCAAAATAGCAATAGGTACTAATGGCAATTGACAAATTAGCGTTTGACCAATAACTGTAGTCATTAGATAATCAAGCAAGAATACTATTCCTATGCCAAACCCTATACCAATAATTAACTCAATTACAAGTTGTATAATTGTAAATATTCCATATATCTTGAAATAATCTAATTTTTTCGCACCAAGTGACTTAAGTATTAGCAAATCATTTGCCTTTGACGTTATAATAACGCTTATAGAGTTATAAATAAGCAAGCCAACGACAAACGCAAGTATAAGACTTGCAACTATAAATAAATAATTGCCAACCATTCGCATTTCAGCAAATTCTCCTGGTATCATTCCACCATCATCAACAATAAAGTCCAACCTAGATTGATAATAGTTATCATAACTTTTACCGCCATACAAATGCTTTGCTTTAGCATTTAATTGCTTAAGGTCACTAGCACTTAAACTATCCATATTAAAAATTATTTTATTTGTTTGTGGTTTTTCATAACCGCCCATCATCATTTTATAATCTTCTTCATTGTATAAAATGCTAGAATTATATTCGTAATTAGCATCAATTTTAACCTTAAACTTTATATTTGTACGAATATTTCTGTCAATTGTATAATCACCACCTATATCATATATATCCCCTCTCACAAGCTGCGATGAAAGTACAATTTCATCTCCGTCATTTACTTTTATTAACTTTGCGTAAATGTCGCTCATCAATATAGTGCCTTTTTCCACACTATCAATACCCGTAATATTGGCAGTCAAGGAATTTGCTGGTGCAACACCAATATCAACATATTTTTTGTCCGCTACATTCATAGTAGTGTGTACATATTGTCCTTGACTAATTCTTGCATTCCCTGGGTTTTCTAAATACATTGATTCATCCCATACATCACTCCAAGCAGTTGAAACAACAACTGATTGTGCCAAGATTTTTTCTGTTACATAATTATACGCCTCTTGCTCGTCATCGCTTTTAAACTCGTTTATCGGCTTTGCATATTTATCTGGAACAACTACCCCGTCATCAAATACACCAACTATCCTAATGCCATAAAAATTATGCTCAAAAATATCCTTAACCTCAACATATTCGCCAGTGTCACGGTCACGATATCCGCCTACCGCATTAAAGTATATATATTTGCTTTTAGGTATGGCAACTTCACCCAATTTTTCTGGCTGTCTACCCTTAATTAAATTAATACCTAAACTTTTTAAGTCATTTGTAACAATATATTTGTCAATAAACGCATAACCATATGCTACATCTTGCAAGTTAAGCATCTCCTCATTTATATTATAAGTCATTGTTCCAGTAAAGTCTGTATCAATTCCAAAAATATCTGTTACATTAGTATATACTTTTGCACTACTTATACCTTTCTTATCTTTAAGATATTGGCTTATTTCAGTTAAATCGTTGTGCATTGTCGTAGTAAATGAACCATTACCAATTACTCTTGATACTTTATCATACCTTGAATATCTAGATACAGCCATATTGCCAACATTTCGCTTGTCATATGTAGCACGAACCATACTCTCATAGTCAATTGACGCCCAGTTACAGCAAAACATAAGTATCATTAGTAGCACAGTTGTAATTACCATAAATGCAATTCGTCTGCCAACCTTTGCTTTGTTGAATGCAACCGCTACTGACATAGCTGTTTTTACACTCAAACCGCCTTTTTTAGCCTTTTTCTCAGCCTTATTTTGAGGTTGTTCCTCTAACTTTTCCTCAACTTCGCTAATGCTGGACTTAATAAGTTCCTCATCATCAATAATTAAGCCGTCTTGCAATCTAATTATTCTGTTTGCATAATTTCTAATAGTTTCAACATCGTGAGTAACAACAATAATAAGTATATCTTTTGCCAATTCTTGCAATAAACCAAAAATGTTTTTGCTGTTTTTACTATCAAGGTTACCAGTAGGTTCATCAGCAAAGATAATCTTTGGCTGTTGAATCATTGCTCTTGCAATAGCAACCCTTTGCTTTTGCCCACCAGACAAGCTTAATACCTTTTCATTTTTACATTTATCTATACCCAATTTTGCAAGCAAATCGTCAATTTGCTCCATAGTATAGTCACTTGTACTCAATTCTTTAGCAATCATTATATTTTCAATAACACTAAGATTTTCAATTAATTTATAATCTTGATAAATAGTAGCAAATGTCGATTTTAAATCTCTAGGATTACACAATTCACCATTTATAAAAATTTCACCATCACTTTTCTCATCAATGCCAGACAGCACATTTAGCAAGGTTGACTTACCACAACCGCTACTGCCCACAATTGCTATCATTCCGCAATTAGGCGTGTCAAAAGACACCCCTCTTAAAGCTTCCACTCCATTTTCATACACTTTCGTTAAACCTTTAACACTAAGCATACTCCCCCCCTACTTAAATCTAAAATTATAAATTTCACAACTTCTTATTGTCAAAATATCAAAATTTTTACCCAACAAGCTTATTTATTAATATTTATTTTTTTTCACTATGTTACAATAATATTAAATTAAAGCAATAATTTTCAAATTATATTTTATATCTTTATTATATAACACAAAACAAAATCTGTCAATAGCAATAAAAATTACACAACTAACATTTTAATCAATAATGTCATAAAAATGCAAAATATTCATATCCTTAGCTATATCCTTGCCGTGGTTACCCAATAAATACCACTCTCTATGCACACCGTGGTCGGTAATTGTTGCAAATAATGTCTTTTTTCCTACATATGACTTTTTAATAGCATTTTTAATCATACAATAGCTATTGTTATAATTCCTTAAAGCACTTTTTGCAAGCAAAGATTTAGGGTGTGTGCGGTGCATAATATCGTCATATTCTTGATTGTAAATACAAATAACATCATAATTATTGTCAGCTATCAACTCAACCGATTTTTCCACCACCTCTTTGTCATTTTTAAGTGTATAATAATCTATTTCTCTACCACGGAACAAAATATCCATACTTTGATTAGCAACAGTAACAATACAAGCTTTTTTATTAGCTGACACTAAAGCGTCAAAAAAACTTTCAATCTCAATTTTCCTCTTTTCGTAATGATTAATTCCGTGTTCTTGCGGAGTACCACCCGTGTAGATACTAGCAAAGCAAACTGGTGTTTTTGGCGGATATACTGAACTCATTTGCACGCATAGCTCACTTTCCCAAATGTTTTGCAATATATTTTTATATTTTTTTGCAACCCACTCACCAATAGCGTCTGGATTAAAAATAACTATCTTATCAACACCTTTACCAGCCGTCTTTTTTTGCACAAATTTATCAACTAAACCTATACTTTCCTTTGCAAATTCGGGGGCATTAATGTTTAATGCATTGCACAACGACTTAGTCACTTTTGTTAAAGAATTTCTTTCCATTAAAACAACTCCTTCTTTAGCTTGTCTAGCTCTTGCACCTCACTTTCAGTCAACATATCCAACTCGTCATTGCGTTGTTTTTCCACAAAATACCTTACTCTTTCACTCTTTTTTGTAGTGATTTTTATCATATATGCACCAATAAACGCAACAATCAAACACAACGGAATACTAATTCCCAAAATCAATCTCATACCAAGTACTGCACTTTGTGATTGCAATTCATTAGTACCAAGTTGCTCATTATATCCAAAGCCTTGCAATACCCAACCTACAATAAGCACTGCTACACCAGATGCAAACTTTTTAAAAAATGTCATTGTGCTGTTATATGCCCCAGGGTTTCTATCATTTGACTTAAGTTCCGCAACATCAACAACATCTGGAAATACCAACCAAGGTATCATTTGTGCCATACCAAAACCTAAGCCCGCAATAGCAAGCGGTAAAATTATTAATGCTGGCATACTTGTATTTGTTGGAAAAGTCGCAAGTCCAATCGCACCAATAATAAACATAGGCAATCCACACATAAATATCACTGGTTTTGCAACTTTCTTTTGCAACATTGTAAATGATATAGGCATTATCAAAGTTGCACCAATTAGCATTGACATATTAGCAATTGCGGATAATGATAAACCTAAAATTTTCACACCTGAACCACCAGTAACATTAAAAACATACATCATTATAACATTTGCAATTATCTCATTGCACACAAAGGAAAAAACATACATTAACAACAATCGTCTAAAGCACTTAAGCTTAAAAGTTGCCAAAATATTTTTAAATGAAAATTTAAGTTTTTCTCTTGGCAAAGGTGTTCTTTCCTTACAAAACAAGGCTGTTAGCATAATAGGAACAGCAAATAAAACTGCAAATACACCCGCTATAATCAAAGAAAACTGGGTTTCTGTAAGCTTTGCAACACCAGTAGCTGGGTCAATAATCAACATATCTTTAAGAGCAGATATTACAAGATAACATACTGCAGTTGAAAGCATACCCATTGCAAGCCTTAAAAAATTCATAGAGTTACGCTCTTTCAAATTCTCTGAAATCTCTGAGGATAATGACAAATAAGGAACATTAAATATTGTAGAAACAGTGCTATAAAATAAATGTGCAAACACAACATATGCGACTTTACCTGCAACACTACTCCAACCTTGTATAGGCATAAATAGTACAAACAATGCAACAACTATTAGCAACCCAGATAAAAAAATGTATGGTATACGTCTACCCCACTTGGTCCGTGTGTTATCAGATATACTACCCATAATAGGGTCAGTAAACGCATCCCAAAACCTCGCCAACATAATAATCGTTCCTGCAGTACCTGCAGGAATC
This sequence comes from uncultured Christensenella sp., assembly GCA_910577845.1. Lineage (GTDB taxonomy): Bacteria > Bacillota > Clostridia > Christensenellales > UBA3700 > MGBC100798. Next base: position 37,018 of record CAJTNA010000007.1, on the reverse strand, counting down.
TTTAATATATTAATCAAAAACCATAAATATAATAACGATAAGATTGCCACACCACCAGAGCCATAAATCTCCCCAACAGAAAAAGCTATCTTTTCAAATATACCTATTTTTGTACTCTTATCTTTCATTTTTCCTTGTTAACCCTTATATATCAAAAAAGTATTTTATTTATCAAATCAAAATACTCTTTTTAACAACAAATTTTATAGTAGTATTGTAACAAAATCGTATTTTAATTCATTTATACATTATATAACTGCAGTTACATTAGCTATTAACAATTAAACGCAACAGCAAGTAATTTTTCAGTAATTTACTCCTTGCCCTATAACCAATGGCAAAATATATTAAAAACTTAATATGGTTTATGATTTATATTTTATTAATAGATTATCTTTTGTATCTAGCAATTACATAAAATTGACTAATGTTTTAAGGAATAACTAAAGCGTAGTGTTAGGTTTTATTTTTTAAAATTATAATTTTAAATAGTTTTCAATGTTGATTAAATAATTATTAAAAACTATAAATTACACATTAACAAAACCTAAAATAATTAACTTTTAAGCTCATAATTGCTAATAATTGTATGAACACTCACATTTGTCATAGTCAAATAAAATTATATCCACTAATTTTGTAAAATATCTATAGAAACATAATGATATTATTATATAGATTTTAATTTAACACCAAGTGCTAGCAAATGTAAGGTATAATTGTAGTACATTTTCTTTTTTTTAACTTACAAACTACAAAATTTAATTACCCCAACTTTTGATTAGTAAACATAAAAGTTAAAATATTACCCTCTTCCTTGTCAAACGCAAGCTTACTTTTGCCACCACAAGTAGTAGCTAAAATAAAAAGCCAATCATCATTTGTCTTTTTTATTTGCTCATAAATATCTGCAATGTAGTAATTTAAGTGCAAAATTGCAGATAAATATGCGGAATTACTCATACTATAATTACCTTGTGCCACATTATACGGGTCAGATGTAGCAACAACAAGTATATCATTGTCAGAAATACTATTTAAGCAATCATTCTTCAAACCATTTAAATCACTGCTAGCTACATAACTCAATCTTGGAGAATCTTTTGCTTTTAGCTCAAGTGCCAACTGACTATCAATATAATTTTTATTATCAGTAATAAATTTTACATTGTACTTTTCAGATGCTTTTGCCATAATGGAATAAGGAACTTCTCTTTTTGCATCCGTCTTTTTCAAAACATCAAAGGTAGATGGCTCTTCGCCTGTTATAATACTCAAAAAATTTACACCAATGTCAATTTTTGCCTGAGTATCCAAGTTCGCTGGCTTAGTCCAATACAAGCCACCATCTTTTGAGATAGTTGAAATACCTAAATCACTACCCATAATATACTCTAGTCCCTCAGCTCTCATACCATCAACAGTAATTAGCATTGCCTTTTTCTTTTTAGTCCCAACATTTTCAAAATGTTTAGAAATTATTCCATAAATGTCTGTTTGCAAAATAGCTTCATCATAACTATTAGCAAAATAGCCTTTATCTGTCAATTCTTTTACTATTTTATTACTACTACAGCCACTTAAAAGCATCGCAAGCGACATTAAAAGAACAGCTATACTTATATATCTAATTTTTTTCATATTAACTCCGTATTAAATCTATCCAAATTTATCAATTGAATTAAATTTTTATTAGTTTTTATACTTTTAAAAAATATTCAATTATAAAATTATATTAAAATAATTTTAAGCTACTGCATTTGTGTCTTAACCACATAATACCTTTATAAAATATGTTTTAAAGCAAAATTACAATTTTATTTTATCTATATTATAATTTAATCAAGCTACAAAAATACTGCAACTTTTTATCTTTAATATATATGTAAATTAATCTATTGCCATTAAATATAATCTCAATTATATACGTTGAATTTCTTATTATGCTTATAATATAATTAAAATGTATGCATAAGGCATAATCACTTAATTATTTTATCAACTATTAATATTTTTAAGTTACAAATTTATATTTAACAATAAATTCTAAAACATTATGTTATATGCTATAAATTCCGCAAAATAATATTGAACAAATAAACACAAATCCACATATCGCAGATTTTTTGCTTGATAATATATGTCATCTGTTGTAAATTTTATCAAGAGAAACTGCCACAAGTCTTACATTGTTATATCAAAAATATTCCAATCAGCTTAATAAGAGAAATGTATAATCACAATTATTATCAAGTTTATCCACATATTGCAGATTTTATTGATGTAACTGCAGTATTGCTCATCATTTTTAAATAACACTTATCTTGTTAATTTTAGTGCATTATACTAAAATTGAAAGTTTTTCTTATTTTCTTAAAAAAATATTATGCGTTTTACTAAACATTGTTTGTATAAATTTTAAATGCTAAACTTACAAATTTTATCCACGCAATGCAGATTTTATTTGTTGTAAGAAAATTTGCTATTTTAACAATTTTATTAACTAAACGATTATTTAATAATCAAACTACTTTATAAATCTATTAATCTGTAGCAAATGAATTTGCATATTAACTTTATCACCTTTAAAGGTTACCCCCTCGGCTTCCAATCTTTTTCTATGTTCCCCCTCACCACCAAAAGCAAATGCTGGCGTTAAGCTACCATCTTTCATAACAACTCTATGGCAAGGGATACTTTGAGGGTCTGGATTATTATGCAACGCCTTACCAACATGTCTTGCCCTTCGTGGATAACCAGCAAGTTCTGCCACCATTGCATAATTCATAACATATCCAACTGGAATGTTTTTTACAACCATATATACTTTGCTATCAAATTCACTCATAACAACCTCAATAAGGTAATTCTATTATAATTATTATATAATAATTAATATTGTTTGTCAATTACTGCTTTAGTTTCTTTTATGCCTTTTTATGAAGTGTTAAGCCAATATTAATATCCATAATCCAATAAAATACCTTGTATAACCAATAATTATACATTTATTGCAAAAAAATATATTAATTTGCTTGCAAGGTTATCATCAATATGCTATAATACTATTGCTGAGTAGAAATACAGCGTTAAGTGCCATAGAACGGGATGTTGACTATGGACGAAAGAGGTTCAGCCTCTGCGGTTGTATTTCACATCCGAGGTAAGTATATCTTTTTATAATTTTTCTCGGTACTCTCCAATATTTTTAGGAGGTACTTTTTTTAATGAAGAATGGTACAAAAACACATGGCAACACCAAGATAAAAACAACGCTTTTTATCACTTACACTGCAATCTTAATAGCAATAGCTATTATATGCAACACTTTTGATATCCCTATTGGCAATGGTGCATTAAAACTAACATTCTCTTATATTCCTTGTTTTATTGCCGGCATCTTTCTTGGACCGATTGCAGGGTTTTTAGTAGGCTTCTTAGGCGATTTGCTAGGTTTCTTGATAAATAGCCAAGGTATGGCGTGGATACCACTTTTAACAATTTCATCAGCATTTATAGGTTTTTTACCTGGTCTAATTTTTAAAATACCTAAACTAAAACTTTATTTTAAGTTAGCATTATCTTTTTTAGCTGTATTTTTAGTATGTACGTGTTTTTTAACTACATTAGGACTTTATTTGTTTTTTGCAATCGGCAAAAAAACTTTTTGGGTATACTTTATTGGCAGAATTGGACCTCAATTAGGTTTTTTCCTAATAAATTGTTGCATAATTTGCATTTTATACTATCCATTAAAAAAATATGTATTTAGTAGAATAGGAAATAAAATTGCTACAACAGAAGACATTGAAGGCAGCAAATCAACAAATGATATTGAAAAAAGTGAACATAGTACATCTAAAAACAAATTGCAATCTTTTATTTTCAATACAAAAACTAAAATAAATAATCGTTTTAGTCGTAAAAAGACAAACAATTACACAGCAGAAAACATTGAAATTACAACAAAAGAAAATGTAAACGATTAATCAATAATTTGTTTAAAACAACTATCAATTAAAGTAATACTAATATTTCATTTTAAGTTATTTATTATTTGTTTGTAGTCTAAAACTTATGCAATCCATATTAATATATTTATAGATTGCAAACAAAATCAAATATGCTCACAAAACTCCTTTACATACACCGTAATACCTCAAGACAGCATTAGCCATCTTGTGGTATTATGGTATAATAGCGAGCAACAAAAAAATTTATCAAAATTATTTTACATACCATTTTTAAATAGTTTAATTACAAAACTAATATCTTAAAAACTTTTACACATTAAAATCAAAAACATAAAAGCAATGCCTAATAAACAACAAGATACCAACTGGTATCTTGTTTGTTTAATAGCATTATTTTTTAAATTTACAACATTTGAATATTAAACTTTAGTTGCTATTGAATTTGTAACTATTAAGCTTGTATTGCAAACATTGCTAGATTGCTTAATAATATTCTATTTGTCTTTTAAGTAGTTTTAGCCTTTTATATTAATCTATTTTTAAACATTTTACAACTTACTTATTTAATTATAGCTTTCTATGTAATTTGTTGTTAAATAAAATCTGCAATATCTATCTTTCCGCAAACTACATTCCATACTATTTCTGCATCTGCATTTGTTGGTGTTTTGCCATTGTTTATGATTAAACTACTTAGTTTTACTACCTCATTTGAGTTTGTGTATACTTCGCTGTTGTTTACCATTTGTCTTAAGCGGTTTACATCTGCTGAGTTTACCTTACCATCTCCAGTCAAATCACCTAATACTGATAGGTAGATTGTTTCCTCTCCTCCAGTTAATTTTTCATATCTTATATACCAACCTGTTCCTACTGCTAATTCTGTTCCATTATCTATATTTGCTGTATAGAATGCTTTTGCATTTTCTCCATATACTACTTCATTTGCTCCATTATAGATTTGAACTTGTGACATATCACTAAACACCAAATTGTTTAGCAATGTTTGTACACTTGTATTTGGAGCAATATTACCTAATACAAAGTTTGTATACTCACTATCATTGTCTCCGTGGATAAGTTCCTTTTCCTTGTAAGATACTCTCTTATTGTTTTGTAACATCATAAAGTCATATCCACTATTATCTGTTGGTCTTATCACTGACGGATTTGTTATTGTTAATTTGCCAGTGTTTACATAATTTATATTTACATTGTAATTAAAATTATCTTTAAATACTTCACTTACTGTAAATGGTTTTGTAGATATTGTATATTCGCCAACTTCAACCGCACTTTCATTACCATTAAATTGTGGCACAAAGGCTTTTGTATCAATGTTAAATAGTTTGTCTATTTCTTTTCCACTATCTACGCCTAACAAATCTGCTGATAAAGTGTACCAATCTTTTCCAATATCAATTATTTTACCATTGTATTCTTTTTCTATATCTTTTGTCACTATATTTATTGTTAAGTCAGCTTTTGCAATTGTATAATTTACATACTGATTTATTGTCGTTTTAAACTTATAATTTTCATTACTTAAGCTTGTAGCTGTAGCAATATAACTACCTGCCATAGTCTGACCGCCAGAAACGACAACATCACACTCATCACCAACAGCCAAATCACTAGCTTTGACTTTTGCAATAGGCATTTGATTACTTCCGTTGTAAGTCAAATTTGTATTTTCCCAATCAATATCTACGCTTTTTTGTCTTATAGTTAATATAAATGAAGGGTTAGATACATTTGCATTTGTATAAAATGCATAATTTCCAGCATCTTTTGCATTAGTTGAGCTACTAATTGCACTTGTTGTGCCACCTACATAAAATTGTCCAGCACTATTGGTAATTGTAAATGGCTTGCCATTATATTCTACTTCATAGTTTGGTTCAGTAATTTCCTTCGCAACACCGCCTTGAGGTGTAACAACCCATTTACAAGCATTAGGTTTTTCAACGCTTGTAGCAGATTTATCTAATTTTGCTTCTCCATTACTTAAAACAATAGGATAAACTTTATTATTTTCTATATTATTTGAAAAGAAATGTTTTGCAGGAGCTAAACTATTATAATTAACATAACCAGTTGTAAATGGAACATCGTCATAATTTGTAGCTAAATCAACTCCTACATAAGCCATTTTACTTGTGCTTGATAAAGTTCCTCTAACCTCAATTAGTTGATATCTTATCAAATAAACATCTGAAACTCTTTCTGTTGCACCATTTACTTGCTTATTATCATAAATCTGCACGGTACCATTAATTTGAAAAGTCGTAATGCGTCCAGTGTGAGATGATATTCCTGCACCTTGATTAGCGGCAGTATTGTTATGTATTGAACCACCATTTAAAGTTATTGTTGCAAGTCCTTTTGAATCATAAATTCCTATACCACCGCCGTAAATAGCATTGTTTTCACTAATTTCACCACCATTCATTGTAAAAATACAACCACTTGAGGAGACACATACTCCACCACCCCAATTAGAAGCGTTATTTGCAATTAAACCACGATTCATTGTTATTCTGCCACCATAGTATAAAAACATTCCACCGCCACTATTGCTAGCACTATTATGAGCAATAATTGCGTCATTAATAATAATCTCACAATTACCGCCGTGAGCATATACAACACCACCGTGAGTAGATATATTATTGATAAAATAACCTCCATTTATTAATACATATCCATCCCAATAACCAACACCGCCATCAATCTGAGCTGCATTTGATAAAAACAAGCCATTATAAATATTAAGTATAGAATGTCCAATCAAAGCAGTTGCCCCACCTCTAGTGGCTCTATTATGGCATACCATACCACCATAAAAATTCAATTCGGCTTTATCAGCAACATATATGCCACCACCATAATTTAGTTGAGCACCACCCATAATTTTGCCACATTCCAAATTATCCAATTCTTCAACCAAAGTTTCTTTATCATTGTGACTTTCAAATATTCTTTCCACTTGTTCTGCATTAAATGAACTATCTACCACTGATAAATTCCCAAAAACTTTTATTACACTACCATTAGTTATCCACGCACTCATATCTATTTTAGATAAGCCTCTGTCTATTATATTTTTATTTAAATCAAGTGTAATATTTGCATTGTTAGGCACAAAGATTTGCCCAGAGCTAAAACCAACTCCTTCTCCAAAAGATGTTGTATAAACACTATCACTCTTTGCTATCCAATTAGCATTCAAAATAACTTTTACATTTTTACCACTATCAACAGATAGTTGAACAGCACTATTCCAACCAGTTGCAATTGAGTCACAATCACCACTCAATTCAAATTCACCATCCGCAGTGGTCATAAGATTACCACTATTAAGATTAGAACTACTATCGTTATTACTCACCTTTGCAACACAAAAACATCCTACCAAAGCGAGAATAATTACGGCTAAAATTGAGATTATAATTCCAACCTTTTTTATACTAGTTTCCATAGCAAAAACCTCCTATTTTTAGATACATAGAATACATATATCTATGTACATAAAATAGGCTATTCGGCTATGTTTTTGTAAAGCTAAAGTTAATTTAATGTTATCATTTTACAAATTGTTTATCTTATACTTGACAAATGTATATATTTAATAAGATAATATTCATATAATATGTACATAGATATATGTATTCTATGTACCCTTAATTTACAAAATTTAGCTAATTAACTCAAAAATACCCCCGATTTTCGGTGGGTATTTTTAAAAATTCGACTTTTTGCATATTTATGACTTTACAAAAAACTCAACACCCCAAACTTTTTACTTTTAGGGTGTTGATGTAAACTATTATTTTTATTCTGTTTAAGCCAAAAACTGACTTGTTTTCTAAAACCAATTTTCAACAATATCACAAATGAAAAATATAAAGTATAAATTTTAATTTAATAATATTTTAAATTATTATCACAAAACAACAACAATGCGAGTATTTTTGCTTTCAGTAAGTTCAGTTGTTGCAAAAAGTTTTACGTACGCTTATAAAAGCTCCAACAAAACAACTTTTATTAAAAAAACTAAAGAATTTCCAATATTAAATGCAAGTTTTTATTAACTTTGATATAATGTCAGCTAATTGCAAATTTTACATCCAATACTTCAGTTACTCTGCCATTATTAATTCTAACTTTAACATTGTCACCTTCTTGCATTTTCACACTCAACCATTTTTCAGCTCCAGCAATTTTAGCTGATACGATATAGTATTTATCCTCAACTTTAATATACATAGATGTTGTACCATCATATTCCAATTCTCTTATATAAGTACCAATCTTTTCTTCACCACTTGGAACAACTGGCTTATCAATTATATCACCTTTAATAGTTTCAGCATATTTTGCTTTTGCCTCATCTGGAGTATTGCCCGCTGCAAGTTTACTAGTATAGTCTTGTACATTAACAAAAGCATACATTTTTATATTACCTGCAGAATCCTTTAGAGCCATATAGAAAGTAGGTACACCTTGGAAATTTATTAATGCTGGGAACGATGCCTTATAACCAGCTGCTGCTACCTCTTGAATACCTTGAGCAGATTTCATTGCAGCTTGCTCTGTCGCACCAACCATATTATACATTGTAGTTTTCTTAGTTCTTAAGTCTGACAATACCATACCAACAATAGCATTATCACCAGACTTTGCAGTTATACCAGTTGTGATATAAAATCTATCATTATTGTAAACATAGTTGTAACCAGCAGTAGTATTATTAACTTCCTCTTTTGCGAACCAAGTATTAAAGTATCCTTTTGAATACTCACCCCAATAATTTAATTGTTTAAGTATCATATTGTGTGATTGCACATTATCAATCCATTCTGGTACTTTATCTAAAGCATAGCTTTTGCACTCACCAGTTGTAGCATTCATAACAAGCAAACCAGTTGCCTCATCACCACTTGTAATACCAAATTTCTTTTTATAAATTACTTGAGTGTAATATGGAACACCATCATCATCTAGCTCAAAGCCAAGTTCATTCTCACGCAAAGCACCCATATTTGAAAAATACATTTTTCTTTCCGCATCGTGCCATAAATAAGCACCTGGAGTGTACTTTAATTTATGAGTAGTTATAAGGTCCGCCCTTGCATTAGATTCTGCTTGTGTAGCATCAACCAAAACATACCCTGGTGAACCACCCTCTTTTGCAGAAGATGTCCATTGGAAAAAGCCTTTAGGCTCTAATGCACCAACCCAGTACAAACTATTTTTGTAGTTGATTAAAGTATAGTCATTAACCTCAAACTGACTGGCATAACCACCACTGCTAGTACCTAAAACTTTCTCACCAAGTAAATCTGCAAAATATTTATCAATAATTGCAACTTTCATATCGCCGTCATAAAAGTCATCAACTTCTTCAGTAAATTCTTTAAAAGGTTCTTCAGCAGTACCCGACTTTGTTTCCACACTAATCATTTGATTATATGACTTAGCCATAAACATTGGCGTAGTGAAAATTGCCATACAAATGCATACAAGAGTTAAAACAAGAGCAATCCCAGCTGGAATTTTCCAACCCCAATGAACTTTCATAAACGCATCTTTTTTAGTATATCCGTTTTTAGTGTTACGCATAAAGAACACTGCAAAAGGAATAGACCATAATAAAAGCAAAATTATAATAAACGCTCTAAGTCCAATATTGTAAATTGAAAAAGATATCAAACTAAAATAAATTTGCCAAAATATTAAAAAGGCAGTGAATACGCCTAAAATAATCATTGCTGTTTGAAATTTCATTTTTGACAACTTGCCAAAAATCCCCTCAAGAGGGTTAATAACTTTGCGATGACCACGATTATTTTGCTCACCATTGTTATTTATATTTGCCATAATATTCTCCTTATTATATATAATCGTTAATTATAACTTTATCATTATAACTTATTTTAATAAAATAGTCAACCTTACATAGTAAGAATTAAATTTTAGAAAAATTCTAAAAATTGCGAATAAAGTAAAATTTAACAAAAAAAATTTGTTTATTGTTATTTTTTTATTAATTTTGCAATAGAATTGAGTTACAAATATTTTCTTATTAAAAGTATAAAATAGTATTGCTTTTTGTTTTGTACCAGCCACTAAAAATCTTAGCACTATATATAAAAATTCCCACAAATAAAATTTTGTGGGTAGAATGGATATTTATATAAAAAATATAAATGCTACAATGCAAAAATCAATAAACGATTTTGTCCAAAATGCCATTAATTTTTGCAATGAGGATTCCATAATTAGTAATTGGCACTTTGTATTTTTTACTGCTATTAATGCGGGACATCATAAATTCCCTATTTTGCACGCAACCGCCACAATGAACAACCAATTTATAATCATTCCAATTTACAGGTACGTCCTTACCTCTTAAAATTTCAAAAATAATTTCCTTTCCAGTATACTTTTTTATTAAATTAGGGATTAACACACTTCCTATATCTTTATGTGACAAAGTATGACTACAAGCTTCCATAATAAGTACTTTATCACCATTTTGTAACTTTTCCAAACTATTAGCACCATTAACAAAAGTTTTAATGTCACCATTTCGCTTTGCAAACAAAACTGAAAAACTAGTTATTGGTATGCAATGTCCAACAATGCTATAAACCATTTCAAAAACGCTGGAATCAGTTATTACTAGACTTAAATCATCTTTGTACTTAACAAATGCATCAGCAAAATTATCATTATCTGTTGCTATTGCAGTACTGCCTTTTTGAATAATTTCCTTAATAACAACAGATTGTGGCAAAATCAATCTATCTGTTGGGGCTTCCTCATCTTGTGGAACACATAATAAAATTGTTTGACCATTTTTTATCAAACCATCAAGTAAATTACTTGATATAACTCCCACAATATTTTTTATTTTATCAACCAAAAAATCAATATGTGATAAATCGGCTACATTAACAACAAATTCATTTTCATTATATGCTACACTATCACAATCAAAAATATTATGACATATAATGAATTTTTTACCACTGCTTTCACATTTATTTATCCAAGCTTGTTCTATATCATCAACAATCTTACCACATACAAGTATAGCAATATCACAAATGTCAAAAACTTGATTGACTTTGAAAAGCCGTTCGTTTGCAAGTTCGCTATTATCGTCAAAGCCAGCAGTGTCTACAAGTTGAACTTTACCAATACCTTTAATTTCCGTCATTTTAAAAATGCTATCAGATGTTGAACCTTTTACATTTGACACAATAGAAATATTTTCCCTAGCCAAGCTATTGACTAAAGTAGATTTACCACTATTTATCTTACCAAAAACACCAATAACAATTTTATTCATAACACAAATTCACCAAATTACCTATCAAAAATCGGGGCTAATTACAATCTAAAGTCCCTTGAGCCAATTTCAATACTTTTTAAATTAGCTCTTACAATATCTTTAACTTTATCACTTGAAATGTTATGTATTTCATTTTCAATCTTTCCAAAGCCAACTTCTTTTGTTTGCTCACTTGCATAGTCATATAAGTACTCAGCCAGTGTAAGCAAAGCATTTGGTTGACAAACATTTGCAATCGCACCACTTTTAACAAGTCGCATAAATCTATCACCAGTACGCCCCTCTCTGTAACAAGCAGTGCAAAAACTAGGGATATATCCAAGCTTAAGCAACCAACAAACTACCTCATCAAGGGTTCTGTTGTCCGCAATTTCAAATTGACTGCTATCTCCACATTCCTCATTTTCAGAATATCCACCAACACTTGTTTTTGAACCGCCACTTAGTTGCGTAACACCTACTTTTAATAATCTTTCACGAACTTTTATATCCTCTCTAGTAGATATAATCAAACCAGTATATGGAACTGCAATTCTAAGCACTGCTACTAACTTTTCAAACATATCGTCACTTAATCCATTATCAAAATCATTTGTGTCAATATCATCTGCGGGGCGGATACGTGGCAAACTAATGGTATGCGGTCCAACACCAAAGCTAGCTTCCAAATGCTCCTTATGCATAAGTAAACCAACAAAATCATACTTGTAATTATCTAGTCCAAACAATACACCTATCCCCACATCATCAATACCACCTGTCATAGCTCTATCCATTGCCTCAGTATGATAAGCATAATCACTTTTAGGTCCGTGAGGGTGCAATCTTTTATAATTTTCTTTATGATAAGTTTCTTGAAACAAAATATATGTTCCAATTTTAGCATCTTTAAGTTTTCTATAGTTTTCAACACTTGTGGCAGCTATATTTACATTAACTCGCCTAATTGCACCATTTTTATGATTAATTGAATAAATAGTATTAATACAATCTAATATATACTCAATCGGATTAATAGTAGGGTGTTCCCCTGCTTCAATGGCAAGTCTTTTATGTCCCATATTTTGCAGAGCAATTACCTCTCTTTCCAAACTTTCGCCTTGCAATTTTTTACGTGGTATGCATTTGTTTTTTATATGATATGGACAATATAAGCAACTATTTACGCAGTAATTAGACAAATACAAAGGTGCGAACATAACAATCCTATTACCATAGAATTTCTGTTTAATTTCCTTTGCTAGTTTAAATACTTTATTAATAATTTGCTTATCCTCACACTCTAACAGCGTTATTGCTTCACGATGTGTTAGACCTTCATATTTACTTGCCTTAACAAGAATATCATTCAAATATTGTGTGTTTTGTGCGTTCGCATTTGCGAATTCAAGACTTTCCTTAATTTCACTATCAGCTATAAATTCTTCTGCAATGCTACTTTTTGTATTGTACATAGCAACTCCTTCATTTGATAATATTCAAATTAACTTATAATGGCTTTTTACACATTTTAACAATATCACTTTCAAGCTGTTTCCTTGCACTTTCAAACTCCATCAATTCTAATTTCTTTGGATAAATTTGATAATTTTTTGCAAGATTATGTGGCGTTATGTTTTGCATAATAACATTGGCACCACCATTAAACATTTGATACTTATCCCCAAACTCACCTAGTGATGTTGTAATAGGAATATTGCAATTTGGTAGTAAAATTCTAGTTATCGCAACACATTTTTTTGTAAGCTCTGTATCTCCACAAGGCAAATCTGCAAGCGGTGTATACTTATGAGGAATAAACACACCAATTCCAACCATATCACATCTTAACTTTTGTATTAATTGCAAATTTTTAACAATACTTTCGTCATTTTCATTTGGAAGTCCCACCAAAAAGCCACTACCAAGTTCATACCCAAGTTCTCTAATTGCTTGCAAACATTCAAGTCTGTTATCAAGAGTATACCCATTATGCAACTTTTCATATAAAGTCTTATCTGCCGTTTCAAACTTCAACAAATATCTTTTTGCACCAGCACTTTTTAGTAGTTGCAATTGTTTATAATCAAGCTCGCCTAAACTTAATGTAACAGTCAAGCCATATTCACTTAACTTTACCACACAATCTGCAAGCTCATTAATATTGTAATGCTTACTTTCACCAGACTGCAAAACTATTGTTTTATATCCAATATCACAAGCACGCTTACCAAGAGTTTCTATTTCGTTTGTATTCATAGCATATCTTTCAAGATGATTGTTAGCAATATTTAACCCACAATAGGCACAATTTCTATAACAGATATTTGATATTTCCAACAACGCTCTAATATGAATAATATCACCGACATTATCCTTACGCACTTTATCAGCAATACTGCAAAGCTCTTGCAAATTTTTATTTAATAAACTATTTATATCCATAAAACCTTTCAAAAATCGGTACTATTCCGCCTAATCAAGTTATCTTGCTCAAATATTTTTATTCAACTTTGCTTGTAATCTATAGATTGGCTTACCTATACCAGTAAAGTATTTTTCATATTCAGTCATCACTTCATTATCAATTGAACTATTATGTAAATCACAAGTTACATCATACAAACCAAAACCATTTTGAGACAATTGCTCTACTGAATACTCAAACATTAACGGACTATCAGTCTTTTGAATAATATCCGCATCATCACATAAAATTTGCTTATAAATTTTTAAAAATCTTGGATTTGTCAATCGTTGATTCGCATACTTTTTCTTTGGCCAAGGGCAAGAAAAATTAAGATAAAGCCTTGTTATACTTTTCTCTTTAATGTAATATGAAAGATTTGAGGCATCACTATTTAAAAAATTGACATTATCAAGTCCTAATTTAATCGCTTGCTCCATTGCACAAATTAAAACGTTGCCAACCTTTTCAACCGCCAAAAAGTTAATTTCAGGGTGCAAGCTTGCCATTTGGGTAATAAAACCTCCTTTGCCACAACCGACTTCCAAATGTATTGGATTGCTATTCCCAAATACCTTTTGAGTATCAATAAATTTATATCTATCAACTTCTTTTAATTTATAAAAATCGCTTTTATCATTAATTAAGAGAATGTCACCACAATTTGACATTCTTTCCTCTAAATGTTTTTTCTTTCTAAGACGCATATTATTATTCCTTTAATAATTAATATAATTTAATTTCAAGATAAAATTTTGTAATTATTACAAACAATTTGCAAAATATTTACTAAATATTAAACAATAAATTAGCAACAACAAACACATTATTCATTTTCAAATTACTACATCTTTAAGTAATTGTATTCCTTTTGACACATATGCTAATATATTTATTTTATCACAACAAGAACAAAAAATCAATTGTGTAAAAGTAAATTGAATAAAAAGGCTAAAATATGTGGACACTTTTTAAAGTTTATGTTACAATAATTAAGAAAATATTATTACTAAGGAAAGCTTATGAAAATTGTTATTTTAGATGGCTACCCAGCAACACGTGGGGATTATACTTATGACTTTTTGAAAAAATATGGTGAAGTGGTATTATACCCTCGTACACCTTATAATTTAATTGTGGAACGTGCAAAAGATGCAGATATTATACTTGCAAATAAAATTATAATAGATAAACTCATTTTGGATAATTTACCTAAATTGAAAATGATAGCAATGCTTGCTACTGGATACAATTCAATAGATATACAAACTGCAAAAGAAAGAGGCATTTACGTTTGTAATATTCCAAAATATTCTTCTCCTTCTGTTGCACAATTCACCATTGCTTTATTGCTTGAAATAACTAATCAAGTCGGCTTACATAATGATAGTGTCAAGGCGGGAGATTGGGCGAATTGTCCAGATTTTTGTTACAATAAAACCAAACAAATAGAGCTTATGAATAAAACAATTGGACTTATCGGCTATGGTGATATAGCAAAACAAGTTGCTGTAATCGCAAAAGCCTTTGGTATGAAAGTACTTGGCTATCGCAGAAGTGGTGGCACTGACCCGAATGCAGAAATAGTATCACTTGACTATTTGTTAAAAAATAGTGACATTATCTCTTTACACTGTCCTCTAAATGCTCAAAGTGATAAACTCATTTGCAAAGAAACAATTAGCAAAATGAAAGATAATGTAATTATTATTAACACCGCAAGAGGCGGTCTTGTAAATGAAAAAGACTTAGCTGAGCAACTAAGTAACGGCAAAGTACTTGCATATGGTGGTGACGTACTTACAAAAGAACCGCCAGAACATAACAATCCATTAATCAGTTGCAAAAATGCCTTTATCACCCCTCACCTAGCTTGGGCAACAGTTGAAGCTCGTGGCAGACTAATGCAAATAATGGACGCCAACATAAATGGTTTTATTACTGGTAAAGTAATAAATAATGTTTGGTAATATAAGACTATTTCCCCAAAATTGAGCATTATAACAAAAAATACTCAGGAATATCGTGAGTATTTTTTTAATATCAAAGATATATATTTGAACATAATTTTATTTTTTTCTAAAAACTTTTTTGATTTTTCGTTTTCCAGCTACTAAAGTTTCTCTAAATTCAGGAACAATCAATGAATATGCAAATAATCCTAAAATTGATATAATAATTGCAATTACCATTTTGCATACAAACGAACCAATTTCATTTTCAAAAGTAATAAATTTATTGATATAATATATTATAGTAGAAAGAACAACAAGAACTATAAATTGCATTATATAGTTTATAAAGAACAACAAACTATTCTTTTTAAACCACTTTTTATATACAATTACTGGGTCCACCCATAAACTCCCCAAAACCAAGCTAACCGTAGTTCCTAAAAAAACACCTAAAATGCCTATATAATTAACCAATGACAATGAAACAACTAAATTTATTATACTTTCAGCTATAGGTTTGATTGTCATTTGTTTAAAATAGCCACCTGCTGTAGCAAAAGCCCCAATAGGATATCTCATTAATGAGATATAAAAATTCACACATAAAACCAACACAACATTCGTATCAAACAAATATTCTTTCCCTAGCCAAATTTGAATAAATGGATTAATTAAATTGAATAAACATATAGACATAAAAGCAATCATAATATAAGATAATGAATTTATTTTTTTAAATATCTTATAATGATGTTCGATATCTTTACTAGATTCTTTAAGATTTCCTATAGATGGCGTTAATACTGTTATAATTGCAATAGCTATAGTTGATAAACTAGATATAATTAGATTATAGTTAGAATAAAAACCAACAAGTAATGTGCTTATGAAAGATGAGATTATAATATTATCTGTACCTGTTACTAGTACACCTCCAACTTTATGAACCATAACAGCTGAAGTATTCGTTAATAATGTTTTCTTACAATCCTTTGACAACTTACTTTTATTTTTTAACCAAGGATATTTTTTTAATGCATATATCCATATGAAAATATTGGTTAAAACTTGATAAACAATTCTTGCTATTAAAATTGCAATATAATTTTTTATAGTAACTATTATAATTATTTGTGTAATTTGAAGAGCAACTTGAACAATAAAGTCAATTAAAGTCAATCTGTACAATTCTTGATTTGCTTCAAAAATTATTCTTCTGCTTGACAAAAAATAAGATGTAGCAGTATTAATAATGGTCAACACATAAATCAAATTTATATTAACATTTGAATTTTCTGGCAATTTAACTAAAAAAGGCAATATAGGTATTAACGCACAACCAACGGATAAAACAAAAACGCCTACGCTTATATAAAACTTTTGAAAAAAGTTCATTGTAGCAGCTATTTTTTCATAATCGCATTCTACTATTGGGCGATATAAAAAATAAATTACAGCTGTAACAATACCCAAATCAGCCATATTGAGTACTGTAACAATGCTACTAAACAAACCATCCAAGCCCAATATCTCATTACCAGCATATCTAATTAATAAAGTTCTAAAAACAAATGATAACAATAATTGCAATACTTTGCTTGTTAAATTTACAGCAACATTAATTACTGCATTTCTTGTTCTGCCTTTACTCATTGTCATCACCTATATATGGTGCCACTAATAATTTATACTTTTCCTCATATTGTTTTATATAGTTAGCTTGAATAAGATCCAATTTCTTTTTTCTAAATGGATAAGATAACTTAAACAAAATTTTATATAAAAATGAACTTTTAAAATCATTTTTGCTTTTACAATAAACACCTCTTATAGAATAATCAATTGTAATATCATTTTCTTTAAACAAGTGTTCAACAGAATCTAAAACCCATTGACCTCTAAAAACGCCCATACCTTCTTTGTTGAAACCATAATCAATAGGTCTAGCAAATTTAGAATTTAAAAAATAAAATTTATTTTTTATTGTATATTGATTCCTAATATTTCCATATATTTCCCATTCCCAAGGAGATTCAATATCCAACATACTATTATACAAATCTTTTACTCTCCAAATTGCTGCTTGTGCATTCGTTTGATAATCAATTCTAGGCCGTGGCGAACAAAATTCTTTGTAATCATCACTTTCAATATCAGCACCATCTAATGGTTCAAAATTAAAGCAGGCTATATTGCAATCATTTTCCATATAGCTAAGACATTTTTTAATTAATTCAATATTAACATCATTTCTAATAAAAAAATCATCCAACAGAACTAAAACATATTCTGTACTAATTTGTTCTAAATGTTTTCTAAATCTCTGTCCCCATGGAACTATATCATTATAAAAACTAAAAGTCTTAATATCCAGTTTTTTATAAGAATAATTCTTGCATTCAGTATTCAAAATAATTCTACAATTTTTCAATTCTCCAGCATATTTATCAAACATTTTAAAAAAAGGATACCACAAATCTTCATAGTTATCGCAACTAGAGACCATAATAGTTAATTTTTTATTTAATTCCATTTTCTCCTAAATTCAAGTGTTATTTATTAGACATCACACCTTATATTTTTTGCTTCTATTCTTAACAACACAATATAATATTTTAGGTGCTATAATATTAATTTTATAAATAAACTTTTCCCTCCTTCTGATTTTGGAATTTTTAATTTTTTGTCTATTATTTTTATAAAACTTTTTTATTTCATTTATAATTATATCATTTTTATTATATTTTGTCAATGCTACTAAATAACTATAATATCTGCAAGCGATAAAGCTATAGATTATTACCAAAACATCATTCCAGCCATTTTTTTTAACAATATCATGTATTTTAATTAAGACTAACATATTATCAATATCAAATTGTCCAAAAGAACTTCTAGTTATACTATTTTCGCTTAAATAATAATTATAGACACAAACGTCACTTTTAAATACTGAATAATTATCAGCAAGAACTTGAAATAAAAACAACAAATCTTCCGCTAGTATACCTTTTTGGAAAGTGTGTTTCTCAAATATAGAACTATGCCATAAATGTATCCATGGTGATACATTCATCTGATTTTCATTTTTAAAATACAAATTAAAATATTCTTTCCCAGTAATTAAACCTAATCTGACATTATCATTTGTTTTATTCAAATTAGAGTATGTGATAGAGTAAATATTATAATCACATTCAACAATCTTAACATCATTTTGCACTGCTAATTTATACATCGTCTCAAACATATTAGGTTCAATAAAGTCATCACTATCTACAAATCCTATATACTCACCATTGGCTATTCTTATACCATCATTTCTTGAATCTGATACTCCACTATTTTCCTTATGTATAATTCTGATTCTATCATCTTCTTTAGCATAATTATCACATATATAAGGGCAATTATCTGGACTTCCATCATCTACTAATATTATTTCAATATTTTGATATGTTTGTGATAATATGCTATCTACACATTTTTTCAATGTCTTTTCTGCCCTATAAATCGGTACTATAATTGATATGAGCCCTTGAATCATATAACTATCCTCCAAATATTAAAGTTGTGAATCTGTTATTAAAATTATAAGTTTTAAATTAATATCAATATTTTCTCCAAACCATTTTATTTACAACACCAACATAACTTTGAATTATTTTTACAACTTTATCTGAAACATTTTCATCTGTATAATTTGGAACTGGTATTCCTAAATCACCATTACTATTCATCATTACTGCTGTATCAACTGCTTGTAGGACTTGCTCGGTAGAAATTCCCGCCAAGATAAAATTACCTTTATCAATAGCCTCAGGGCGTTCAGTTGATGTTCTTATACATACTGCTGGGATAGGATTACCTATACTCAAGAAAAAGCTACTTTCCTCTGGCAAAGTTCCACTATCAGACACAACAGCAAATGCATTCATCTGCAAATTATTGTAATCGTGAAAACCTAATGGTTTATTTTGTATTACTCTTTTATCAAATTTAAATGCACGCTTTTCAATAAATTTTGCACTTCTTGGATGACAAGAGTATAAAATTGGCATATTATATTTTTCTGCCATAGCATTAACTGCAGTCATCAAACTGAAAAAGTTTGTTTCTGTATCAATATTCTCCTCTCTGTGAGCAGATAATAAAATATATTTACCCTTTTCAAGACCTAATTTTTTCAAAATATTGCTAGTTTTAATCTTATCAAGATTTGCTCTCAACACCTCTGCCATAGGCGAACCAGTAACATAAGTACGTTCCTTTGCTGTGCCTTCATAATTTAAATAACGTCTAGCGTGTTCGCTATAACACATATTAACATCTGCAATGTGGTCAACTATTCTTCTATTAGTTTCCTCTGGTAAGCATTCATCAAAACATCTATTGCCTGCTTCCATATGAAAAATTGGTATATGCAACCTTTTTGCTGAGATTGCTGACAAACAAGAATTTGTATCACCTAAAATTAACAAAGCATCAGGTTTTTGCTCCACCATTAAGCTATATGATTTAGATATAATGTTACCAATTGTTTCACCTAAGTCCTTTCCTACAGCACTCAAATAAAAATTTGGTTCACGCAGTCCTAAGTCTTCAAAAAAAACTTGATTTAATTCATAATCATAGTTTTGACCAGTATGAACGAGTATTTGGTCAAAATATTTGTCACATTTTTTTATTACAGCTGCAAGACGAATAATTTCTGGTCTTGTTCCAATAATTGTCATCAATTTTAGCTTACTCATTTATACCTCCTCAAAATACGTATCTGGATTTTCTGCATCAAAAATTTCATTACACCACATAATAGTAACCA
The DNA here is from genome assembly GCA_910577845.1 of uncultured Christensenella sp. Lineage (GTDB taxonomy): Bacteria > Bacillota > Clostridia > Christensenellales > UBA3700 > MGBC100798. The sequence goes on along the minus strand of CAJTNA010000007.1, from coordinate 16,455 downwards.
TATCTGTATCACCTAGATTCTCAATGTTATGCGTATAACCTGTAGGTATATCCACTACTTGTAATTTATCACCACTAACAAAATACTCTATTACTTTATCAGTGCCTATTTTTCTAAAACGTATAACGCCGTTACCACTCACTACAATAAATTTCTCATTTTTTGTATGATGCCAATGTTGACCTTTGATAATATGTGGTTTAGATACATTTATACTAACTTGTCCATTGTTAATTGTATGAATAAATTCTGTAAATGAACCACGATAATCTGAATGTGACACCAAATCATATGCAAAATCATTTTCATCCAAATAACTTAAATATGTTGCATACAACTTTTTAATAAATGGATTACTCATATCAGATATTTCCAAACTGGCACGGCCTGTTTTAAAGCTATATAGATTATCTACAATATACCCTAAAGTTACCTTATGCTCAACTGGCACTTTACAATATCCATCTACTTTTTCAATTTGATTATTTACTGCTAAAATAAAGCTATTTACAACATCATCAATGTAAACCAAAGTAAGCTCTGTTTCACGATTATTTACTTTAATAGGCAAATTTTTAGCAATATTATTACAAAAAGTCGCAACCGCACTATTATAGTTTGGCTTACACCATTTACCAAACACATTCGGCAATCTATAAACATATGTTTTAACATTATTATCTATACCATATTGAATTAAATAATCTTCACCCGCTTTTTTGCTTTTTCCATATTCATTATCAAGACAAGCTTGGATAGAACTACTCATTAATATAGGGCTTTTATTGTTAGACTTCTTTAACTTATCCAGTAAAGTAGTAGTAAAACCAAAATTACCTTGCATAAATTCTTCAATATTTTCAGGTCTGTTTACACCAGCAAGATGAAATACAAAATCACAATTTGCAGTATATCTATCCAACTCTGATTCAGTTGTATCAATATCACACTCATAAATTTCAAGATTATTTAGGAAAGAAAACTTTTTGCACTTACCATCACGAATAGTTTTAAGAGTTTCAACAAGATTTCTACCTACAAAACCTTTGGCACCAGTAACAAGCAACTTCATCTTTTAATACCATCCTTAGCCAATTCAGCTTTGATATAATCAAGAGAATATATTTTTTCAGCTACAGCATCAATATCAAGCAATTTAGTGTTGTTTGAATTAAATTCAGTCAATTTACACCTTTCTATATTGCCATTTTTAAAATAATTATCATAGTTAAGGCTACGTTTATCACAAGGAACGCGATAGAAATTCCCCATATCAATTGCGTGACTACATTCTTCATTTGTAAGCAAAGTCTCGTACATTTTTTCTCCGTGACGAATACCAATAACTTTAATATCATCATTTGTATTCCATAATTTACAAACAGCTTTAGTCAAAACCTCTATTGTACAAGCTGGGGCTTTTTGTACTAGAATATCACCACTCTCACCATTTTCAAAAGCAAATAAGACTAAATCAACAGCTTCCTCTAAACTCATAATAAATCTAGTCATAGTAGGCTCTGTAACAGTTAATTGTTTACCATCACGTATTTGACTAATAAACAATGGAATAACACTGCCACGACTGCACATTACATTACCATATCGTGTACAACAAATAGTTGTTTTATTTGGGTCAACTGTTCTTGATTTTGCAACAATTACTTTTTCCATCATAGCTTTAGATGTCCCCATCGCATTAACAGGATAAGCAGCCTTATCTGTTGATAAACAAATAATTCTTTTAACACCTGCTTCAATTGCTGCAGTAAGCACATTTTCAGTACCTAAAACATTAGTTTTAACTGCTTCAATAGGGAAAAATTCACAACTAGGCACCTGCTTTAATGCAGCAGCGTGGAAAATATAGTCAACACCATACATAGCATTACGCACGCTATTAATATCTCTTACATCTCCAATATAAAATTTTAGTTTATCATAATATTTAGGATATTTTGCTTGATATTCATGACGCATATTATCTTGTTTTAATTCATCTCGAGAAAAAATCCTAATCTCACCTATATCACTAGTTAAAAATCTGTTCAACACAGCATTACCAAAACTACCAGTTCCCCCTGTTATCAACAATGTCTTACCTTTAAAAATACTCATTTTAATCCTCGCTCTATATTTTAAACTTTATGCTATTTATTTCAATTTAATATAAATTATAATTATTGGCTATAATTTTCAAAAATTATTTTTGACATAAAAACTATTAAATTTTGTCTTTATTATTTATTTCCATACATTTTACTATAGTAATCTTTATATTCACCGCTTATAATATCTTTCCACCATTTTTGATTGTTCAAGTACCAATCAATTGTTTTTTTGATACCATCTTCAAATTTAGTTTCTGGTAACCAGCCCAAGTCATTGTGAATTTTTGTTGGGTCAATGGCATATCTCATATCGTGGCCTTTTCTATCAGCAACATAAGTAATTAAATCCTCATTCTTTCCAAGTAATTTTAATATAGTTTTTACTATATCAATATTAGATTTTTCATTATGTCCACCAACATTGTAAACTTCTCCGATTTTACCTTTATGGATAATTAAGTCTATTGCACGGCAATGGTCTTCAACATAAAGCCAATCACGAACATTTAAACCATTACCATATACTGGCAAAGATTCATTTGCAAGGGCTCTTGAAATCATAAGCGGAATTAACTTTTCAGGGAAATGATATGGTCCATAATTGTTACTACATCTAGAAATTGTAACTGGCAAACCGAAAGTTCTATAATAAGCCAAAACTAACAAATCTGCCCCAGCTTTTGAACTGCTATAAGGACTTGATGTGTGTATTGGTGTTTCCTCTGTAAAGAACAAATCTGGTCTATCTAAAGGCAAATCACCATAAACTTCATCTGTTGACACTTGATGATACCTAATATTACCATATTTTCTACAAGCGTCCATTAAAACCCCTGTACCTATAACATTAGTGTGTAAAAATATTTGTGGATTTTCTATGCTTCTGTCCACATGACTTTCCGCAGCAAAATTAACAACAATATCAAACTTATTCTCACTAAATAATTTGTCAATATATTTAGAATCCGCAATATCTCCTTTGCAAAAAGTGAATTTAGGATTATCTATAACACTCTCAAGTGTAGACAAGTTACCTGCATAAGTCAACTTATCTAAACAAAATATTTCATAATTTGGATATTTTTTTAGCATATAATGCACAAAATTTCCACCAATAAAACCAGCACCACCAGTAACCAAAATTTTCATTTTATTCTCCTACTAAAACTTTAAAAGCTAATTGTTCTATTTTTTTTACATAACCTAAGATATCAGCATTTGATTCCATACTTTTTTTTGCATTCAATGATAATTTTATTTTATAATCATTATCATGATTGACTTTTATTATTTCATTAACGAAATCTTCATTATTATCTACAACTATACTATTCTGTCCATTATTTATAAAATCGGAAATTCCTCTGTTATAGAAACAAACAACTGGAACACCTAAATACATTGATTCAGCAACTGACAATCCAAATGACTCCGCATTAGATGCAGACAACATCAATGATGCATTCTTAATATAAGGGTATGGATTATCTATCTTGCCAAGCAATATACATTTGTCATTAATTTTTAAATCATTAATTAAATTTTCCAAATCATATTTTAATTTTCCACAACCAATAATGATTAACTTTAAATCATTATTGTACTGTAGGCATTGATAAAAAAGCTGTATTAATAAATCAACTCGCTTACCATACCCCTCAATAGTATCTGACAAAGAACTGACATTGACCATATAGTTTTCTTTAAAACTTATTGGCAAATCCACTGTTTCCTCACATTTATCATTGATTTCAATTTCATTAATACTATTTTTTATTACAAATAAGTCATGTAATTTGTAATATTTTTCATATGACTCTTTTGCATTAGCAGAACACGCAACTATAGCATTGTAATTTTTTAAAAATTTTTTTTTATGCTTATATGCTAATTTCCTTTTCCACCATTTTTTACTTTCATATAATACATTATAAGCATAGTCTTCATGTACCCATAAGATATATTTTTTTGCTTTAACATATCGCATTGTTTCATAGCATAGCTGTTTAAAAACAATACATACATCAAAATTCTCTTTCAAAACTTGATATTGAGGCATATTGAAAAAATATTTACAGACTTTGTTCATTAAGCCATTGCTATTTCTTTTTTTTTCAAAATAGTAGTGTCCAGAAACATTACCATCAACAATATAATCCCACTCACCTTTAGTAAAAGTTGCAAGATACAAGTCAATATTGTTTTTATTATACAGATTGCAAATATCTTTAATTAACTTTTCAGTTCCCCCAGCATTCATACAATCGTTAACAATTAGTATTTTCATTACTTAATACTCCTAGATATCTACTTAAAGCATCTTGCCAAGTAGGCATAACTCCATAACCACAATCTACAAGACACTTTTTGCTCAATCTACTATTATGAGGTCTAACAGCTGGTGTTGGATATTCCTTTGTTGGGATGCCTTTTAAATCAACTTTTAAATCACTTAGTGCAAAAATTTCTTTTGCAAAGTCATACCAACTACAATATCCCTCATTACTACAATGATAAGTTCCATATTTTTTTGTATTAATAATGTAAAAAATAAAGTCAGCTAAGTCAGGAGTAAAAGTAGGTGAGCCAATTTGGTCATTTACAACTTTTATTTGATTTCCACTTTGAGCAAGTCTTAGCATAGTTTTAACAAAATTATTGCCATTTACACCAAATACCCAACTTGTCCTAATAACAAAAAGTTTATCTAAGTGCTTTCTACAAGCTTGTTCGCCTTGATATTTTGTCTTACCATAAACTGACAATGGTGCAATCTTACTATCAACCTCAAAAGGCTTGTTACCTTTACCATCATAAACATAGTCAGTAGAAATATATACCATTTTAGCCCCGATTTTCGCACAAGTTTTTGCAATATTTTCACTTCCTAGCACATTAACTTTATGACAAAGTTCAGCTTCGCTTTCAGCTTTATCTACTGCTGTCCAAGCTGAGCAATGTACAACAACATCTGGATTATATTTAACAATATAGTCATAGGTTGCCTTTTCATCTGTGATATCAAAATCATTGATATCTACGCCTATACACTCATAGTTTTCTGCTTGCAATTTTTTAACTACATCATATCCAAGTTGACCTTTCACGCCAGTAACTAAAACTTTAATAGTAAAATCCTCATCACTATCACACAAATTAGGGCTAGTAGTATCTTTCACAGACAAAATTGGGTCATTTATACCCCATTCAACATTAATTTGTGGGTCATTGTATTGAATACCTCTATCATTTTCTTTACTATATAAATTGTCAACTTTATACTGAACCATAACATCTTCAGTCAAGGTTACAAAACCATGTGCAAAACCACGTGGAATCATTAATTGTTTTTTATTTTCCTCAGAAAGCTCAACTGCAACATATTGTAAATATGTATCACTACCTCTTCTTAAGTCTACTGCAACATCTAAAATACTACCTTTTGTACATCTAACAAGTTTTGCTTGAGCCATAGGATTTTTTTGAAAATGTAATCCTCTCAAAATGCCCTTTTGTTTACTAAAAGATTGGTTATCTTGCACAAAATCATAAATCAACCCAGCCTTATCAAACTCTCCTTTACTATATGTCTCCATAAACCAACCACGATTATCTCCAAACGCAACTGGCTCAATAATAAAACATCCTCTTAATTTTGTTTCAATAAAATTCATACTCGCTCCCTTCTTACATACTTATATTTCAATAATTATATTATTTATCAATACATAAGATTAATTTATTAATATTGATTTTTGACGTGTTTTTAATTTTATATCAATATTTTATTAAACCATTTGCCACTTTTAAAAGATGTTTGCCATAAGGTGATTTACCGTATTTTTCAGCAGATTGCAAAAGTTTTTCTTTGCTTATCCAACCATTTATATAAGCAATTTCTTCCAAAACACTCATTTTAATGCCTTGTCTTTTTTCAAGCAATTGAACAAAATTACCAGCATCTAACAAGCTTTCCATAGTTCCTGTATCTAACCAAGCAAATCCTCTACCCATAAGCTTAACATTTAATGAATTATCTTTAAGATATAATTTGTTTAAATCAGTAATTTCCAATTCCCCTCTAGCACTAGGTTTGATTTTCTTTGCCATATCTACTACCCTGTTATCATAAATATATAAACCAGTTACAGCATAATTAGATTTTGGAACTTTTGGTTTTTCATCAATTGATATAACCTTTCCATTATTATTAAATTCCACAACACCAAATCTCTCTGGGTCATCAACATAATAACCAAAAATTGTAGCACCATTATTATTTGCAATAGCATCTTTTAACATTCCACCCAATCCATTGCCATAATAAATGTTATCACCCAAAATCATTGTACAACTATCACCATTAATAAATTTTTCGCCTATTAAAAAAGCTTGTGCCAAACCATCTGGCGAAGGTTGCTTTGCATACTCAAGTTTAATACCATATTCACTGCCATCACCAAGTAAAGCCATAAAATTAGGTAAATCTCTTGGTGTAGATATTATCAATATCTCATTTATCCCTGCAAGCATCAAAGTTGACAAAGGATAAAAAATCATAGGTTTGTCATACACTGGCAACAATTGTTTTGAGATTGTCTTTGTCAATGGGTAAAGCCTTGTCCCACTTCCACCCGCTAAAATTATTCCTTTCATAAATCTATCCCTATATAAACTTATTTTTTATACTTTATTAAAAAATTCAATGCATATAATATATCATTCTCATGATAAATATTAACATAATAATAATATACAAATTTACAAATACGTATTTTTCCGTTGTTTTTTTATAATTATTATCATAAACTAATAAAATAACATTAGTCAGCAAAAAATAATCAACCAACCTTACAACCGCTATTAAACTGCTAAATGCACCAAGGATTAACTGTCCAATCACATTTATTGTTAGCAATTTATAATAGTATATTGGATAAGGTCTATCTTCAGAAATCACAAAATTTGTACCGCATAATTGCATATTAGAATTCACTTTCAAATTACTATTATTTTTTGGATATGCTATATATATTAGATAACCCGTTAATGTAAAATTAATCAATTGCATAATAGATATATCGTATTTTCCTGGCTCTAAATAAAGAATGTATTTATTGAATGCATCTGGCAACAATTTAGTTTCTATAATCAATCGCACTAATATTTGCAAAAACTGAGTACCAACTTTTGTAAAATATAAAACTACTGCTAACAACAAAATAATAAGCAAATTATCTTTCTTAGGCACTTGCTTTAAATAAGAAATTGGAAACATGAACAAAAGCAAAATTATTGCAGACTCATGAAAACAAACTATTGCTATTAAAACATTTACTAGGATTAATATTTTTTTATCTTTAATTATGTAATAAATGGCTAGTATAACAAAAGAAATAGCTAATCCTTGTCTTAATACCATGTAATTATAATATATCCCAAAAGTTGCAATAAACAAACTTACCATTAATAATGGACGCCCCTTTTCAATTTTGAACATAACAATTGTCAGTATTGTCATATTAAAAAAAGCTATAGAAAAAAAACACGCTCTAAAGTTATTTCCAAATAAAACTTTTGTGATTTTAACAAAAAATTCAAAGCCAATTCTGTATTGCCCATCAATGTTAAAAAAGCTATCCATTGTTGAAACATCCAATCTTTCAAAATAATTAATATAAGGAACAGAATCAGCAACCCAAATTGGTCTTGACGCACACCAAATTGCAAAAACAAAAACAATTGAAATAGCAATCATTATTTCTTCAATACTTCTAGTTTCTTTATTTGGCTTATCTTTATTTACATACAAAATTTCATCAGAAGAGGACAAATTCTTAGTATTGTATAAAAATGTTGAAATTCTATGCCAGTAAATAAGCATAGTTAATCCCATTAATAACAATAAAATACAAAACGCTATTATATTTAACATATTTTATCCTCTAAAAATTCATAAAAGCTTGCTATCTTTTTTCCCCTGCCTTATTGCTTTAAACTTTGCTTTTTTGTCATTATGATATAATAAAATTGCTAAAATATGCAAATTACTATTAATCCATGACTTAAAACAAAAAAATTTAAAATTTTTACGATATTTTTTTCTTAAATATTTACCATTTCTATAAATATAATAATATCTAAACGCAGAATGTTCAATTACTTCCTTTCTGCCAAAAATAGTTTTTATGGAAATCAAATTTCCTAATTTATGTTTCATTTTAGCTGAACCAATCTTTGCTACACTATACCCCAACAATCTTATCTTGAAAGAAAAATCAAAATCAACACAATCAATAAATAGCTTATCATCGAATCCACCAACATCTCTATACACACTAAGTTTAGTTAGATTTCCAGATGATATCAAGACATCACAAATTTTATAATTACCAATGTCTTCATTATCATAATTTGGACCACAGGAAACAATATTATCAGTATTATTCTCTAATATATCAAGCATTGTTTCCACACAATTTGATAACAATTTTGAATCATCATCCATAGTTAATAAATACATAAAATTATTTTCCATCGCATATGTAGCACCAATATTTAATGCTTTTGCTATGCCAAGATTTTCCTTATTTTCAATTAACAATAAATTTTCTTTGTTTTTACAATACAATTTCAATGAATCAATATTTTCAGAATTATTATCAACAATAGCTATAAATCCTACTTGCTCACTCAATGCTTGTAAATTTTCAAAAATGTCATTATCTGGGTTATAAGTTACCACTACAGCACAAACATCTTTGATACTACTCATAAAATCTCCTTTTTATATAAGACATTGATTCGCTTATAAATTTTGCTTTTCTTTTTATATTTACTTTTCCAGTCACTAAATTCGCATTATGAATAACTTCTATTCGATTATCATAAAAAGCTTTCTTATTATTTTCCAAAATAAACTCAGCAATAAAACTCTCTTCGCTGTATAGTAACGCACCATATTTTTCTTTTCCCAAATGTTCAAAAAATTCTTTTTTCAATATGAAAAAGCATCCGTGATTAGAGTAAACATACTGACTTTCTTCTTTAATGCTATTTTTATAACCTAATTTAGATTTGATTTTAGATAGAAACAAATAACTTTTAGCAAGATATTTATTAGAAAAGCATTTAATAATTCTATTAACGTGTTTCAAAGATATTCTTTCTTTATAATGTGGATTACTATATATTCCAGAGGTATCATAAACAGATGGCCCAACACACCATATACTATCTTCATAATGGCAATTTAAAAATCTTTCATAAAACATATTGTTATCGTATGTTATATCTGTATTTGAAACTACAACCCAATTAGCAATATAACCATTGATTTCCAAAAATTTATCTACCCCAAAAAAACAACCATTCAAATATCCTAAATTCTCATTGGGTTTAAGATAAACAATGTCGCAATTAATTTCATTGAGTCTTTCTTGCAAATTGCTACCTTCACTTGTTTTATTATCTACAATATATAAAACTATCTTATCTTTATTTGTAAAATTTTCAAACTGTTTTGCATAATTATAAGTTTCATTTTCACAAGCATAATTTATTGCAGTAACTAATATTTCTTTCATTTTTAATTTCTCCACATTGTTAAAAGCTATTGTCCTATAACAATACTATAAAACAAACTAAATTTTATAATAATTTTTGAACATAAAGAATCAACAACTATTTGTTTTTACCTTAAAAACTTTTCAATAAAATTTAGCTAACATAAATTATTTTAATATTTATAACTAAATTGATTAAATTCTAAAAATCTCAGATAATTCTATTACTACTAATTCCATTATTGCATAAAATTCTCTAATTTTTCAACACAAATTTTTGTGTTAAAATTATTTATCATATAATGAAAAGCATTATTTCCTAACTCTTGCAATTTTTCTTGATTTTCAGCAAACCATTTAACGCATTGAACAAAGCCTTCAATGTCATCACTATAACACCACTTACCGCAATTTGCTTCTTGCTCAACCAGTTCTTTTATATCAGTGACTATATCAGTACAAGCTAAAATTGGCATACTGCAACTCATATAAGATAAAATTCTTGAAGGATAATTTGGTATAGTAAATCTATAATCTAAAGCGATAATACCTACATCACAAGATGCACACAATTTTTCATAATCGTCGTGCGGTAATCTTTCTAAACATTTACAATTGCTTACACTTTCTAAACTCTCAAAAAATTTTGTTTTCTCACTACCACTGCCTATCATAACAAACTGAACTTTTTCTATATTTTCACAAGCCTTTATTGCATTTGACAAAAAGTCCAATCCTTGTGGCTTGCCCAAATTTCCACCATATATAAATGTTAGCTTGTCCTTGTCAAGTCCTATCTTTTCCAAAATTGATTTATCTTTTTCTATTTTATCTACACAATTAATGGCATTAGGAAACAACTCAACTTTATTTTCATCAATATAGCTATTATGTTCTAACACATAATTAATGTTTGCATTACTCATACAACCAATCTTGTCAGAGACTTTGTATAATGCACTCTCTTTTTTTCTGAAAATTTTATACAAAATACCACTTATACCAGTTTTTGAAATCATATGCAAATCAACTGCATTTTGAGGAAAAATATCCTTTAGCATTAAATATGATTTGCAATTATATTGTTTTTTACAATATTTAATTGCACCTGCGAAAGTTATAGGTGGCGTAGCATAAATTACTAAATCAAAGCTTTCCTTTTTTAAAAATTTTTTGATATTTTTTTTAATTATATTTTCTAAACTTAAAATAATTAAGCCTTTTTTAATAAAATTAACACCAAATTGGTTTGGAACTTTAATTTCTAGTTTTTTTAATGCATTATCATCAATTAAACTTGTTTTTTTATACTTACTATCTGCACAACACAATATTACATCATGACCACTAGCACATAACTTATCTATTAAATCAGAGTATATTCCTTTATTAGATAAAACTAAATCACATTGACTAATATATAAAATTCTCATTTTGTTTTACCCTCATAGATTTTCTCTAATAATTTCACATTATTATGTATATTGTATTCACTAGTGATAGTTTTATCTAACACAGACTCTCTTTTGAAATCTGTTAATGCAAGTATCTTATTTATCCATAAATCTTTTTCTAAAGAAAGTCTAAATATAGTAGCAGTTAAATTTACATATGGTATTATATCTGATATTATTACTGGCAAACCACTGCACGAAGCCTCTACATATGCAACACTTAATCCTTCAAATAGTGATGGAAAACAAAAAACATCAAAAGCTTGCAATAGCTCATTAACATTATCTTGTGTACCTAAAAATTCAACATTATTTTCTAACTTTAATTGTTTGACCAATTCTTTTAATTCTAGTCCTAAACTATTTTCATAAGCACCAATTAAAACTAATTTAACATTTTGCTTTTTGGCTAATAAATCAGGCAACAATTCAATTAAGAATTTTTGATTTTTCCTTTCTTGAAAAGAACCTACATGACCGATTATAAATTGCTCTTGCCAATTATATTTATTTCTCAATTCATCTCTAATATCTTTATTGTAATCATATTGATAAACATCTATTCCATTATTTAGTATAGTAAACTTATCTTTCTTCCTAAATAACCATTTACCCGCATCATTTGAGCAAGCAACTCTATCTGTCACATACAATGGCAACAAAGGTTTTAATAAATAATGTTGCCACTTTACAAGACAACTGCTATTGTGAGAATGGCAGATTCTTCTTTTTACTTTTGCTTGTTTTGCTGGCAACAAGTCTAAAAATGCACTGGCACTATTCGCATTGCTATGCACAACATCATAATTATTTTCTTTAATAATTTTAAGCAATTGTTTCATATATTTGAATGGATGTTTTGATTTTGTTGGCAAATGAAAAACTTTCGCTCCCATTGATTCGGCTTCTTTATCATAACGTCCTTCGCTTAAATTTGATATAAAATCAAATTGAATTTTTGTTTTATCAATTGCATGATAGTATTGCATTATTACGCTTTCAATACCTGCATATCCCATTGAACCAATGACTTGTAAAACCTTTATCATAATTCTCCTATTGTATCTATTAGTTGTTTATAGCAAGTAATTATTTTTATTGGCTTTATTCCAAAAAGATACTCTCCTATGCTATAAATTCTATTGTGATGTATAAATTGTATTGTTTTTATTGGCAGTTTTTTCATGACTGCAAAGTCCTTAGTAGCATTATCACCAATATACACCATTTCCTCATACTTAACACCTAAAGTTTGTGCCATTAAAGTAAATGCTTTTTCATTTGGTTTTCTAAACTCTATTCCTAAATCATCAGTAATAATTATTTTATCAAACAAATCTCTTATACCTAAGCAATCAATTTTATTATTTTGCCCAACTGGTCTCCCATCAGTTATCATACCTAATTTATAACCACTTGTTTTTAGGTGTTTTAAAACTTCCAAAGCACCATCAGTTAACTTAATGCCTCTAGGGATATGATTATGATATATATCAACAAGTTTTTCCATGTCACTTTTAGTATAATTAATTCCCAAAGAATCTAAAGCTCTATCATAAACATTTCTTTTATCTTTCAAAAATAAATCATACAAAAGACCTTTTTTAACATCTACTGAATAATTTTTGCTAATGTATTCCTCAACGCAAGCAAACCCAGTTTGTACATAGTCACTTTCCAAAAAAAGTGTATCATCCAAATCAAAAACAACTGCTTTAATCATTATTTTCCTCAATCATAATACTATTGTCAAACCTAGCAAAAATAGCTTTATCTTTAATTTTGCCAACCTCAACTTTTTGATTTGTCAAAAGTTGATATAAATATTTTGGAGTATTAGCACCAGCTGAAATGCTCATTGGAGCTCCACCACCAAAGCGTGGGTTTATTTCAATATATCTAAAAATATTGTCATTGCCTAAAAAACCTTGAATTGTAATATGTCCTATGGGCTTTAAAATTTTTAGCATTTTTGTCACATCACTAATAATTGTTTTATTTAAATTAATTTGACCTTTTAAAACCTCACCACCGCGTGTTGCGATTCTTATCCTTGGAACAACACTCAAAATATTACCTTTAAAATCTATGAATGCGTCTATAGTATATTCCTCACCACTAACCATTTCTTGTACAATTGGTTGGTCAATGTAGTCAATGAAAAAATCCAACTCTTTTTGATTGTTAACTTTAAATGCATTTATACTACTGCTTCCATTTAGTGGTTTAATAAATAACGGAAAATTATAATTTTTATTATCAATATCCTCTTGTGTTAAAGTATAAGGTATTGCAAAAGCATTATCTTTAAAAAACTGAGCTGTTAAAAACTTATTATTGCATATTCTTACAACTTCGCTACTACTAATCATAACCTTTGCACTAGTAGCACTTTCAATCAAGTCTTTGTTATCGGCTAATAATTGCAACTCAGTGTCAATCGTTGGTACAACTAGATTAATATTATTAAAATTAATTATTTCAATAAGTCTATCCAAATATGAACTATCATTCAATCGTGGCACCAATTCAACTTTATCACAAAAATATAATGCAGGTGCATATTTAGACATATCAGCACCAACTACAATGCCACTGATATTCAACTCTTGTTTAGCTTGCATAAAAGCTTTAACCAACTCAACCCGCCTACCACAGCTTGTTATTAAAACATTACAATGCTCCATAAAACCTCTTTAATTAATCTTTATTACCAGTAAAATACTCCATAGTTGCTTCGCCTTCTTGTGAAATACCATCTCTAACTAAAACTTTTTTTATTGTCATAAAAATAACTTTTAAATCAAACCAAAAAGACATTTTTTCTATGTATTCAATGTCTTTTTCAAATTTTTCTTCCCAAGAAATTGCATTTCTACCACTAACTTGAGCAAGTCCAGTAAGTCCAGGTCTCACTAAGTGTCTTTGCCTTTGAAAATCATTATACCTTTCCAAATATTTAACCAGTAATGGTCTAGGTCCAACAACACTCATATTTCCAATTAATATATTAAAAAGTTCTGGCAATTCGTCTAAACTTAACGCACGCATTATTTTTCCGAATTTTGTCAACCTATCACTATCTGATAACAAATTGCCCTCTTTATCTTTTGCATTTGTCATAGTTCTATATTTAATCATACTAAATATTTTTTCATTTTTACCAGGTCGTTTTTGAACAAAAAACGGATTCCCTTTCATTGCTATTGCAACTATAGGCGTAAATAATAAAAAGAATGGTAATAACAAAATAATTGCAAATAAACTTGAGCAAATGTCAAATGTTCTTTTAACTAATCTTTTAAACCAATTTGGTTTTTTAACTATTTTATATTCAGTTTTTTTCTCAACTACATCACTAACAACTATATTATCACTAAAATTATAGTCTTGATTATCAAGAGCATCCGTATTTTCTTTTTTTTCTTGCAATCTTTCTAAACCAATATTATGGTCTTGTTCCTTATCTTCTTGCAAATCACTGTTATCAATATTTGAATCTCCCAAAGGACTTTCATTTGCTAAACTACTTTCTTGTTCACTTAACTGGTTTTCAGTTTGCATTTCTTCTTGCATATTACCACCTAACAACTAATTATTTCACTAAGTCATTTATAATTTTTGCAACATATCTAACTTGTTCCTCTGTCATTTTACTATCAGAAGGCAAGCAAACACTTCTGCGGAACAAGTCTTCACAAACACTTTCACCATAATCATTATGACTAAAAAAGTCACAATTCTTAAATACTGGTTGAGTATGCATAGGTTTCCAAGCTGGTCTGCTTTCAATATTGTGTTCCGCTAAAGCATTGATAATATCCATAAAACCAACCTTACAATCTTTACTTAAAGTTATTCCAGATAACCAGTGGTTAGCTCTGCAATCTTTTGGCTCAGCAATCATACTAATATACTTATTGTCTTTAAAACATTCAGAATAAATGTCAAATATTTTTCTCTTTTGAGCCACTCTTGTATCAAGAACTTTCATTTGTCCTCTACCAATACCAGCACAAATATTTGATAAGCGATAATTATAACCTATCTCCTCATGTTGATACCAAGGGAAATTCTCTCTTGATTGAGTTGCCCAAAACAATATTTTATCGTGAGCTTCTTTTGTGTTAACCATTATCATACCACCACCAGAAGTAGTAATAATTTTATTGCCATTGAAACTAAAGATTGAAACATCACCAAAGTTACCTGTTTTCACACCTTTATATTGACTACCTAAGCTCTCGGCACTATCCTCTAATACTGGTGTATTATGAGCTTTTGTTATTGCTAATAAGGAATCATAGTCAGCTGGATTACCATACAAGTCAACAATAATAACACAAGCTGGATTTGGATATTTTTTATAAGCTTTTTCCAATGCCTTTGGACTCATATTATAACTATCTACTTCGCTATCAATAAAAACTGGTGTTGCACCAACATAATCTATGGCATTGCAACTACCACTAAAAGTAAACGAACTACAAAAAACAATATCACCTTTTTTTACCCCTAAATACTTTAGTCCTAAATGAATTGCTGCTGAACCACTAGATAATGCAACTGCATAAGGTCTACCAATATAATCACACATTTCCTTTTCAAATTCTGTTACATTTTTACCTAATGGTGCAATCCAATTTGTATCAAATGCTTCGTTTATATACTTCATTTCCTCGCCACCCATATGAGGTGAACTCAAATAAACTCTCTCTTTCATTTGCAACTCCATATAATAATTGTTATACAATCGTAATTTTTTGAAAATAATTTTAATAAATATTAATTTTAAAGACTATATTTAGTCATTATAAAAAATTATATCATATATAAAAATAAAAATCAAGTTATTTAAATATTTTTAATTTTTAGTCACAAAAGTAATTATAAAACATTTTAAATTATTCAGTTTAAAAGTAAACCTTCAAATAGTATTATGTTTTGCCAATATTCATTTTTATACATTTATTTACCAGTCACAAAAAAGGCCGTACTTAATAATCACGACTACTAATAATACATTTCATCTTCCAATTTTTCAAACCAGCTGGATAGATTATTTCCTCATTTTGCAATCTTTCAAAAATATACTTTAGTTTTATGTTACATTGAATAACTAACTATGTAAAGATTCTAACTACAAAAAATAGGATACTAGACATTAGCACCCTATTTTTTATAATTTTAAATTTTACTTTAACTTAAATAATTATATTAATTAAGTTTTAAATTTTGCACATTTTTAAAACCTTTAGCAATAAATTCACATAAAATCTGCAATATCTATCTTTCCGCAAACTACATTCCATACTATTTCTGCAT
>CAJTNA010000006.1 GCA_910577845.1 uncultured Christensenella sp. | reverse complement strand
ATATGTACATAGATATATGTATTCTATGTACCCTCAATTTACATAATTTAGCTAATTATCTCAAAAATACCCCCGATTTTCGGTGGGTAATTTTAAAAATTCAACTTTTTGCAAATTTACGACTTTACAAAAAACTTAACAGCCTAAAATTTTTGATTTTAGGCTGTTGATTTTATTAATTGTTTTTGATTTATCAAGCCAATTAGTGGCTACAAAAATATAATGATTTTATAATTATCATATTAATGCGAAGATTTATATAACACATACAATTTCTATCAGAAATTCAAATTAATAAAAAATCTCTTAATAATTGCACTAATTTATAACCAGTTCAAGTCATACTTCGCCACGTTCAGTATCATTATAGCCATAACAAGTTTTAACAAATCTAATTACTGAAAGACTTGTGATAGATAAAATGCAATGCCATTAGAATTAATCGTTTGAGTTTCCAATATATTTATTAATTAATATTGTTATTTTCGGTTGAGACAAACTAGAGTTTCGATATGGGAGGTGTTGGGGAACATATCGTAGGGTTGGATTTGGGTTGGTGTGTAGTGAGATTTTAGGATTGAGAGGTCTCGGGATAGGGTTGCAGGGTTACAAGATATGTAAATTATATTTTTGGGTTGGGCTTTTAGTAGTCCTTCTAGGACTTGTGTATCACAACCTTTCCTTGGTGGGTCAAGTATTACTATAAAATCACCTTTTTTATAATTAGTTTGTGTTTTTGATTGATTTTCCTTTCCTACTTGCTTATCCAACTTTACATTTTCACCAATTATATCAATATTGTTTAATGTAGAGTTAGGAATAACTTGTTTAGAAGATATTATTTTTTGATTACAGCTATTTGTTAATAGTTGCTCATTTATGTTGTCTGCTAACTTAGGTAATTCCACAGCACTATCACCACAAATATTTATTATTTTATTTTGATTACTATTTAGCTTTGCTAATTGGTTTGCGTTTTCTACCGCTTGAGGAACAATCTCTATTCCATAAACTTTATCTGCTATATCCGCAATTATATTTGTTAGCACTCCTACACCTGAATACGCATCAATTACTATTTTGCTTTTACAATCAATAACCAACTGCTTAACTTTACTATAAATAGCGTCACGAATATCGTCGTTGATTTGCATAAATGACATTGGATTTACAAATGTTTTTACACCTAAAATATCTGTTTGAATGTCTTTTTCACCAAACATTGCATTAGCATTATACATTATTAAATTTGTGTTTTTGGTGTTATATGAAACATAAAATGAAAATTTAATACCGATTTTTGATAGATTTTTAACAAATTCATCGGCATATGCAAACTTATTGCTATTTACAACTATAGTTACACTTACTACATTATTTAGCTTTCTGAGTACTAAATGTCTAAGCAATCCTTTTTGTGTTTTTTCATTATAACAAGTTAATTTTAATTTATTTGCAACTTCTAAAAACGCATTGCAAAACTTATCGCACCAATCACCCAACAAGTAGCATTTATCAATTTTTACAAAGTCGTGAGTGCGTTCCTTAAAAAAGCCTAAGCATACTTTACCATCTTTATCAAACAATGGGAATTGTGCTTTATTACGATAATAATAATTTTCAGGTGACGGAACAACTGGCAACACATCTATATCCAAACTTGCGTATTTATGTAAACAATTGGCTACATTTTCTCTTTTAATCTGCAGTTGTTTTTCGTATGTAATATGTTGCATATCACAACCGCCACAACGCCTAAAATGAGGGCATAATGGTTGAACTCTATCCATAGACGCTTCAAGTAATTTTATAACTTTTGCCTTTGCAAATGATTTTTTAACAAATGTTACTTCACACTTTACTTTTTCACCAAATAAAGTAAAAGGGATAAAAACGACTATCCCGTCTTGCCTTGCAACACCTTCGCCGTCCATCCCTACACTTTCAATTATTACTTCAATAATGTCGCCCTTCTGCATATTACATCCTTATAAATCTCTTCAAGAAGTTCTTTATTTTCTTCTGGTATTCTTTTAGATAATCTAACTTTTACTAGCATTGCCCTAAGTGCCTTCATTGTTATAGGTGCAGTATCTATAAATTCCACAATCTGCTGAGGATATTGCAAATACGCCTCTGCCAAAAAACTTGCAACTGCTTTAACTACAAAATTATCTTCACTATCTACTTTAACTAGCACATTTAAAACATCGTCTAAAAATTCTTCATTTAAATAATGGAACATAAAAGCATTTATAGCAAACTTTACGTGCCAAATATCTTTGTCTAACAAACCTACTAAATAGTCAAAAAAGACTTTGTCTTTTACTTTAATTGAATTTGCAACAATATCGCTTGCTGCCCAATTGTCATTAATTGACAAAAAGTAATCTACACCCTTTAATTTTTCCTCAAAAGGACTATTACTATAAACTATTGCAAGTCCTAAAAGAGTTAGCTCCTCATAATCTAGCGGTTCCAGTTTCATCATTTCCTCTAGGGAAAGTTTTTGAGCTATCCTTTCAGCAGCCTTGTGCAGTACTGCTGTTTTAATGCCATAGTATTTATAATTACTTGCTAAAAGTTTTTTAAAATGTGACCTAAAAAAACAATCTTTGTCTTTAAATTGATAGATATTATCAATTTCCTCAGTTAGTATGCTAGACATCATTTCTCCTTTTTAAATAGTGCTTTTGCCCTCTTAATAATCTCTGTATCAAAGTATACTTTACCTTTGCTATCAAGTTTAAATTGGTCAGCTATAAAATTACCAATTTTAATAGTATAAATTGTTATTAATAATAAGGACATAATCATAAATATAGCTGTTGCATCAGTGATTTGTGCAAGCATAAACAAATTATATTTTCCATCTGCTATGCCATTTAGCATAGGCATAAATATAATACAAAGCATTGCGAGAGTGAACATTGTTCCATACATTATAATACGTAATGCATTAAACGGCTTGCATACATTAAACAGAATTATTGAGAATGTTAAGTAAACACTAATCAAAACAACAGTATTTAATTGTTCAATTGGAATTTGTACAACGCCAGTCACCTGTGACAATATCATTAAAATGAAAACATTTACCGCTACAGCTATGCCTGCTGGTATAACTCGTTTGCTGACATTGACGATAAATCGTCCATCAATTTTCCTATTATTTGGCTCAAGTGCCAAAATAAATGATGGAACACCAATACTGAAAAAGCTGATAAAGGATAAATGAATTGGTTCAAGAGGCATTTCAATACCCATAAATATCAACATAATTTGGAAAAGCATTGAGAATACTGTTTTTGTTAAAAATAATGCACTAGCACGCTCAATATTATTTACGACTCGTCTACCCTCGCCAACAACCTTAGGCATACTTGCAAAGTTACTATCAAGCAAAACAATTTGTGCAACGTTTCTAGTAGCTTCAGAACCATTTGCCATAGCAATAGAGCAATTAGCTTCCTTAAGTGCTAAAATGTCATTAATTCCATCACCCGTCATAGCAACTATATGATTATTCTCTTTAAAAATTTGCACTAGCAACTTTTTTTGTGCCGGATTAACTCTACCAAAAACAGTGTAATCCATTGCAACTTCTCGAATTTCCTCATCAGTCATATTATGCAAATTGATGTATTTCTCAGCATTGTTAATTCCTACACGTCTTGCAACTTCACTAACTGTTACTGGATTGTCTCCACTTATTACTCGTACATCAACACCATTTTCTTTAAAATAGGCTATAATTTCTGGGGCATCTGCCTTGATATTATCCTCAATAACAATGACTGCAATTGGTGTATTTCTAGTAGGAATAACCTCAATATTATCTGTTGCCATACCATTTTTACATAACAATAAACATCTAAAACCTAGTTTTGAGTTTTCCTCAATAACATCTTGGATATTTTTGTTAAGCATATCGGTAGCATATTCTGGTGCACCAAGCACATACAAAGCCTCATCTTTAAACTTTACGGCAGTACATTTACGCTCGGATGAAAAATGAATTACGCTTGTTGCTTGCATAAATTCCTCTTTACCAAAATACTTTATCAAAGCATCTGCTGTTTGATTACTTTCACCCAATGCAAACTGCATACTGGATATAATTTTATTAATTTCTTCTTCTGGAATTTTTGCACATTCAATTTTCCTAACACTCATTGTACCATCAGTGATAGTACCAGTTTTATCTAGGCAAAGCATATCTACTCTCGCCAAAGTTTCAATTGAATATAGCTGTTGAACTAACGCCTTTTGTTTTGCTAGTCTTACCACTCCTACTGCTAAAGCAACAGATGTCAACAAGAATAGCCCAGCTGGTATCATACCAATAATAGCTGTACTTGTAGGAGTTACGGCTAGTCTATATGCAGAATACAATTCCCCACCGCTAAAACTGCCTAAATGACCAATAGCATAAAATAAAGTATCCTTAAAGGCAAGCCCTTTTGATATTGCAATATCCATTAACGCATCATTCCAATTAGTGAAAAAGCCACCAATTGCCAATGGAAAAATTACAATTGAGATAACTTTGAATATAAACTTTAAAGAATGTAACAGCTCTGAATCTACCTTTTTAAATTTCTTTGCGTCCATAGCAAGCTTTTGGATATAGTTATCCTCTGCGATATGGTCAACTTCTGCAACACAACTGCCACTTACTATAAAACTTCCAGATAATAATGTATCTCCAACAGTCTTTTTAATCGCTTGAGATTCTCCAGTCAATAATGCCTCATTAACCTCAACTTCGCCCTCACGAATAATGCTGTCAGAACAAACTTGAGCCCCAGTTTTTAAATGGATAATTTCGCCAAGTAAAATCTCATTAAGCTTGATTTTAACCTCACCGCCATTTCTAAAAGCATTTACATCTGGTGATGATAAAAGTGATAGTTTATCCATCGTAAGTTTTGCTCTAATTTCTTGTGCAATACCAATTATTATATTTGCACTTATAATCAACATAAATGTAAGGTTTTTAACCCCGTTAAAATCCTCAATTACAGTAATCAACCAAATAAAAACCAAAAAGCAAATCAAGTTGAAAAATGTAAAAATATTACCAGCAATAATACTAAAATAGGATTTAGAACTTCCTATTTTAACATTGTTAACATAACCCTTTTGTTTTCTCTCTGCAATTTGCTCATCAATAAGACCTGTAGTTATATCTACGTCTTTTAAAGTTAAAGGCTGTCTTTCTTTTTGTTTTTTCATAATTCACCTTTTGACATATTATACTTGATAAAATTTTGTTAAACACTTTTCACTAAAACTATTTAACAAATTATAAATTGATATTTATTTTAAAATTTATAACAACTTTTTATGTAACAGTAAAATGTTGCTAGCAATTCACTCATTAAAAGCTTAATAAGTGCCCCAATCAAACTTACATATAAATATTTTATACATTAAGAGCTAAATTTGCTATTTTTTAATAAAAGCAAAATTAGCCGAGGACAATTTAAGTCTTCGGCTAAGATTTATTACTTTAAAATCTTAATAATCATATCCACAGCTTGTTGGTAATCGGGATTAACGATATCCTCAATACTACCATTATCACAAGCTTTAGCGATAGCTGGATTAATAGGAATTTTTGCAAGCAATGGAACGCCTAATTCCTCTGCGACCTTATCAGCTTTGCCCTCACCAAATGGATAGATTTTTTTGCCACAATCTCCACACTCAATATAGCTCATATTCTCCACAATACCAAGTATAGGAATATTCATTAGTTTTGCCATATTATAGGCTTTTTTAACAATCATTGATACCAAATCTTGTGGGGATGTAACTATTACAATACCATCAATAGGCAATGATTGAAACGCCGTCAATGGAATATCGCCTGTTCCTGGTGGCATATCAATAAACATATAATCAATTTCACCCCAATGCACATCAGTCCAAAACTGCTTTAACACATTAGATAACATTGAACCACGCCATACCACAGGGCTATCTGGAGTTTCTAATAATAAATTAATACTTATAGCTTTTATACCTGTTTTTGTAACAGCTGGAATCATACTTTCACCATCACTGGCAATGCCACTTTCTAGTCCAAAAATATTTGGAATAGAAGCACCAGTAATGTCACCATCAATTATAGCAGTATTAAAACCTTTTGCCCTAAACGCACAAGCCATACTAGCTGTGGTAAGTGACTTACCTACGCCACCTTTTCCACTAACAATACCTATTACCTTTTTAATTTTACTATTTTTGTTTTGTTCAAGCTTTTTAAGCTCGCTATCACAATTGCCTTTTTGCCCACAACTTGAACAATTTCCATTACATTCACTCATTGTACACCCCAAAGTTATTTAACATTTACATAAATAGGCAAGATAATTTCTTGTGCATAATCTGTTCCACTATTTATCGTATATGAGTAAATATCAACTTTCTTACCTGAACTTGTTAAATCACACTCAAATAACGCTTTTGTTCCGTTAAGATTTTCTACTGCATATACAAGGTCTCTATCTCTGTTAGCACCTTTTGAATAATCTACCGAATATTTCTTTGCGTATAGCATATTTTTCAAACTCAAACGCTCTGAGTAATTAGCGTCATAAATAAATCCATCAATATTAAGTTCAGATAATTTTGACAATTCTACCACTATTGCATTACTTGTATCTATACTTGTATAGTCAAGCAATACACAATAAACATTCTCAACATTTCCATCGGCTAATTTATCAGCTAAAATCATTGCTCTTTCTTGTGCAGTGCTAAAACCAACCCTTAATACATAACAATTTGTAATTTTAACATTGCCTAACTCCGCACTTGGAACTTCCGCAACCAAACCACCAACTCTCCTAGTCGCATTGATAGCAACTCTGTATACATAACAAGCTTTGATTTCACCGCCAATCATCCTACCAACAATACCACCAGCAATAGCATATCTATCCGCTTGACCATTAATACCAGTTGTAGCAACTACAGTCCTTGAACTTGTACCATCATTTTCTACATAACAATCAGAAATCAAACCACTATTTATAGCTACTATGCCACCTGCTATTGAACTTACTTGACTTTCAGTTGATGCAGTAGTTTCAGCCTTAACCAAACACTTGCGTAAAAAGCTATTAGTAATGTTTCCACTATTATTAACCGCAATGCCACCAGCTTTTACATCTACAAGCAAAGACTCTGCAATAATTTGTGATGAGTATACACTTGCGTTGAATATAGTACCAGTATTATTGATTGCAATACCAGCAACATCGCAAACTGAACCAGCACCTAATCTTGAACTTTCTGTCTCACTATCTGCAAAGCCTGTTGCAGTGATGTCAGTATCCAAAAAGCCTGCACCAGATATACTACCTGCATTGTTAATAACAAAACCAGCTGTATTACAATTTGTCTCAAAATTACTATTTATTAAGAAAACATTTTTGATTGTGCCATTATTTGTTTTTGCAAGCAATGCAACATATTCGTATTTTTTATTTTCGTCACAAGTTATTTTAATATCATTAAATGTTACATTTTTAAATTCTGCACCACTAGCTATTTCAGTAAACAGACTTACACCAGCTGTACTATCTTTAACAATAAAGTTAATATTTTTTATTATATTATTATTTCCGTCAAACAAGGCATTGAAAGCACCAACATTGACATAGAAATTACAATTACCGCCATCAATGTCATTAGCCAAAAAATACTTTTCACCAGCTACTGGGTGTTCCATCATATAAAGCAAACCGCCAAGATTTTCTATCTTTTTGTACCCCTTAAAATCATTATTATTCTCTTCTGTACCAAGTCCAGTTACAATTTTAGGAATATACTCAACTTTAACCTCAGGATTATCCACATCCATATAGAAAGTTTCCTCACCTACAAGTACACCATTAGCAAAATCTGCTATAGCATAAATTGAGATATTCATTACCTTTCCTATATGTGAAGGGTCACCTTTAAATTTAGTAGTTATATCTAACTTAGTTTCGCCCTCTTCAGTAGTTAATGTTTTATCGGAACTTGCCACAGATGAATCATTACTATAGAAAGTTATTCTATAATTATTACAATCGTCTAATTTGTCCCAAATTAACATATCAACATTATCATCTGCACCAATAGTTTCAGTTTTTATATTAATACCTTGAATTTTACTAGGCTTTTTAAATGTTACAGCCTCTCCACTCTCTTCACCTTTCTTAACTTCAGCTAGTTCAGAATCAAGATAAATTTCTGGGTGGTCACGATGAATTGCTTGAATAAACAATTTGTAATCACCACTTATATCAAAAGTTTTGCCCTCATTTCTCTTTTCCCAATCTTTTTTGTAACTAGTAATTGCACTACTCAAGTTGCCCTCATTATAAGACCTTGAACCGCTAGACAAGGTAGTTACCAAAAACATATCTTCACCAACAACAGAATCACCAATTTTTTGCAAGTAAACCCTATAATTGGTAGCAGAAGCAACCTCATTCCAAGTAATAGTGTCTTTAAGCACAACTTTAGGAGTTTCTAATTTTTCCTTAACCTCATATCTTTGTTCCTCTGAATATGCAGAGTAAAAACTATTAGTGCTTTCCGCTCTTACTGTAAACCTATAGATATTTGGTGAATTTACACTTGTAATTGCAATTTCCAAAGAATTTGTAGATGTTGTATGTGTAATATTAGCACTATCTGCGTTGTGAATTTCTTTCACTTTGTAAGTTGCAGCACCATCAACAGAATCCCAAGTCAACACCAGACTGCTTTCTGTAACTTTTAGTTCAAGATTTGTAGGTGTATCTAATCTACCTTTTGCTGAATAACCAATAGGCTCACAATAATCACTGCTTACAGTTTTAACATTATCACCAATCGCACGAACCTTAATTGTAGCATTACTCTCACCACCTATAGAATACATTCTACTAGTAGTTTCAAATTCTTCCTCGTCATTTATTTTAACACCATATTTTTCGCAATATCTTACTTTGCTCCAAGTAACTATACCACCATCAAGTTCCACCTTTGGAGTGGCCAGTATAAACCTACCTTGGTCATCCTTGCCTTGTGTTCCAGATGTTGCACAAGCTACAAGCGATGCAACAAGTGCCAACATTAAGCATATTACAAAAAATACTTTAGTAAATTTTTTCATATTTTCTCCTAACCTTAAGTATCCTTATTTTATCTAAATATTCAAATATAATTTGCAAACAATTTGCTTAGCAAAGCATTAGTATCATCAACGCTTGACATTTGATAAATATCCTTAGGCATATTTTTAATTTTAAAGCCGTCTTTAGCTTCACATTTTAATAACGCAACTTTTGTGTTGTCTACAAGAGTAGTTTGTGCAAAAGTCATTACAAAACTACCGCTCTTACCTTCTTGCTCAATAGTAACTATACCAATAACACTATCAGTAAAGATATTGTCATTAACCTCTTCCTTGTATTTTTCAATTTCAAGATTATTAAGTTCACCAATGATTTTCTCAATCTTACTTGATGTAGCAGTAAACTTTGAACCAGCATCACCATATGATACGCTTATAGAAGTTACATTTTCTGCAGTCAATTCCAATTTGCTAAATTTAAAATCAGTATTACAGCCAGTTAAGCAAAATAATAAAACAACAAGCAATACAGCTGTTAAAAAAGCGATTTTCTTTTTCATAACAAATCCTCCATACGCAAAAGTTGATAAAATTACAATCAATATCCTTACACTATAATTGACAGTATTGATTGTTTGTGTTACAATGTAATAAATCATTATAGCTTATGTTTAAATGCAATCTATATAGTCCTCATAAATTAATTTATGCGATTTTTGGCAAATTAAACATAACATAATACGCTATATATTAAAATTTAATTTTATTTAAACAAAAATATTATACAACATAAAGGTGTTGTTGTCAAGACAATATTTTACTATTAGGCGAATATACAATAAATTTTTAAACAACACTTTTTAAAAACGAGGGATAAAAATGCCATTTTCCGCACTTAGCAAAGACGCTTTGATTAATAATAGCACAATTGTAGACAATATGTTCATAACTGACTTTATGCCTTATGCAGATGAGGTAGCCATAAAAGTATATCTATATGGCTTGGTTCAATGTGCAAATAAAATACAAAGCAACAACACTTTAGATAGTGTAAGTTTGGCATTAGGTGTGGAAAGGAACCAAATTATTACTGCAATTAAATATTGGGAAGAAATTGGTGCTGTAAGAATTACAAACGAAAATCCTTTTGAATTTGAATATATACCATTAAAAACTATTGCAAGCAAACCACGCAAATACAATCGTGACAAGTATGCAGAATTTATAAGTCAAATTGAAAATATGATTTTGTCACGTACACTTACTCCTAACGAGCTAATTAAGTATGTAGAGGTAGTGGAGGACTATAAAATCAGCACAGATGCAATGGTGCTAATTGCAAAATACTGCGTTGATTCAAAGGGGCAAAACATACATACTAACTACATACTGGCGGTTGCAAAAGCTTGGGCAAATGAGGGAATAAGAACGATTGAGCAAGTAGATAATAAGTTGAAAGAAATGGAAGCACAAACAGAAAATATGCGTATGGTATTTTTGGCACTTGGTCTTAAATCTACCCCTGATTTTGAGGACAAGCAATATTTTATCAAGTGGACAACCTCTTGGGGATATGACTTGGAAAGCGTGCTATACACCGCTAAACTTTGCAAAAAACGTGGTGGCATTAAAAAACTTGATTCAATGCTTGACGGCTTTTACAAGCTTGGCTTATTTACACTTGCGGACATTCAAAAGCAAAGTGAGTATATTGAGTTTGTAAGAAATCTTGCAATAAACATAAACAAAACAATTGGTGTATACTATGAAAATATTGACACCGTTGTAGAGCAATACATCACTGACTGGCTAGAAAAAGGCTATGAAGCAAAAGGACTTAAACTAATAGCGACTTATTGTTTTAAGAGAAATATTAAAACTCTTGAGGGAATGCACCATTTTTTAAATAAACTATACGAAAATGGCGTTGTATCAACTCAATCCTTGCAAAATTATTTTGAAAAATTACAACATACAGATATCAAAATTAAAAACATTTTGCACACTATTGGCACAACACGTATGATAACAAACACTGACAGAGATTACTACAACACTTGGTCAAATATTTGGGGTATGGATGATGAAATCATTGATTACGCAGCAAAGAAATCTTGTGGCAAATCTTTGAGTTTTGCATACTTAAATAGTTTGCTTGCAACTTTTAAAGAAAAGGGAGTAAAAAGTGTTGAGGAATGCGAAAAAATCACAATTAACCCGTCAAAAATCGATACTATTAGCACAAATACTCAAATAATCAGTGACAAACATATATACTCTAAAGAAGAACTTGACAATCTTTTTAATGATGAGAATAAGGGGGCACTTGACTTTTAAAATGGATATTAAATCATTAAACGAAACAAAAAAAATATTTGCTAAAAGGCGTGCAATAGCATTAGAGAGATGCGAAAAACAAAAGCAAATTTTAATGCAAAACGAAGAGTATGCAAGCTTAGTAAAGCAAATAAAATTAAATACGCTGGCACTTAGCAGAGCTTTGGCAAATAATGATGACTGCTCAGAATTTGAAAAGATAGATAAACAATTAAATAAAAAATTGCAAGACTATGAAAGCAAAAATCTTAACAACGCACATTTATATAACTGCCCTACCTGCAAAGATATCGGTGTGGTAAACGGAAAATATTGCGATTGTTTTATAAAAACATATAAACAAGTACTTAGGAATAAATCTGGAATAAACGGACTTCCTGTATTTACATTTAAGGATAACAAAATATCAACAATAGATTGCAAACAATCCAAAAACTTATCAACTCTTTATAATTCAATGTATAGATATTGCAATGAATTTCCTAATAACAAATATAAGAATATAATTCTTTGCGGTAAAGCTGGTGTCGGTAAAAGTTGTCTTTTAAGTAGCACACTTAATGAACTATTAGATAAAGGGATTAATGCACAATATTTTACTGCTTTCCATTTAAATTCGCTTTTTTTGAAATATCATACTACAAATATTAATGAAAGAAACTACATTTTTGAAAACTTACTTGAGACAGAAGTTTTAATTATTGACGATTTGGGTATTGAACCTACTATTAAAAATGTTACAATTGAATATCTTACTGTGTTATTATCCGAAAGAGTAAACAAACATACAATAATAGCAACAAATTTGTCACCAATGGAAATGCAAAACAAGTATGGTGACAGGGTTTTTTCTAGAATAACAAATAAAGATACTACTAAACTACTATATCTTGATGGTGACGATTTAAGACATATTAGCAAATAATTAAAGTTATTAATAAAAACAAAGTCAATTAAACTAAATTTTAAATGTGTTATTTTTACTAAATTAATTTATTACATTGAATTCAAATTAAAGCAATTGTTATAAAAATTAACTATTTAGTTTACAAATTGACATAATTTAATTAACATAGACTACTGCAAATAAGAGGTTTATATGAACAAACTACATTATATTTCAATGTTGGTTTCCAACAATACTGGCGTACTAACACGTATATCTGGCTTAATTTCTAGACGTGGTTATAATATTGAAAGTCTTTCCGTTTGCAAAACAGAGGATGAAAATCTTTCAAGAATGACAATATCATTATATGGTGATGAAAAACAAATAACTGCACTTAAAAATCAATTACTAAAGCAAATAGATGTAACTGGTGTTACTGAATTAGCAGAAGACGATTCGGTTTTGCGTGAACTATTGTTAATTAAACTTGAGGTTACTGCGGAAAAGCGTTCAGAAATTATAGAGATTTGCTCAATATTCAAAGCAAAAACTATAGACTTAAGTCAAAATGCAATGGTGCTTGAACTTACTGGCAATCCTCGCAAAATTGACGCTTTTGTAGATGTACTTCGTCCATATGATATTATTGAACTTGCAAGGTCTGGAACTTCTGCCCTACATCGTGGTCAAACAATAATAAAAGACTTTTGTCTTTAATTAATTTGTATAATTTTTTAAGAGGTACATTTGTGGAAATAAAAAAAATAGATTATAATTTTTCCGTTTGCAAAGTTGTAGATTACTCACTTGTAAATTTGCATTCACAATTTTGTTTTATAGAAAAAACGGATAACGAAAATTCCTTAGTATGCCTAACTAGCGATGTGCCTATCAATGCAACGCAAAGTGAGGATGGTTGGAAAGCATTCCGTGTGCAAGGGAGTTTAGATTTTTCTTTAATTGGCATATTGTCTAAAATTTGCAATATTTTAGCAAACAATAACATAAGTATTTTTGCGATATCAACTTATAATACAGATTATGTTTTTGTTAAAGAGAATAATTTTCAAAAATCTTTAAACATTCTAGGTGAAAATGGTTACAATGTAATTGAATAAATATTAAATTATTTTACTCAAAGTGACATAAATAGAAATAAATTTGTGAGCTTAATAGTATTTTTAATAATAGCAATGTTTTTAAAGAATGTTATAGATTTTTAAACTTTTTAAAAAAAATTGCATAAAATATATTGACATATGTATTTTTAGCGGTTATAATAAAAATATAAAATCGCATAATGCAAGGGACATTATGGATAGTATAGTTTAGATTAGATTAGAGGAGATTTTAATTATGTATATTTTATCTAGGCGATGGTGTCGCCATATTAATTAACGCATAAACTCTAATGGAAGTATGCGTTTTTTCTTTTAATGTAGCATTTAATACCGATTTTTGATAAGTTTTTCAAACTTTTATAAAATCAAACCAGATAAAATAAATATAAAGAGAGGAATAAAAAATGAAATTAAATGGAATAGATTTTGATACATATCATAGAAATTACCCTAACGAGGCAGGTTATTTTGGAAAATACGGCGGTGCTTATTTGCCTGATGACCTTAAAAAAGCAATGGACGAAATTACAGATGCATATTATACAATATGCAAATCGTCAAAGTTTGTAGGTGAACTTAGACGTATTCGCCGTGAGTTCCAAGGTAGACCTACCCCAATATCACATTGTGAAAGATTATCAAATAAATATGGCAATGTTCAAATTTACGTAAAACGTGAAGACTTAAACCATAGCGGTGCACACAAACTTAACCATTGTATGGGTGAAGCTTTACTTGCAAAATATATGGGCAAAAAGAAAATTATTGCAGAAACTGGTGCTGGCCAACACGGCGTTGCTCTAGCAACCGCAGCTGCATATTTCGGTTTGGAATGTGATATTTATATGGGTGCTGTTGATATTAAAAAGCAAGCACCAAACGTTGCAAGAATGAAAATACTAGGTGCAAGAGTTGTTGAGGTTACTGACGGCTTACAAACATTGAAAGAAGCAGTTGACTCAGCTTTTTCAGCGTATAGTAAGGAATATAAAGACTGCATTTATTGCATTGGTTCAGCACTTGGCCCACACCCATTCCCTACTATGGTAAGAGATTTCCAAAGTGTGGTTGGCATTGAGGCAAGAGAACAATTCTTACAAATGACTGGCGAACTACCCGACAATGTAGTAGCTTGTGTCGGCGGTGGTAGTAATTCAATAGGTATGTTTTCAGCATTCTTAAATGACCCAGTAAACATTATTGGCGTTGAGCCACTTGGCAGAGGCAAAAAACTTGGTGACCACGCAGCTAGTCTAACTTATGGTAATGAGGGCATTATGCACGGCTTTAACAGTATAATGCTAAAAGATGCTAATGGTGAGCCAGCTCCAGTTTATTCAGTAGCAAGCGGATTAGACTACCCTTCTAGTGGCCCAGAACACGCTTTTCTAAAAGACGTTGGCAGAATTAAATATGACACAGTTGGTGATGACGAAGCCATTGATGCATTCTTTGAACTTTCAAGACTAGAGGGAATTATCCCAGCAATAGAATCAAGCCACGCAGTAGCATACGCAATTAGACTTGCAAAACAAATGAACAAAAGCAGTGTGCTAGTTTGCTTATCTGGTAGAGGTGACAAAGACTTAGACTATGTAATCGAACATTACGGAACAAGAGAAAAAAAGTAAAATAACTAATAAAAAATTAATAAATCAATATTTATACGTTTTTAAAACATTAGTCAATTAGTTATCAAACAACATAATTAAGTATTCCATAATAAATTAATTATCATAAACCAAAAAACTACCACTTAATTTGTGGTAGTTTTTGTCATAGTTATTTATTTTTAATTTTGATTCAAATTTTCATCTTTACTACACTCATCTTCTTGCAAACAAGGTGGCTCTAATGCAAAAAGCCCACGTGTCTTTGCATATTTATTTGTACGTTTTTCTAAAACCAAATAATCAAAAAAGCTTATTAACATTAAACCATAGTATGTTAGCATTCGCCACAACAGCATACCACTTGCCCCAAAATCGCTAGATATTCCGCTTGCGATATATACAAAAATTGATGTAAATGCAAACTCAATACCGCCACTACCACCTGGCGTTGGTATAAAAACACAAGTAGTAATAGCAAAGGAAGTACCGCATATAACAAAGAATATATCCTTATAACTACACTCAATATTAAAAGCTTTCAAAATATAAAATGTTATTGCATAATATACAAACATTGTAATTGCTTTAATTACAAAACAAATTAGTGTGCTACCCTTATGAGTTAGCAAATCTTTAAAAGCAGTTTGAGTATCCTCACAATATTTTTGGAATGCTGGTATTGCTGGCAATATAAATTTTGACAAAAATTTAATTTTTCCAAGTAAGCTTAATAACTTCACCAAAAAATTAGCCACTTTCTTACTACAAGCTAGTAAAATTATAATACCGAATGTTAGGAAATTCATTGTAAAACCTATTATAATCATAGGTAACAAGTTTCCAGTAGCGACTATTAATTGTGGATAAATTGCAATAGACAAAATGGCAAATAAGTTTGTAACTGCCATAAAAATGATAAAATTCATCATCAATATTCCAGTAGATTGTGCAGTTTTTACCCCTAGCCTTGCATAAGAATACACTTGAAAAGGTTGTCCACCAGTAGCAAAGGGTGTTATTCCGTTGAAGAAGTGTTCCGTATTTGCAATCAAATATGTGTCTAACATTCCGATATCACACTTTTTTGTCCTAGTTAAAATACAAGTAGTAATTGGTGATAGAATAAAATACAAAAGAGTTAAACCAATTGCCACAAACAAATAAGATATATTTATCCCCTGAAAAGCTTGTATTATATTTTTTGTATCAGTAGTTAAAAAAATTATTAATAGCAAAATAAATATGGTGATTGCAAGTCCCAATATTATTTTACCTAATAAACTTTTAAAACTATATTTGTTCTTTTCTTTTTTATCCATTTTTTCCAATTTTACTTCAAAAACTGCCTAAATTTGTTCATCAATTATATTAATTGATGAACATTTTGTTCAATATTATTATACCAATTATTCCTATTATTGTCAATTGAATAGTATTTTAATAAATTTTATACATTTTTTCAAAAATTATTGGATAAATTTACTTTTTAATTTAAAAATGTTCATCAATTAATATAATTGATGAACATTTTGAGAGTGTTTTAACTATGAAAAATTAAATATATGTGAAACTTAGAGGAATATTTTGACTGATAAAAGAAAGATTGACAAAAAGATAAAAAATTTAATTAAACATTTCGGCTTTAAAAATCAAGATTTAATTGAAATTAAAAAAATGTATTCTGGCGAATTTTTTGACAGCAACGATTCTGCTTATTTAAGACTTTTGCAATGCTCTAAAAATATATGCAATAAATATAATTTAGTGTTAAAAGAGGAAATGTTACAAAAAAGTAAATGCAAAAATCTTAAACTAAACTTGTTTAGATTTTTAAACTTTTATTTTAAAAAATCTAGAATACTTAAACTAATTTTCCCTATCCACGGCTTTATTCTATATGCTGAGGAAGGGATAAATGCTATAATTGGTTTGGTTGACTTAAAAGGTTATGGTTTTATCAATAAAAATATTACTTTCACCCCCTATTCACTTGTAGATATAAAAAAGTCAAATATATTTGCATTTAATATTGTTATTGGTGAAGACGCTTTGCAAAATAATGGCAAGCTGTCCAAACTTAGCAAAATTTCAATAGATAAAAATTGTTGGATAGGTGCTGGTACTAAAATTTATGGTAATATTGATATTGGCAAAAATTGTGTTATTGGTATAGGTGCGATTGTTAAAGATAGTATTCCTCCCTACTCGCTTGCAGTTGGCAGACCTTGCAAAGTTATACGAACTATAACAGACAAAGACAAATTTGATTTTAGTAAAAAAATTAACATTGATTACAATGACAAACAATTTGATATTATCCGCAAATTTAGTGGTAAAAAAATACCAAAGGCTTTTAAAGATGTTATTAATGGAGTTCCGTTTAACTCAATGAATAAAAAGCTTGCATACCTTATTGACATAACAAGAGCCCTATGTTTTGAGTACAACTTAGATACTACATCTATAGTTAGAAAACAAGAAATACTTGACACATTATTTGTAGACCACGGCAAAAACTTGATTGTTGGCAATGGCATTTATGTTGATTTGCTTGGAACAATAAAATTAGGTGACAATATTACTATTGGCGAAAATGTATTTATTGGCGGTAATATTAAAATAGGGAGCAATGTCAAAATTGGTGACAATAGTATTTTATTCTCTTCTGGTCATAGTCTTATTTCAAAAGAGCGAATTATGAACTGGTCAATCAAGCAAGGCTTTTATGAGTATACTCAATATCAACACATAATTGTTGAAAGCAATTTAATTATAGGCAAAAATGCTATAGTAGCTCCTAAAAGTATTGCAAACTGCGACATACCAGAAAACGCACTTTATGTAAAAAATAAAATTATTAATTAAAAACATAATAAGATATAGTAAACATTTAACATTGACACTTAACTATAGTATATGGTATAATATGGATAAACAAAAAAAGAATAAATATAGTTTTAAAAGTTTATTAAGCAAAATAATTTTAGGACTAGCAATCACAATATTTATTTTGCTATTAATCATTTTTTTAACTACTGACACAAAAAATATAGTGCAAGCTTTTAAGCATATAAATATACCAAATTTATGTGTTGCAATTAGTCTTACTATTATATATTTTATTTTGTCACCAATAACAACTTGCATATTGACAAAAACCAATAAATGTAATATTAGTATGCTAGACACATATTTAATTGCAAATACAGAACACTTTTTTAATGGTATTACACCTTTTGCTACTGGTGGACAACCGTTTCAAGTATACTCTTACGCTAGATTAAATGTTACTCCAGCAGACTCAACTGGTATACTAATTATGAACTACCTAATAAATGTGGCTTTTATCAATTTGTTTGCTGTAATTTCTGTAATTATTTTCCCTCAATTACTGCAAGCGGTTGGAAACTTATTGCCACTAATAATTGTTGGTTTTGCAGTTAATATTTTAGCTTATTTATTGATAGTTTTACTAGCTTGCTCAAAAAGAGTTGCTGAGTTTTTAGTAAAACTACTAACACTGCTAAGCAAAATAAAAGTACTAAACAAATTTATTGTACCAGCAATTCCAGCTTTTCAAAAGTATTGCAATGATACACAAACCGCTTTTAAAGCTTTATGGAAACATAAACTTACTGCATTAATCTGCTTTCTTATTAGGACAATCACTATGTTGATTTATTACGCAATAACTTTTTATATTTTGCGGTCATTCAACATTAATGTACAATATAAAGACTTCTTATTTGTAATGTGTGGCACTGCATTTGTTATAATTGGATGCGTATTCGTACCTACTCCAGGCGGTAGTGGCGGAATTGAGTTTGCTTTTACATCAATCTTTGTGTTTATAGCAAGTGGAATAACAAGTGATATTGGTGCAAGTGGTATGCTATTATGGCGAATACTAACCTATTACGGCTTAATGTTTATAAGTTTTATCAATTATTTAATATTGGAAAAACGTACAAATAAATTTGAAAAAGCTCATAGAGTTTTAGCTTTAGAGCCACCAGCTATAGTTTTTAATGATACCAATTCAAATAGCTGTAACAATGACAAATTTGAAACAGAAAATGTAGAAAATGATGTGAATTTAATTACAAAAATAGATATCAATGCTAATGAATTAAATGAGGATAAAAATGATTAATATTATGTATTCTGGCAATAGTGCCATATTTAAAGGTATACTGCTTTCTTGTATGTCAATTGTAAAACACTGCAAGGAACCTATAACCATTTATCTTTCTACCCTAGATTTTACTGAGCTTAAACCAAATTATAAGAGCATAACAAAAGAACAAGCAAGCTTGCTTGAAAATATTTTAAAGCAAACAAATGAAATGAGCTGTGTTAAATTAATGGATATCACCAATTTATTTAAAAGTTCAATAAGTGAAAAAAATCAAAAAAACGATTATACGCCATATGCCCAAGTGAGGTTACTTGCAGATTTAATGGAACTGCCAGACAAATTCCTTTACCTTGATAGTGATACTATGGCTTGTGGAGATATAGCAGAATTATTTAATATAGATATGACAAATTATGAGTTTGCTGTTGCTTTAGACTATATGGGCAAATTTTGGATAGCAAAAGATTATTTTAATTCTGGTGTCGCATTATTTAATAGAAAACTTTGCATTGAAAATAATCTATTTGAAAAATGCAGAAATTTGATAAACACTAAATGGTTCAAAATGCCAGACCAAACCTCCCTTTATCGTAGCAGAACTAGTATTTTATATTTGGATAGCAAATTTAATGAACAAAGATTACCTAAAAAAGATACTATAATCAAACACTTTAACAAAGGAATCAAATGGATACCATTCTTTCACATTTATAACGTTAAGCAATGGCAGTTTGACAAAGTACATAAAAAATTAAAAATTTACTGCTTTGACGACATCTTTGAGGAATACACAAAATTATCTAATGATTACAAAGATATAATTGAAAACTAAGCAAAATGATAGATAAATTACAAACCACTAGATAATTCTATTGGTTTGTAAACTTATATTTTCTTTATTTTTTACTTGTTTTAAATTAATTAAATGGATTTGTTATAAACACAATTAGCTATCAAGTATACAATCACAATTTGATTATTGTTAATATTCCTATTAAATAAGTAATATTTTCTTTATTGCTTTTTTGTTAAATATGATAAAGATAAAAGTCAAAGATTTTTGTATAGTGTAAAGTTTTAATAACTATTATATCAATAAATTTAACAATAACAAATTGAAACAACTATTAATTCCAAACAATATACATTTCATAATATATTCGCAATATTTTTTAATACATTTATTAATTATAAATTCTTTTTTACTATTTTTTAAATATATCTAATATCAAAAGAAAAACTTTTTATTTTATTCATTGTATTAAATATCTAGTCTTTAATGTACAGCCACACTTTCTATATATATAAATTGTTTTTTAATTTACGGCAAAGCTCTTTTACCACAAAATATCTAGAGATTTTAGTGAGGATAGATAAAAAAAATTTGGCAAAGCATTCGTTTTTTTTTGTAAAAATGATACTATACATAATCATATCTAGAAATAAAGTGTGGATAATTTTAACATCTAAAATAGATATTCATAATTTTAATTGCATATTTTTAGAATATTTTTCTGTAGTAATTACAGATTAGAAACAGAAATATAGAAAACATTTTAAGAATTAATCTCTTTTACTAAGTGACGTAATCAAGTTAAAAGGCGAACTTTTTTGTTTGCTTTTTCTTTCACTAAAATTGCAAAATAGTAATAGTACTCTTACTCAATGTTTTTATAAATGTGGCGGAACAACATTTATTATATCAAGGAAATTTATGTTTTTCAATGCCTATGCTTAAGCTTTTTTTATCGCCACCATTGCTTATGGTTATTTTGTTCTAAAACAAAAGATGCTTTAGATTAACTAAAGCATCTTTTTGCTTAATATTAATTACGTGTCGTTAAATTTGAGAGACTCAAATTTAAACAAAGCTAACGCTTTTGCTTGATAAATCAAGCTCGACACAATTTGAATTAACATCAGTTACTGCAAAATGTGGCTTCGCCACGCTTTGCGACAACTTCCGATAATATCATTTTAAAATTTAAAAATTCTTGCTAGTCTAAATTATTTAATAATTTTAGCAACTACGCCTGAACCTACAGTTCTACCACCTTCACGTATAGCGAAACGTAGACCTTCTTCGATAGCGATTGGAGTGATAAGCTCAATGTTCATATCAATGTTATCACCAGGCATAACCATTTCTACACCAGCTGGCAATTTGATTGAACCAGTAACGTCAGTTGTTCTGAAATAGAATTGTGGACGATAACCATCAAAGAATGGAGTATGACGACCACCCTCTTCTTTTGTCAATACGTATACTTGAGATGCGAAAGAAGTG
This sequence comes from uncultured Christensenella sp., assembly GCA_910577845.1. GTDB lineage: Bacteria > Bacillota > Clostridia > Christensenellales > UBA3700 > MGBC100798. The sequence continues at coordinate 50,728 of CAJTNA010000006.1, read as the reverse complement.
TGAGGGTTAATTGAACCTGGCTTAGCAAGTACTTGACCACGCTCGATATCTGTTCTTTGGATACCACGTAGCAATAGACCAACGTTATCACCAGCGAATGCCTCATCAAGAAGCTTTCTAAACATTTCAATACCAGTACAAGTTGTCTTAACAGTGTCTTTAATACCAACGATTTCGATTTGGTCTTGCATTTTGATGCAACCACGCTCTACTCTACCAGTAGCAACAGTACCACGACCAGTAATAGTAAATACGTCCTCAACTGGCATCAAGAAAGGCTTATCAGTGTCACGCTCTGGAGCTGGGATATAAGCATCAACAGCATCAAGAAGCTCAGCGATACAAGCACAAGCTGGGTCATCAGCTTTACCATTAGAAGCAGCCTCAAGAGCCTTGAAAGCAGAACCTTTAATGATTGGAGTGTCATCGCCAGGGAAACCATACTCAGAAAGTAGGTCACGGATTTCCATCTCAACTAGCTCTAGCAACTCTTCATCATCAACTAAGTCAGTCTTGTTCATAAATACAACGATGTAAGGAACACCAACTTGACGAGCAAGCAAGATATGCTCACGAGTTTGAGGCATTGGACCATCAGTTGAAGCAACAACTAGGATAGCACCATCCATTTGAGCAGCACCAGTAATCATATTCTTAACATAGTCTGCGTGTCCTGGGCAGTCAACGTGTGCATAGTGACGAGTAGCAGTTTGATACTCAACGTGTGCAGTGTTAATTGTAATACCACGCTCTCTCTCTTCTGGAGCTTTATCGATTTCATCGTATTTCATTGCATCAGCAAATCCCTTTGCAGCACTATACATAGTGATAGCAGCTGTAAGAGTAGTTTTACCGTGGTCAACGTGACCAATTGTACCGATATTAACGTGGGTTTTGTTTCTTTCAAATTTAGCTTTAGCCATATTTGTAATCCTCCTAAAAAATTCAATTTATAATGTTTTATTTTTGTACAATAATATATTGTTATTGTTAAATTTTTGTTTAAATCAGCTTATGCAATTTTTCAAAATAAAGTCAAGCTGTCTTTACATTGTTAATTGACTACATTTATTGCTATAGCAACTTATATTTTTGTATCATAGCAAATTTTTCCAATTTAAACTAGCTAATAAAGATATTATATCACCTTTTTTCAAGTTTGTAAATAGGTAATCTTATTTATCTTTATTTCTTTCACCAATAATTTTCTCAGCAACGCTTCTTGGAACTTCAGCATAATGAGAGAATTGCATTGAGAATCCTGCTCTACCTTGAGATGTTGAACGAAGTACAGTTGCATAACCAAACATTTCGCTTAGTGGAACTTCTGCAGAAATTGCTTGGTCGCCACCTCTCATTTCCATAGTCTTAATGCTACCACGGCGTCCGTTGATAGTACCAATTACATCACCTAGATATTCATCTGGAGTAACAACGTCTACAGCCATAATAGGCTCTAGCAATACTGGGTTAGCCTTTTTAGCACCATCTTTGAATGCCATACTACCAGCAATCTTAAATGCAAGTTCTGAAGAGTCTACATCGTGGTATGAACCATCATTGATAGTAACTTTAAAGTCAACTAGCTCATAACCAGCTAAAATACCACTCAAAGCAGCCTCACGGATACCCTTGTCAACAGCTGGGATATATTCCTTAGGGATTGAACCACCAACAGTCTTATCCTCAATAACTACACCTGAACCAGCTTCGCCTGGCATCATAGTGATACGGCAGTGACCATATTGTCCTGAACCACCAGACTGACGAATGAACTTACCTTCAGCATCAACAGTGTTACGAATAGTTTCACGATAAGCAACTTGTGGTTGACCTACGTTAGCCTCAACTTTAAACTCACGCAACAATCTATCAACGATAATTTCCAAGTGCAACTCACCCATACCAGCAATAATTGTTTGTCCAGTTTCTTGGTCAGTATAAGTTTTGAAAGTTGGGTCTTCCTCTGCAAGTTTAACCAAAGCCATACCCATTTTCTCTTGACCAGCTTTAGTCTTAGGCTCAATAGCTACCTTAATAACTGGCTCTGGGAAATCCATACTTTCCAAATGAATTGGGTGGTCTGGGTCACACAAAGTATCACCAGTTGTAGTATCTTTTAGACCAACAATAGCAACGATATCACCTGCGAACACCTCATCAACCTCAGTTCTAGAGTTAGAGTGCATACGTACAATACGACCAATACGCTCTTTTTTACCTTTAGAAGCATTATATACATATGAACCGCTTGTTAACTTACCACTATACAATCTAAAGAATGCAAGTTTACCATACGGGTCAGCAACGATTTTGAATGCAAGACCTGCCATTGGCTCGTCATCAGAAGAAATTCTTTCCTCTTCATTACCATTGTCTGGGTTAGTACCTTTAATGTGTGGTACGTCAAGAGGTGATGGAAGATAATCAACGATTGCGTCCATTAAAGCTTGTACACCTTTGTTACGATAAGCACTACCGCATAAAACTGGAGTGATTGCCATATCAATTGTAGCTTTACGTAAAGCAACTTTAATTTCCTCAGCTGAGATATCCTCCCCCTCAAGGAATTTCACCATAATTTCCTCATCATAGTCAGAGATTGACTCGATAAGTAACTCTCTTGCTGTTTTAGCCTCTTCTAGCATATCACTAGGGATATCAACAATATCAAATTTAGAACCATCTTTATCATCTTTTGCATAAATGACAGCTTTCATTTCAATAATGTCAACTTGACCGATAAAGTTATCCTCTTTACCAATTGGTAATTGAACTGGCACAGCATTAGCTTTCAAACGGTCTTTCATCATTTGCACTACGTTAGCAAAGTCAGCACCTTGACGGTCCATTTTGTTAACAAAAGCAATACGAGGAACACCATATTTAGTAGCTTGACGCCATACAGTTTCAGATTGTGGCTCAACACCAGATTTTGCACAGAACAATGCAACAGCACCATCAAGTACACGTAAGCTTCTCTCAACCTCTACAGTAAAGTCAACGTGTCCTGGAGTATCAATAAGGTTGATTCGAGTACCACGCCATTGAGTAGATGTAGCTGCAGATGTGATAGTAATACCACGCTCTTGCTCTTGTACCATCCAGTCCATAGTTGCAGAACCATCGTGTGTTTCACCAATCTTGTGAACACGGCCAGTATAGTACAAAATACGCTCTGATGTAGTAGTTTTACCAGCATCAATATGAGCCATAATACCTATATTTCTTGTATTTTCCAACGAAAATTCTCTTGGCATAACGCCCTCCTAAAAATCAAATTACAATTACCAACGATAATGTGCGAATGCTTTGTTTGCCTCAGCCATTCTGTGCATATCATCTTTTTTCTTCACAGAGTTACCAGAGTTGTTGTAAGCATCCATTAGTTCGCCAGCAAGTCTCTCAACTGTAGTTTTCTCATTTCTCTTTCTAGCAAAAAGAACAATCCAACGAATAGCAAGAGTTTGTCTTCTTTCAGCCCTAATTTCCATTGGAACTTGGTAAGTTGAACCACCTACACGGCGTGCTTTAACTTCCAAAACAGGCTTTACATTTTCTAGTGCTTGCTCAAAAACCTCCATTGGGTCTTGATTCATTTTGTTTTTAATGATTTCAAAAGCACCATATACTATATTTTGAGCAGTTCCTCTTTTACCATCAAGCATAACTTGGTTGATTAACTTTGTAATAACCTTGCTACCATAAATTGGGTCTGGAAGAACGTCTCTTTTTATAACACCACTTCTTCTTGGCATAATTTTTTACCTCCATTAATATTACGACTGCCTAAAAATCACAAAAGCAAAGCAGTCAAAGTTGCTTTAAAACATCCGATTACTAGACTTATTTAGGGCGTTTTGCACCATATTTAGACCTAGCTTGTTTACGATTAGCTACACCAGAAGCATCTAATGTACCACGGATAATGTGATATCTGACACCTGGCAAATCTCTAACCCTACCACCACGAATTAAAACCACGCTATGCTCTTGCAAATTGTGTCCAATACCTGGAATATAAATTGTACCTTCTTGACCATTTACAAGACGTACCCTTGCAATTTTACGCAAAGCTGAGTTTGGCTTTTTTGGAGAAGTTGTAGTAACAGAAAGACATACACCACGTTTTTGAGGATTTGCATCCATAATTGGTGAATTGCTCTTTGATACCTTATCTTTTCTACCTTGCCTAATTAATTGGTTAATAGTTGGCATTCTATCTACCTCCTTAAAAATTATAAAATCGGATGAGCTCCCGCAACCCCTGAAGGATACCCATTATATGCGTGCGGTCACTTTATTTCCTTAGATACCTCACTTACAGCCCCAATCTTAAGCCTAATAAATACAAGCTTATAACTGACACTCTAACTGCGATAACTTTCCACAAAATTCCCGCTGTCTAAGCGTATGTATCACACCTACAAATACTCCTAGACTGCTCGCCTAAGCTTACTTCAACCTAAGTAATTTCAAGCGAGTTTATAGCTATTTAATTAAAAAGTTACACCGTAAATTTGGCATAATTTGCCTACGGCGAGCCATATATTTGATATTCTAACAAATATCATTATAATTGTCAAACATTTTAAACAATTTTTTATATTTATAATAATTAATGGAAAAAACTTTTGTTATTAGTCGATTTATGGCTAATAACAAAATTCACAAAGACTTTTATTTCTTACATACGGAATGATATATCCCCTCATCAGCAAAACAATACTTGTACTTTAAATTACATTGTGGCAGATATTTAAACAAATGCAATAATTTCACAATTTGCCAAGTAATTACTATAATTTAACTATTAACATTTAAAATATAATTTATAGTTTATGTCAAGTCAACTTACAATAGTTTAATTATTTGTCCTTAAATTTGATAAAACTCAAGTTAAACCAAAAGCTAACGCTTTTTATAAACTAATCAGTTAAGCAAAAGTTGCATTAAAATCAGTTTTCTGCAAATATCTCTATTGATTACTTACTGGTGGATTCCCTTAATAAGTTTTTCCTATCTCCTTAGACTTTAACTTTAATTGCCCAAACCATACTTTTTCAAAATATTATTATATTGTTTATAATATTTTATATACTTTTTACAATATATTATTATTTTTGTTAAAGATAGCACGCTTAAAGCAATTAATACTCCTGCCCCGAAAATAGCCCATATCATACTATTTGTGGTGTCAAAATCTAAAGTCATAGATTGCCGTTGCAAATTATGTTCAATATATATTGGCACTTTATTGCCAAGCATTGCACGAACCTCATCTTCGTTAGTTGGTCTTGTAATTAAACAACCAATATAAGTCATATCATCTGAAACATATTCGTAATAGACTGGAAAAATCGCTAAATCGCCGTCCATTTTTCTCTCATAAAAGGCTATTGTAGCTTCCTCTTGTACAAAGTTACCACTTCTATTTATCTCTAAATCTTTATTAGTATTTACAAAATAAGCTAAGCAATATATAGCCACTATTAAAGCAACTATTATAACTATCAAATGCAAAGGCAGATAATTTGCAGGTCGTTTACTCCTTGCCATATAAACAATGTCAACATCTTTTTCTGGTACTTCGCTATATTTTTTAAATAGCTTTACAAAACAAAATAACAAATAGCAAAACAATGTTAAGGACAATACAGCACAACCGCCAAAGACATAGGAATAAGTGCAAGTGAAATTTGTATCAAGCAAATGTGTTTTTGAGTCATAATCAACATATATTGTTATGTCTTTACCAATCTTACTTTCCACATAATCAAAATTTGCTATATCAATTGGATATTGTCCTTTATAAATAGTACCATCATCCGCCACAAATTCATACAATAAGTTGTAACAAACATTGTTCGTTTCTACTTGTTGATAACTAACAAAAGTTGCTTTTTCCTTACGAAAATCGGTATTAATATTAGCAACATACGTATTCAAATCAATTGCAAACAACACTATACTTGCTATGCAAAATGCAAAAGTCACTAAAACTCCAGCCCCATTTAAAATTACTTTTGTGAGTCTGTTATCCAAGTCAATTATTTTTTTCTTTTTATTCTTTTCACTATCTGTCTTTCCATTTTGGTATGCAGTATACATAAAGCCTACTGCTAAAAGAATACACGCTACAAGGAAAGCACCCATAAAAACTTTTATAAATAATGTATCTTTCATATATAACCTTTACTCTTCTTGACTTGTAGTTTTTTCTTTATACCAAGCCAGTAAATGTAACAATAATCTTATTAAACAATATAAAAACAACGGCAATGTGACAAAACCAATTATACCATTAAAACAAACAGCTCCTATATTTGTACCAGCTGAGCTTTTATGAATACCTCGCTCGTGGTCAACATAAATTGTAATTTGTTTACCTATTTCCGCTTTTGCATCAGCCTCTGTATCAAAACGTTCCCATATTCCAGAATAAATTTTGCCATTGTCATCAATATATTCGTAAAATGTGGAAAAATCATAAAAATACCCGTGGCCATTTTGTGTATTAATTGAATATTTCACTATTGTAGCGGTTTCTTCTTTCCAATCACAATTTTTATCATAAACATAAAATTGTACTGCCTTTACAAAATTAGTCAAAAACACTATTGAAAAAACAATAAAAATTATCAAAAGTATCAAATGAATAATCACCAAATTTTTGGGTAACACTTTACTTTTCATTGCAATCACCTATACTTAAACTTTGCATTTTTATTATATCTTTGTCTAGAGTTTTCCTTATTGTTTTTGTTTTGACTATTAGTCTTAAGTTGCACAATAAAAAATATACTAACTATTAAACTAATGCCACTTATAACAAAAAATACAATTGTAGTAGTTGGGCTAAAATCCAAATCTCTTCTTTGCTTATGCAATTTATCTGACACATAAATTGTAACGCTTCTGCCAATTTGATTTTCCGCATACTCCTTATTGGATATAAAATCATCTAATTTACCAGTATACTTGTAGCCATCTTCTGCCACATACTCATAAAATAGCACATACTTAATATGACTATTCAACACATCTTGAACCTCATATCTTACAATAGGAGCTTTTACTTCCACATATCCTGCATTAGCTTCTTTAAGGTAATTTGCACAACATACCCCACCAAGAATTGTACTAATTACAAAAACGGCAAGGGCTACACATAAAATTATTGTATCAATTTTTTTCTTGGCATTCACTTTTTCAGCCATACTTACCTCATTAAATAGCTTTTTTAATAACATATAAACAAATATGCACTCTCTTACTTAATTAATTTTTCCATATCACATTTTTTATTACATTAAAGCAAACTTTTGGTTTGAATTTAACTTTTTAAAATTTAACCAACAAATAATCTACTCTATATCTTTACTTTTTATTGCTTATCTCACTATTTGAAAGTTCTTTTATTTGCAAAACCATTTTTCTAAGTTCAATAAAATACAACACAATTCTCACAACAGAATTTAATGTTATTCCACCAAGCACAAGTGTTGCAACCAAACAAATCCAAAAGCCAGAAAGTTCACTGCTAAAGTTTAAATCAGTTTCAATCAAACCACTTTCTTTATCTACATAGATAGTTACTTGTTTACCAATTTCTTCTTTTGCAGTATTTTCATTTGCGATTGCATTATCATAATTAAAGACATATAAATTACCATTTAACTCATACTCAAAATAGGTTGAATAAGTTTGATGAGAATCAATTGTTGAAGTTCCTCCTCTTTTATAAGTACGAGATTGAATAACTCTTGTATAAAATGCTATTTCAACTTTTTCCTCAACAAAATTCGCATTTGTTCTACTTTTATAGCTATCTAAAGTTACACCTAAATTACTTGCAAACAATGTAAAAAACATACCAAAAAAGGCTAACACTATACAATGTGCAATAATCAATCTCTTTGGCTCTTTAACATCTGCTTTATTGATTGAATAACCAGAATACTTATAATATAATACAATTTTAATAATCATATCAATAGCAAAAATTAAAAAGCCGATTGTTGGCACTCCAAAAAATATCAAATAATTTTTATAAGTAACCTCATACACACTATGCTCTTTCAAGTTATGCTCAACATAAATTGCGACTTTTGCCCCAACCTTGCTTTTAGCATATTCTTCACTTGCTATATAATTTTTCCAAACGCCCTCATAAACTACATTATCACTTGAAACAAATTTATATATCAATTGATAATTAGGCTCATCTGTCAGTGTTGCGTCATTTCCCATTTTTTCATAACGCACCAAAGTTGCTTGCTCTACAACATAATTTGCCTTTGATGTTATTATGCTTTTTGCAATTGAATAAATTGATAATCCAAAAAACACAGCAAACAATAATGTAGAAACTGCTAGCATTGCGATAAGTTTATAAGGCGGTTTTATTTTATTTTCAGTCGTTTTTTCTGTTTGCGACATAATTACAACACCTCAACTTATTTTACTTTTAGACTTTTTGTTAAACTATCATATTGTTAATTAATTTTTTTGTATTCTTGCCAAAATTAACACTAATCAATTATCCTAACATTGGCACTGCCATCAAGGTCGATGTCTGCACAAGTAGCACCACTCTCAATCAATATTCTTGCTTCGCTTGCTATCATTGCCGCATTATCTGTACACAAATTAAGTGGCGGATAAATTACTTGAATATTATATTTTTTGCCTTGTTCACTCATTTTGCTACGCAACAATTTATTTGCACCTACACCACCAGCTATAACTATAGTCTTATATCCATACTTACGACAAGCTCTAATAGTATTATCCACAAGCATACCAACAGCTCTGTTTTGAAAACTTGTGGCAACATCTGCCTTATTATATTCTTCACCTTTTTGCTCTTTATTATGTATATAGTTTATAACTGCAGTTTTAAGTCCACTATAGCTAAAATTAAAATGTTCCTCACCTTTAAATGGCAATGGCATTTCAATATTGCACTCACCACTAGTAGCCAATTTTTCTATCTCCACTCCACCAGGATACGGAAGCCCTAAACATCTTGCTACTTTATCAAACGCCTCACCGCAAGCATCATCAACAGTGCTACCAATTATCTCCACAGAATTTATATCCTCAACATTACAGATAGCAGTATGACCACCGCTTGCTATTAAACACAAATAAGGTGGTTTTAAATCTGGATATGCAATATAATTTGCAGCAATATGCCCCTTAATATGATTTACCGCAATAAGAGGTTTACCAAGGCAGTACGCTAAACTTTTTGCATAACTTACGCCAACAAGCAAAGCACCCAAAAGTCCAGCACCATAAGTAACGCCTATGACCTCAATATCCTCCATAGTCATATTAGCTTGAGCCAATGCCTCTTTAACAACATTTTCCACCGCTAAAGTATGATTCCTTGACGCAATCTCTGGCACAACACCACCAAATCGCCTATGTATTTCAATTTGGGTTGCAACAACATTTGCAAGCAATTGCTTACCACGCATTATCGCACAAGCAGTTTCATCACAAGAAGATTCTATCGCCAAAATGACAATGTCACCACGCTTCCTAAGTTCTTCCAATTTTTCATTTGCTGATTCTAAATATGACATATTTTTTCCTTAATTTATCTGCATTTATTATTTTTAGTACCGATTTTTGATAGTTTTTTATTAAAAAACTCTATTAATATTCCAAACTTAATAACTACTTATTGTTTTATTCTTTCATTATTCAAAATATAGTAAAATCTCAAATAAATAATTTTTAAAACAGACCCAATTTAAACATAATTAAGCAGTTTGATATTTATTAGATACAATTATAACTATCAATCTTTTAAAACCACTTTGCATACTAATATAGTTTTAATATGCTTTTTATTAAAACTCATAAAATTTTAATAAAGCTGAATTTGTATAATATAAATAGATTTACATATCTATACTTGTATGTGATAAATGTTTTGGATATTTAAACTAGAGCATAACAATCATGAATTGAACAATATATTGGCACTACTGGTCACATAAAATTTCCCAATATCAAAATACACCTTACTATTATTGTTATTTTTACTAATTACAATTTTAGTAGCATTATTTTACCATAATTGACATTCTATTAATGCTAAAAAAATAGTTAGTTTAATGTTTACAAATTACATCTTTTTAAGATATTCCTCAATAAACTCCTCAATCTCACCATCCATAACGGCTGAAATATTGCCAGTTTCGTAATTTGTTCTATGGTCTTTTACCATTGTATAAGGGCAGAAAACATATGACCTAATTTGTGAACCCCATTCAATCTTTTTCAAATCTCCCTTAAGTTCCAAATCTTTTTCCATTCTTTCTTGCTCTTGACGCTCAATTAGTTTACTCTTTAGCATTTTCAAAGCTTGTTCTCTGTTTTGTATTTGGCTACGCTCATTTTGGCATTGTACTACAATACCAGTTGGAATATGCGTCATACGCACAGCAGAATCTGTTTTGTTAACGTGCTGACCACCCGCACCACCACTACGATAAGTATCAACTCTAACCTCATCCATATTAATAGTAATGGAATTGTCATTTTCAATTTCTGGCATAACCTCAAGTGAAGAAAAGCTTGTATGTCTTCTGCTTTGAGAGTCAAATGGTGATATTCTAACAAGACGATGTACGCCTTTTTCAGCTTTAAGATAGCCATAAGCATTTTCACCCGAAACCATAAAAGTTACTGTTTTTATGCCAGCCTCATCACCATCAAGTCTATCCAATTCCTTTACCGCAAACCCCTCACGTTCAGCATATCTCAAGTACATTCTATAAAGCATACTCGCCCAGTCTTGAGCCTCAGTACCACCCGCACCAGCGTGCAAAGTCAATATCGCATTATTTGCATCATACTTACCTTTAAGCAATGTTTGCAATCTTAATTGTTCTATCTCGTGAGAAAGTCTTTTCATTTCACTAAGGATATCTTCACTCTCGCTATCATCACCTATTTCCAAGCACATATCAATAAGCAAGTCAGTGTCCTCTAATCCTGACATTAAACTATTGTATTTGTTAAGTTTATTTTCAATGCTCTTACATTCCTTATTTACAACTTGTGCCTTTTGCATATCATTCCAAAAGTCTGGCTCATTTTGCATTTGCTCAAGTTCTGCCTTTCTGTTATTCAACTTTTCCAAATCAAGTGCATTGCCTACACCTATAAGCATTTCCTTAACTTTTTGAAGCTCTTGTTTAGTTTCTTCCAATATAATCATATTTTTATTCCTTGTTTAGATTTGATTATTTAATCAACAAATCAACTTTAGTCCCGATTTTTGATGGTTTTTTATTTGTTTTTGTCAATATATTTTTTGCAAGTTAATAAAATCTTTACATAATTTTATATTCTGCAATATAAGCCTTTTCAAAAGACTTTCAAAACTATATCACTGGGTAATCAATTAAATTTATACAATTTCCCCTACATTTTTTATGCTAAACTTTATTAGATAACATTTTATAATCCAATGATATCTTTAAGTCACAACATTACTTTTTGCGATTAGCCTATCTTTCACAACTACAACTAACTACAAATCAATTTATTATTTACCGCAACAATTTTTGTATTTTCTTCCAGACCCACAAGGGCAAGGGTCATTTCTACCAACTTTTTTTTCTTTGTTTACAATTGTAGAATTTTGGTTTGTACTAGATTCCTCTGCTACTTTTTTACGTTCCACATTAGCACGTAAAACACCTTTACAAAGTGTGGTTACAGTATCACGATTAATAGCATCAATCATTTCATCAAACATATCGATTGCGTTATTCTTGTATGCGATAACTGGGTCTTTTTGACCATATGCCATAAGTCCAATACCTTTTCTCAATCTATGCAAGCTATCAATGTGGTCCATCCATTTTGAATCAACATTTCTAAGCAATACAACTCTTTCTACCTCAGTAAAGTCAAAGCCATTTTCTTTTGCCTCTGCAACTTTTGCATCATATTGACGGAATACTTCATCAAGAATTGCATCTCTTATTTTAACTGCATTATATACTGAACATACCTCGGCAGTGATAATATTTGTGCCGTCAGCAAGTACTCTTTGCTCTAAGGCGTTGTTAAAGCCCTCATAGTCCCAAGACATATATCCAACTGTCATATCAATATAATTATTGCACACAATTTCTACTTGCTCAATTATCATTTTTTCTATTTGATTAGTCATATCAAGACCATCAAGTACCTTATTACGTTGCTCATAAATCAAGTTACGTTGTACATTCATAACATCATCATAAGCTAGCACGCTTTTACGAATACTGAAATCTCTGCTCTCTATCCTTGATTGAGCATATTCAATTTGTTTTGTAAGCAAGTTAAGCTCAATAACTTGGTCTTCGTCAAAGCTGAATTTGTTAGCAATATTCTGCATTGTTTCGCCACCAAATACCCTAAGCATATCATCTTCCATACTCAAATAGAATACGCTTGAACCAGGGTCACCTTGTCTACCACTTCTACCACGCAATTGGTCATCAATACGTCTGCTATCATTACGACAAGTGCCAACAATCCTCAAACCGCCCAAAGCTTTTACTTCCTCTTTTTCCTTATCAGTTACTTGTTTAAATTGCTCATAATACCTTAGATAATCTTCCCTAGCCTTAATTATCTCTGGGTCAGTAAGTATTGCATAAGAGGTAGCCTCAGCAATAATTTCATCACTATAGCCGTTCTTTTCCATTCTCTCTTTTGCAAGATATTCAGCATTACCGCCAAGCATAATATCTGTACCACGTCCAGCCATATTTGTTGCAATTGTCACTGCACCAATTTTACCAGCTTGAGCAATAATTTCCGCCTCACTCTTATGATTTTTGGCATTAAGTACGTTGTGAGCAATTTTATTTGCTTTTAATATTTTTGACAACTCCTCAGAATCCTCTACATTAGATGTGCCAACCAAAATAGGCTGACCTGTCTTGTGGTGTTCTGCAATGTCAGAAACCAAAGCCCTTATTTTGCCTCTTTTTGTAGTGTATAGTTTATCATTTTCATCCACTCTTTGAATTGGTCTATTTGTAGGCAAAACAACTACATCAAGATTATAAATATCATTAAACTCTTTTTCTTCAGTTTTAGCTGTACCAGTCATACCAGAAAGTTTCTTGTACAATCTAAAGAAATTTTGAAAAGTAATAGTAGCCAAAGTTTTTGACTCTGCCTTAATAGCAACTTTTTCCTTTGCCTCAATTGCTTGATGTAACCCCTCGCTATAACGTCTACCCTCCATCAATCTACCAGTAAACTCATCAACAATGATAACCTCACCGTCTTTTACAACATAGTCAACATCTCTTTTCATTATTATATTTGCACGCAAAGCATTGTTAACGTGATGTGCCAAGTCTTGGTTTTCAATATCCGCATAGTTTTCCAAACCAAAAAATCTTTCCGCTTTAGCAACACCATCATCAGATAATCTAACTGTTTTCTCTTTTTCTTCAACAATATAATCATCCTCAGTCAAGCTCTTTGCAAAAGCATTTGCTCTAGTATAAGTATCACTAGATTTTTCACCCATACCGCTGATAATAAGTGGAGTTCTTGCCTCGTCTATCAAAATACTATCAACCTCATCCACAATTGCAAAGTTAAGTTTCCTTTGCATCTTTTGGCCAATTTGAACAATCATATTATCTCTTAAGTAGTCAAAGCCTAACTCGTTATTTGTAGCATAAACTATATCTTGAGCATATGCAACTTGTTTATCCTCATTACTCATTTGAGGTACGACAACACCAACTGTCAAACCCAAATATTTGTAAACTTTACCCATCCACTCCGCATCACGCTTTGCCAAGTAGTCATTTACCGTTACAATATGCATACCCTCACCAGATAAAGCATTCAAATAGGCTGGCAATGTTGCAACTAAAGTTTTACCCTCACCAGTAGCCATTTGTGCAATACGTCCTTGGTGCAGAGCTATACCACCCATTAATTGAACGTGAAAATGTCTCAAACCAAGCACTCTATCACTTGCTTCACGCACAGTGGCATATGCCTCTACCAATATATCCTCTAAGCTTTCGCCATCTGCAAGCCTTTGTTTAAATATTGCAGTTTTTGCCTTAAGTGCTTCTTCACTTAAAGCCTTATATTCTTCTTCCAAAGCATCGATTTCGTCTGCCTTTTTATTCAATTTAGCAATTTCCCTATCATTAGCACTAGGGAATAGTTTAGAAAAAAGTCCCATATTCTTCTCTTTTTTAATGTTGTTAAATTTAGCAATTGCTAGCAACATTAAAATAATTTTTGCAAAATACATATCATTGCAAACACTTTTATTTTACACCAAATTTTACCATATGTCAATAATCGTATAAATTGTATAATTAAAATTATATATATTTATAGTGTTTATTAAAAATGTTTGACAATATTCGACATATAAACATTATAATTCTTTATGTCATTGCAATTAATAAATACTATTTATCACCAGTTAATTTATTTATAAATTTTTCCTTCATTTTAACCCCAATACACATACAATTATTAAATTTAATTTAATTCAGGTATTTTTATACTCTCGTCAATGCTAAAAATCGTATTTACATTTTGGTCTTGTTTATCAAGGCTTTCACCAAACACCATATAACGTGGACTTGCCACAACCAAACCATAAACCACACTTGCACCGGCAATCTTTAATTGCCTTGCAACCTCATTCATTGTGCTACCAGTAGTTAAAATATCATCAATAAGCAAAACCATCTTTCCACTTACACCTCTTCTGTTTTGAACCTTGTACGCTCCAACAACATTATCGCACCTTTGCTTACCAGTAAGTTTTGTCTGTTGAGTTATATCTTTAAATTTAATTACTGCGTCCTCAACTAATGGAACACCTAGCTTTTCGGCAATTGGTCTTGCAAGCAGTGCAGATTGATTGTACCCCCTTTCCTTTAATCTCTTATCTGAAATAGGTACAGGTACAACTACATCAACACACAAATCGTTTTCATCAAGTTTATCATACATCATTTGAGCAAGATATTTTGCTACCCATTTACCATTGTAAAACTTTAATTTAAGTACTAGCTTTTTTAAATCGTTTTCATACACAAAACAACTACGGGCAAAATCAAAATATCTTTTATTGTTTTGACATCTCAAGCATAGCATTGCTTCATTATCCATTGGAATGCCACAAGTAATACAATGCCTTTCAAACTTAGGCAACTTATTGTAACAATCCTCACACAAACCATATTTTGCACCACGCACAATCTCTTTATCGCAAATAATACAATTGCAATCATCGGGATATATGCTATTTGCAAACACAATTTTAATCTTGTCATATAGCAATTTAATTTTATCCTTAAACTTATCTTTTAAATTAGGTATTTTATTATCTTTTTTGCGTTTTAATAACGATTTTTGACGTGTTTTCATAATTTTTTATATGTTTTTCAAATTTTGTCTTTCGTTTTCTTCCTCTAACATTTGAGTTAAAAGGGTATATCTTTTTGCTGTATAATTGTTATGCACCATTGCATATAAATGTTTATCGTCACCAACTATTACACTCATTTTTTTAGCTCTTGTCACAGCAGTGTACAATAAGTTTCTTGTCATTAAAGTATAACTGCCCCCCATTAAAACTATAACTACAATACCAAATTCACTACCTTGAGATTTGTGAACGCTTATACTATACGCAAGTAAGAGTTGGTCAAAAACATCACGTGTATATGTGGCAACTCTCTCATCCTCAAATTCAACCTTAAGTTTACCATTAACCACATCAACATCTACTATAATGCCTATATCACCATTAAAAACACCAATACCAGTTTCGTCACCACGAGTCCACTCTAAGTCATAGTTATTGACAACGTGAATTACTTTATCAAACTGCCTATAAATATGTTCGCCAACCTTAATTTCTTTTTTATGAGTAGCTGGTGGATTGATAGATTGTTGTAAAACCACATTAAGATTATTTACACCACTAGCACCTTTTTTTAATGGACAAAGCACTTGTATATCCTTTGGTTCAACTTTCATATAATTAGGTATTCTTCTACTTACCATATCAACTACTGCGTTTGCAATATTCTCTTGCCCTTTGATATTTGAATATAAAAAGTCACTATCCGCATTTTGGATAACTGGCATTTCTCCATTATTTATCCTATGTGCATTTTCAACAATCATACTTTGGTTGTCTTGACGATAGATATATGTTAGGTAACTTATTGGCAATTTTCTAAAAGCAATAATGTCACCCAAAATATTACCAGCACCGACTGACGGCAACTGGTCTTTATCACCGACCACAATCAATCTGCCACCATACTTAATAGCACTTAGCAACGCACTAAAGACATATTCGTCACACATACTGACCTCATCTACAATAATAACATCAGCCTCAAGTTGTGTATCGTCTGAATAAGTAAAATACCCTCTGCCATTTTTAAAATCCAAGTCAAGCAAACGATGTATGGTTTTTGCAGGCTCACCACAAGCTTCACCAAGTCTTTTTGAAGCTCTGCCCGTAGGTGCACAAAGTTGTACATTTAAATGCAATTTTTTAAAAATATGCAATATACATTTAATTATTGTCGTTTTTCCTGTTCCTGGTCCACCAGTTATAATGTTTACACCATAACGAATAGCATTTTCTATTGCCTTTATTTGGTTTTCGTGCATCTTTAAGCCATTAATTGCCTCAAACTCACTAATATCCGCCCTAACATCTGTATCAAGTACTGTCTGTTGATTATTTAAAGCAATCAATCGCTGTGCAATCTTACGTTCTAGCAAATAATATTTATTGAACATAATTATTGTACAATTATAGTTTTCTAAAACTACAATACTACCACAAAGCTCCAAAGTTTCAATTACACTTTCAAACAAGTCAATATAATATCCATTATCTAAATTTAGTAGTTTAAACACTGCGACAGATAAATTTTCCTTAGGCAAATAAGTGTGTCCATTATTGCTAGACGCTTGTTTTAACGTGTAAATTATACCCGCTCGAACTCTATATTCACTATCTGGCTTAATGCCAGTTTCGCTTGCAATTCTATCCGCCGTAATAAATCCGACTCCGTCCACATCTTCAACAAGTTTATAAGGGTTCTCATTTAAAACATTTAGAGTATTTGCACCATACACTTTATAAATTTTAAGAGCTAGGTTAAGAGATATATCCAACTTTTGCATACCAACAATAATATTTTGCATATCTTTAAGTTCAATAAAACCTTGATTTAACTGCATAGCCTTGTTTAAGCTAATCCCCTTAACCTTTGTTAGTTTTGCAGGTGCTTTTTCAATTATATCAAAAGATTGTGTGCCAAACATTTTGACTATGTTACTTGCTGTAACCTCACCTATTCCCTTAAACAAACCACTGCCCAGATATTTAATAATACTATCCTCGCTATCCGGCAAACAAACTTTGATATAGTTGATTTTCAATTGCTCACCATATTTTGAGTTAGCAATCATTTCACCATCAAGTTCCACAACTTCACCTTCGCTAATCGGCGGAACAATACCAACAGCAGTGAGACTGATTACAGAATCACTGATGTTAAACACGCAATATCCATTGTCGTTATTGCGATATATAATTCTTTCTACCGTTCCTTTTACAATCATTTTTCACCAAATAGTACCGATTTTTGACAGATTTTTAAAAAATTAAACAAATTAATCAAACAATTTATTAGCAAGTTCTTTAATTGTTAACGCTTTATTTGTCTTTTCCCAACTAAAGCCATCACGTCCAAAGTGTCCATAGTTAGATGAATTAGCATATATAGGATTTCTTAATTCCAAATAATCAATTAACGCACTTGGTCTTAAGTCAAACACTTGATTTATTATTTGTAAAATTTGCTCATTAGAATATTTACTTGAGCCAAAAGTGTTTACTTGTACAGATACTGGTTTTGCAACACCAATTGCATATGCAACATCTAACTGACATTTGTCCGCAATTCCACTTGCAACAATATTTTTACAAATATGTCTTGCCATATAGCAAGCTGACCTATCCACTTTTGTAGGGTCTTTACCACTGAAAGCTCCACCACCGTGAGGACAATATCCGCCATATGTATCAACAATAATCTTTCTACCAGTAAGTCCACTATCACCTTGTGGTCCGCCAATAACAAATCTGCCAGTAGGGTTAATAAAGTATTTAGTGTCCTTATCTACTAGACTTTTAGGAATAACAACATCAATAATTTGTTTTTTAACATCAGCACGCAATTTTTCCATATCAATATCAGCCGAATGTTGTGTTGATAGCACAATCGCATCTACTCTGCTTGGCTTATCGTCAACATACTCAATAGTAACTTGAGCTTTTCCGTCTGGTCTTAAATATTTTAAAGTGCCATTCTTTCTGACCTCAGTTAATCTTGCAGTCAACTTGTGTGCTAAATGAATTGGCATAGGCATAAAGCTATCTGTTTCATTGGTTGCATAACCAAACATCATACCTTGGTCTCCTGCACCATTTTTATCATAATCATCTCCACCAGCCTTTTTCTCCAAGCTATTATCTACACCAAGGGCAATATCTGCAGATTGTTTATCAATACTTGTCATAACAGCACATGTATTGCCGTCAAAACCAATTTCACTGCTTGTATATCCAATATCGCAAACTGCCTTTCTTACAATAGCTGGAATATCCACAACCGCCGTTGTAGTTATCTCGCCCATTACCATAACAAAACCAGTATTACAACAAGTTTCGCAAGCTACTCTCGCCATTTTGTCTTGGGCAAGTATTGCATCTAACACGCTGTCTGATATTTTATCACATACTTTATCTGGGTGTCCCTCTGTTACACTTTCACTGGTAAATAATCTCTTATTCATAAGTATTTCTCCTTAATTTTTTATTTAGTATCGATTTTTGATAGATATTTACTTTATTTTATTATCCACTTATAATAAAGTATTGTGTTAAATAGAAAACAAAACAATGTAGTAATCTATCACTCAATTAATTTTTGCATATGTTTTATAATATAAAAACTTTCCATTTAAACCATAAAATACAATTGAACATTGCAAAACAAACTAGGCAAAGCTAAATTTGTGGTATAGTAAGTTAAAATTAATACTGGTAGTAATGCAGGTATATGCAATATCATTACAAATTTATAATTTAATTAAACTTCAATATTTTGTCAATACTTATTGCACGCATTAATGCCTTTGAACAACATTTACAATAATAGCAATATTGTTTATTACAATCAATGTTTTCAAATTAGTATTTAATATATCAATTAACAATTTTTAAATTGCATTTATTAAATTGCGAGGAATATTTTAAAAAGGCTACCCCGTTGACAGAGTAGCCTTTTTGAGATTCTATCTGTCAAGACATTTGTCTTGCGGAATTTAGCACCTTAATATTAGGTTGCTGTGCAATCTACGGGTCCGTTCCCTCCTACAACTCATAATAGAAAGTATTCAATTTTTTAGTCTTCGTCTATGCCAAGTGAAAACATATCATCATCACTATCAAAGTTGAATTTGTCTACGTGTTCACCAGTTTCGTAAATTTCCATTTCTTGGTTTTGATATAAGTTTGCATCAATATTTTGATAACATTTCATACCAGTACCTGCTGGAATTAATTTACCTAAAATAACATTTTCTTTCAAGCCAACTAAGTTGTCAACTTTGTTCTTAATTGCAGCAGAAGTCAATACCCTTGATGTTTCTTGGAATGATGCTGCTGACAAGAATGATTCAGCTGCCAAACTTGCTTTAGTGATACCTAGCAAAGTACGTTTTGCAGTTGCTGGTCTTCCACCTGCTTGCAAAGTCTTTTCATTATTTTCCTCATAAGTAAAGATATCATACATATCACCTGGTAGCATATTAGTATCGCCTTGTGTTTCAATCTTAACTTTTCTTAGCATTTGTCTAATGATAATTTCAGTATGTTTATCATTGATGTGAACACCAGATGAGCAGTAAGCTGATTGAACCTCTTTAATCAAGTACTCTTGAACGCCTTTTACACCACGTGTTCTTAACATATCTTGTGGATATACTGAACCTTTTGTAAGTGATGTACCAGCCTCAACTTTTTCACCACTCTTAACAATAACAGTTTGACCATAGTTATACTTATACTCTTTAACATCATTAGTATCAGAAGTAATAGTAATGATTCTGTTATCTTTATCGTGGTTTACAGTACCTTGAATGTCTGAAAGGATAGCCTCACCTTTTGGTCTTCTAACTTCGAATAACTCTTCTACACGTGGCAAACCTTGTGTAATATCATCGGCTGTAGCAACACCACCAGTGTGGAATGTTCTCATTGTAAGCTGTGTACCTGGCTCACCAATTGATTGAGCAGCGATAACGCCAACAGCTTCACCAAGTTTTACAATATTACCAGATGCCATATTTGCACCATAGCATTTTGCACAAACACCTTGTTTTGACTTACAAGACAAAGCACTTCTAATACGAACAGCTTTAACGCCTGCAACCTCAACCATTTTAGCTTGCTCTGCATTAAGTAAAGTATCTGCTTTAACCAAAATCTCACCGGTTTCTGGGTGAATGATATCATCCATACAATAACGACCTTTAATTCTGTCCCCAATGCCCTCTAGTGGTTTATCACTATCTGCACCAAGAATTGCAGTTACTACGAAGCCCTTAGTATCACCACAATCGTCCTCATTAACTATGCAATCTTGTGCAACGTCAACCAAACGACGGGTCAAATAACCAGAGTCGGCTGTCTTAAGTGCTGTATCTGCAAGACCTTTACGTCCACCGTGAGAAGATATGAAGTACTCTAGTACTGACAAGCCTTCACGATAGTTTGCCTTAACTGGCAACTCAACTGTTTTACCAGATGGGTCAGCAACCAAACCACGCATACCGCAAAGCTGAGAAATCTGTCTCATACTACCACGGGCACCAGAGTGAGCCATCATATAAATTGGATTGAACTTACCAAGTCCTGCTTCCAAAATTTTGTCAACCTTTTTCTTAGCGTCTGTCCAAGCTTGAATAACTTGATTATATCTATCGTCCTCAGTAAGCAAACCACGACGGAATTTCTTTTCAATATCCAAAACGATTTGCTCTGTATCCTTAACGATGTCATATTTCTCTTTTGGAATATGCATATCAAATACAGATGTTGTGATTGCACCAATAGTAGAATATTTGTAACCTTGAGCCTTAATTTTATCCAATACAACAGATGTTTCAGTTGCACCTTTGTATTTAAAGCAAGCATCAACGATTTTAGATAATTGGCTCTTTCCAACTAAGAAGTCAATCTCCAAATCCAAATCCAATTCTGGACGATTGTCATTGCTAATAGGCAAAGTTGGGTCATAACGTTTAACGAAGTTCAAATCTTGAGGAATTGCCTCGTTAAAGATAAATCTACCAACAGATGTATGAATATTCTTTTGATAAGTGTTAGTATATTTATGACCATTTATCTCAAGTTCTTTTTGGCAAGAAACACGAATACTTACTACATCTTGCAAACCAATTTCTTTCAATTGGTAAGCCATTAAAGCCTCATTAAAGCTATGGTAGCTCTTTAAATGATACTTTTCTGGGTTTTTCCAATATTCATCAGAATCAATTCTAACTTCGTTATTATTCTCATCAATAGTAATAGCATCTTTTTGAATTGTCAAATAATATGAACCGATAACCATATCTTGAGAAGGTGACACGATTGGGTTACCATCTGACAATTTCAAAATGTTATTAGTTGCAAGCATTAGGAATCTAGCTTCAGCTTGAGCTTCCAAACTTAGTGGTACGTGCACCGCCATTTGGTCACCATCGAAGTCCGCATTGAACGCACCGCAAGCAAGTGGGTGCAACTTAATAGCTCTACCCTCAACCAAAACTGGCTCGAAAGCTTGAATACCAAGTCTGTGCAATGTTGGAGCACGATTTAGTAGTACTGGGTGGTCTTTAATAACATCCTCTAAGATATTCCAAACCTCATCAGTACCTTTCATTATGTACTTTCTTGCAATTCTTATATTCAAACAATAGTTTAACTCAACAAGCTTTTTGATTACAAATGGTTTGAATAATTCCAAAGCCATTTCCTTTGGCAAACCGCATTGATACATTTTCAATTCTGGTCCTACTACAATAACTGAACGTCCAGAATAGTCAACACGCTTACCTAGCAAGTTTTGACGGAAACGACCTTGTTTACCTTTTAGCATACCAGTTAAAGACTTAAGTTCACGTCCACCTGGACCAGTTACAGCCTTACCTCTTCTGCCGTTGTCAAACAAAGCGTCAACAGCCTCTTGCAACATTCTCTTTTCATTTCTAACGATAATGTCAGGTGAGCCATATTCAATAAGCTTTTTCAAACGCTTATTACGAGTGATAACTCTTCTGTACAAATCATTCAAGTCAGATGTAGCATACCTACCACCATCAAGTGGAACCATTGGCCTTAGCTCTGGTGGAAGCACTGGAATAACGTCCAAAATCATCCATTCTGGGCGGTTACCACTAATTCTAAATGATTCAATGATATCCAATCTCTTAGATGCTTTGATTTTTTTAGCACCTTCGCTTTTTGCTACCTCTTGTTTTAACTTTTCAGCCTCTTTTTCCAAATCAAGTTGCTTTAACAATTCCTTAACTGCCTCAGCACCCATCATTGCTTTAAAGCTATCTCTACCATATTTTTCTTGAGCGTCACGATACTCTTGGTCATTGATAGTTTGTTTGTATACAAAGTCAGTTGTACCCGGGTCAATAACTATAAATCTTGAGAAGTATAATACACTATCCAAGTCCTTAATTGGAATATCCAAGCACAAACCGATTGAGCTAGGTGTTCCTTTGTAATACCATATGTGTGATACTGGTGCTGCAAGTTCAATGTGACCCATTCTTTCACGGCGAACTTTACTATCTGTTACCAAAACACCGCATCTGTCACAAACAGTACCCTCATTTTTCTTTTTATATTTACCGCAAGCACACTCCCAACTGCGTGATGGTCCAAAAATAACCTCGCAGAAAAGTCCGCCTTTTTCTGGCTTTTGCGTTCTGTAGTTAATAGTTTCCGCATTAACTACTTCACCTTTAGACCAACTTCTAATCTTATCTGGAGATGCAACTCCTATTTGGATAGAACTAAAATTATTTAATTCAAACATTATTTACCTCCATTACTCTTTATCGTCACTACCAGTGCCGATATCAAACAATTCTGCTGCGTTAATATCGTTGTGAGTTTCACTACCGATATCAAACAAGTCCCCAGCATTCATACCATCATTATTGGTATCATTGCTTTCACTGCTACTAAAACCAAACAAATCGTCATCATCACCGAATTGGAAGTCATCAATATTGTAAGAATTATCACTATCAAGTCCAAATATATCCAAATCATCACTTCCGCCACCAATAACATCAACTTCTTGAAGTTCCTTAGGCTCGCTGTATGGTACTGATGTACCTTTAGAGCTGTATGTGTCAATACTGATTTCGTCACCATTGTCATTCAAAGTACGAACATCCAAACATAGTGACCTAAATTCTCTTACCAATACCTTAAATGCCTCTGGTATACCTGGCTCACAAATTGCATTACCTTTAACGATAGAGTTGTAAATATTTGTACGTCCCTCAATATCATCTGATTTAACAGTCAAAATTTCTTGCAAGATATGTGATGCACCATATGCCTCTAATGCCCAAATTTCCATCTCACCAAATCTTTGACCACCAAATTGAGCTTTACCGCCAAGTGGTTGTTGAGTAACAAGTGAGTAAGAACCAGTAGCTCTTGCGTGAATCTTATCATCAACCAAGTGAATAAGTTTCAACATATACATATATCCAACGGTAACTGGATTTTCAAACGCCTCACCAGTTCTACCATCATACAACTTAATCTTACCAGATGGGCTAAGATTATTTTCAATGAACAATTTCTTAATATCGTCCTCTGATGCTCCGTCAAATACTGGAGTTTCAACTTTCCAGTTAAGCATTTTAGCAACGTAGCCCAAGTGAACCTCTAATACCTGTCCAATATTCATACGTGAAGGCACGCCCAATGGATTAAGCACGATTTGCAATGGTGTACCATCTTCCATAAATGGCATATCCTCTTTTGGTAATACTCTTGATACTACACCCTTGTTTCCGTGACGACCAGCCATCTTATCACCAACACCAAGCTTACGTTTTTGAGCAACATAAACAACAACTTTCATATTAACGCCTGGTGATAGCTCATCCTTATTAGCTCTTGTGAACACTTTAACGTCAACAACAATACCTTTTTGTCCGTGAGGTAGTCTCAAAGAAGTATCTCTAACATCTCTTACCTTTTCACCAAACATTGCTCTTAACAATCTGTCCTCTGGAGTTAGGTCAGTTTCTCCCTTAGGAGTAACTTTACCAACCAAAATATCCTCGCTGTTTACGGTACTACCCACTTGAATAATACCATCTTCATCCAAGTTTTTAATCATATCATCACTTAGGTTTGGAATATCACGAGTGATTTGTTCTGCACCTAGCTTACTATCACGAGATTCAATCTCATACTCTTCAATATGTACAGATGTAAACACATCGTCTTTAACCAAATCTTCACTGATAAGAATAGCGTCCTCATAGTTGTAACCTTCCCAAGACATAAAGCCAATAAGAATATTTTTACCAAGTGCCAACTCACCTTGTGATGTTGCTGGGCCATCAGCAATAATTTCTCCCTTATTAACTCTTTGTCCTAAAGTTACGATAGGTCTTTGGTTTACGCAAGTACCTTGGTTAGACCTCTCAAACTTACGCATAATATACTCTTTCTTAGAACCATCGTCAGCAGTGACAACAACTTTTTCGCCGTCAACATAGCTAACAACACCATCTACTTCAGACAATACGCAAACACCGCTATCGTATGCGATTCTATGCTCAATACCTGTTGCAATAATAGGTGCTTCGGTTTTAATTAGTGGCACAGCTTGTCGTTGCATATTAGAACCCATCAATGCACGAGATGTATCGTCATTCTCTAGGAACGGAATCAATGCTGCAGCTACAGACACCAATTGTTTAGGGCTAACGTCCATATAGTCAACCAAATTAGCATCTACCTCACGAATATCCTCACGGATACGGCAAGTTACACGCTTATTCTTAAAGCTACCATCCTCATTTAACTCAACGTTAGCTTGTGCTACTATGTATTTATCCTCTTCGTCTGCTTGTAAGTACTCAACCTCGTCAGTAACAATACCTTTTTCCTTATCAACTTTGCGGTATGGTGCCTCAATAAAACCATACTTATTTACTTTTGCATATGTTGCAAGTGAAGAAATCAAACCAATGTTTTGACCTTCTGGAGTTTCAATAGGACACATTCTACCATAGTGAGAGTGGTGTACGTCACGAACCTCAAAGCTTGCACATTCTCTATTCAAACCGCCAGGTCCTAATGCAGATAACTTTCTCTTATGAGTAAGCTCAGCAATTGGATTGTGGTGGTCCATAAATTGTGATAATTGTGAAGAGCAGAAAAACTCTTTAATTACACTTGTTACAGGTTTGATATTGATATAAGATTGTGCGTTTTGCTCATTATCGTCTTGAGTAACACTCATACGCTCTTTGATAACTTTTTCCAATCTTACAAGACCTACACGCATTTGGTTTTGCAAAAGTTCACCAACCGCTCTAACTCTTCTGTTAGCCAAGTGGTCAATGTTATCTGTTACACCAAAGCCTGATGCGTGAGCAAGGTTGATATTCATTGTAGCAATAATATCATCCATTGTTATATGCTTAATTACCAACTCTTTAGCATTATCTTTAATCTCTTGCAACAATTCATCGCCAGATTTATCAGCCATAATTTGCTTTAAAGTAGGATAATAAACTCTTTCATTAATACCAAGTTCCTCTGGATTGCAATCAACAAAAGCAGTTAGGTCCACAGTGTTGTTACCTATCATTTTGAATACGCCACCATCACCATTAGCATTAACAAGCAATACCTCATTAATACCTGCGTTTTGGATATTCAAAGCAACATCTTCACTAATAGTATCACCTTTCTTAACAAAGATTTCGCCGTCTTCGCTTACAACATCACTTGCAGAAACATAGCCAGTTATACGAGTTGCTAAAGAAAGCTTTTTATTGAATTTATATCTACCAACTCTTTGAGTGTCATATCTCTTGCTGTCAAAGAACATATTATTGATAAGTTCAGTAACACCCTCTGGAGTAGGAACTTCACCATTCTTTAATTTTTTGAATAGTTCTATCTTTGCATCGTCAACATTGCGTGCAATATCCTTTTCCATAGTATCTCTAAGCATTTGGTTATCACCAAACAACTCAAAAATATCCTCGTCAGTACCAAAACCTAACGCTCTAATGAATGTAGTTGCGGGTAACTTTCTCTTTCTATCTACTACAACATTCAAAATATTGTTTGAATCTTGTTTAAACTCAAGCCAAGCACCTCTATTAGGTATAACAGTAGTATCAAAACGGTCAACACCATTTCTATCCTTTTGAGATGTAGTATATACACCTGGGCTTCTAACCAATTGTGATACAATAACACGCTCCGCACCATTTATAATGAATGAACCACTGTCTGTCATCAATGGAAACTCACCCATAAATACGTCAGTATCTATCATATAAGGTACTTCGTCCGCATTTTTCTTAATTAATCGCACTTTAACCCTCAATGGTACTGCATATGTAGCATCTCTGTCCTTACACTCTTTAACAGAGTACTTTGGATTCATATCCAAATAGTAATCCAAAAAATGTAGTTCCATTCTGCCTGCGTGGTCTCTTACTGGTGAAAAATCACGTAAAACCTCACCAATTCCCTTTTCCAAGAAATTTTTGTAAGAGTCTTTTTGCAAAGCAATAAAATATGGTATATCGATAGTCTCTTTTATGCTACTAAAAGATACCCTCTCAGTCTTGCCATACTTAACTTTGTGAAAATTTGACATATTTCACTCTCCTTAATAAAAAAGTTTAACACCGCATATAACGACATTATAATACTTTAGCATTATACAACAATACACGCATATAAGTCAAACATTTTATTTAAATAATTATATATTTAACACAAAATAAATCACGTATATAATATTAAGTCAAATTCTGCCACTTTTTAACAAAAAATCCCTTTAAAATAGTCAAATAAATTTACTCAAATTTTTCAATGTAAAATTTTAGTAACATTATTTTAGCCAGCACTCGTCTATAGGTATGACGCCTAATTAATATCTATTGGTTATTTAAAACCAAAACACTCTACATAAAGTAGAGTGCTATTTAAATTTTCTTAGCAAAAATATATGTCAAAAAATTAGCTAGCTAGAACTTGCACTTACACATAATGTTTAAAAAATTGTAATGACTTCATAAACGAATAACAGTAGTTGCAGTGCATTGCAATTATATATATTGTTTAAAAATGTAGCAACATTCACCTATCAATAACTTTAGTAAACTAGTAACTTGCACTTACATATAATGCTCTATTAAAATTGTGGATAACATATATTTTTAATGTAAGCGTTAGTCTCACAAATCAACAAGCGTTGTTGTTAAAACTCAAACTTTTTATTAACTTTTAGACTTAGTAGTAAGAGAAAAACAAACACTGAAAAAATCTCAATGTTTGTTTTAATAATTAATTAAATTTTTACTATAAAATTTATTTAAAATACTTTTATTTTTTGACTATTTATTCTACAATTCAAATAATTTATTTAGAAAATTGCTCTATAAGTTTTTAAATTTTTCTTAAAATTCACCCTCAAAAGTCAAAAATCAACAATAATTTTTTATTTATGCATTGTCATTTTTGCTATAACTTTTACTTTCTAGTTCTTTGTAATTGTTACTTTCTAGTTTCTTATCACTTTTGCTATCTTTTTTGTTATCGGTTTTATTCTCTAGCTCATTAAAAATATTACCATCTAATTCATTTTTGCTATTACTCTCTAATTCATTATTGCCAATACTATCTTGCACAATATCCGCCGATTGTTTGCTTAAAACTTTATTTTCATCACTAACAACTGCACTTTTTAAAGATTTTTTTTGCAAATATCTTAAACCTAGGCATACACTAAGCAAAATTATAAGTAATGCAAAGAAAACTATAAATGAATAAAAGTTATTAAGCATAACACAACCAACTGCTATACCCATACCGCACAAATACAATAACATTAATGGAATTAATTCAAATATCATATCCGACTTAAGCTTAAGATTAATTTTTTTCTTATTTGTAAAAGGTAGTATATGTGCATAAGTCAGTAATGCACAACCTAGCAGTGTCAATATCATTGAAATTCTTTGTTCCAAGACAAAGGGATTCATAATGCTTTTATTTGCAATGATAACAATCAAATAAATTGCAACACCAATAAAAGCAAGTGACATAAAAATCGAACCGCACAAACCGCAAGTTCTAGTTACTTTACCCATCTCAACTTTATGAAAAACTATTGTCATAATAAGCGGAAGTAAGTAAAGTAAAAACGCCATTATAAACAACTCATACCTTGAACCATATCTTGTAACCTCACCTTGCGAATTAAAATGTATTGCAATTTCCTTGTGCATAAAGCACATAGAAAGCAAAACTATTGTAAAGATAATGCAAGGCAAAACCATTGCTGTTATTGTAAGTATCTTTTCTGATTTTTTCATACTTTCCTTAAATTAAATAATTGCATACTTAATTACAATTGCCAATTTTTACGTTTAATTTTACAATGCCACAAAATCATTAGCAGATATAATATTAATAAAAATTACAATTCTCTATATAATTTTTTTAATAATTTCATATTATATTGATAGGTGCATTAGCACCTTGAGTGAAATCTATAAATGTCCTTACATAAATACTAATAGTTATATAGGCAATCAATAAAGTAGATAATAAATATTTATATAAAGTAATATGTATTCATATAAATATTATTTATTATTAATATTAAAACTATCCTTTAATGATACAATACGATTAAATTCGTACTTGCCGTCTTTTCCATAGTTTTGAGTTGCACTATAATAACCTATTCTCATAAATTGGAATCTATCATATGCCTTTGCATTCTTAAGACTACTTTCAGCTACAGCCTTGTCATAAACAATGTGCGAGTTTGGATTTAGTCTATCATTAAAGTCACCGGTACCATCCATTAACAAGTAATCATAATCGTGTAACACGCAAGGTAGATAATCCTTTGCATTAACCCATTGTATAACGCCCTTAACTTTCATACCAGCATTACTACCGCCACTCTTGCTATCAGGGATAATCTCAACTGTAACACTTACAACATTCCCCTCACTATCACACTCGTGACTCTTATATTGTACTATATATGAATTTCTCAATCTTACAGTACCGCCAATCACAAGTCTTTTATATTTTGCTGGCGGGTCAATCATAAAGTCGTCACGTTCAATAAATATCTCATTACTAAAAGTCACTTTATGATATTGCTTAACTTCAGTGTTAGGATTGTTTTCAACCTCATACACCTCATCATTAACACCAAGAATAATCATTTTTATAGGGTCTTTTACCACCATTGCTCTGTCAGCATTTGCATTAAGGTTTTCCCTAACACAATACTCAAGCATAGCAGTATTAACCTCACTATTTGCTTTGGCAACACCAACTCTCTCACAAAAATCTCTAATAGCCTCTGCTGGATATCCCCTCTCTCTCATACCGCTTAGAGTTGGCATACGTGGGTCAGACCAGCCATCCACAAAGCCCTCATCCACCAACTTTTTAAGGTATCTTTTTGACATAATAGTTCTATTCATATTAAGTCTTGCAAACTCAATTTGTCTAGGTCCGCCTACCTCAAAACCACAATTAATCTTTACCCAGTCATATAGAGGCCTGTGGTCCTCAAACTCTAAAGTGCAAATACTATGTGTAATGCCCTCAAAAGCATCCTCCAGTGGATGTGCAAAGTCATACATAGGATAAATGCACCATTTATCACCTGTTCTGTGATGTGTTTCACGCAATATACGATAGATAATAGGGTCACGCATATTGATATTAGGACTTGCCATATCTATTTTAGCACGCAAAACTTTACTTCCATCTGGGAACTCTCCCTCTTTCATACGGCGGAATAAATCAAGGTTTTCCTCAACACTCCTATCCCTGTAAGGTGAATTTTTACCAGGTGATGTCAAAGTTCCTCTATTTTCCCTTATTTCCTCACCGCTCATTTCGCACACAAATGCCAAACCTTTTTTGATTAGCAATACAGCACACTCATACATTCTGTCAAAGTAGTCAGATGCATAAAGCTCTTTATCCCACTTAAAACCTAGCCATTCAATATCTTTTTTAATGCTATCTACATACTCAACATCTTCTTTTGTTGGATTTGTATCGTCATATCGTAGGTTGCACTTGCCGTGATATTTTTCTTTCATACCAAAGTTGATACACAAGCTTTTTGCGTGTCCTATATGTAAGTAGCCGTTTGGTTCTGGTGGAAATCTAGTTATAATTTCGCTATGCTTCCCACTTTCCAAATCATTATTTATAATTTCCTCAATAAAATTTGTTGACTTTTCCATTATTAAAATAATCCTTTTATAACATTGTTTTCATCTATTTCCATATTGCAACCAGCTGGTGATTTACCTAGCCCTGGCATTAACATTATACTACCCGCAATTGCCACAATAAACTTTGCACCCGTTCTAATTTGAATGTCTTGGATGTGGAAGACAAAATCTTTAGGTCTACCAAGCATAGTCTGGTCATCTGAGAAAGAGTATTGTGTTTTAGCAATACAAACTGGATAATCCTCTAGCCCAAGTTCTCTACATAGTGCAATATTATTTAAAGCTTGCTTTGTAAAATCAACTCTGCTTGCACCATAAACTTTAGTAGCAATTTTTTCTATCTTTGTTTTAATATCGTCTTTCAAATCATAAGCATATTGCAACTTTTTGCTATTGTTATCAGCAATATCAACTACCGCTTTTGCAAGTTCAACGCTACCTGCAGAGCCTTTTGCCCAACTTTCGCAAAGCACAACATTAGCACCATATTGCTTACACTTATTACGAACAAACTCAATTTCCTTGTCTGTATCAGTAATAAACTTGTTAATAGCTACAACCACATTGCAACCAAATACATTTGTAAGATTATCAATATGTCCAAGTAAGTTGCAAATACCGCCATCCAAAGCTGACATATCCTCTTTATCAAACTCTGACTTTTTACCACCATTATATTTTAAAGCCCTAATAGTAGCCACTAAGCATACACAATCTGGCTCAATACCTGCAACTCTGCATTTAATGTCAAGGAATTTTTCCGCACCCAAGTCAGCACCAAATCCAGCCTCTGTAATAGTGTAATCACTTAGTGACATTGCTAGTTTTGTCGCAATTATGGTATTACAGCCGTGAGCAATATTAGCAAAAGGTCCGCCGTGAATAATAGCTGGTGTACCTTCCAAAGTTTGTACTAAATTTGGCTTGATAGCCTCTTTCATAACAATTGCTACAGCGTCCTCAATTTTTAAATCGTGACAAGTTACTGGTTTACCCTCATAGTTATATGCAACAATAATATCACCAACACGCTTTTTAAAGTCCATTAGGTCACTAGACAAACAAAATACAGCCATAATTTCAGATGCAGCAGTTATATTGAAATGGTCCTCACGAGGCACACCATTCAACTTGCCACCAAGTCCAACAATAACATTCCTTAAAGCTCTATCATTCAAATCTACACATCTATTCCAAGTGATTCTACGAACGTCAATACCCAAACTATTGCCCTGTTGAATATGGTTATCTAAAATAGTAGCAATCAAGTTATTAGCAGTAGTAACTGCGTGCAAGTCACCAGTAAAGTTTAGATTTATATCTTCCATTGGCAAAACTTGAGCGTGTCCTCCACCAGTCGCCCCACCTTTGATACCAAATACTGGACCTAAAGATGGTTCACGCAAAGCAAGACAAACTTTTTTGCCGATTTTAGCCATACCATCCGCAAGACCAATAGAAGTTGTAGTTTTACCCTCACCAAGACTGGTTGGATTGATAGCTGTAACCAAAATCATTTTGCCTTTTTTCTTACTTGGCTTCACATTGATTTTTGCTTTGTAATGTCCATAAGGGTCAATATCCTTATCACTCAAACCAAGTTTTTTAGCCACTTCGCTTATCTCTAACATTTGGGTCGCATTTGCAATCTCTATATCTGTCATATCTATCTCCTGTGTACTTTTTTAAATTTAAAAATCAAGATACCACCCCTTTTGGAATGGTAATCTCAAATTATTCATTTACTACTTTGTTTAATGCCTCAACCATTTCGTCAATGTCAATGCCGTGAACCATTGCAGCTTCTTCCAAAGTTTCACCGCTAGCCATAGCACAACCTAAGCAGTGCATACCAAAGCTAAATAAAGTTTCAGCAATTTTATTGATTTTTTCCTCTGATACATTAAGCTCTAAAAGCTCTGCAATCTTCATATTTTTGTTAATCATAACATATCTCCTTTTGCTTAAAAAAAAGCAGTTAGTTCATTAAATTAAATTTTATTGCTATTATTCTAGCACAATTTTAATTTAAATGCAATAATTTATTATTTAAATATTATATATAGTGTATATTTTTTTTGAGATTTTATAAATTTTTATAAATGTTTTAAAATATTTATAAAAAAATTAATATTATACGCAATATAATTGAAAAAAGTCATTTGCTATAATTTATACAAACTCAACTTTGCACCAAATAAATGTTATACCAAAAATATTTGCACACAAACAAATTTTATCATAAACAATATTTTTACTAAATTTAAATTTTATACAATTAATATTTTTAACGCTAATTTACACTCAGCAAATTATTAAACACTCAATTTTGCAAAAGATAATCTATTTTCACTAGCAAATTTTCACACTAATAAAAGTTAGTAGTTTAAAAACCTAATATGGCAACACTTTTACGCCCCAGCAATTCGTGGCATCCACATTGGTCTACCACCAATTATACTGCTTATTGCTTTTAGCAAAATATCAATTTTCACATCAATAAACTCGCTATTATTCCATACATTTTTGTTTGACATATCCAAAATAGTACCGATTTTTGACGGGATATTGACATTTAATGTGTAATCATTAAGAATATATTCAAAGCTATTCTTTCTATCTTTTTTAATCTCTGAAGATAGATATTTAAACAACATTTCCGCTTTTAAATTTTTGCAACTTTGGTCATTCCAAAGATTATTATGTTCTCCATTATCTTGATATAAATCATATAACTCACCATAATCTCTACCCTCGTGAACCGTGATTTTATACCTTTCTTCTACAAAACTCACCATATGTATTAAATGTGGCTCGTGACGATTTTCACAAATTATATAATCTCTTTCCTTATCCTTTTGACCTTTCCAAACCTCATATTGATTTACACCCGACATATTAGAAGGTATATTTAAACCACAAGCATCAACTAATGTTGGTGCTATATCGCAAAGTGATTGTAAACTATCTGACCTCACCCCTTGCGGAATATGGTTTTTGTACTTAACAATCATTGGCACTCTAAGCAAGTCCTCATAATGAAAAATGCATTTATGTATAAAGCCGTGTTGACCAAACAAATCACCATGGTCAGTTGTAAATACTATTATAGTGTTATCCTCAAGCTCTAATTCAGTCAATTTGTCTAAGATTTTTCCAATATATTTATCCATAAAACTAACCATTCCATAAGCATAAGCTAGTTTTTTCTTTTGATGTTTTTTATTGTATAAATGTCTATGCAAGCCGTGAACGCCAAAACCACTTTCTTTATATTCAGAAAGCTTAGGTGACTTTTTAAATACTTCCGCAAAATAAGGTGGATTGTTTTTATGCTCGTCATATGAAAACTCGGAGATTTCCATATCATCTGCCCTATATATTTTATCCCACGGACTTGGCACAAGTTGTGGATAATGCGGGTCAGGAAAGCTTGCCCACAAAAAGAATGGTTTATCTTCTTTTTTATACTCCTCAAGCAAACTATTAGTTCGCTCTGCTATCCACGTATTATAATGAAATTTTTCGGGTATCTTCCATTTTCCCATTTCCTTGTTAAACATTCTGCCACGTGGTGCAAAAAAATATTTTTTCCAGTTTTTACAACCATTATCTTCAAGCCAAGCAAGATAATGCTGTCCTACCCAATGCTCTGCAGTATGATTCCTAAGCAACTCTATATGCTTAAAGCCATAAAAATCTTGGTCAAAGTTACGCCAAAAATCTAAGTCCCACATATATTCTGGAGTTTCCAAAGAAGTAAACTCCTCTGTCGATTTAGTTGGTTGAAAATGTGCTTTACCAATCAATGCAGTATTATATCCATTGTTTGCTAGATAATTTGACATTGTTTCACAACTCTCTGGCAACTTTGTTCCCAGCGACCAACAACCGTGTTCTGACGGATACATACCTGTTAATATGCTTGACCTTGACGGTGAACAAGTCGGATTAGGACAATATGCTCTGTCAAATAACATACCTTCATCCGCAAGTTTATCCAAATTAGGTGTATGTAATTTATTATTAACTTTACCTAGCATTGAAAAATGCTGTTGGTCTGATGTAATAAGCAAAATATTTGGTCTTTTCATATTTCCTCCTTATTGTTTAACTATTTTACCTTTCGCTAACAATAAAATCACTTTTAAAATTGAAAAAGTTTAAACTTAACCTTGCTATTATTTTACCATATTAAACACACTATTTCAAGACATTTTTAAATTTAAGTTTTTAAAAATATTATCCTTAGCAGTTAATTTGCATATAAAAAATACTCTCAAAATAGTACAATTCAAATAAAAAACAATATTACACCAAGTGACTCAATCACCATATGAAAAATATTTTAATATCTACCCAATAATTTATTATTATAGCATTATGTTTCAATTATTTGTAATTTTAACTAAAAATGTTTTCAAACAACTTTATAAAACAAAAAGTGCTTAAATAAAGCACTTTTTTGTATAACTACATTTTTAATTTTATTTGTAAATATATTGTTAAAAGTTAATAAATTCTTTAATACATTGAAAAGCCTATGACATATCTAACATTTTTTATTTTACAGCTAAATAAAGTAGAGCATTAAAATATAACCACAAATTAACTTTACAATGATAATTATCAAACAACAGCTGTGTCTTTAATTTCCTTCTTAACTTTTGCTTTTTTAATCTTACGAGGTTTACCAATGTTTCTCTTAGATGATGCATCGCTAGCATTTTTCATTAAGCAATATAATGATGGAGCAATAAAGATTGATGAGAATGTACCAGCAATCAAACCAAACAATACTGGCAGAGCAAACTCTCTAATAGAAGATACACCAATAATTGCTAGTATTACTATTGAAGCCATTGTTGTAATAGTTGTCAAAATACTTCTTGACAATGTTTGAGCGATTGATTTATTAACAACCATATTGTTGTTTACGCTCTCACCTACTTGAATAGACTTATAGTTCTCTCTTACTCTATCAAACAATACGATTGTGTTGTTGATTGAGTACGCAATGATTGTAATAATAGCAGCAATGAATGAAGAGTTAATTTGGATATGGAATAACACTGTAAGTGCAAATACCATTATAACATCGTGCAACAAAGCAATTATTGCAGCAAGACCAGTAAATACATTTCTAAACCTAATTACAATATAAACCAATATCAATAAGGTTGAAATCAATACAGATAAAAATGCTGTTAAAATTAATTCCGAACTTGCACTTGGTCCAATATACTCTAATCGTATATCATTACCATCAACAATTGACTCAGACAATTTTTCTTGCAAAGATGCAACAATTTCGTTATTTAAGGTTTCATTTTCCACATTATCTTTAGATAACAAGTTAAATCTTACAATTACGCTCAATTTATCGCTACCACCCATTTGGTCATAACTTATATGAGCATTTTTCTCTGCAAGCACATCTTCAACAACATCTATAGTTTGGTTAAAGTTTAATGTATCATTAATACTATTATCTCTATCAAACTTTGTTTCAATAGTAATAATGTTACCACCAGTAAAATCAATACCTACATTAACACCTTGAGAGGCATCTTTATATACGCCTGCATAAATACCAAAAGCTATCAAAGCAATCAATAATATAGCAAGTGGAACTGATACCCAGTATTTCCATTTTTCAACAACTCTTTTTCCAGCCAAAGTAAAATTAATCTTTTTCATTATGCATTTACCTCCGCTGTATCATTCTTTTTATTATTATCATCCTTTGAATTATCCTCACTATCCATAACAGGAGTAGGCAATTTATTTATTTTATAATCAATTGAATAATTTTGCTCTTTAACATTCAAGCCATATAGTACAACTGAACTATCATTGAATGCAAGGAAACATTTAATTATTAATCGACATACTAGCAAAGAACTGATTAGTGAAATTACAATACCAATAAGCAATGTCATTGCAAAACCTTTAATTGTGCTTATTGCAACGATTGCAAGTACTATTGCACCAATTAAAGTTGTTACGTTACCATCAATAATAGCTGACAATGAGTTTTTGAAACCTTGGCTTACGCTTGCACGTATATCTCTTTGGTTATTGCCACCCATTAATTCCCTAATTCTCTCAAATATAATTACATTAGCATCTACCGCCATACCTATTGATAACAAGATACCTGCAATACCTGGTAAAGTTAATTGTACCCAAGGGAATATAGACAAAATAAATACATATGTTAAAGCAAAGAATAGCAATGATAAAGATGCAGCAACACCTAGT
The DNA here is from genome assembly GCA_910577845.1 of uncultured Christensenella sp. GTDB lineage: Bacteria > Bacillota > Clostridia > Christensenellales > UBA3700 > MGBC100798. The sequence continues at coordinate 13,771 of CAJTNA010000006.1, read as the reverse complement.
AGTCTATATCTTGCAATCATTATGACAAAGATAATCAACAAACCTACACCACCGGCAATTAAGCCGTGATTAATAGCATTTTGTCCCAAAGTAGCAGAGATAACACTTGAACTATCCAAAGATAAGTTTACGCCCAATGCACCAGATTGAATTTGTACCGCATATTCATAAGCTTGCTCATAAGTATATGAACCAGTGATTACCGCTTGTCCTGTAGTAATAGACTCATTAACATTAGGTGCCATTAATGGTTTACCATCTAGGAAAATACCTAATTTTTTACCACTTAGGTTGGCAGTAGCCTCAGCGAACTTTTTAGTACCATTTCTGTTAAATTTTAATTGAATACAATATTGACCATCTTGCATACCAACGGATGCTTGTTGAATATCCGCACCACTAATAAGTGGAGTTTTATCGTCTGGATTTGCTTTGGTAATGTTACCATTACTATCCACATTAGCCTCATACATTGTCAATGTTGCAGGTTTTGCAATCAAATCAAAGATTTCCTCAGGTTCGTCAACGTCAGGAACTTCAACACGAATCTTTTGATTATCACCACTACCAGTTACGGCAACTTGTGCCTCAGAATAACCTTGGTTAACCAAAAGCTTAGTCAAACGAGATACTGTACCTTGAACAGCATCATCAAAAGCACGATTAATCGCTTCAGAATCCGCTTTATCGCCTGAATACCTATTGTTAACAAAATCATCTCTATCCACAGCAAATACTGCGTATACACCACCCTTAACATCAAGACCTAGCTTAATGTTACTAGCAAAGTTATTATAGTCCACAATGCCCAGCTGACCATCTTGTAGTGGTACAAAAGCAAAGACAGTACCTAAAATCATAAGAACTGCAAAAATAACTAGGATAACTATAGCCCAAGTTTGTGAAAGTCCTTTAGATTTTAATTTGCTATTATTGTTTTTCACTATATGCCTCCTATCGTCAACCTACCCGATAATTATACACGAATTTATCTAAAAATGTCAATATCTATTAAATTTATAATACATTTTATTATGTAAATTTATTATCCTCAATTGCAATTACAATTGATTATTTGTTAGGCTTGGAAGTTTTATTTCAATTTTTTTGTTAAATCTCTTTAACTATATATTTATTTTTTACTATAATCAATTGCTTTAATCAAATAAATGCATTATTCATTTACTCCAGCATCTTCAATTGCACTAATCGCAAGAGATAACTCAAATCTTTTTTTCATCATCTCGCAACTGATTGAATAAGGATTGCTAATATCCCCACCAAAATGAATATTATTTGCAACACAACCGCCACTACAATAATACTTAGCAGGACATTTATCGCATTGAGGTTTGTTTGTAACCAAGTTTTTCGCAAAGACTTTGCTTATATCCAAACAAAATTCATTTTGCATAACATTGCCTAGTTTGTATTTAACATCTCCCGCAAACTGATGACAAGGATAAATATCACCATAAGGCGTGATTGCCAAATATTCACAGCCAGCACCACAACCAGTCAACCTCTTTTTAATACAAGGACCACCCTCTAAATCAAGCATAAAATGGAAAAAATTAAACCATTTACCATTTGCTCTTGAATTTAAATATTCCTCTGCAAGTCTTTCATATTCACGCAAAATAGTAGGCAAATCTTCTTTTTTTATTGCCATAGGACTATCCTCTGGTAAAACAACTGGTTCAATACTAATTTGCTCAAAGCCTTGGTCACGCAAATATAATATATCTTTTGCAAAATCTAAATTATAAGCTGTGAATGTACCTCTTACATAATAGGACTTATCACCACGAACGCTTGCAAACTGCTTAGCCTTTTCCAACACTATGCTGTGAGAGCCTTTGTCATTAGCGGTACGCCTCAATCTGTCGTGAACGATTTCTCTACCATCAATGGAAAGCACTACATTGTACATTTCCTCATTTAGCCATTTAATTGTATCATCATTTAAAAGCAAGCAATTAGTTGTTAAAGTAAAATTAAACGTCTTTCCGCTTTTTGTCCCTTCAGTTCGAGCATATTCTACAATTTGCTTAACAACATCAAGGTTCATAAGTGGCTCACCACCAAAAAAGTCAACCTCTAAATTTTGTCTTTTACCACTATTTTCAATCAAAAAGTCAATTGCCTTTTTGCCAACCTCAAATGACATATATTCCTTACATACAGAATGATATGTACCCTCATCGGCAAAACAATACTTGCACCTTAAATTACAGTCGTGACATATATGTAAACATAATGCTTTAATTTCCCCAATTTGCTTTGTTTTTGTATAAACAACTGCTGGGGAATTTAAACCGCCACTATTCTCAAGTTCTAAAAACTCTGCTTGTATCTCTTCAGTTAACCTGCTTGGAATATCCGCAAACGCTTGCACCTCATCACCCTCAAGTTCACTATATCTATCTTTTGCTACTAGATAAGCAGACTTATCAACATTATGCAAACTTCCGCTTTCCACATCCCAAAGAAAATGATACTCTCTTCCCTTGTGATTATATTTAAAGCAATGTACCATTATTAATTAGATTAAAGGTTTTTTAGCTGTATTAATTCTTTCGTCTTGGTGTCTGCAAGATTGATTACCAACTGTACAGCTTGTTTTGCAAGCAGATTGACAGCTTGATTGGCACTCTCCACAACCGATATTTCCACTTTTTTTCATACCCTTATTTACAATAGTATTGATATGTTTCATAAACATACTCCTCCGATTTTAATTTGACATACTAGCATTATAATATAAAAATAAATATAAATCAAGTGTTTTAATAAAAAAATAGTTGCAATATCTATAAAAATACTGCAACAAAGTGATTTTTTTTGCATTTTAAGTAATAATTTGCATTTTTCGTCAAATTTAAGCCCTTTATCAACACTCTTTTATACCATAAGGTAAAGTTGTACAAGCCTTTATATAATTCATTTTAACCTTTAACCTATCTGCAAGCAAGTTTGCATCATTCATATTTTCCATAATGGCAAAAACACAAGTACCACTACCACTCATACAAACATAATGACTATACTTACTTAACACCTCAATAACTTTCGTCATATCCTCACAAAGTGATTGCGTCACACTCTGCAATCCATTGCCAATAAATTGCAATTCACTACCATTACCTAAAGCATTTACAAACTTCTTAGTGAAGTCTGTTACTACACCGATTTTATCAAAATTATCAAACACCTCTTTAGTAACAGCAGATGTTTTACTCTTAGCCACTACAAGAGAATATTCTTTAAAAGGCAAAGGTGATAAATCATCACCTTTACCAGTCACTCTGCAAAAACCACCTTTTAACATAAAATTGACATCAGAACCAACTCTTGTAGCAATTAGCTTAGCATTACTATCGCTTAAGCCAAACAACTTTTGCATACAATAAAGTGTTGCACTCGCATCTGCGGATGACCCACCTAACCCACCACCAAAAGGTATTCCTTTTACAATCTCAATTTTAACGGGTGGCAAACCATATTCCTCATTACAAATTTTGGCTACTTTGTACGCAGTATTACTTTCGTCACATTCTTTATAATCCATAAAAACAGATATTGTATCTGCCTTGCAGACCTCCACTATATCAAAAACGCCAATTGATATCATTGTCATATCCAAATTGTGATAACCTCTGCCAAAGTTACCTACAACATCTAAAGTCATATTAAGTTTTGCATTAACTCTTACCTTTAATTTATCCATATATTTATTTTATCACTTTGATAGCACCTTGGCAACAATTATTGCAAAATATTTTAATATTTAGCTCTACAGAAAACAAACAAAACTAACAAGGACTTACCCCTATTAGTTTTTGTATTATATCATTTTTAAGCTAAAATCAATATTTTCAACTATTTAGTACCGATTTTCAGCAGTTTATTTGTCTGTAATATACAATTTTTCTGCCAGCAAGGTCACCTTGTAAATCATTATTTTGTGCTACAATTTGTTCCATCGATGCACCAATTGCTTTTGCAACATCCCAAAGCTCATCACCCTCTTTACAGTTATAAATTACAATGCTGTAGCTATTGCATTTTTTAATATCTGTCACTGTTACAGCTTTAATTGTCTTGCACTCAATAGGACTATCTGCAGTTACTGTAATGCTAATGTTTGCAGTAACCTCAAACTCTCTATCACGTTTTACTTTAGCGTATAGATTATCAACAATAGCCTCAGCACACAACAATTTGTTTGTACATTCCATAACTTCGTCAAATTGTAAGCTATATGGCAATTCAATAAGAATACTTTGAGTATTACCCTCAATATTCAAGTAAACTAAATTAACTGCAAGCACACCCTCAACTACAATTTTACCCTCATCGTAGTATGTATTAACAATAATATTTCTGCTTAAACTTGTACAAATAACTTTAGACACTGCAACCATATCATCACCAACAGTAGCATTACCAACTATCTTATCAAATAAGTTATATGTCTTATCCATTACATTGTATTTGCAACAATCTTGTTCTGTTTCAATCTCATAATCCGCAAGGAATACATCACTAACAACTTGTTTTTCCTCTAAGCGGAAGTTGTCAATTCTAACACTTACTGCAACTTGCAATAAGATAACATTGTCCCCCTCCATACCTGTCAAAACAATCTTACAATCAGTTGCTTTTACAAAAACATTTGCCTTATCGTCCTCAAGCATACCACTTGTTTCAATTTCCTCTGAAAAAGGTGTATTGAAGTTTTTACAAGTAACAACGCCCTCGCTCAAATAGCTAATATTACCGCATATATTACCACTTACCAAACATTTGCCGTCCATAGTTTTAGCGTTATTTACCATTGCAGTAACATCAGAATATAATATTTTTTCAACAGTACACCCTGTATCAAAACTCTCCTCAAGCTCAATATTTTGCTCTGTAATATTAATCAAAGTTTGAGTCACAACATCGCACTTTTTGCTTACAACATTTTCTGGCATATCAGTCAAAATCTCACATTTAGCAGTGTAAATACCAAATATTTTGATATTAACAACGCTTTGAATTTTTATCATTTCGCCCGCAACACCGCTATCAATATCAGCAACACCACATACTGCCCATAAGTGATTAAAGTCTTGCAAACTTAAATTATCATTACCATTGATAGCTCCTGTAAAGTCGCATAAGTAATCAAAGCTGTCAAACTCACCTGCTTTGTTTAAAAACATTACTTTGCAATTTAATGTAGCCATAATTTTTGCGGTGTCGCCACTCTTGTCCACTTGAGCACTTTTCACATTTGCAGAAACAGACAAAAGTTTTCCTACCCCACCTTTTGTAGCACTTTCAATATTGCACTCAACAGTTGCAGTACCACTACCAAACTCACGTGCATAATCATTCATTAAAATATCAATATTATCCATAAATCCTCCATAATATAAATTGACGGCACCTTTTACCTATACTAATTTATTATATGGAGCTATAAATTATGACAAAAGATTTTGATTTTCTTCTTGTTTATCTGTAGCCGGCGGAAAAATTTTTATTCTTTTTGTCATTAAATCAACATAACTAAAAGATAAAAGCCTTTCTTTTCCATACAAAACTGCAATAAAAGTAAATACATAAGGATATAAATCTTTAATTACACCATCATAGTACACATATCTGTTACGTCCTTCATTAACTTGCAGTCTTACTGGCGTTCCTTGCAAAAGTTCTGCTCTTTTCTTTGCAAAATCCATCTTATTCATTATTTCACCTCACAAATTTTTATGTAATTTTCTAACATTCTGGACCTTTAAGCAAAAAAACTTTATAGCTGAATTATTTATAAAAAATATTTTTAAAACTATAAAAAATATTGCATTTTTAGCCAATATATTACTATATAATCCACTTGTTAATTAAATAATTGTATTTCTAAATTGGTTTATAATCTAATATTTAAATTTTTAACTTGATTAGCAATATAAATTAATCATTAGTAAATTAATAAGCTATAAATTTAAATCTATTAAGTTTACCCTAATAGAATCAACTTAATGGAAATCAATTTTATATTAAACAAAGATAAACGAATTATCCTCGTAAATCACATTTTATTTATTAGCTTTGAAAATAATACAACTCTTTTTAAATACTAATATAAAACTCCAATTAAAATTCTATCAATGTTTTTTTTGCTAAAATGTTAATTAAAGATGCTTTATTACTTTTATTGATTTAATTAGTTGCTTATAACTTATTATTAAAAATCATTATTGAGCAACTTACAGATAGGTTATATGATATCTAAATTTTATCTTACCATATTTAACTTAAATTACAAGCAAAGCATTTTAAATAATTATACCCAAAATTTACAAAATTAAAACTACCCCCACAAAACCTTTCGGCTTGCGGGGGTGGCTGTTCAATTCAATTTCTATTGTACTTTATCTTTAATTTTCTAAATTTAAAAAAATGCAATAAATTTCCTCAACAATCTAAAAACTCATTGTTTAGTCTATTACAATATTTTAAATTCCCTCTGTGTCTAATTCAGTATCACCCTCAGACCTAAAAACTACACCTTCAATCGCAAGTTCTTCACTCCCTTCGTGTTCGTCTATTTGTCTTTCGATTTTACTACCCTCTTCAGTTTCTTTTTCAATCTCTTCTTCAGAATTTTCTTCTTGTTCAGCTTTCTTTTTCTTTTGCTCTGCTTCTAAAAATCTTTTTTCGTCCCTCATTAATTTGCTACAAATAAACATTGTTGCTCTTGTCATTTTTGAAATATTGTGTGACATAACAATTAGCAAACCAAGTAAAAATATACTTATAGCACAATTAATAAAACCTACAAATAAAGATAAAAGTCCATTCCTAATATCCAAAGTGGCAAAGTTGATTATCATTGCAATCAAATTGCCAACTAATAATAAAGTGCAAATTACAATAAAAATTATAGTAAATAACTTTTTATCTTTTTTAAGATTTTCGTTGGGTTCATCTTTCACACGGTCTGGTAAAAAAGAAGCAAATAAATCGTCTTTATCATTATTGACTTTTTTCATAAACCCCTCCTAACTACATTATAATTTTAACATTATTTTTATTATATGTCAATAATTTAAACCAAAATACGAATTAAATACCAATATTAGGAGGTGAATTTTAAAAATAAAAACAAAACTTTACCATATAAAATCACTACTCAAATAGCCATAAATAAAAGTGTTTTACCATTCTAAAAAGGCAAAAATTTATCTTACTACAAATATTAAAGCGTTTTTTATAAAAGTCTTAGATTTAAAATTTAACTAATTATACTAAGTTTTATATAGCATATTATAACTTGATTTTACTTATTACAGCACAATTAAAATTAAACTTTACAATATAAGTTATTTTAAAAGTTCTGGGTTTATTTGTAAGTCTTTAAAATAAAACTTGTCATCATTCTCACATATTTCTCTTTGCACTCTGCAAGGTGTACCAAAAGCCACCACATTTGATGGGATATCCTTTGTCACAATACTACCCGCACCTATTACAGAATTATCACCAATACTAACACCTGGCAAAATGACACAATTTGCACCAATCCAAACATTTTTACCAATATGGATAGGTATATTAAACTCATATACTTGTTTCCTAAGCTTAGCATTTATAGGGTGTCCCGCCGTGCATACAATAACATTTGGGCCAAACATTGTATAATCACCAACATATATATCCGCATCATCTACCAAAGTCAAGTTGAAATTTGCATATACATTTTTACCAAAATGAACATTACTACCACCCCAATTACTACGGAATGGCGGTTCAATATAACAGTCCTCACCTATCTCAGCAAACATTTGCTTAAGCAATTTTTCTCTTTTCTTTTGTTGTAATGGTTTAGTTTTATTATACTTATATAAACGTTGTAGATATTTTAACTGGTCTAAAACTAGTTCGTCATCATCACAAGTATACAACGCACCTGACCTTACTTGTTGTTTCAATTCCTCTAAAGTCATAATATACACCTTTTAAATATGATTTTTACCCACAAAACTTTTGTTTTGTGGGTAGATTAAATTTTATTAATTATAACACGTTTTATAAATAAAACTTTGTTTTAATACAAATATATAAAGCAAGTTTTAATTAACATAGCTTTTTCAAAATAACCCTACATTCTATAGTTAGATAATATAAGTTATTAGTCGCACTCGCCTAGTTTACAACCATTGCAACCGCAGTCACAATCGTCATCGCAATCGTCACAATCGCAGAAACCTTCTTCCTCTGCCTCTTTCAAGTACTCATTAAATACTTCATTCAACAAATTCTCATCCTCAATTGGAATAAACTTGTCATCGCCTTCCTCGTCAACACCAAGCTCGTAAATAATAACCTCATCTTCTGCAATGCCGTCAATTGGCTCAACTGGTTGCAAGAAAATATACCATTTATCTTTATAATCAATAGTAGCAACGTGATAAAAATCTACATCTTTACCATCCATATCTACCAATGTAATAATGTCACACTCTTCCTCAAGCATTTCGTCTTTAATATCAGCCATAGATAATCCTCCTTGTAACTATTATATTTAATAGCTTCATAGTTAAATTGTATTATAATTACCAAATAATGTCAATACATTTTTTAAAAATATGTAAATTTTAGACAAATAATTTTTTGTATCCGCCTAAATTTTGACTATTATTTAAAAAAGTGTTATCTTTTACAATCTAAATATTGTTGCAATATGATTGTTGCTGCTATTTTGTCTATAACACCTTTACGCTTTTCTCTCCTTACACCAGCTTCAATCAACATTCTCTCGCCAGTAACAGTAGTTAGCCTTTCGTCTTGGAAAGAAATTTTAATCCCTTGCAACAACTCCCCAAGCTTGATTGCAAACTCTCTAGTCTTTATTGCTCTGTCCCCCTCTGTTCCGTCCATATTAACAGGCAGTCCAAAAACTATCTCATCCACTAAATTAGGCTTTACTAGACTTGCAATATATGCCAAGTCCTTATCCTCACTTGTACGTTTATAAGTTTCATAACCATTGGCGATTATTTTCATAATATCACTCATCGCAATACCAATGCGTGCATCGCCAAAATCTAATGCCATTATTCTATTCATATTATTCCCCATTAAATCTCAAGACATTCATATAATTTATCAAGTTTAGGATAATATACTTGCAATGCCACGCCTACATATATAATTGCAAGCAATAAAGCTGGTACTAACCCCACAATATTTGAGATTATATCATTTTTAAAATAATCAGCAAACACCACACTACTTATTAATGAACCAACAAATGAAACCAATACCAAAGGCAAGCCAAACAACATAGCCATTAATGTTTTTGAATTATTTTTAAACAACTCTTTTGTATTATTCCAAGTGAAATTAGGATTTTTTAAATCATAGTAGATACAAAGAACATTTGTAGCTAATCCACCTAATATTACAATAACTGTTAACATTATTATAGTTATATAATGTAATCTTGCAATAATCATACTTATTATTAAAATTATATTAATAACAACTGTGTAACACATTGCAAGTCCAATTTTTTGATTGATAATTTTGCGATTAGCTACTGGCAACATTCTAAGCACATCCATTTGTCTTCCTTCTCTAGAAAAAGCAACTATCGCAAAATAGTTCATACAGCAACTAAACATTGTAGCAATTATTGATGCACAAGAACTAACAACACCATTAGGATAAGCCCCTTGTCCATACACAACACTCAACATTACCATAACAATTGGTGCTAATACTAACCCTAACAAATAGTTAAATGCACTAGCAGTTTCACCCATACAGCTTTTAAAATCTCTTGCAATCAAAGATTTGTCTACACTAACAATTTCATTTTCCTTTTTCTTGCCATTCTTTTTAACACTTGTCTCTAATCCACTCCTTGCACTACGCTTGTAAAGTACAGCTGACAAACCAATAGATATAATTGCAAGTCCTGCAATTATTGCAAAGAATATTCCAAAATTTTTCAATGACTCAACCCCAGTAGTCAACATAGAAGTAGCAATAAATGTATTAGGATAAACAATATAAGACATTATATCCATAGCAACTTTCATACTTTCCATATTTATATTGCCATCTGTAGCAGTACCTTGAATAGCAAAAATCAAATAGTAATATCCCGCAAAAAAACCACCAAACAACAATAACACAACTATTGTACCAACAATATTATTACGTTTAAAATAACTTACTACATATCCTAATGGCACAGCAATAATTGCAATGATAAACAATGGTATAAATGGCGTTAACAAACTACCAATAAAGCCAATCGTATAATACGCTACGCTTTTTATAGATGCACCTATTCCCAAAACCAAAATAACTGGTAGTTGGATAAGCAATGCCAAACCCAAATGTACCAAATACAATGTAACAAACTTAGACACAAATATATCAAGTCCCGTTGCAGGTAGTGCCAACAACATCTCTGTATCCTTTGAAAAGAAAAGCAATGATAATGCCGACATCACTCCAAAAAACAAAACTATAATCTCGCTTGCAAACATAATACTAGATATCAAAGAGGTAAGCATAACAATATCCGAATTCTTTGCAAGATAATAAACGCCTACACTCAATAACACCAACATTGGCAACACTAAAACACATAGTGCCACATAAATCATAATTTGTTTACGTTTTTCTTTGTAATCTTTACTTAAACCAAACATAACCCTAAGGTTGTTTGTAAAAAGTGGTAAAAATGCTCTAGTCATAATCTACCTCTCAATTATTGTTTATCTTGCTCTGGCTCAGCTGACTTTTCGTCACTATTTACCAAATTAGTATCGATTTTTGACGCTTTATTTTCACTATCGTCAATTATTTCTTTACCTTGTTCGCTATTATTTTGAACCGATTCAACAGCTTTATTTGTCAAATTTTCGCTAGCTTTACTATCAGCTTTTTCATCACAGCTACTTCCTAATTGTGTTCCAACAACATTATTCAAAGCAGTAGGCACCGCAACATTATCTGCAGTTAACTCCAAGAAAATATCCTCAAGAGTCTTGCCTTGTTGTTTCTCCTCAAGTTCACTCATAGTAAATGTAGCAATAATCTTACCCGACTTTATTATAGCAATTCTATCACACAACTTTTCCACAACTTCAAGCACGTGTGATGAGAAAAATACAACATTCCCCTTTTCACAATGCTCACGCATTAAACCTTTTAACTCTTTAGCAGATTTTGGGTCAAGTCCAGTTAAAGGTTCATCAAGTATCCATACTTTAGGTTCGTGAATCAATGCACCAATAACACAAATTTTTTGTTTCATTCCGTGTGAATATGACTTAATTGAATTATCTAACTTGTCTTGCAAATCAAACCTAATTGCCAATTCATTTAGTCTTTTATCACGCATTTCTTTACTAACGCCATAAACATTTGCAAGAAAATTAACATATTCACGACCAGACAACTTGTCATATACACTATGATTATCAGAAACATAACCTATATTTTTCTTAGCACTAATAGGGTCTTTTGCGAGGTCAAACCCAGCAATCTCAATTTGCCCATCAGTATAAGGTAAAATACCAGTTAAACACTTTATAGTTGTTGATTTACCAGCACCATTAGCACCAATAAAGCCGAAAACCTCACCATCATTTATGGTTAAACTCAAGTTTTCAACTGCTAAGTTCGCACTATTTTTGTAACGCTTTGATAAATTATTAATTTTTATCATATTAGCCTCCTATCAGCCTTTATTTCTTTTTACTATTTTTGCTCTTATTAAATTAGCTTCTCTGCCATTTTTAGATGGTGAATATATTATTTCGTCTTTTAAACTATCTGGTAAATATTGTTGTTCCACCCAACCACCAAAAGAATGCGGATATTTATATCCTTGCACTTTTTCAAGTTTAAAGTTCGCATCTCTCAAATGCAACGGAACAATATCATCTTTGCTTTGGTTCACAAGCTCTACTGCTTTATCCAAAGCGTTTACCACACTATTCGACTTGCTTGCCTCACATACATAAATTATACTATTTACAAGTGGCAATCTACCTTCTGGCATACCAATATTTTGTATAGCAAACATTGCTGAAGTAGCCATAACTTGTGCCATTGGGTCTGCCATACCAACATCCTCCGCACTATGAGCTATCAAACGCCTAGCAATCAACATAGGGTCACAACCGCTTTCAATCAACCTAATCGCCCAATACACTGCTGCGTCCGAATCACTGCCACGCAAGCTTTTACAAAATGCACTTAACATATCATAATACATTGACTCATCAATAGACAACGCTTTCTTTTGAATTGACTCTTCTGCTATGTCCTTATCTATAACGATTTGCCCACTACTATTTGGATTGGTAGTAACAACTGCAAGCTCCAACGCATTGTAAGCAGTACGCAAATCTCCGTCACTTGCCCACACTATATGACCAAGTGCAGTATCGGATATGGAAATGTCATAATTACCAAGCCCGTTTTCCTTGTCATTAATTGCCTTAACCAACGCTCCTCTAATATCCTCAGAGGTCAATTTTTTAAATTCAAATATCCTACATCTTGAAACAATAGCCCTTGTCATTGAAATAAAAGGGTTTTCCGTAGTGGAACCTATAAAAATAATATACCCTTGTTCAATACCAGCAAGTACAGAATCAGATTGAGCCTTATTCCAACGATGACACTCATCCAACATTAAATAAGTTTTTTTGCCATACATTTGCAAGCGTTCTTTTGCGTCCTCAATAACTTTCTTTGCCTCCGCAACACCACTTGATACTGCATTTAATCTAACAAAATCAGCTTTTGTAGTGTTCGCAATAATATTAGCAAGAGTAGTTTTTCCACACCCTGGAGGTCCATAAAATATGCAACTACCCAAATTGTCCGCTGCAATTGCACGCCTTAACAACTTTCCTTTACTTGCAATGTGACTTTGCCCTACAAAACTATCCAAGTCTGTAGGCCTCATTCTCTCAGCAAGAGGTGCTAATTTGTTTGTATTTTCTAAGCATTCAAATAAATTTTCCATACAATCATTTTACACCTATTTACCATATCTTGTCAATACTTTGCGTTTTAATATTATGTCTAATTATATTTAAAAATCTAATACATAAAATACAAATATCTATGTACATTTAACAGTATTATTATCTTACTATTTGTATAAAAATGTCAAGTTTTACGTTTGTATTTTGTAAAATGGATATTTAAAGTTAACATAAAAATTACATTAACTTAGCTTAACTTAGTTTAAAATGTACATAGATATTTGTATTCTACGCACCATATATTTACCTAATTTAACTTGTTATCAATAAAATACCCCCGATTTTCGGTGGGTATTTTTAAAAAATCGACTTTTTACAAAATTATGACTTTACAAAAAACTTAACAGCCTAAAATTAAAAATTTTAGGCTGTTGTTTTAATAGTAGTTAATTAAACTTTCAAGCCAATAGTTGGCTTAAAATAGATAGCAAATAGTGTTTACATTTAATAAATAAAATTACATAACTTATTTCATTTATAATCAAATAAACTTTTTAATATTCATACAACAAAAATTTTATAATTAATATTTCATAAAACTTAACCAAAGCACAATTTAGGTTGGCTTACGTAATTGCATTTTTTAGCGTTCGAGTAAGCCTACCTAAAATCATTAAATTTATTTTCTTTTTATATTAAATAAAGTCATTAATATCTACTCTACCACAAACTACTTCCCATATAATTTGTAT
>CAJTNA010000005.1 GCA_910577845.1 uncultured Christensenella sp. | reverse complement strand
CAAACGATAGTGAAGTAATAAGTAATAATAATGATAACAAGTTGATAATTGGTAATATAGCCCCAAATACAACAGTATTTGAGTTTATGGAAAACTTGAAGGTAGAAAGTAATCAAATATCTATATACAATGGAAGTAAAGCAATAATAGAGAATGGAGCTGTAGCAAGTGGAATAAATGAAAGCTTGTTAAGAGATAAAAACGAAATGCCAATAGGAACAGGTTGGAGAGTAGTAGTAAATCACGAAGATGAGCAAACAGAGGAAATCTATTTATCTGTATTAGGTGATATAACTGGGGACGGCAAGGTAAACACCGCAGACGTAAATGTAATAAGACAAATAGTAAATGACAAAGAGGTGTTTGAAAATATAAGGATAGAGGCAAAGCTAGCATCATTAATACTAAACAAGGGTAAGTTAGCAACAAATTCAGACGCACAACTATTGTGGGAAACAGCTTGTGGCAGACTAGATATATCAGATTTTATTTGATAAAAAAAACAAACTAGATTATATATTAAATTTTTATAAAAAATCTAATATAAAAAGATATTAAACAAACAAGATACCAATTGGTATCTTGTTGTTTTTTAATATGTTAGCTATTAATTGGTGTTATAAAATTGAATTAATTTATAATTTGTATTTAGTTGATAAATTTTTAAATTTTGCTTGATTAAATAATGTCTTTTTAGTTTTAAGTGCCAAATCTTTTTAATAGGTAATTTTATTTATTATGATTATTAAATTAAAAATACTAAAATATAAAAATGATATATCAATTTTTAGATTGATGGTATCATTAATAAAATCATCACAAAATGATACACAATAAGTATATAAGACTGTAATTTTTAAAAATGTAATATGTTATTATTTAATATTTACAATATAAGATTAATATCAATTTGAGTATTTGATAGGAAAGAATTTTGTCATAAAAATATTGTAATTATATTTAGCTGTGATAGCATAAAAATAAAAAGGAGTTTTTATGATAAAGTATTTTAAAAATGGCGTTTTGCAAGCAGAAACTCAAGACGTTCCGCAAGATTGTGGAAAAATTAGGGTTACTGTAAGTTTAGAGGAAGAAATGGACGGGGTAAATTATTATTTGGAATTTTCTTGCCCTCGCAATGTGAAATATATTAGTCAAAGACTAGTGCGTATTGCAGACAAGGAATATGAGGTAATTTTGCCACGTGGTATCACAGAATATACTGGCGAGGTATATGTTCAAATGGTGATTATGTCTATAGAGGAGGAAAGTTTGCTTAGCCGTTCACTTATTGCTAGAGACCCACTATTTGTAATAAAAGAGTCTATACTTGCTTCAGTAGCTTTGGATAATGAGGATAAACAAGACTTTTTTGACTATGCTTTGACAGTGGTTGGAAAGGTTGAAAATGCTATTGACGAATTGCAAATTAAGCTTAACACTATACCTAATTTGGTTGGTGATAAAGTAAATGAGGCATTTGATTTAGTGAATAACACAATGTCAAATTATAAAAATCTAATTGATAGTGAAATTAGTTCTGTAAACACCACATTAGGTGAACACGGCACAACAATTGACTCCTCAGTGGAAAAAATTGCGACATTAGAGAATAGTACAGTTAAACTGGAAAATGTAGCAAACGAGTTTAATGAAACTGAATTGGGAATTTATAACTCTAAATACATTAATAATAGATTTGGTAAGAGAATATATAGGGAAAGCGGTTCGTCTATGTATACAACAGGTTCGGGGTTTGCTAAGATTGGCTTTATAGATATACCAGTTAGTGGAAAACTAATACTTACTATTTCAACGATTTATTTAGGTGTTCAAGTTAAAAAATTGGGTATTCGCTCAAGAAAATTTAGCGATAAAAATATGGCTGCAAATGACGCAAGGATAAATGAGGTAACGACTGTTACATTAGTAAATCAAGTTACAGCTGGTGAAATTTATGATATATATGTTGAAGCAATGGAATCTGGTGAAGACAATAGATACGATTATGATTTTATAATTTTGGAGGAATAATATGTTTATAAAAGTTAATAAAGATAGCAAAGTGATTGAGATAAGTTCAGTAAAAAAAGCAGGGTTTTTGGATGAGGATTTTGACATAGATAGAAGCAAATTAATGTTTGCAAAAATAGTTAATAATAAGATAGTTTATGACGAGAAAAGTTATAAAAAACACATCAAAAATCGTGACTATTTGATAAATTTAGCTAATGAAATGCAAGCTATTGAGGATTGGTTTCAAGATTATGACAAGGTTATCAATGAGCATTTGAGGTGTGAAAGGCTTGAGATACAATGTCATCATAATATTGCTGAATGGGACAAACAAGCATTGATAAATGCTCAGCGAATAAAAGAGATAAAAGCGGAAATGAATTTAAAATAAGTTCTTGCAAATTTTGGTAAAATGTGTTACAATTATTTTAACATATAAAAAACAAAAAAATTGGTTGTATTAAAGGGAAATATTATGAAATTTTCTGTGTTAGGTTGTGGACGTTGGGGTTCATTTATAAGTTGGTATTTATCTGATAAAAAAGGTTATGATACTTGTTTGTATGGCCGAGCGTCAAGTAACGCATTCCAAAATTTGCAAAGTACAAGAAAAAATGAATATGTCAGTCTTAATGATAAAATTATTTTGACAAGTAATCTTACTGAAGCTATTGATTTTGCTGAAATTATTATAATTAGTATATCTTCTCAAAATTTGAGGGAATTTGTGCGTGATATAGTTGCAAATTATAACATTGCAGATAAAAAAATTATTCTTTGTATGAAAGGGTTGGAAACACCTAGTGGCAAGAGATTGACAGAGGTATGTATTGAAGAGGGGGTTGACAAAAACAATATTGCAGTTTGGTTAGGGCCTGGACATATACAAGACTTTACACGCAACATCCCTAATTGTATGACTATTGATAGCTATAATAAGGAATTGACATATTTATTAGTTGATAATTTGGCTAGTGAGTTGATTAGGTTTTATTATGGTGATGACATTATTGGCAATGAGATAGGTGCTGCTTGTAAAAATATTATGGGCATTTGTGCTGGAGTTTTAGACGGCTTGGGATATAGTGCAATGAAAGGACCGCTTATGGTTAGGGGGGCTTTTGAGGTATCAAAGTTTATAACAGCAATGGGCGGAGATGGTTATACTGCCTATGGCTTAACGCATTTAGGCGATTATGAAACGACTTTGTTTTCTAAGTATTCAAATAACCGTAATTTTGGTGAAAAATTAGCTTTAGGTTTGCCGTTTGATAAACTGGCAGAGGGTGTAAAAACTTCAGAAGCTGTATATAAAAAAGCGTTGCAATTAAATGTAGATATGCCAATAACTGAAGCCGTATATCAAATAATTTTTGAAAAAGCAAACTTGAAGGATACTTTAGCGTCATTGTTTAATAGGTCAGTTAAAACGGAAAAATATAGTTGAATACAGAACATACATTTAAGTAAAATAATATAAAAATTAAGTTTAATTTAACATAAGTCAATTGTTTTGAACATAATTGGACTTAATAAGAGTATTAAAAAAACGACTTGATAAAATTAGAAAACACATAATAATTAACTACTAATAATTAGATAAAAATATAATAATTAATGGATATAAATAATAAATATAAAAAATAATACCTTGCAGTATGGCAAGGTGTTATTTTTTTGAGAATAAAATTTAAATGTAAAATTAGTGCGTAGCTTACACAATAATAGATTGCATAAATGTTTTGTTTTCAACAGAATTGTTATGTTCTAACATTGCAGTTAAAACAATTATTATAAGCATATAAGGGAATGGCGTAAATGTTAAATTATCAACAAAAGATTGAAGCTCAAAAGCTATAATTCCTATAGATAATGCTATATTAAATCGTTTTAAGTTGCTAAACATTATTTTGCCACGCACAAAATAAAAATATACATAGGCAATTATTCCAATAACACCCATACTTGCAATAATTTGTAAAGGTGTACTATGATACCAATATATACAAAAGTCTGGCACATTGAAGTTGTTGCCAGTGTAACCCATTCCTACGCCAAACATTGGATTTGCTAAAAAACAAATCAATGCTTCATCAAAAAGTTCATTTCTACCGCTAGAGGTTAGAGTCATATTTAAAACTCTGTCAATTGCAAGAGCAACTTCTTCTTTAAAAATGAGTGCAAATATTGATATAACAATCGCTACTGAGCAGATGGATATAAGCAATTGGGAACGATTAGCACCTTTTGCAAAAGAGTAAATTAGAAAAATAGGAAATGTGATTATTACAGATAAAATTGCACCTCTACAAAATGTAATAAATACCATTGAATACAACAATAGACCTATGCTGTAAAATAACCAAGCGTACCTTTTACTTGAAAAACCTAAATAAAAACAACAAGGTGCGGATATAGCAATCAAAGATGAAAGACCATTTCTATTACCCCAACCAACATTGATAACATCTGTACGCAAAATTTCCCAAAGAGGTTTATCAACTCTATGAAAATGTGTGAACATTTGTGCCACCATTAATAAACCTAGCACTAACATTATATAACAAATATATTTTTTGTAATTAACTTCTTTAGGTGGACGAGTATAAACTCTAATTAAATAATAAAGTAGTAGTAAACAAGGACCTAAGGTTAGAATAAAAATCCCACCTTTTATATATTGAGTACTACTTAAATAACCTACTCCGCCAGTAAGCAATGCGACTGAAACAGCAATTAGTGGGTAGGTAAGTTTATGTTGCTTAAATTTTATAGGATAGCTTATTAAGTGTGAAATGAAAGCACCAATCAACAATATAGCAAGCACAATCATTACAGGCCAAGTCTTGTCCTCGTTAAGAATGTTATTGTCAGAGGTAGTCATTAGTATATACATTAGACAAGGCAAAACTGGTAATATATCTTCACTTATTATTAGTACAATGCAAGCAATGAGCATAAGCAAAGCCATACCAAGTAAGCTGTTGCCAATTGCCCAAGTAAAATAGGTTATAACTCCGCATAATAGTACATAGAGAGGTGAGTACAATGATAAGCGAAAAGTGTTTTTAATTTGTTCAAATATTTTCATATGCCTTGTAATGTAATAAGTTTTTAATTGTTGCAAATTTAGATGTATTTGCATATACAAATTATTATACCACATTTTTCTAAAAAAAGTAAAGAATTTTATTAAATTCTACAATAATATTTAGAATCAAAATAACAGAGCATTGATTAGTTGACAAAATAACTAATATTAGTATTGCAATTATATAATAAGTATGGTATAATTAAATAGCTAGAATTGATTTAAGGATATTTTTAATTAAATTATTTATAGAGGTGAAATATGAAAAAGAAAATTAGTTTTATATGTGTGACAATTTTGCTAGTTTGTGCTATGACATTAGCTTTAGTCGGCTGTAATAAAGAAATAGAGCCATTTGCCGTTGTTGATAAGCAAACTACACTTAGTGAAATTTGGAATTCTTGGACAAAAGAGAATTTTAGTGTAAGCAGTGATACTTTGGGTATTGACCTAAATCTTACAGCTAAAGAGGGAACTTCTGAATCAACTTTGAGTATAAAGGGTGGTCTATCTACAAAAGCAAATTCTAAAAATGCACTTAGCCTTAAAATGGTGAAAAAAGATAATGGTGTACTAGCTGATTCTTATGAGATTATAATTGATACTGAGGCAGTTTATTTAACAAATAAGGATGGAAAAACTACAAAAAATACTGAAATTTTCTTGCCTAGTCTTACTGATGCAAAAGTTGATTTAAAAGAGACAATTACTATGGCAAAGGATTTGATTTTGCCATTACTAGCAAACTCTATTGATGAGAGTACATTTATCATTGCACCGGTTAAAAATGGAAAGACTTATGATGTAAAATATACTTTTGGCATAAAGGTTGATGCGTTTATTGGTGAGATTATAAAAACTTTAGATGGTTTGGATAGCTTTGATACAAGCAGTTTACCAACAGAACTTGCAGAAATATTCAAAATGTTAGGACAAATTAAAGAAACATTAAAAACAATGCAAGTAAAAACAAAAGATGTTGTAATTAATGTTACAATTAACACTACTGGTAACACTCAAACAAAAAATGAAGACGCAAGTAAGGACGAACCAAAATATTTATACGAGGGCGGAAAACTTACAAGCTTTGAATTAAAAACTACTATTAAAAATGAAGAAACTAATCAAGATGAAACTATTGAAGTAAGCGGTAATATTAAACTTACAAATACAATTGTACCAGTTACTATACCTACAGAATGGGAAGAGGAAACTCCTAATGTACCAGATATTAATGATAATGTTGGGGGAGGAGAACAAGATTTAGCTTGATAAATTAATTAAATTGTTAATTTAATTGTAGCATTGATATTTGTATGAGGACACATCTTTATTTTGTTTGCTTAAACATAGAAAAATTTAAAATCCTTGTAAAAACCTATCAAAAATCGGTAGTAAATTAAAAATTTGAGGGTATTAACCAAAAAATATATGTTATGAAAGTAATAGTTTAACACAAAATGTGTGCGTTTAAATTAAAAATTAAACGCTAAAGTAAAAGTATTGTAAACTATAAAATTTAACATTAAAGTATATGCTGATATAATTACAAATCAATAATGTTATAAAAAAACTGCAGTGTCCCTGCAGTTTTGATTTTTTTATGATTATTTATTAGAGTAAAACTAATTTTATTTAATAACTTATTAAAACACTAATAGCATTCTTTTATACTTATGTGGTATATAAATAATTTAATAAAGCTTCTCTATATAATTATTAATTAAACCCCAAATTATTCCTTTGTTCTAGTTTTGCATTTTGTTGCAAGCATTTTTTCGCCAACATTTACAAAGTCTGCAGAGCATTTAAAACATTTATTATAGCTACACTCTGTGCTATTACATTTGATTAATGTGTCCTCATTGTCAGAATAGTTAAATTCGCTTGAAACCTCCATATTGACAAATTCTTGTTCAATTACACCATTTTCTCTTTTGATTCTTGTAATACAATTACCTCTTTTGTCAATATTAACTACACCAGCTTTGCAGTGAAAACCTTCATTAAATTCGCAGTTGCTAGTTGTACATTTTAAACCTTTCATATTTCCTCCTTATAAGTAAAAACATTGTATTTTTAATAGTATTTACAATTTGTTTTGATTTATTCTTAGCATAAACTGAAATTTATATAAAATAACCGATTTTTTGCTTGCTTAAATTGTACAAATTTGTTAAAATAGACACTAGTGGTAAAAAAATGTATTTAGCATAATCATTTAGGGGACTTATGGAATTAAAAATTATAAAACAATTGAGCCGAACGAGTAATAAAGTTTGCCTTGCGAAAAATAGTGACGGTGTTAATGTGGTTGTTAAAAGGTATCAAGACTCAGCTACATTAAATATTGAAACTACAATTTTAAATCAACTATCTATCTCTGGATATGCACCAAAGATTTTGGAACTTGGTGAAGATTATATCATTTATGAGTATATTGAGGGTGATTTGCTAAAAGATAAGTTTGAACTTTACACAATGAGTGATAATAAAGAGGGACTTATTAGGCTTGCAAATGAACTTTCAGTATATCTGCAAATTTTTTATTCATTAGCAGACGGATATATTGTAAAAGATATTAGTTTTAATAATTTTATTATAAAAGATGGCAGATGTTATGGGATAGATTATGATAGTGCTGAGGAAGGTATGCAATATACTGACTTAGCGGGTGTAATCGCTTATGCTGTAAATAATTGTACAGGTAGCATATTTTCTGCTTTTCCATTTATTCATCAAATGTTGAAAAATTTCCGTTTTAAAATGATAGATGTTATAAATGATGTTAGAATTATTTTGAACGAAAGTAAGAAAATTATCAATGTTGACAGCATTTTGAATGATTTATTATTGATAGATGAAGAAAAATTTGATAATTTTTACAAAAATAATTGAAAACATATTGAAAAATGGATTTATTTGTGTTAGAATAAAGAAAATAAACTTTTTAGAAAGTTTTACGTTTAATTGTATGTAATAATAGTTTGTAAAGGTATAAACTAATTAAGTTAGTATAAATACAAAAGAAAAAAAATAATAGGAGTAAATTGTATGAGGTTTTGTGATAGACTATCGCAGTTAAGGAAGGAAAAAGGTTATAATCAAACTTATGTAGCAAACTATATGGGTGTTACACAAGTAAGCGTAAGCAACTGGGAAAGAGGTTTTAAGGAACCTAGTTTCAAAGTGCTAATTGAGTTGACTAATTTTTATGGTGTATCAAGTGATTATTTACTTGGTATATCTGATGAGCGTAAATAATTTTATTTTATTTGTGTAATTGGGGGTAAAATGGTAAGTATTAAAAATGTAAATTTCAGTAATTTCGGTAATTGTTTAGAAATTTCTAATGGCACTGTTGTGATTCGTGTTACAACAGATTTAGGTCCACGTATCATTTTTTATGGCTCTACTGACGAGGATAATATGATGCATACTGATGATAAATTCTTAAACATTCGCCCAAGTGAGTTTTTGGACAAAAACTATGGAAAGGGTGAGGTATGGCGTATCTATGGTGGACACAGATTATGGAAATCACCAGAAGATGAGTCTAGTTATCAACCTGACCACAACAAAGTTCAAGTAACTATGGTTGATGGTGGTGCTGAGTTTTTTAGTGGTAATGATAAAGTTACTGGCATTGGTAAGAAAATCAAGGTTGTTATGAATGACAATGGTGATGTTAATATTGAACATAGCTTTTACAATTGCGGTGATAAACCAATAAATGTTGCATTATGGGCACTTTCTGTAATGAACAAAAACGGCATAGCTGTTATTCCTATGTCAAAAGAGGATACTGGATTGTTAGCTAATAGGAACTTAGTAATTTGGCCTTATACTGATGTTACTGATGACAGACTTAAAATTCGTCAAGAATATATAAGTATGCGTCAAGACCCAAACTGCAAAGGACCAATGAAAATAGGTACTTTGAATACTGAGGGGCTTGCATATTATATACGTAATGATAAACTTGTTGAAAAGATTTATCCAAAAGCAAATCGTTGTGGTAACTATGCTGACTATTCTTGTTCAACGGAATTATATACTTGTAAAGATTTTATTGAGGTTGAAAGTTTATCTGAATTGCAAGAAATTCCAGTTGGTGGCACAGCTACTCATACGGAAATTTGGAAATTACATATTAATGATAAATTATATAATGATGTTAAGGCAATGATAAATGAAAAATAAATTTAAAAAAGTTGTATTGCTGGCGATTATCTTAACGCTAGCTTTACTTGCTTTTACGGGCTGTACAATAACAAATAGACGTTATAATGTGGATGACATTGGAATAGTAACAATTTCTAATGCTATAGAAGAGGCGTTGTCATCGTGCGTTATTATACAAACTCAAGCGACTGCAATAAATCTTGATAGCAAAGCAAATAGTCAATATAGTTATATTTTTGTTGGAGTTGCAATATCCGAAACGGAAGTTATTATTCCTTACCAAGCAGTACCAAAAACTGGAGAATACAGAAATATAACATATAAAGGTATAGTAGCAGGTAAAGAAAGTAGCTTAACATTTAGGCTAGATTATAGTGTGCCAGATTATGCGTTTGCTGTGTTAGAGTTATTGACACCAGATGTTAAATTGAAAGCGGTTAAATTTGCAAATAGTGATAATTTAATACTTGCCGATTTGCTTTTTGGTGTAGAGTTTTCAAAACCTTATAAAATAGGTGTTCAAAGTTTAAATGCTTATGATTATATGCGTGTCAATTCTGTAATGGTATCATCAAAAGTTATGGTTCATAATTATCAAAGCATAGGACATCAAGACTTGGAAAATGCAACATTTACAGCTCAAGCTTATTCTGTAGTTAGTGAACCTAGTTATAAACATAACTTTACATTAAATTCATATGGAACATCAATAACTGAATTTAGCTTAATAAACAATATTTTATTTAACAAAGCGGGTGAGTTTATTGGACTTAATTATATGAAAAAAGTTGATAGCTCAAATAATAATGAATATGTAGTAGATGGTATTACTTATGCGGTAAAGAGTAATGCAATTAAACAAATTATAAATGAGTAAGGGGGTAATAACTATGAAAAAACATAAAGCTTTATATTTGATGTTGATTGTTGTGTTAATTATTAGCACCCTTGCTATTTTGCTTACTGGGTGTTTTAAGAAAAACATTACTGAAAATGTAACTATTGATAATGCAAATTTAGTTTTTAGTAAAATTGCTGAGAATTTACTAGATTCCACTGTTACAGTTACTTGCAATGTAAGTGGTGGTGGAACTTCTGGCGGTAGTGGCGTAGTAATAACAAGTGACGGATATGTTATTACAAATTACCACGTTGTACAAAATGCTATTAATGGAAAAGCGACAGTAGCTTTCACTGATAAAGAAAACCCAAATATAACAACTAGATACACAGCGAAAATTTTGGATGAAAAGAATGACGGCTCACAATACTCAAAAATGGATTTAGCTGTGCTTAAAATTGATAGTAACCAAACATTTATACCAGCACAAATAAAAAGTGAAGCAGTTAAATGGGGTGAGTATGGTATTATAGTGGGAAATCCTAAACAATTAGGTAGTTTGTGTGCTCACGCAATGGTATCTAATCCAAAACGCACAATGTCACATAATATCCCTTCAACATACAATCAAGTTAAAGAGGTAAAACTTACAACAGAGTTTATGATGCTTGATGCACCAGTTAATCCTGGTAATAGCGGTGGTGGTTTTTTTGATAGTAATGGCAAACTTGCTGGGATTGTAACTTTAAGACAATATGATAATTCTGAAGCGAATGAAAATGTGACATTTGGTATTGCTTATGCTATACCAGCAGAAAGTATTGTCGGTTATGTGAAAAGATATGGCATTACAATGTAATTGTTTTATATAGATTTAAATAGGTTATTTATGATTATTGTAATTGGTGGTGGCAGTCTAAGGGAAATGACTGATGTGAATGATTATATTGCATCAAAGCTTGAGTATATACGCAAACAATTTGAGCGTAAACCTAAAATATTGTTTTTACCACAAGCTAGTTTTGAAAGTAAGCCATATGTCAATTCCTTTACAAGAGAGTTTGGAACAAGACTCAAATGCAAAACCACTTGTGCTTTATGGAAAAATGGCGAAATGGACTTTGAACATATAAAGCAAAAGTTTGAAGTTGTAGATGCAATTTATATCGGCGGTGGCAGATATGATGTGTTGTGTGAGCAGTTTAATAAAATGGGTATTAAGCAATTAATATTAGATTTTTATAAACGAGGTGGCTTAATAGTGGGTAATAGTGCGGGTGGAATGTTAATGTTTGATTGTAGCGTATCAGATTATAAAATTGTGGCTGGCATTAGTGATAGCTACGAGATAGTAAATGGCTATGGCTTAATTGAAGGTTGTTTTTGTCCTCATAGTAATGAGGTGGCAAGAATTAAATATATTAGTGATAATAATTTGACTTGTGTCACTCTTGCGGAAAATGAAATTTTGCAGTTTGAGTAATAGATATATAAATACCTTTCAAAAATCGGTATTAAATAGTGTAAATTTGTAGTTTTAATGTTTAATTAAATGATTATATTTGTTGTTTGAAAGCGATTTTTATCGCTTTTTTGATATGTGCAATTAAAAAAAATTATGTTTATTAAGTGTTTGTTTTTAAATATTTTAAATAAACTTAAATGGTTTAAATAGTTGTTTTATAGGTGTAATATGGCAAAGATTATTGAGGTTGAAAAGGGCAGTATCGCAGACCAGCTTGGCATAAAGGTTGGTGATTGTTTGCTTGAGTTTGATGGCAACCCAGTAAAAGATATACTTGATTATCATTACTATGATGGTATGGAAGAGTTTGTAATGACTATTAGCCAAAAAGGTGAGATAATTGATTTTGAAATTGAAAAAGATTATAACGAAAGTATTGGCATTGAATTGGAGGAGAGCGTACAACTTACACCAATAAGATGCAAAAACAAATGTAAGTTTTGTTTTGTTGACCAGTTACCAAAAGGAATGAGAGAAACATTATATGTTAAAGATGATGATTATAGATTATCTTTTGTATCTGGAAATTACATAACATTGACTAATGTTTTTAAGGAAGAGCTAGAGCGTATTGTTAGATTGCATTTATCTCCTCTTTATGTATCTGTACACGCAACAGATAATAATACTAAAAATCAATTAGTAACTAATCCAGAGGGTGCTAAGACTTTTGAGAAACTTAAGTATCTTGTAAAGAATGGTATTGAGGTAAACACACAAATAGTTATGTGTCCAGATGAAAACGATGGTGAGGTGCTAAGGAAAAGTTTGACAGACCTTGCAAGTTTAAGACCCTATTTAAAATCTTGTGCAGTTGTACCGGTAGGTTTGACTAAATACAGAGAAGGGCTTTATCCCTTAAAAGCTGTGGATAAACAAAAAGCGATTGAAAGCATTGCAATAATTAATGAAATAAACAATAATTATGGCAGATTTGCTTATGCGTCAGACGAATTTTATATAAAAGCGGAATTACCACTTCCACAATACGAAGAATATGACGACTTTGAGCAAATTGAAAATGGTGTTGGACTTGTAAGAAGTTTTGAGTATGATATGAGCGTTGCATTAGATTTTATCAAAAAATGCAAGTCAAAAGCAAAAGTCAGCTTAATTACAGGAGTATCTTTTTATGATTATCTAGTTCAATGTTGCCTTAGGATACAGGACAAATTGGTCGGCTTGCAGTGGGAAGTAATAAAAGTGAAAAATGATTTTTTTGGGCATTCAATTACTGTTGCTGGGTTAATTACTGCAAAAGATATTATAAATCAATGCAAAGGCAAAGTTCATAAAGATATAATTATACCAAGTACAATGCTTAGGGAATTTACTACAACTTTTTTAGACGGCTTAACAGTTAAAGAACTTGAACAAGAACTTAATGCAAAAGTTCACATATGTACTGGTGGTGACCATCTGGTAGAAATACTGGCGGAATTATAATTGATAAAACAAAGTACAATTAAGTTGTGTATTTTGTGGGAGGGTATATGGCAAAACCTTTAGTTGCAATTGTTGGCAGACCTAATGTTGGCAAATCAACTTTTTTTAATAAAGTAATAGGAAAAAGAGTATCTATCGTGGAGGATAAACCAGGCGTTACACGTGATAGATTATATTTTGATGCGGAATGGTGCGGTTATAATTTTACTATGATTGACACCGGAGGTATTGAACTTAAAAGTGAGGATAAAATGTGGAAACACATCAAGTTACAAGCTGAAATCGCTGTTGATGTAGCTGATGTTATTGTTTTGTTTGTTGACGGCAAACAAGGTTTAATATCTGATGATATAGATATTGCAAATTATTTAAGACGTAGTAAAAAACCTATCGTGCTTGCAGTTAATAAGCTTGATAACAATGAGGTTGAAAAAACTTACGAGTTTTATGAACTAGGTTTGGGTGAGCCTTATGCAGTGTCTGGTGAACAAGGTAAGGGAATTGGTGATTTATTAGATGCTATTTGTAAAAACCTTCCAAAAATCGACACTAAACAAGATGATGACGTTATAAACATTGCTGTTGTAGGAAAGCCAAACGCTGGTAAAAGTAGCTTGGTTAATAGGCTTTTAGGATATGATAGGGTAATCGTTAGCAACATTGCTGGTACTACACGAGATGCAATAGATACAGCTTTCACATATGACGGACAAAAGTATAATTTGATTGATACTGCGGGTATTAGGCGTAAGCGTAGTATTGATGAGAGTGTTGAAAGTTATAGTGTTATGCGTAGTTTAGCGGCAATAAGAAGAGCAAATGTTTGTTTGATAGTAATTGACTCTGCTGAGGAACTTAGTGAACAAGATATTCGTATTTGCGGATATGTTCACGAGCAAGGCAAGCCATCTGTTATTGTTATGAACAAGTGGGATATGGTGGAAAAGGATACTCACACAATTAACAAATACAATGCAAGGCTAGATGAACTACTAAAGTTTATGGATTATTATGATGCTGTTTATGTTAGTGCAAAGACGGGGCAAAGAACAGATAAAATAATGAAAGAAACTCAACTTGTGTATAGTGAGGCAAGTAAACGTATTACAACTGGTTTGCTTAATGATATTGTGCAAGATGCTGTAAGTGTTGTTGAGCCACCATCTCATAATGGTAAAAGGTTAAAAGTTTTATTTGTTACTCAAAATAGTGCTAACCCCCCTACATTTGTGTTTTTTGTCAATGATGTGGAATTGTTGCATTTTTCTTATAAAAGGTATTTAGAAAATTGTTTGCGTAAAGCTTTTGAGTTTAAGGGGACACCTATAAGGCTTGTATTCCGCAATAAAAATGAGGAAGATGCTTTTGGACAAAGATAGTTCATTTTTACTTGATTAAGCATATTAATTATTAAGTGTATGTAAGATTGTCAGTTTTGTGATTTTGTTTTGCACCATTATATTATTGAATATTGAGAATATATTAATACAATGGCAATAAGTTTCATAACAAAAAATCAATAAAAAAATTAAAAATTAATAATTTTATTATTTTATATAATTGACTAATTTTATTCTATTGTGATAAAATAGGAAAAACGGAGGTTATTTATGTTTTATCGTGACAAATCAAAAGATTTTTTAAAAAAAGAACTAGAGAAAGAACAATCAGTTTATAACGATATTTTAGGTCAAAATATCAATATAGATATTTCAAGAGGTAAGCCTTGTAAAGAGCAACTTGACCTTTCTATGGAAATGTTAAATACAATTAATAGCGTTAGTGATTTGCCAGAAAGTGGTGCAGATATTCGTAACTATGGCGGTTTGGAAGGTTTGCCTGCTATGAGAGAGCTATTTGCAGAAATGCTTGAAGTTAAGGCTAGCAATGTTATTGTTGGTGGCAATAGTAGTTTGAATATGATGTATGACACAATTCAAAGATGTATGCAATTTGGTGTTTTAGGTAGCACACCTTGGAATAAGCTTGAAAAAGTTAAATTTTTATGCCCAGCACCAGGTTACGATAGACACTTTAGTTTGACTGCTTGTTTTGGTATAGAGTTAATTACTATTCCAATGGATAATAATGGACCTATTATGGACCTTGTAGAAAGATTGGTTGCTGAGGACGAGAGTATTAAAGGTATATGGTGCGTTCCAAAATATTCTAATCCAACTGGCATTGTATTTAGTGACGAAGTTGTTGAAAGACTTGCAAAAATGACAACAAAAGCACAAGACTTTAGAATATTTTGGGATAATGCATATGTTGTACACGATTTATACGATAATACTGTACCTTTGAAAAACATTTATGCAGAATGTGTTGCTAATGGTCACCCTAACAGAGTATTCATTTTTGCAAGTACATCTAAAATTACATTCCCAGGTGCTGGCGTGGCTTGTTTTGCTACTTCTGAGGATAATGTAAAAGATGCTTTAAAGACTATGAAGTTCCAAACAATCGGACCAGACAAACTTAATCAATATATGCACATTAAATTTTTAAAGAATATGGAAGGTGTGCGTGAACATATGAAAAAACAAGCTACAATTATCAGACCAAAGTTTGACACAATATTAAATGTACTTGAGGACGAGTTTGGTGTAGGTTGTGATATCGCAAACTGGAGTCACCCACGAGGTGGTTACTTTATCAGCTATAATGTATTAAATGGCTGTGCTAAAAGAGTTTATGAACTTTGCAAACAAGCTGGTTTAGTAATAACTACCGTAGGTGATACATATCCATATGGAAAAGACGATAATGATAGTAATATTAGGATAGCTCCAACATTTACAAATACAAACCAATTAGATGTTGCTTGTAAAATCTTAGTTTGCAGTACAAAAATTGCTTGTATTGAAAAAATACTTAGTGAAAAATAAAGCTATGAATAAAAAAGTTTTGATTTTGTCTGGCAGTCCTAGAAAGGGTGGCAATTCAGATTTATTATGTGACGAGTTTTATCGTGGTGCAGTAGATGGTGGCAACATAGTAAAAAAGATTAGAGTTGCTGAAAAGAAAATCGGTTTTTGCACTGGTTGCTATTACTGCAAAAAGTCAGGTGGTAAATGTGCTATTACTGACGATATGGCAGATGTTTTACAAGATATTATTGATTCTGATGTTATAGTGCTTGCAAGTCCTGTTTACTTTTACTCTATAGATGCACAATTAAAAGCATTAATTGACAGAACTGTTGCTCGTTGGCTTGAGGTAAAGGATAAAGAATTTTATTATATAGCAACTTGTGCAGATGAGGAAAATCAATCTTGCGAAACTACTTTTGCTTGTTTAAGAGGCTATGCCGATTGCGTTGAAGGGGCAGTTGAAAAAGGCATTATTTATGGCAGTGGCGTATACGAAAAAGGTGAAATAAAAAATAAAGTTCAAATGCAACAGGCATATCAAATGGGACTAAAAGTTTAAAAAATCAATCAAAAATCGGTATTAAAATGCAAAAAATTCCAGTAAGAACTGGGATTTTTGTTTTATATAGTCTATCATTTTTAAATAATCAATCAATAAAATATGAATAATATTGTGTTAAAATATTTTGTGTTTATTTATATGTACCTATTAAATTTAAAAGTTAGTTAGAAAAATAAATTTTGTATTAAATAATAATTAAGTATAATGTAGCAAAAACAAGTTTTTGCTACATTATACTAAAACAAATTAGAATTAAATTAATCCTCTTTAACTCTTGTCAAATAAACAAGTTCGTCAATTGGTGCTGGTATTATAACTACCTCATTGCTGTAAATTTTATCTTGGTATTGCCATTTGCCTTCTGGTACATAAACCATTTTTGTGGTATGGCATTTATCCAAAACTGGTGCAACCAAAATATCATTTCCCAACATATATTGACTTGTAATATTTTGATAGCCTTTATTAGGAAATTCATATTCCATATATCTAACAATTGGTTCGCCAGTGACACTTGCGTGTTTTACAAGTTCAAGAATGTAATCTGAGTACTTTGTATGCAAATCAATAGTTTTTAGACAGATATTTTTTAATTCCTCATTTATAGTCCAAATATCCAAACTAAATTGCATCATTGGCATAAGGCAAGATGCCTCAGCATATCTAGCAAAAAGTTCATTGTCAAAACTTGATTTATTTTTATTTTTAAAGTCACCTATTTGACCACCGCCAATCATATCTGGACAGCCATATAAATAACCAGTTATACCTTGTGTTAGTGTGTTAGGCAGTAATGCACCTAAACCTAATATTCCCCATTTATGTGATTTGTCAGCAAGTCTTTGTGCAACTCCACGGCAACCAAATTGGAAACAAGCACGCAATTCGTTGAAGTCAAAATCAATTGCAGATTCCGCCCATAATTTACTTTGAGTATTTGCATCAACACTGCCATAAGTAACATCGTCATCTTTGTAGTACATAGCATCGCCAGCATCTTGCTTAAAGCCGTCAACACCAAACTCATCAATTATTTTTTTAGTATAATCGGTAAACCAAGTCATTGCCATTGGATTTGAAAGGTCAAGTATGGCATCAGTACCATTCCACCAATCACGCATAGCAATATTATTTTCCTTATCTTTAACTAGTAAATTATTATTTACAAGATATTCATAATGTTTAGATTTTTGGCTTACAAAAGGACATATCCATAATATCACTTTAAAGCCAAGTTGATGTAACTCATTGCACATTTTTTTTGCGTCAGAAAATTTTGCTGGGTCAAAATCCCACTCACCAAATTGAATTTGCCAACCATCGTCAATTATAAGTTCACCAGCTGGCATACCATTGTCAAGTATGCTTTTTGCATAATTTAAAATATTTTCTTGTGTTTGATTATGCTCAAATTGAATCCAAGTACAATATTGAGGAATTTTAAACATTATTGAGTTGGGATGTTTGCCATCAGGTTTCATAAAATTCTGTACTGCGTATAAATAAGCACCTTTTAAAGTTTTATATTCTGCTTCATATAACTTGATTTCCGCTTTCTTACTAGTACAAGTTATTAAACCTAAAAAGAAAGTTGTTTTGTATCCTTTTTCACTATAAATTACTCGGCCTTTACTACTTATCCATAAAGTATTTGATTGCCCATAACTTCGTACAATAGTATTATTTGCATAATAAACAGATTTGCGACTAAGCGGGGTAAAAAAGCCTATGTTAGTATCACCACCATACCAGTACTCGTCTTTCAGCATCTTTACTTTCAGTTTCATAATTCCTCCAAATTTATTTAATTACTTAATCTTTATTTGTTAGTTTTTACATTTATATTTAAAGCTATTAATAAGCATAAAGTCATTTGATAACTTTGCATTAATTATAACATAATAGATTTTTTAAATCAAGTAAAAGTTTAGCCATTTATTGTCTGAGTTTTATCTCTTTAGTTTTTTTGAGAACAATATTATAATAAAAGCTATATTTATTTACTATTAAGAAATATGAGTGTTTCCATTGTGATTTAACAAGAACTTGATTAATTAAATTTAAAAAATTTGTCAAAAGTATTGACAAAAAAAGTATTTTATCATATAATATGAATGTAGATACCCCCCCCGCACGGGGCGGGGGATAAAAAGGAGAATGGTATGGTAGATAAAAATGTAGACAATCGATTAGCTACAATTGAGGGGCATATTCGTGGAGTAAGACAAATGGTTGCAGATGGTAAAGATTGCTCAGATGTGCTATTGCAGTTGTCGGCAATTGAATCAGCGGTAAAAAAATTAAGCAAAACAATTTTAAGGAACCATATTGAACATTGTGTTAAAGATAGTGTTACAAATGGTGATTTATCAGCACTTGACAGATTAAATGATGTGTTGGATAAGTATAAATAAGAGGTGACAAAATGAAAGAGAACGAAGAAAAAAAATCTTGCTGTTGTGGACAGAATGAGGAAAAGGAAGCAGAAAGCTGTTGTTGCGGACAGAATGAGGAAAAGGAAACAGAAAGTTGCTGTTGTGGACACAATGAGGAAAAGGAAACAGAAAGCTGTTGTTGTGGACACAATGAGGAAAAGGAAACAGAAAGTTGCTGTTGCGGACACAATGAGGAAAAGGAAACAGAAAGTTGCTGTTGTGGACACAATGAGGAAAAGGAAACAGAAAGTTGCTGTTGTGGACATAGTGAGCATAAAGGAAATGAATTAAATTGTTGTGGTATTGAAAAGAAATCTAGTTGCTCTTGTTGTGGAACTGAAAAACATTCAAGTGGTAATGTAAAAAGAGATAATATAATTAATATTGCAAAACTTTTGGTATCTTTAGCATTTTTAATTGCGGGCTATTTTGATTGGCATCATATATCAACCTCTGCACCTTGGACTATAGCTTTTTATTATGTAAATCCAGCTTGGGTTGCTTTGATAATTTGTGGTATACCTATTTTGGTAGGTGCAGTTAAATCTTTGGCACGAAAAAAGATAACCGCATCTGTATTGATAAGTGTTGCGATGATATCGGCAGTTATATTAGAGATTGTTGGTTTCTTTTATCAAATAGATTCAAGCGGTCATTCTCATAGCTATGTGTTTGTTGCTGCGGAAGTTGCATTCCTAATGGCTATTGGTGGTGCTATTGAGGACTTTACTGTTAAAAAAAGTCGTGCTGGTATTGAAAGATTGGTTGGTTTAATACCAAAAGAAGCGTTTGTTAAAGTTGAAAATGGTTTAGAAAAAAGACCACTAGAAGAAATAAAATTAGGTGATATAGTTGTTATAAAAGCTGGCGAGCAAATTAGTGTTGATGGTGAGATTGTAAGTGGTATAGCGGCAATAGACCAATCTTCTGTAACTGGCGAGTATGCATTGGCGGAACTTAGCGAGGGCGATAAAGTTTATGGAGGAACTTTTAATAAAGCTGGTGTAATTGAAGTAAAAGTAACTAAGTTGCTTGCGGATATGACTATTGCTAAAATGGCAAAATTGGTTGAGGAAGCAGAAGGTAAAAAAGCTCCTATATCTAGAGTAGCAGATAAATGGGCAAGTATAATTGTTCCAACTGCAATCGGACTTGCAATTTTAGTAGGCATTATAGCATATTTTGCTTTTAAAGTTTCAATATTTGAGGCAATTATAAGAACAATTACAGTACTAATTGTATTTTGTCCTTGTTCACTTGCATTGGCAACACCAACAGCAATCGCTGCAGGTCTTGGTAATTCAGCAAAAAATGGTGTGCTTGTAAAAAGCGGTGCTAGTCTAGAGGTTATTAGCAAATGTGATGTTGTTTGTTTTGATAAAACTGGAACATTAACAAAAGGTGAAATTGTTGTAAGTGACATTGCTATAGATAACATAACAGAAAGTGAATTGCTAAAATATGCTGGCAGTTTGGAATTAATGTCAGAACATCCCCTTGCAACTGCAGTTGTTAATAAAGCAAATGATATAGATTTTGAAAAAGTTAACAATTTTGAAACATTGCAAGGTATAGGAGTTAAGGGTATTGTTGCAAATAAAACAGTAAGCGTTATTGCATATATTGAGGCAGTTAAAACTGGTGTTAGTAAAGAAAGTCTAAAAGCAAAAGCAGAGGAATTTTTAAGTCAAGGTAAAACTGTTGTAAGTGTTATTATTGAGGGTGAGGAAAAAGGAATTATAACTTTTGCAGACACCATACGTGAAGATGCACGTGAGGTAGTAGCTAAGCTTAATGCTATGGGCAAAAAGACAGTAATGCTTACTGGTGATAATGAAAAAAGTGCAAAGTTTATTGCTGAAAAATGCGGTATATCTGAGGTGAAATTTGGTTTATTGCCAGAACAAAAGCTTCAAGAAATTGAAAGTATGCAAAAACAAGGTCTTAAAGTTTGTATGATTGGTGACGGAATAAATGACGCACCATCTCTAAAACTAGCAGATTGTTCAATCGCAATGGGTGCATTAGGTAGCGACATTGCAATTGAAACAGCGGATATGGCAATTTTAAATAGCGATATGAATAAAATTGTATACTGCGTAAAACATTCTAAACGTACTTTATTTACTATAAAGCGTAACATTGTTTTAGCAATGACAGTAAACTTTATAAGTATAATATTATCATTGTTTGGAATATTTGACCCAATGACTGGTGCGATTATGCACAATGTAACCTCAGTTGCTGTAGTACTATCTTCTGCCTTGTTATTGATAAATCGTAAAGAAAATAGACAAAAAATAAACACAGAAGATATAGTTAAGGAAACAAAGGTTCAATAACATATAGTTATATGCAATTTGTTAGTATATAAAAGTAATTGTTATTAAATCTAACAAAGAGGCAAGGCTTATAATATGTCTTGTCTTTTTGTTTGTTAAAAAAACTAGATACCATATAATACAAAAGAAGGCTTTTACTAATATTAATTTATATATAGAGAGAATGATTAAATAAAAAATAAATTCAAGATTTTTATTATTGTGAATACTTAGAAGTTCATTTATTTATCTGCGTTGTGTGGATAAATATATATATGATTAATAGAATAATATTGTATAAAATATAGCATTTAATAAGATAAATAATTTATTTAAATTTAATTATTACATACAATAAGCTAGTAATAATGATACTTTAAAGGGAAACTTAATAAATGTATTTGTGATGCTAATAATAGATAAATAAAATTTTTGATATGTTATTTATCTACTTAATGTGGAACAAAAGTTAATAGTAATTATATGGTTTTATAATATAAAAATGATGGTTTTTAACAACCAAAGTTTAAATATTTTTTTTATAAACTAATTAAGTAGTGTTTATCAACTCTTGTCAACATTGTTGTTTGGAGAGTTTCATAATTCTACGTTTTTCAATTCACTATTGACAATGGTGGACATATAAAGTATAATTAAGTTAATTAAGAGGTGTTATTATGAAATTCATTCCAGAACTCAAAAGTTTTATTAAACAAAATAAACTTATTGAATTTAAAAAAATTTATATAACTGGTGAGGTTATAGATTACACCAAAAATGAATTGCTTGAATTTGTAAATAGTTGTACAAGTTTTGGAATAGGTCAGACTGGATATGAAATTGCATTTGAAAAAAGCAAAGATGTTCGTAATAACGAATGGTATTTTATTGATATAAAAATGGATAAAATGATTGTGTCTTATGTTACTGATGAGGGTAGCTATAGAGCAATTCAAACAATTAAACAAATTTTATCACAAAAAATATATGTTGCGAAAATTGAGGATGAACCAGCAAATAAATTTAGAAGCTTTATGATAGATGTTGGACGATATTTTTATACTATAAATGAGTTAAAAAGCATTATTGACTACATAAGTCTATTTAAGTTTAATTATTTGCATTTACATTTAACAGAGGACCAAGGTTGGCGATTTGAATCCAAAAAATATCCTTTACTTACGCAGATTGGCAGTGAACGTAGCCACACTAATTTTTTTGGCAGAACAGAAAAAGGCTTTTATACTCAAGAGGAACTAAAAGATATTGTTGAGTATTGTCATAAAAAATATATAAAAGTTATACCAGAAATAGATATGCCAGGACACACAATGTCAGCTTTGGCTTGCTATCCAGAACTTTCTTGTTTTGATAGAAAACTTAAAGTTGCGACACATTGGGGTGTTAAGTTTGATATTATGTGTGCTGGTAAAGATTTTACTTATAAATTTTGTAAAGATATAATTGATGAATTGTGTGAGATTTTCACTGACAACTATATACACATAGGCGGTGATGAAGCACCTAAAAAGCGTTGGGAGCTATGTGAGCATTGTAATGAAAAGCTTGCGGAACTAGGACTTAAAAATATGGAACAAATGCAACTTGCATTTTCAAATTATATGGCGGATTATATTTTGTCTAAAGGTAAAAAAGTTATAATGTGGTATATTGCACCAGATGAAAGCAATTTGATTACTTTAAATGAGAATGTAATTTTACAATTTTGGGGACGAAATACTGATACAGATTTCCAAAGTGTTGTTAAAAGCGGTAGGAATGTTATTACATCAAATAGTAGTGCTTACTATATAGATTTACCTTATGGCTATATTTCGTTAACTGATTCCTATAACTGCCAAGGTGTAACTGGAATTGAGGATACAAGTATGCTTTATGGTTATGAAACTTGTCTTTGGACAGAATATGTAGAGGATATGGATAAAGTTAAGTTTAACACTTTTCCAAGATTGCTTGCTATTAGCGATATTTTTTGGGGTGGTGAAAACAAGAGAAATTATACTAAATTTTTAGATAAACTGCCATTGTTTAAAGAGTATTTAGCAAAGTTTGACATAAAAATGCCAAGAAAAGGTGTTTACAATCCTAATTGTGTACGCAAATTCTTTTCAAAATTATGGTTTGAGAAAAGGCAATTAGTATGGCAAGGTCTTTATTTGAATGTGGATAATTTCCTTTTAAAAAGAAAAATTAAAAAACAAAAAGAAAAATAAGTGTCAAATTTTATTGGAGTTAAATATACTAATTAGGGATATTGTTTAGATTAAATTAGTTGTGTTAGTTAATTTATCATACTAAATATTATTTGTAATTATGGTAACTTAATTTTTAAATTAAAATGTAATTATTAATATATTAGTTTTACAATTAAATATATTTTTACATTGTCAAATTAATTAATAATTAATTTTTGAAAAAAATTGTTTTTTATTAGTTTATAGTTTGATAATAATTGTAATGTTTATAATTATTAATAATCTGTATACTTGTATAAGTAAAATTTTAATTGTTTGGTTAAAATTGTTTGAGTTTAAGTAAACAATTTAGCTTGAGTAATTATTGTCAGTAAAGATGTTGATTAATAGTTTAATTAACTAGTAATTGTAAAGTGTAATAATAAGCTTTGTTTAAAAGTAGATTAATTATTATATAATTGCAAAGGAGTCTTGGCAAAATTTTTGGGGAGGTAGTATGAATAGACGAAAAATTGTAGCTATTTGTGGTGATGCCATTGTTAAGGAAGGTTCAGAGAAATATAAAATTGCTTTTGAAATTGGCAAAGCACTAATAGATAATGGATATAGATTGCAGACTGGTGGTTTAGGTGGCGTAATGACTGCTGCGTGTAAAGGTGCAAAATCATCTAGTAAATATAAAGATGGAGATATAATTGCTTTGGTACCATCTTTTGATGTGAACGAAGTTAATGAGTTTGCAGATATTGTTATTCCTACAGGTCTTGATGTTATGCGTAATGCATTAGTTGCAAATGCTGGTGCAGTTGTTGCTATTGGTGGTGGTGCTGGAACTTTGTCAGAAATTGCCTTTGCGTGGACTTTTGGCAGATTAATAGTTGGTGTTAGCAATGTTGAGGGGTGGAGTAGTAAGCTTGCAGGTAGTAAAGTAGATGATAGAATTCGTTATCCAGAAATTGAGGGGGATAAGGTTTATCCCGCTAATACAGCTATGGAAGCTATGAAAATTATTAATGAGAATATTGATAAATACCATAAGCGTCATAAGGGAATAGTGTTTGAGGATGGTATTAGAAAATAAAAATAATCTATATGTGAACATAGGTATTTTTAAGTTTTTGATATGCAAAGGTAAATAAAATAGTAAAAACTGCATTTTTAGTTAAATAATATTCATATTGATATTATAAAAAAGTTGGATGTGTCTTAGAGTAAAAACAATTATATATATTGTATAGATTATTTGAAATTAGTTTGTTATATGATGTATGTCTATTTTTATAAAAAATGAATAAATTTTTAATTATTAGCAATAATTAAATTAAACTAATATTTTGAGGTGTAATATGTATAAATGTAATTTATGTGGTTGGGAATATAATGAACAAGAAGGTTGTAGCGATTGTCAAATAGCTAGTGGTACTCAATGGAATGATATTCCAGATGATTTTGTTTGCCCTTTATGCGGTGCAAGTAAATCTATGTTTGCTTATGTTGCTGAATAATATTTAACAATAATTTTGCTTCATAATAGAATGTATTAATGTTTACTGTCATTAATTGTTAATATTATAGTAGAGATATGTTAATAAATTAGGCAATTGCTAAATAACAAATATAAATGGGATAAAACAACTACGCTTTTGCGTGGTTGTTTTTTGAAATATTTGTAAAATTGTTTTAAATATAATTGATTAATATTTTTTGTTTTATAATAAAATTAAAAGATGTATAAAATAAAAAGTTCGATGGGTGTACATCGAACTTTAATAATGTTGTTTTAACTAAAATAGAATAAAAAAGTATGTGAAAATCGATATTAAATTTAATTTACGATTACTTGAAGGTCTATAATTGTTATCTAGTTAAACAAGATTATCTTTTGTTAAATTGCTTTCGCAATCGTTATTTTCTGTTGTCATAGTAGAGTAGTTGTTCTCATTAACGCTAACTTGATTATCATTTTCGCTAATGGTAGATTGTGTATTACTTTCAGTTAATGGTGAATTTTCTGCTTGTTGTGAGTAACAACTATCTAATTCGTTTTGAGGAATAATTTTTTGTCCGTCATCATCTTTTAATTTTTCAAATTGTTGTTCTGCCTCAAACTTTGCAATATCTTCATCTGATGCTACTTGATAAATTGTTTTATTCAAAATTGGTTTTAGTTTTAATGCTACATAACTTGCTACAAATGTGAATAATAAGTCAGATGGCATAAAGATTAAAAATAATGATATAAAAATTGTATATGCTGTAACAGATTTGCCAAAGTAAAATGTTTGAATAAAGTAGAAATAAATCATTCCACAAGCGTAAGTAATTAAAAGATTTACTATATTGCCAGTTAGATATGCCCAATAACTTTTCTTTTTGAACATCTTAATTATTAATGCACCAACTATTGTTCCAATAAAAAAACCAATTAGATAACCAAAAGTTGGTTGCAATACATACATAAATCCGCCACCTTTTGTGAATATAGGTATGCCTACAAGTCCCATAAATATGTAAAGTGCTATTGTAATGCCTCCCCATAATGGTCCCATCATTGATGAGGTTAGTTGTACAAAAAATGTTTGCATAGTAAAAGATACTAGCGGTGTTGGTATTTCAATAAATGCACCTGCTATTACCAAACTGGTGAATACGCCAGTTAATGCAAGCATTATTGTTTTGCCACGTCTTGAAAGATTACTTTTGGGTAAATGTAGCATTTTATGCCTCCTATGTATTTATTTGTTTTGTAATTATGTTAACCAAATTACTTTATTAGGTTAACATAATATTGCTGACTTGTCAAATGTTTTTTGTGTATTTTGCAAAATATTTTAGGTAAAGATTAAACTTGACTTGATTGAGGAATTTGTGGTAAAATTGATTAGAGGTAAAAATGAGAATTTTGTTTATTGTATTAATTATTTTTAGCATACTATTTTTTATTGCAAAATGGATAGTTAGCTTTTTATGGATAAAGAAAAAAGATAGTTATTATAACAATTTTATTATAAAATGCTTAAATGATAGCAGTAATGTAGTTAATATAATTTTGCTATATTGCTTGTCATTGAGCTTGTATATAGCAGGTGATTATACTATTAAAGAATGTAATTTTACCTTGATTGTTTTAATTGTAATAATAGCGTTGTATTTAGGAGAAAAAGTTTATTATCATATCAAAAATCGACATTATTTTTATATTCAGTCAAATATTTATGATTTGCGTAACTTGGTTAACAAGGTAGAATATAGTCAAGTTTTAATGCAAAAAGATAAAGAAAATTTTGTACTTTTGGATAGAGAAAAGTTTGAACAATTAATAACTTCTGAGGAAAAGACAGATACTAAAAAAATCTGTAAAGACAAGTTAATAAAAATTTGTATAGTAAATGGAATATGGATACTTGTTGCTATTGGTATTTTGTTGCTTGGAATACTTAGGGGGTAATATGGCTGGCAAACTTTTTATAGTTGGAACACCTATTGGC
This sequence comes from uncultured Christensenella sp., assembly GCA_910577845.1. Lineage (GTDB taxonomy): Bacteria > Bacillota > Clostridia > Christensenellales > UBA3700 > MGBC100798. The sequence continues at coordinate 48,679 of CAJTNA010000005.1, read as the reverse complement.
AATATGGGGGATATAACTTTAAGAGCGATTGAAACGCTCAAGGCTGTTGATATGATTGCTTGTGAGGATACTAGGCATAGCAGTATTTTACTTAATAAATTAGATATAAAAAAGCCACTTATTAGTTATTATTTACATAAAGAAAGAAGTAGTGGGGAAAAGATAATTCAGCTTTTGCAAGAGGGGAAAGATATTGCTTTGATAACTGATGCAGGTATGCCTTGCATTTCCGACCCTGGGGCAATGTTGGTGCAAATGGCAGATGAGTTCGGTTTGGAATATTCAGTAGTGCCTGGTGCAACTGCAGTTACTAGTGCTATGGCATTATCGGGTATAACAAGGCGAGGTTTTTGTTTTTTAGGCTTTTTGCCAGAAAAAAATATTGATAAGGAAAATTTGATAGTACCTTATAAAAATATTGACATTCAACTTGTATTCTATTGTTCGCCTCACAATATAAATAATGATTTAACATTTTTACATAAAGTACTTGGAGAACGTAATATCGTTGTAGTAAAAGAGATTACAAAAATGTATGAAAGGGTAGAAAAAGGGGTGCTTGGTTATTTCCAAATTGACGAACCACGTGGGGAATATGTGGTTATAGTTGAGGGGAAAGACTTTAAAAGTGATTTGTGTGAACTATCTATTGAGGAACATTTGCAATTCAATATTGATAAGGGATTGACAAAAAAGGAGGCAATAAAAGTGACTGCTACTGAACGTGGCGTGCCAAAAGATGTAGTATATAAAGTTGCCTTAAATTTGAATATTTAAGTGTAATAAGTTAATAATTTTTTTGTATGAGATTTTTCACAATGCTTTACGTCTGTAAATTTTGTTTAGCATTAAAATGTGCTTATATATATTTAAAATGTTTATTAATTAAATTAACTTACCAACTACTATTTGTAATATATAAGATATGTTCTCGCTGAATCTTATTAAAAATTGAAAGTAAAATAAAAATATTTTGCTTTTATCTGATTAATAAATATTACAATTAATATCAATAACACTTTCTAATTAGTTGCAACTATAAGACTATTATCAACCAAATAACTGCTTACAAATAATTTTATGCATTGATACTCACATAACAAAGAGACTTTAACAATTAGTTATTGATATTTCTTAAAATATAATCGTGGTCTTGCATACATTTAAATAGACTTTTAGCTTTAATTGATAAAGGTTCATTTTGTGTAGTGTCTTGCATATGGCTAATTTGTTCGCTATTGTTTGAATTTTGAGCATTATTGACTGAATTGTCAAACTGCACACTGCTGGAAGTATTTGACTTGTTCACGCTTGAGTCATTAACTTTGTTATATTTTTTGCTATTTACATTGTTTTGATTTGATTGATTTTCGCTTGTTGAATTATCTTTTGTTTTTGGCATAAACTGACTAAAGTAATCTTCAGTCTGCGGGTAGTGTAAGGGAGGTTCAAAGTTTTTCTGAGATGACTCAGAATTTGATGTTAAATTATCAACTTGGGAGTTTGTTTGTTGATTAGACATATTAGTATTGTCAAAAGATTCTAGATTTGACGGATTTGTGGTGTTTTGAGTAAAATTCAAATTATCGTCACTTGTATTTGTAAAATTCGGAGTTGTATTTTGTGCGAAAATGTTCGGACAATGGGTAAAAAAACCGTTAAATGCGGAAAATTTCTTCATAATTGCACCTTTTTTTTAAAATATTTAATTATTTACTTGTAAAGTATTGATTTATTTTTATATTTATATTATACTAGTAAATGTAATTTAATATGACGGATTGTCTTTAAAATAAATGATACAGCATTTTGCTTAATTATTGTAGGAGAATGTTATGAAAAAAAACATTAAATTTATATTAATAACACTTTTGTTAGTGGCTATATTAAGTGTGGCTTTGGTTGGTTGTGCTAAAAAACCTAATCTTACTGGTGGTATGCCAGAGGCAACAACATACAATAACAATAGTTTAGTAGTTACTCAAGGCGACTATGTTTACTTTGTTAATGGTAAGATAAGTGTTGACGATATTGCTACTAAAAAAGATAATAAGTATGGCAATGTTGTAAAAAGTGCAATATATAGAGCTAAAAAGGATGGGAGCGATGTGCAAGTGCTAGTTCCTCAAGTTGCTATGGACAGCAATAACTCTAATGGTATTACTGTTATTGGTAAGTACCTATACTTTACATCTCCATCTACTGCAACTGGCAAAGATGGTAGCTTATTAAAAACTAATACAGATTTTTACAGAGTTGAAATTACTGGTAAAAATTTGAAAAAATTGACTACTTTAGAAGGTAATACTAACCAATATAAATTTACAGAGGAAGGCTTAATTTATTTAGAAAGCAGTAATTTGATTCACTTATCATACAAGGGTAAGAAAACTACTATTGCTGAAAGTGTTAGCAACAGCTATTTCCCAGTAACAACAACTGTAAAACCAGGTGAGACTGACCCAACTATGGCAGTATACTTTACTGAATCACCAGAGGAAAATGACGGTGACCCTTATAATGTTATCAAATGCGTAACTGCAAGTGGAGAGGTTAAAGAGATTTTGAGTGGTAAAGATGGTGCTTTTAACTATTCTATTAAGAGTGTTGAGAGAGAGGGTGATACCGCAAATCCTGCAACTGAAGCAACTATTTACTACGAAAAGACTGAATATGATAACGGACAAAATACAAATTTAGGTTTATTTGGTTTTAAGGTTAATAAAGAATTTGCTAAGTCAGCAGACGAAAAACAATTTGCAAATTCTGGTGCAACAGTAAGGTACATTAGTTATGATGAAGGTTTATATGTATTTGCTGATAATGAAATGTATATACCAGTGATTGAAAATGGTATTGCAAAGAAAGGTGATAAAGTTTATTCTTTACGTAAATCTGACACTACATCTGTTGCTGCAACTGATATTTTTACAATTAGACAAGAGGGTGACAAAAAAGCAATGTATTTCTTTGATTCAAACTCTTTGTTGAAAGTTGAGTTTAATGATGATGGAACATTAGGTCTTGCTGAGGAATTAATTGAGGCAAATATTGTAACTGATTATGTTAAACCTATCCTTGATGGTGATAAATTCTATTATATCAATAGTGCATATTACAATTATATGTATGTTGTAGATTTTAGTGCTGAAGATGTTAAACATACTTTATTTGGTACTCGTACTGATGCAGACAAGACAGCTTATATTCAATATGTAAAAGGCTTGGATGAAGATAATAGAGCAGACCACGATGCACTGATTAAGGAAGATTTACCAGCTACAGATTTTGAATAATTGAATAGTTTAGACTGCTAAGTTATTTTAGCAGTCTATTTAATAAAAGTTAGTTTAGTTTTATTTTATGAATTAATGTGTTAATTTTAAAATAGTATAGTATTAGATAATAATATTATTTAATTAGGAACATTAACATTTGATGATAGTATAAGATTATTAAAACAGGTAGCAAATTGTAAAGTAAATTTAATAATTACGCAATATAAAATTTTCATCTATTGTTTTTGAGTTGTAAAAAATATTCACTTTCAATTTGATATAGTTGATACAATAAATTATTTTAGTTTATAAAACAAACAATTATAGAAACATTTCTTAATTTAAGATACGGAGGTTGCAGTGGCAGAAAGTATAAATATAGCTTTTAGTGGCTTTGACAAAGCAATAATGGAATTTGGGCATAATCTGCACAATCAAGCGGGTGGCTTTTTTGATGGCTTTATGCGGTTTATTACAGTGTTTGGTGATGGTGGAATTATTTTGATTTTACTAGCAATTGGTTTAATTGCATTTAAAAAAACTAGAAAAATAGGTTTGACTATGCTTGGTGCAATTGTCATTGGTGCTTTGATTACAAATATTACTTTAAAACCACTTGTTGCAAGACCTCGACCATTTTATGACGAAAGTTCAATGTTCTATATTTGGTGGAAAGCTGCTGGTTCTGTTCCAGAAAGTGGTTATTCATTCCCGTCAGGACACGCAACTGCAAGTATGGCAGCTATGATGGCATTTTTTCTTGCTGGCAATAAAAAGTACAGTTGGACGGGTTTTATATTGGCATTGCTAATAGGTTTTTCAAGAATTTATTTGTGCGTTCATTATCCGTCAGATGTTTTGTTTGGCTTTATTGCGGGGATTATTGCGGGGAGTTTGTCTTTCCTTATCGTATGGCTTGCGTACAAGTATTTAAAAGATACTAAGCTTGGTGATATATTATATAATAAAGATATTATTACATTATTTAATTATATAAAAGGGAAAATAGATAAAAATAAGCAAGTAAAAGTTGCAAATGGAGCTGATATTATTGATACAAATGCTGTAGCAGAAAAAGACGAAATAAATAATGTAGATAATACCAATAATACGGAAATTACAAATTACAATTCTGATAATTCTGTAGTTGTAACTTATAATATTGATAATTCTAAAGAGCAAAATAAAACTGAAATTAGCGGTAAATAAAATAGTATTTAGTTAATTTATAGAAAATATTTTCGTGTTTGACATTGAATTTATTGTTTTGACTATAGCGAAGTACCTAAATGAGCAATTTATTTTAGCTTGATTAAGTATAAAAGGGAAGTACTTATTGCAACAAATAAATAACATTGGCAACTTAAATTTTTAAAGTTTATTAAAATTTACTTTTCATAGTTTAAATATGATTAATTAATTTGATGAATAAACAATATTTAATTTTAAGGGAAACAAAATATTTATAAATAAAATATTATTTATAAGATGGGGGAAATATGAGAATAGATAAAAAAGCCAAAATAGCTATGATTGGTTTGGGTGGTAGAGGATTTGGTTTGTTGCGAATAAACCTTGTGCATATGCCAAATGTTGAAATTGTAGGCATTTGTGATGTTTATCAAGATAGAATTGATAAAGCTGTAGAACTTGTAAAAAAAGTAAAAAAGAATACTCCAAAAGGTACTACAAATTACAAAGATTTTTTGACTGACGAAAATGTTGATATTATTATGATAACTTGTGCGTGGGAAGGTCATATTGATATTGCGGTTGATGCAATGAAAGCGGGCAAGTTTGTTGCTATGGAAGTTGGCGGTGCATATAGTGTTGAAGATTGTTGGAAACTTGTTGATACATATGAACAAACAAAAACACCAGTTATGTTGTTAGAGAATTGTTGCTATGGCAAGTATGAACTTATGGCATTAAGAATGGCAAGAGAGGGTATTTTTGGTGATATAGTACACGCAGAGGGTGGATATCATCACGATTTAAGGTCAGAAATTGCTTTTGGTAAAGAGAATCGCCATTACAGATTAAAAAATTATCTTGAGAGGAATTGCGAAAATTATCCTACTCACGAGATTGGACCTATTGCTAAAATATTAGATATCAACAGAGGCAACTTGTTTACAAAATTGACTTCATTTACAAGTGTTTCAAAAGGTCTGCACGAGTTTATTTTAAATAATAAAGCTGACGATAAGGAACTTGTTAATGCAGAGTTTAAACAAGGAGATATAATTACAACGATTATTGAAACTATAAAGGGACAGACGATTGTTATCACCCTTGATACCACTCTGCCAAGAGTGTATAGCCGTGGCTTTACAATACGTGGGACAAAAGCAATGTATTCAGAGGATAACAATATGGTATTTTTGGATACTAAAAAGTTTAAGTTGTTTGACTTTAATAGCAGACCACTTTGGAATAATGGTGTCAAATTTGCCAGAAAATACAGCCATAGAATTTGGAAAAATAGAGGTAAAATCGCAAAAGCAGGTCACGGTGGTATGGATTCATTAGTTCTTAATGCTATGGTTGAAGCATTTTTAGAGGGATATTATCCACCTATTGATGTATTTGACACAGCAACTTGGATGGCTATTACTGCATTGTCGGAAAAATCTATTAGGGAAAGTATTAGCGTGGAATTTCCCGACTTTACAAGGGGCAAATGGCAAAACAGAGAGGATATCTGTTTAGGTCAATATAGCTTGGAAAGAGAGGTAAAGTAATTTATTATTAATTAATAATTAGTATCTTTGATTTCAATATTTTTTGAAATCAAAATGTGAAAATAAAATTCTTATTTAAAATTACATTTAAAAACTATTACTAATTAAATTGTTCAAGAATAAAAAAATATTTAAAAAAATATGCCCCAAAAAGTTTTGAGCTTTTTGGGGTAATATGTTAAAATAATTTTTGGAATAAATATTTAATAAAACTTTAACCGCTTTAAAAAATAAAATTTTTAACAATTTATTTTTTTTATTAGTATAATGTATAAATAAATTTTTTGGTGTTATATAATAAATGACTAAAATTAATTTTTTATATACATACTATAATAGGGGAAGTTATATGGATATTAATAATTTTGAAAATTCAAGCAAAATGCAGATTATACAAAAACATATTGATAATGGTGTTATATTTAAATCTTATGAAAATGTATATATATCTGAGGAAACAATAATTGGTGAGGGTACTATAATTGATTGCAACAATATTTTCAATGGTAAGTGTGTTATTGGTAAAAATGTTATAATTAATGATGGAAACACGCTAACTGATTGTACGCTTGGTAATAATGTTGTAATTACAAAAAGTGTAGTGAATAATGCGGTGATAAAGCAAAATACTACAGTCGGACCTTGGGCACACATTCATACACGTAGCGTAGTTGAAAGAGATTGTCGAATCGGAAATTTTGTGGAAATAAAAAATAGTAATATTGGTATAAATACAAAAATGGCACATCTTGCGTATATTGGGGATTGTGATATAGGTGCCAAGTGCAATATCGGTTGTGGTGTTATTTTTATAAATTATGATGGCAAAAATAAATACCGCAGTGTGGTTGGTAATAGTGTATTTGTAGGTAGTAACAGCAATATCATAGCACCTATAAAGATAGAGGATAACTCTTACATTGCAGCGGGAACTACAGTTACAATTAATCTTCCGTCTAATTGTATGTGCATTGGTAGAAATAGAGAAATAGTAAAAGAAAATAGGAGTAAATATCGTATGTGTGATTATGATAAGCAATACTTTGGAACTGACGGCATAAGAGGTATTTATGGTGAAAAGATAAACGAGGATATTGCCTATTTAGTTGGAAACTTTTTGGGCTATTCTGCAGACAAAGGTGTTATTATTTTGGGTAAAGACCCTCGAAAATCGGGACTAAATTTAGGGAATTCACTTATAAGAGGAATAACTGATGCTGGTTGTGATGTTGTTGATTTGGGGATAGTGACTACTCCAAGCGTTGCATATGTTACTATGCAAACAGGTGCAAATTATGGTGTTGTGATTACCGCCTCACATAATCCAAGTGAGTATAACGGAATCAAGATTTTCAATGATAAAGGCAGAAAACTTTTGAATATTGAGGAAATTCAAATTGAAGAGCATATAAATAAAAAACAACCAATAATTGCGAAGAGTAAAGGAAAAGTGATTGAACGCTCTGAACTTATAGATAATTATGTAAACTTTGTTTGTAGTGATTTGCCAGATTTGTCTGATTTAAAGGTTGTTGTAGATTGCTCAAATGGTGCAAGTTGTAATTTGGCAAAAAGAGTTTTTGATAAACTAAATATAACAACTAAATTTATTGGTACAGATTGCAATGGTGATAACATAAACAAAAATTGTGGAGCATTATTCCCAGAGTTTTGTGCAAAAGAAGTTGTGGCTCACGGATATGATTTAGGATTCTGTTTTGACGGCGATGCCGACAGAATTATTGCAATAGATAGTAAAGGCAGAGTAATTAGTGGTGATAAAATCATTTATGCATTTGCTAAAAATATGAAAAATAAAGATATGCTTACTGGCAATACTGTAGTAGGTACAATTATGACAAACTTTGGTTTGGAAAATAGTTTACAAGAGATTGGAATTAATTTGGTAAGGACAAATGTTGGTGACCATTATGTGGTGGAAAAAATGTTGGAACAAGGCTTTATTTTAGGTGGTGAAAGTTCTGGACATATTATTTTGGGCAATAAGGTTACTACTGGTGACGGCTTGCTAGTTGCTGTTAATTTGTGTGGTCTTTTAGTGGAAAGTAAGCTAAGTTTAAATAAATTAACTGATATAAAGGAATATCCACAAATAAATATCAATCTTATGACAGATAAAAAGGATGAAATTGCAAAGGATAGTGAAGTGCTTGACTATGTAAAAGATTTTTCTGAGCGTTTAGGTTTGTCAGGACGTAGCTTTGTGCGTGCAAGTGGTACAGAAAATAAATTGAGAATCACTGCTGAGTGTTCAGATAAGTTGCTTGCTCAAAATACTGCAAAAGAGATTGAGAAATTTATTAAACAAAAATATCAATTTTAAATATTGTTAACAATCTTTTTAATAAGCTGTTTTTATAATAATAATTGAACATTTATATTACTTAATAAGGCATCTTTCTTATTAAATTCAAATTGATTGTGTTTATTTTTGATTGTGAATTTTTAATACTGCTCTAACAAATAGGGCAGTATTTTTTAATTTGTTATAAAAAATAATTATTTACTGAAGTTTTAGCTTTCATTATACATATATTGCAATGTTATAATTTTATTGTGCAAAAATAAAGTAGTTTTAAAAATATTACCTATTGCTTTTTGCCTTTTGATATGCTAAAATATATAATAGAAATATATTGGGAGGAGTTATGATTTATTCATTAAAGACGGGAAACTATTGTAATTTTGAGGTGTTTGAAAAAAATAAGCTATCTGCAAGGACATATGCAATACCTTTTGCTGATAAAAAGCTTGCATCGGAAGTGGAACTTTTAAAAGAGAGATATAGTAGTTCTATGGTAAGGTTACTAAATGGAGAGTGGGACTTTTTTTACTATAGCAAGATAAGTGAAATGGAGGATAATTTTGATACTGATAAAATTAATTTTGCAAAGTTTGCAGTGCCAGCAGATTGGCAACGTAATGGCATAGAAAATCCAAACTATTTGAATGCAAGGTATCAATTCCCTTTGAAGCCACCAATAATACCAACAGACATACCGGTTGCTGTTTATCGCACGAAAATCGATATTAAAAATATAAATAAGACACATTTGATTGATTTTTTAGGTGTTTGTAGCTGTATTGATTTATTCGTAAACGGCAAATTTGTAGGTTATAGCGAAGGCTCACATAACACTGCGGAATTTGATTTGACACACTTTTTGGTGCAAGGTGAAAATGAGCTTGTGGCAGTAGTATATAAGTGGTGTAATGGTTCTTATTTGGAGTGCCAAGATATGTTTAGGGAAAATGGAATTTTCCGAGATGTTTTGCTTATTGAGGAAAACGAAAGTTTTCTATATGACTTTGGATACACTACTAAATTTTTAGAGGATAAAGATAATAATATAAAATATTCTATTACTTTTGATTGTAAGGTACAAAACGCAAATAGTAATAGTATTGTTACTTTTGAGTTGTTTGATGATAAGGACAATTTGATAATTACTCAAGAAATAAATGGTAAGGGTGGTAGTAAGACTACTGATATAGAAAATGTTAAAGAGTGGTCGGCAGAAATTCCAAATTTATATAAGTTATTGGTAACTTATAATGATGGGGAAAATAAGGTTTATTTTAGGCGTTTTGTTGGCTTTAAACACATTGAAATTAAAGAGAATGTTTTTTACTTGAATAATAAGCCGATAAAGTTAAAAGGTATTAATCACCACGAATCACACCCAGTTACTGGATATGTTGTTAGCAGTGAGTATTTATATAATGATATAAAATTAATAAAAGATTATAATTGCAATGCGGTAAGGTTATCGCACTATCCTCACGACCCTATATTTTTAATGTTGTGTGATAAAGTTGGCTTGTATGCGATTGACGAAATGGACTTGGAAACTCACGGAACATTTAGCAATCCAGCAAAGCCTCAGTTTGGACTTATAAGTCATAATGAAAAATGGAAAGAACATTATCTTGATAGAGCAAAAAGAATGTTTTATAAATCACGAAACTGCCCAAGTGTGGTAATGTGGTCATTGGGTAATGAAGCGGGCGGATATTTGTGTCACGATTATTGCTATGATTTTTTAAAAAGCGTAGCTATAGTGCCTATCCACTATGAAGGGGCAATACATACAAAAAGATTTTGTTATGATGTAGTGGGCAATTTTTATCCACATCATAAGTTTTTAGAAAGCATAGCAAATAAGACTGTAAAAGATAAAAGATATCTTGAAAAACCTTATCTAATGACGGAATTTTCGCACGCTATGGGTGTTGGACCGGGCGGTTTGGATAGGTATACGCAGTTGATTTTGGAAAATGACAACTTTTTGGGTGGTTTTATATGGGAATTTTGCGACCATATTGTAGATAATCCTAATCACAAGTTTAGGTATACTTATGGTGGAGATTATAACGAGCCTAAGCACGACGGCAATTTTTGCGTAGACGGAATGTTTTTTCCAGACCGTTCACCAAGCACTGGTGCTTTAAATATGCGTGAATGTTACAGACCTTTTAGAGCAAAATGGGAAGACTTTAAATTAAAGGTGAAAAATACCAATTACTTTGCTTCAAGTGACGGAGTACGAATTGATTGGACACTTTTAAGAAATGGTGAGGGTATGCAAAATGGCAGTTTTAATATATCCATACCGCCTTGTGAGCAAGCAGAGTATGAAATTTTATTTAGAATGCCACGAGATATGTCAGAGTACACTTTGATTGTAAATTATATGAAAGAGGATAATTATATTGCAAGTGAGCAATTTGAGATTGCGTCATTTAGGTCTGTAAAACCTGATATGGTTACTCCACAATATACAATTGAGGATAAACATTTAATTGCAACATCAAATAATGGTAAGTTGGTTGTTAATAAAAAGACTGGCGAAATAGAAAGTTATGTAATAGGTGGAGTGGAGTATATAAATGGTAATAATGCTTTAGGATATAGAGGACTACTACCTAACTTGTATAGAACACCTATAGATAATGACAGATTTATAAAAATCGCTTGGAACGTTTTGGGCTTGCTTAAGGCAAAGCCTTGTCATATACATACAAAATTTATAACAAATGACGGACTAAAAATCGTAAGCAAATATTCAATTAGAGGCTATGGTAAGTTAGCAAGCGTAATTATTACAATCACTATCGGGCAAGATTTATCACTTTATGTTACAGCAAAAGCAACAAAAGGTTGGAAATTATTATTTTATAATGATATTGTTCGCTTTGGTTTAACGCTTGAAATGCCGTCAAACTTTGATAAAGTACAGTATTTTGGTAGAGGCGAGCGAGAAACTTTCATCGATTTTAACGAACACGGCAAACTAGGTATATATAATGTGAATGTATGCGATATGGCGGAAAAATATATTATGCCTCAAGAAAGCGGAAACAGAAGTGATTGCAGATGGGCAAAAGTAACCAATGGAAATGGTGAAGGTTTAATATTTGAAATGGCAAACAGACCATTCAATTTTAATGCAAATCCTTACACAAGATACCAAATGGAAAAGGCAAAACACCAAGAGGAAATAGGCGTAGCAAACACTACTTGTGTTCAAATTGATGGCTTTATGCGTGGTGCTGGTAGCCAAAGTTGTGGACCTCAACCAGAGGCTTTTGCCCGACCTAACTTGAAAAAACCACTTGTTTATGATTTTATTATTAGACCTTGTGACCAAGATTAATGTTATGTTTAATCAAATGCTAATTTGCATATGAAAAAGCAAGTAAACATAAGTTTATTAAAATTGTTAAAGGCAAAAAATTGTTATAATGAAGATTTTATGTTGTAAATATATTAATTTGTTTTACTTAAAATTTATTTATAAGTAAATTTTGAATAACAATTCCTAACATATTTTAAACGTGAGGAGGTTGAGCAAAATAGGAAGTTGCTTATATAACTATTAATATTTTATTTATAAAAATATAGCAAAGTATGCAAACTTTTAATACTATAGTAAAAAATGTAATATTTACTGAGCAAACTCATAAAATATACATAGTTAAAATATGAAGTTGCACAAAAATAAGGAATGCTATTGCCTTCCTTATTTTTATTTTAGACAATTTATGTCTTAGTGTATTTTAACATAAACTCCTTATAAATAGCCATTAAATGTAAAATTTTGTCAATTTTTTTAAAAAAGTTGCATAAAGTCTTGACAAACTGCTATAATAGAGTATAATAGAATTAGCAATCAAGGTAAGAGAGTGCTAGCAATCTTAAATATCAGTTGAAAAAGAGGGATATATGAAAATCAGTGAAAGAAAACAAAAAATATTAAAATCATTGATAGATAATTATATTGCCACTTGTGAGCCTATTAGTAGCAGTCAAATTAAGCAAGATTGTTTGCCAGATGTAAGCTCTGCAACTATACGTAGCGAAATGGTAGCACTAGAGGAAATGGGTTATTTGGTACAACCTCACAAGTCTGCTGGCAGAGTGCCATCATCAAGAGCATACCGCTATTATGTGGATAACTTAATTGACCAAACGGAAATTGATAGACAAATGGACAGCTTTTCAGAGTATTTTGAGGGGAACTTCAGCGATGTTGAGCAAGTCGTTAAAAGCACTGCAAAAGTTATAAGTGATATTACAAATTATACCTCAATCGTGGTAATGGGTGGTGTAGATAATATAACTTTAAAGGATATCAAGCTTGTAGACATTGGTGATGATAGTGCTTTGTTGGTGATTATTACAGATAGTGGCTTGCTAAAAGACAAAATAATTGATATTCCTCAAAATATGAAAAGCAAGTTTTTTGCCCAAGCGAATGATATGCTAGTATCAATGTTTGCGGGTAGGACTGTAAAAGAGATAACTGATAATGGTAATATAATTGTAGAATCCACAATTAGCGAATATAAAGTCTTGTTCAATGAAGTGCTAGAAATGTTGAGAAACTATAAACAAAGAGAAGAAAGTAAAATGTTTATGGAAGGCACGGACAAAATCTTTAAATATAAAGAGTTTGAAGATGTTGGCAATGTTAAAAATTTTTTATCAGTGATAAATACGGGTGAAAAATTGCATAACCTCATTAATGAAGACGATGTGGAAATTAGCATAAAAATTGGTAAAGATGAAAATGCAGAGGAAAATATGGCGGTCGTTACAGCAAAGTGTGTGATAGCGGGTAAGGAAATCGGACACGCAGTTGTAATTGGACCAGAGAGAATGGATTATAAAAAGGTTTTAGGTGTGCTTGGTGGCGTCACTAAAGCTATTGAAAAGATAAAAAAGGAGTAAATGATGGAAGAAAAGGACGTATTGAAAAATAAGACTAAATTCGCAGAAGGTGAGAGCGAACAACCTGCAGAAGAAAAGCCAAAGCGTAAAAGCAAAGCTCAAGTTGAGATGCAAAAGCTTGTTGAAGAAAATGAAAAGTTGCAAAATTATGCATTACGTATGAAAGCAGATATGGAAAATATGAAAAAACGTAATGAAAATATTGCAAAAGATATGTACAATGACGGAAAATATGACACAGTTACAACTTTCTTACCAGTTGTTGACAATCTAGAAAGAGCATTAAGTTTGGAAATGCCTGATGGAATAAAAGATGGACTTGAAAAGGTTAGAAAACAAATTGAAACTATCTTTGAAAGGCTAAATATAAAGGAAATTGAAAGTCTTGGTAAAGTGTTCGACCCTAATATGCACAATGCATTAATGCAAGTGGATGATGAGGAAAATAGTGGTAAATGTGTTCAAGTTTATGAAAAAGGTTATAGGATTGGTGATAAAATTTTGCGTCACGCAAGCGTAGTAGTAGCAAAATAATCACTTTGAATAGACATAATTTTAAAGAAATTTTTACTTATAAGGAGATATATAAAAATGGCAAAGATTATTGGTATTGATTTAGGTACAACTAACTCTTGCGTTGCTGTTATGGAAGGTGGTGAGCCTCAAGTAATCGCAAATGCAGAGGGCAATAGAACAACTCCGTCAGTAGTTGCTTTTGCAAAAGACGGAGAAAGATTAGTTGGTGCAACTGCTAAGCGTCAAGCTGTAGCAAACACTGACAGAACAATTGCCTCAATTAAAAGGCATATGGGTAGTGATTACAAGGTAGCTATTGACGGCAAAAACTATACACCACAAGAAATTTCTAGTATGGTGCTTACAAAGTTAAAACAAGATGCAGAGGCTTTCTTGGGTGAAAAGGTAACTCAAGCTGTTATTACTGTTCCAGCTTACTTTACTGATGCCCAAAGACAAGCAACAAAGGACGCTGGTAAAATTGCTGGCTTAGATGTATTGCGTATTATCAACGAGCCAACAGCAGCGGCTTTAGCTTATGGTGTTGATAAAGATACAACAAACGCTCAAAAAGTTTTGATTTATGACTTGGGTGGCGGTACATTTGATGTATCTATTCTAGAGCTTGACAATGGTATGTTCCAAGTATTAGCTACTTGCGGTGATAACAAATTAGGTGGTGATGACTTTGATAAGAGAGTTGCTGAGTATATTTTGGATGAGTTCAAAAAAGCTGAAAAGATTGACTTGTCAAAAGACAAAATGGCTATGCAAAGAATTATTGAGGCAGCAGAAAAAGCAAAAATTGAGCTTTCAAGTCTATCAAAAACAAATATCAACTTACCATTTATCACAGTAACAAGTGATGGACCAAAATCTATCGATATTGATTTGACAAGAGCTAAATTTGACCAAATGACAGCTGACTTGGTTGAAAGGACTATGAAACCTTTACGCCAAGCATTGTCAGATGCAGGACTTTCAAGCAATGACATTGCTAAAGTTATTTTAGTTGGTGGTTCAACTCGTATTCCAGCGGTTGTTGATGCTGTTAAAAAAGCAACTGGCAAAGAACCATATAAGGGTATCAACCCAGATGAGTGCGTAGCAATAGGTGCAGCTATCCAAGGCGGAGTGCTAACTGGTGATGTTAAAGATATGGTACTTGTTGATGTTACTCCATTGTCACTTGGTATTGAAACTGCTGGTGGTGTATTTACAGTGCTTATTCCAAGAAATACATCCATCCCAACAAGTAAATCACAAGTATTCTCAACTTATGCTGACAATCAACCAGCAGTAGATGTTCACGTTTTACAAGGTGAGAGAAGTATGGCAAGTGATAACAAAACTCTAGGCAGATTTGTTTTGGACGGCATTCCACCAGCTCCACGTGGTGTACCTCAAATTGAAATTACTTTTGATATTGATGCAAATGGTATCGTTAATGTAAAAGCACTTGATAAAGGCACTAACAAAACTCAAAGCGTAACAATTACCGCATCATCTAACTTGAGTGATGCAGATATTGATAAAGCTGTTAAAGATGCTGAAAAATATGCAGAAGAGGATAAAAAGCGTAAGGAAGCTGTTGAGGCAAAGAATGAGGCAGAACAACTAATCTTTGCATCTGAAAAGTTTATGAAAGAGAATGGTGAAAAACTTACTGAGGATGAAAAGACAAAAATTCAAGAGGCTATAGATAAAGCAAAAGAAGATTTAGCAAAGGAAACTGAAGCTGACAATATTCGCAAAGTTATTGAGAGAATGAGCGAGGTTACTGGACCAATCTTTACAAGAATTTATCAAGAAACTGCACAAGCAGAGGCTCAAAATGGTGACAAGCCAAATGACGATGTTGTTGTAGACGCTAACCCAGAAATTTAATCTAGTAAGGCAAATTAACTTTTAGACTTTTTCACCGATTTAGTATCGGTGAAATTAGTCGCATTTTATGAGTATGTTGTATTTAGTACCGATTTTTGAATGATTTATTTGAAAATTTGCTATTTTGCAATGCTTACTATATAAAATTTAAAAGGATATTATTATGGCAGATAAAAATTATTATGATTTGCTTGGCGTGCAGAAAACTGCAACTGAGCAAGAGATTAAGTCGGCTTACCGAAAGGCTGTAATGCAGTACCACCCTGATAGGTTCGCTACTAAGCCAGAGGCGGAACGTAAACAAGCAGAGGAAAAATTTAAGGAAATTAACCACGCTTACGATGTTTTATCCGACCCTCAAAAGAAAGCCAACTATGACCAATACGGCACAGAGGATGGACCGCAATTTAGCGGAGGCTTTGGTGGCGGTAGTGGTGGCGGATTTAGTGGATTTGGCGGTTTTGAGGATATATTTAGCCAATTCTTTGGCGGTGGTAGCAGAACTAATAGAGCCAATATGCCTATTGATGGTGAAGACATTACAATGCGTCTCGATATTACTTTTGAGGAAGCTATCCACGGAGCAGAAAAGTCTGTTAAAGTTTATCGCACTGAAAAATGCCCGGACTGCAAAGGCAGTGGTGCAAGTGACCCATCAAAGATAACTACTTGTCCAGATTGTAATGGTACTGGTAATGTCACTATTACTCAAAACACTATCTTTGGTAGGCAAACGGTTAGAACTAAATGTTCACGCTGTGGCGGAACAGGTAAGATTATTACTGAAAAATGTAAGACTTGCCGTGGTGCTGGCACTATCAAAAAGGAAAGAGTTATTCCAGTTACTATCCCAGCGGGTATTGATAATGGTCAAACTATTAGCTATTACAATGAGGGTGAAGTTGGTATAAACGGAGGTCAAAATGGTAGATTGATTATTGTAATCAATGTTAAACCACACCCGTTGTTTGTTAGAGAGGGTTACGACTTGTATTACAAAGTACCAATTAGTTTGTCGGAGGCAATAAATGGAACTAAGCTTGAAATACCTACAGTAGATAGTTCAGTTACAATTACTATCCCAGCTGGTACTCAAACCAATACTAAGTTTAGAGTAAAAGGCTATGGCGTTAAATACTTAAAGAAACAAGTTAATGGTGATTTGTATGTTACGGTAGAGGTTGAAACACCACAAAAGCTAAGTAAAAAACAACAAGATTTACTAAAAGCTTTTGAGGATTCCCTAATTGATAAACAATATGAAAAACGTAAATCATTCCATACAAAATGGCTTGATGAAAAGTAAAATCATTGATATTAAAATGATTAAAGCTGTTAAAAACTAAATTTGACATAATGCAAAAATGCACCAAAAGGTGCATTTTGTTTTTATAACCCATCAAAAATCGGTATTAATTTGTTTTATGCTGATACTTTACTTAATGTCATACTATCTATGCCGTCCGCAATGGTGGTTAGTAAATGTGTTCTGTAACTGCTATCATTTAACAACTTTCTATCTCCCTCGTTTGAGATAAAACCACATTCAATTATTACCGCTGGATATGGGGTGCATTTGCAAATATAAAAGTCACCGCTTAAACTTGTTAAATCATCTCGTCCAGCATATTTTTTGTTCACATTACTATTTATCAAGTGCTGAAATCTTTCCCCAACATCTTGATTTTTCTTTGTGTCGTCATAAAAGACTTGCACACCTCGCCGTCTGCTATCTGAATATTTATTAACGTGTAAGCTAACCACTAAATCTGGTTTGCATTTTAAAATTATATCCTTACGTTTTTTCATATCCTCTGACTTTTTTCCAGCAAGGGAATTTGTGCTATCACGTGTCATAACAACTTTATAACCTCTATCTTCAAGTATGCTTTTTAGTTCTCTAGAATTTTCAAGGTTAATATTTGCTTCAATCATATTGCCATAAGATACACCGCCGTCCATACCGCCGTGTCCCGCATCAATTACAATTACACCTCTCACCAAACTATTGCTGACTGGTATATAAATTGCACAGAGTATAGTTGTTACTATTGCCATAATAAAAACACTTGCTAAAATAATATGCTCTTTCTTTATAATCATAATCTACCTTAAAAATATAACTAGTTAATTATATGATTACATTTAAAGCAATTATTCATAATTGAAAATGTTTGTAAACACAATATTTATATTTTTGTTAATTAACAATTATCTTATTATGGATGATAATAATTTAAATCAATTATTTTTACAAAACAATTATTTTCAATTGCATATTTAATTGCATTAGCTGTATTGCTTGGCTTACCATTCCAACAAGCAATACAGACCTTAGACTTTTCAGCCATATAAATATTTTTATCAATATTGCAAGTAGAAAAATCATCATTTAAAATAATTCGTTCCTCACAATTAGCTAAAATTCGCCAAAATTTTATTTGCTGTTCCAAAGATAAATTTGATACATCTGGTTCATCATTAAAAACAGGTATAATTTTAATATGATTATACATTTGTTTCATTTCAACTAAAATTTCAGTTGCAATTCTACTAAACCCGTCTTCCATTCCAGTCAAAAAAACATTTATATCTCCCATAACAATTACTTTATCTAAAATGCTTTTACACTCTGCTTTTAAATCAACACATAAGATATTGTATTCATCATCACGCCAAGGCAATTTATTCGTTTTATGCCCAACCAAAAAAGCAATGTTTTTATTATTGAAATTAAATGACATTTTACCTCCTCTTAATATAAAAATTTGTTTCTAATATTTAAATTATTCATTGATTATGCAATTAATTTTGTTATATTAATATACCTATTGTATCATACTTTAATAGTGATTTGTCAACTATTATAAGCTATAATGTAACAGGAAGTATACTAAAAGAGGATAATAATGGATATTTTGCAGAGAATTACTGATATAAGAAAGTCAAAAGGACTATCAATATATGAATTAGCAAATAAAAGTGGCATTGCTAAAAATACAATATATAGATGGTATTCAAAAAGTTATAAGCCTACTTTGGATACTTTACAAATAATTGTTGAAAAAGGACTTGGTATATCTTTAGTTGAATTTTTTGCAATAGATACTAAATTAATACCAGTAAATGATGAAATAAAAGAGCTTGTTAATTTATGGACAAACTTAAATGATACCCAAAAACAAATAATTAAGCAATTACTATTAAGCTACCAAAAATGAAATATATAAGTTAATGAAATACAATTGTTTTAGTAAACTTTTAAATTAAAATAAAGAATTAATTGTTTTATACTAAAGAGGAATATAATGGATATTTTGCAGAGAATTACTGATATAAGAAAGTCAAAGGGACTTTCAATATATGAATTGGCTAATCGTAGTGGTATTGCTAAAAATACAATTTATAGGTGGTACTCAAAAAATTACACACCAACTTTAGATTCCTTACAAATAATTTGTGAAAAAGGATTTGGTATATCTTTAGTTGAATTTTTTGCAATAGATACTGAATTATTGCCAGTAACTGACGAAATAAAAGAAATAGTTAATTTATGGATAAATTTAAATGATACTCAAAAACAAGCAATTAAACAAATACTATTAAGTTATCATAATTAATTTTTACAAATTGATAATAACAGCCAAACTATTGTTTGGCTTATTTTTTTAGTATTAAAATTAAATAATTGCTATTTTAATAAAAAATAAGTCATTAAATATAATGCGAACTTGATAATTTTCGGCAAATTTATTGGTTAATTATAATAAGCTTTATCTTTAACTATTGACTTTATAAATAATGTATGCTATAATACATATACTACGCTAAGTGGGGAGCTAGCGGTGCCCTGTACCTGCAATCCGCTACAGCAGGACTGAATTACTATTCTAGGTATAGTGTATGGAAGGTCTGACTTAAACAAGGAGTGTTGATAACAAGGTCTTGTGCAATGTGTCACTGTGAACTATGTCAGGGCTTGACCGCAGCAGCATTAAGCAGACCGACATATGTGCCACAAGGTAGCTTTGAAGTAGCCACCTATTTGAGGAATCGCTTCGGTACATTATATCGAAAATAGTTGCGTAGTATTTTGATAATAAAAGCCAAACTATTGTTTGGCTTATTTTTATATGATTTAAAGCAAATCAAATTGGCTGTAAAATTTTGGTTAGGTTAATATTAGCTAAATTGAACATAATAATTTTAGATAAAATATTTAAAATGTATTGACAAAATAGCTAAAATAGCATATAATATAATTAGATATAAGGAGGTGCGATTATGACTATAGTAAACTCAACTGAATTACAAAACAATTTTGGCAAGTTTTTGGAATTTGTACAAAATGGTAATGATATAGTAATAACACGTAATGGAAAGCCAGTAGCACGTTTAATCTCTAATGAAAGAAGCGTTTCATTTTTATCCGATTCACTTGTAGGAGTTTTACAAAATGATTATGACGATAAGGAAATAAAAAATGAAAGGATGTCAAAATATGAAAGTGCTTATTGATACTAACATTATTATTGATGTGCTTGCAAATCGTGCGAATTTTGTAAAAGATTCAAAAAGAATCTTTGACTATAGTGAAACAAAAGAAATATGTGGATATATATCAGCAATGTCAATTCCAAATATAGTTTATATTTTAAGAAAAGAACTAGATAAAGATACAATTACTGATATAATAGAAAAACTTAATATTATATTTGAAATAATAGAGTTAAATAAAGAAGATTTAAAACAAGCTAGCAAATTAGGATTTGCAGATTATGAGGATGCTATACAAAGTTACCAAGCTAGTCGCATAAAGGCAGATTACATTGTAACAAGAAATATTAAAGATTTTAATTCTAGCAAAATTAAGGCAATTACGCCAACGGAATTATTATTAAAAATTGAAAATAAATGAAAAAATAAAAAATCGGCGAAAGCCGATTTTTATTTGCTATTAAGTTTGCAATTTGTTAAGTGCAAAGATTTTACCGCATAATAGTTTTTTATAATTAAAAATTATTAAAGTATAAATAACTTAAAATTATATTTTTTATTATTTTTCTCTTGCTTTGATAACACCAGTCTTTAAATCATCACGCATTCTTTCTTTATGGTCTAGTATTTTTTTGCGTATTCTAATAGATTGTGGAGTAATCTCTAAAAGTTCGTTGTTTTCAATAAATTCAATTGCTTCCTCAAGAGAGAATATCCTTGGTCTTTGTAATTTTAATGCATCATCACTACCAGATGCACGGGTATTGGTAAGGTGTTTTTCCTTACAAATATTAACAACCAAATCTTCAGCTTTAGGTGAGTAGCCTATAACCATTCCGCTATAAACTGGGTCGCCTGGGTTTAGGAACAATGTTCCCCTTTCTTGTGCTGCATTTAAACCATATCCAGTAGCTTTACCAGTTTCAAAAGATATTAATGAACCATTGCTACGCCTTGGGATATCACCTTTGTAAGGTTCAAAACCAGCAAACAATGTGTTTATAATTCCCTCACCCTTAGTATCAGTTAAAAAGTCACTGCGGTAGCCAATAAGCCCACGGGTAGGTATTGCAAATTCAAGCCTAATTCTAGATGAAACGGGAGTCATATTGATTAGTTCAGCACGTCTATTACCAAGTTTTTCCATAACATTACCAACATAATCATTTGGTACATCTATAATAACTTTTTCAATCGGCTCATATTTTTTGCCGTCAATTATCTTATTCATAACCTTAGGCGTGCCAACCATAAATTCATAACCTTCACGTCTCATATTTTCTATAAGTATGGAAAGGTGAATTTCACCTCTGCCAGCAACCATAAAGCTATCTTTTGTTTCGCCGTCACGTACTCTCAATGACACATCACGCAATAATTCCTTATAAAGTCTATCACGCAAGTTCCTTGATGTAACAAATTTACCCTCTTTGCCCGCAAATGGACTATTATTTACTAAAAATTCCATTTCCAAAGTTGGTTCAGATACATTAACAAATGGCAATGGTTCGGGAGTGTTTATATCACAAATGGTGTTACCAATGTTAATTCCTTCAATACCAGAAACGCAAACAATATCACCAATAGTTGCAGTTGTTGTGGAAACTCTGTTTAAGTTTTCAATCTCATAAAGATTGCTTATTTTGGAATTATATTTTATAAAGTTAGGGTTATTATCACAAATGGCAACATTGGCATTTACATTGCAAGTACCTCTTGTTATTCTGCCTATACCTATCCTACCAACATAGTCGTTGTAGTCAATAGAGGAAATTAGTAATTGCAAAGGTGCGTTCTCGTCACCCTCTGGGCAAGGGATAAAGTCCATAATAGTGTCAAACAATGGCACTAAGTCTATGCCTGGTACGCTTGGGTCAAGGGTAGCAGTACCGCTTCTACCAGAGCAATAAACGATAGGGAAGTCTAATGCCTCATCACCAGCACCTAAGTCAAGCAATAAGTCAAGTACTTCATCCTCAACTTCACCAAGCCTTGCATCGGGTTTGTCAATTTTGTTAACGCATATTATAACTTTCAAATTCATTTCCAAAGCTTTTGATAGTACAAACCTTGTTTGTGGCATTGTACCCTCATAGGCGTCAACCAATAAAACAACGCCGTCTATCATTTTCAATACACGTTCAACCTCACCACCAAAGTCAGCGTGACCAGGTGTGTCAATTATGTTGATTTTAGCATCTTTATATCTTACAGAAGTGTTTTTTGCAAGTATGGTTATTCCACGCTCTTTTTCAATATCATTGTTGTCCATTACTCGTTCGTCAACAACTTGATTTTCTCTAAAAGCACCACATTGTTTTAACATTGCATCTACTAAAGTAGTTTTGCCGTGGTCAACGTGTGCGATTATAGCTATGTTTCTTAAATCTTTTCTTTGCATAGTCTAGTTCCTTATGTCACTCTAAAAAAATATTTGTAAATAAGTTTTGTTTGTGTTGAAACTTTTTCTTGCAAATTGTGCATTAATGTAATTAAGCTAAACTTGTTTTTGCAAATAATTTTTTATAGCGAATTAATTAAAATTCTTTTCCGTCAATAGTATACACCATTTTATTAAAAAAGCATAATAAATTTATTATATTTTTATATTTTTTTTATAATTTTATAGTTTTACAATCAATTTTGTGTTATAATTAGTTAATAATTGTTGGTTTTGTTCAAAATAATTATTGTAAATTGCAGTAATGCGGAGGGGATATGTTTGATTTTGGTATCATAGGTGGTGGTGCTAGTGGAATTTATGCTAGTATTTTGCTTGCACAAAAGGGATATTCTGTAGCTATATTTGAAGCTAATGACAGAGTAGGTAAAAAAATTTTGGCAACTGGTAACGGAAAATGCAACCTAAGTAATATAGATATTAACGAAAATTACTATAATACACCAGTGATAAAAGATATAGTTAAGTCTTTTGACTTGCAAAAAGAGATGTTAAAACTTGGATTGGTAACTAAAGTTAAGTCAGGTAGAATTTATCCATTAAGCGAGCAAGCAAACAATGTTTTAAATGTACTATTAAGAAATATGTCAAGGTATGAGGTAAAGGTTTACACTGGGTATAAAGTACAAGATATAGTAGTAAAAGATTTTATTAATGTCGTTTGTAGTAAGGAGGTTGTTGTTTGTAAAAAAGTTGTTTTTGCAACTGGTAGCAACGCAACTTTTGGGGTGGATAACCATAGCTTGATTGAAAAAGTGTTTGGTGAAAGTGTTAAAAGCAAGCCATCACTTGCACCACTCATTGCAAAAAAAACAGAACAAATAAAAGGTCTTGCTGGGGTAAGACAAGAGGCAAATGTCAGTTTGTATAAGAATGGTGAGTGCATTGCTCAAGAATTTGGCGAGGTGCAATTTAAAAAAGACGGAGTTTCTGGCATTGTTATGATGAATATGTGTGCAAGAATGTGTTGGAACGGTATGGATAATGGTGTGTGCTATTTTGATTTTATGCCAGAGTATAGCGAAAATCAAGTCGCAGAGTTTTTGGAAAACAATGTAACAGCAGAGTATGGATTATTAAATAAGTATTTAATGCAAAATGCTATAAAGTTTGGCATAAAAGGTATAAAAAAATACCGCATAGACTTATCAAGATGCGAGGATATAAAGCAAGCCCAAGTTATAAGTGGTGGAATTGATTTAAAACTAATTAATCTTAACTCAATGCAGTACAAGGGTAATGATAAGATTTTTGCAATTGGCGAAGCGGTTAATGTGGACGGCTTATGTGGCGGATATAACTTGCATTGGGCATTTGCCTCCGCTTACAATTTGGTAAAGGAGTTTTGAAATGTTACAAAAGTTAAGTAATTTAAGATTGCCTATCGGCTATGACGAACAAACGATTATCAATTGTATAAATAAAAAGTTTGGCGGATATAAGTTTGTTAAGTTGGATAAACTTTCACTTGATTGTAGACGAAAAAATGATATTCATTATATTGCTAGCGTTATTGTTGACGGAAAGTATAACAGCAATATGACAGCATATATTCAGCCGAAAGTTAGTGTTAAGCAACTTGTTGATTGCAATGTCAAACTTGATAAAAGACCTATTATTATTGGTAGTGGTCCTGCTGGTATGTTTGCAGGACTTGTGCTTGCTCATTTTGGGTTAAATCCTTTGATACTTGAAGGGGGCGATAGAGTAGAAAATCGCTCAAAAATCGTTACTAATTTTAATTTAGGTGGTAATTTGGACTGTGATACAAATATCCAGTTTGGTGAGGGCGGTGCTGGAACATTTTCAGACGGAAAGCTAAATACTGGTATTTCCAGCGAGTATATCTCTGTTATGCTAAATGAGTTTGTTAAGCACGGAGCAAGTAAGGAAATCTTGTATCTTGCAAAGCCACATATTGGTACAGATGTGCTGAAAGATGTTGTAAAAAATATCCGTCAAATGATAGAAAGTTTGGGTGGTGAGTATAAGTTTAAAACTAAGGCTGAAGAGTTGGTAATTAAGAACGGCAAGGTTTGTGGTGTAAAAGCTTGTGGTGTGGTGTATGAAAGCGACAATGTTATACTTGCTTGTGGTCATTCAGCTAGGGATACTATACGCAAATTACATTCTCAAGGGGTAAATATGAGTGCTAAGCCATTTGCAGTTGGTGCAAGGGTGGAACACACTCAACAATTGATAGATAATGCACAATATGGTAATACTAAAGGTTTGCCACCAGCTGACTATAAGCTTTCGCACAGATTGGCGGATGGAAGTGGTTGCTTTACATTTTGTATGTGCCC
The DNA here is from genome assembly GCA_910577845.1 of uncultured Christensenella sp. Classification (GTDB taxonomy): domain Bacteria; phylum Bacillota; class Clostridia; order Christensenellales; family UBA3700; genus MGBC100798. Next base: position 23,735 of record CAJTNA010000005.1, on the reverse strand, counting down.
TGGTGGGTATGTTATGCCGTCTATGAGTGAGCAAAACACAGTTGTTACAAATGGTATGAGTGAGTTTAGACGTGATAGTGGGTTTGCGAACTCTGCTGTACTTGTAGGTATTGAACCTAAAGATTTTGGTGAAGGTATTTTTGCGGGGATAGAGTATCAAGAAAGATTGGAAAAAAGTGCTTTTGAGGTAGGTGGCAATTATTCCGCACCAGCTATAAAAGTTGCTGATTTTATTGCTGGCAGAAAAAGTTTGTGTGTGGAAAATTTTAAAAGTACATATGCTAGGGGCTTGGTTAGTAGCGATTTTCGGCAGATTTTTGATAAAAAAATTGTAAACGGAATGTGTGAGGGACTTGTTAGCTTTGGAAAGAAAATACAAGGCTTTGATAAAAATGGCATTTTGATTGGAGTGGAAAGTAGGTCATCTTCACCAGTCCGTATTGAGAGAGACGAGAGGGGAATGTCTAACATAATTGGGTTGTATCCTTGTGGTGAGGGTGCTGGCTATGCTGGTGGAATAACTTCCAGTGCTGTAGATGGAATAAAAATAGCATTGAAAGTTGTACATAATAATATTTGATTTAGTAATTTATAAATTAATGTTAATTTACAAAGTAAAACTTAATTAATAGTTTTATTTTAAATAAAATTTAATAATTAAAATATATATTTCTTTATAAAACATACTTTAAACCTAATAAGTTGGATTTTTTAATAAAGTGTATAAATAAAACGCATTGTTAAATTTATCAATTATTTTTAAAGTTTGTTTTTATTGTTATCATAATAATTGAAATAATACTCTTTACCAACTCCACCATATCTGCTTTAATGCCAAACCTTAACTAAGTAAATGGAAAATCATAATTTGAGTGACAAATTCTAGTGTGTTTGTAGCTTTTTGTTGATTAATGTTGTAGTTAAGTTGTTTTAAGTATAAAATATTTTAAAAAATTATTTTTTTGTTCGTTTTTTACTATCTTTACTTGAAAAAATGTGGTACAATTAGTTAAATTAAAAAAGGAATGGTAAATTTAATTGGCATATAGTGAGCAAGAGTTGCAAGAAAAAATAAAAATTTTGCCAAAATATACAGAGCGAGAAGAAAAAGGTAATGTAATAACACATTTTATCGGTATGATAATTGGCAGTGTTGGGTTTGTTATTATGTTTGTGCTTGCGTGTATAAGAACAGCACAAGATAATAACAATTTTATAGATATAATTTCCGCAATCGTATTTGGTGGTTCAATGATTGCTCTTTATACAATGAGTACTATTTATCATAATGAGAAAAATTTGGCTAAACGAGTTTACAGACAAAAGTTTGACCATTTGAGCATAAATATTTTGATTGCTGGCAGTAGTTCCGCTTTTATGATTTCTGGACTTAGGAATAATATTGGTTATATTATGATAAGCTGTGTTTGGGCATTAAGTATTTTTAGTATGATTCTTAACTGGATAAATGTAAAAAAATTTAGAGCGGTTACAATGGTTATTTATATATTAACTGGATGGGCAGCAATATTTATTGTTAATTATGTAATTTCAATTTGTGGAATAGGCTGTTTTGCTATGTTACTTGCTGGCGGTTTGTGTTATACTTTCGGTTTGATTTTTTATGCTATAAAAAAGGAATTTATGCATATGATTTGGCATATATTTGTTTTGACAGGTAGTATATTACACATTATTGGTGCTTGCGTGTATGTGTTTTAATCATTTTTAAAATTATGAAATTGATAGGTTTATGAATTAAAAAGAATAATCATTTTTAAATTGGGTTTTGAGGATTAATGCAACTAACAACTTTTTGAAAAAAAATTGCTATAAAGTATAGACAAAAAGTTTTTTTTGTGATATTATTATATAAACAAAATGTTAATCTTTATTAACAATACATAAAGGAGATAAACTATGGCATACGTAATTAGTGATGAATGTATTTCTTGTGGTGCTTGTGCAGACCAATGTCCAGTAAGTGCAATCAGCGAGGGTGATACTCAATATAATATAGATGCTGAGACTTGCATTTCTTGCGGTGCTTGTGCAGACCAATGCCCAGTAAGTGCAATTTCTGAGGACTGATTTTTGAGTTAGGACGTGCGTTTATCGCCGTCCTAATTATAAATTAGCATTAAAATTAAATATGTTTTCTAAAAGCTACATAAATTTACACTTGATTTTGAGGCAACTTGTGGCTGATAGATTTTAGCAATATGCTAATTGATAATGTTGAATTGTAAGATTTGAACATTATTAATTATTTTTTTGACACTATTTTTGTTGTCTGAAATTTGAGTTATCAAACAAGTGTTATGTTTGATAATTATATTTTTAAAATAATAATTTGTGGTTTAATAACAATTTGCTTTTTGCTTGCATATATTGCAACATAGCTTTTGTTTATTGGAGGAATTATGGAAAATACAACAATTTTTACTAAAGAGGGATACGATGCTTGCTATGCTGAATACAGAGAACTTGTAGACGTAAAAAGAAGAGAAGCATCTGAAAAAATTAAGGTTGCAAGAGAGTATGGTGACCTTAGCGAAAATGCTGAGTATGATGCTGCTAAAGAAGAGCAGGCAATGATAGAGGCAAGAATTAAAGAGTTAGAAGCAAAACTATCTAACTATGAAATTATTGATGAATCAAAAATAACAAGTGATATTGTAAGTATTGGTTCATATGTTAAAGTTTTGGATAAAGAGTTTAATGAGGAAGATGTTTACCAAATCGTTGGTAGTACAGAGGCAGATATAAATATTAATCGTATTAGTAACAATTCACCTATGGCAATGGCTTTGCTAGGTAAAAAGAAAGGTGAAACTGTACGTGTTGTTACACCTCAAGCAACTTTTGAAGTTACTATTATTGCAATTAGCAAGGATAAAATTAACTGATTTTATTGGAGAGAGATAAATGGACGTAAGAAGTGAAGTGGAATTGGATTTAAATGATATAATCAAGGCAAGGCACGAAAAATTAGCTAGACTTGTGGAAATTGATAAAAATCCTTACGAAATAGTTAAGTTCGATAAAGACACTAATGCATTAGATATAAAGAATAATTACGAAAAGTACGAGGGCAAAGTGGTTACTCTTGCTGGTCGTATGATTAGTCGTAGAATAATGGGCAAGGCTAGCTTTGCAAATCTTTTGGACGGAACTGGTAGTATTCAGCTTTATGTTAGTAAAAATGACATTGGTGAAGATGATTATGCAGAGTTTAAAAAGTATGATATAGGTGACATTATTGGCGTAACTGGTTTGGTATTTACTACTAAAACTGGTGAGATAAGTGTTCACTCACATAGTGTTTGTTTGCTTTCAAAATCACTTTTGCCATTGCCTGAAAAATATCACGGACTTACTAACACAGATATGCGTTATCGTCAAAGATATGTTGATTTAATTGCTAATCCAGAAGTTAAAAAGACTTTCATTACTAGGTCAAAAATTATCAGCAGTATAAGAGCTTTTCTTGATAGCAGAAATTTTTTAGAGGTTGAAACACCAATTTTGAATACTATTCCTGGTGGTGCAAGTGCAAGACCATTTGTAACTCACCATAACACTTTGGATATAGATATGTATATGCGTATCGCACCAGAACTTTATTTGAAAAGATTAATTGTTGGTGGTTTTGAAAGAGTTTACGAGATAGGTAGATTGTTTAGAAATGAGGGTATGGATACTAAACATAATCCAGAATTTACTACTGTAGAATTGTATCAAGCTTATACAGATTACAATGGTATGATGGACTTGACGGAAGATTTATTTAACTATATTGCAGACAATGTTATTGGTAGTAAAACAATTACTTATCAAGGTGTGGAAATTAATATCGGCAACAAGTGGAAGAGAATATCAATGCTTGACTTAGTTCGAGAGGAAACTGGTATTGATTTTGAAAAAATGTCATTAGAGGACTGTATTGCAAAAGCAAGAGCTATTGGTGTTGAATTTGCTGACAATGTAACTTGGGGAAAAGCACTTTATGAGGTGTTTGACCAAAAGATTGAGGAAAAATTAATTCAACCTACTTTTGTTACAGATTATCCAGTTGAGGTGTCACCACTTGCAAAACGTAAAAAATCAGACCCAAGACTTACTGAAAGGTTTGAGTTTTTTATAACTGCAAGAGAAATGGGCAATGCTTTCTCTGAATTGAATGACCCAATTGACCAAAAAGGTAGATTTATGGCACAAGTTAAGGAAAGAGAGGCTGGCGATGATGAAGCTCAAATGATGGATGAGGACTTTGTAACAGCACTTGAATATGGTATGCCACCAACTGGCGGATTAGGTATTGGTATTGACCGCTTGGTAATGCTATTTACAGACGAAGCTAGCATTAGAGATGTGTTGTTGTTTCCAACGATGAAACCTCTCGGCTGACACGACTTTTTAATTGGCTCTTGATTTTTTTAAATCAGGAGCCAAACTTATAGTCGGTCAGCCTCATTTCGCAAGACAAAGTTATGTCTTGCGATGGCGTGCAAGCACGCTAAAACTTGTGGCGATAAATTTTAAAATAAAACTAAAAAAACTTGTTGAAAGTTGGAAAAAAATAAAAGCCAGTTTATAGCCGATTACGCTCGCTTCACAAAACACAATTGTGTTTTGTGAGAAAGCACGCAAGCGTGCTTTTATTATATTGATTATAATAAAATAAATAAAAAAAGAGCCAAACTTATAGTCGGTCAGCCTCATTTCGCAAGACAAAGTTATGTCTTGCGATGGCGTGCAAGCACGCTAAAACTTGTGGCGATAAATTTTAAAATAAAACTAAAAAAACTTGTTGAAAGTTGGAAAAAAATAAAAGCCAGTTTATAGCCGATTACGCTCGCTTCACAAAACACAATTGTGTTTTGTGAGAAAGCACGCAAGCGTGCTTTTATTATATTGATTATAATAAAATAAATAAGAAAAGAGCCAAACTTATAGTCGGTCAGCCTCACAACTCAAGACAAAGCTATGTCTTGCAATAGCTGAAAGCACACTAAAGCTTTGGTAAAGTAATTTAATCAAAGATAAAATGAAAATTAAATTTATTAAAATATCCACCGAGTAATCGGTGAATATTATTACTTTTTGTTATTCAACATTACTTTTGTTAAGTCAATTAATGTTTTTTTGTCTGTAGGACTTAATTGTCTTACCATATTAATTAAATAGTTTTCGTCATCAGATAAATTGTTTTGCATTACTATAATGCCTTCCTCATTTTCTATCCCTAACAAATAGTCTGTTGATACTTGAAAAATATTCGCAAGTTTTATTAGATATTCGGCAGTTGGTTCACTACCTCTCAATTCCCAGTTTGTTATAACTCCTTGTTTTACACCAAGCTTATTTGCAAGTGCAGTTTGTGTTAAATTGTGTTCAGCTCGTAACTCTTTTAAAACATTTTTGAAATCGGACATAATTATTACCTCTATATATAAATATTACATCAAAAAATGTATTTTTGCTTGACATATATCTTTTGATGTGTTAATATATAATATGTACATTAATTGATGTTATTATAATAAAATACGGAGGCAAAAATGAAAAAGAAAGTTTTATTGTGTGTTGCAATGCTTTTAGTTGTTATAACAGCTAGCTTGCTACTTGTAGGTTGTACATCATCTAACCCAATAAATTTTTTGGAAAAATTTGAAAAAGCTGATAACAAGATTTACTATCGTGCTATTGGCAAAGAAGGAGACTATGATTATTATGCTATTAACGGAAACATTATTATGGAAATGGTTCTGTCTGTTCCTGATGAGGAGGAAGGGCAGTCCTTTCAAGCGGTAGCATATGAGTGGTTTGACGATTATGTAATTCGGTATTTAGGTATTAAGACCGCTGGGGATGAACGTTGGGAAGCACATAAATTTACTAAAGAAGAGTTTATGGATGGCAAATATGCTACTATTCAAGATTTATATAAAGTAGTAATCGACAATATTTTGGATGAAATCAAAGACGAGCCATTTGACAAAAATAATTATGAAAAAAAGAACGGCTGGTTTGTTGGAAAACAAGGTGTAAAAGGTGTTGAGAATAAGGCATTTAAAATAAAAGGAAATGAACTTTTGTTTCAATGTGAGTATAGTGAGAATCCAGAATATTATGGCAAATTTGTGATTGGCGGTGACAAAATAGTTCTACCAGAAAAAGCTATTGAAGCAGCTAAAGGTTTAAAATAATACAATAATAATGTAGTAAAGTAAAAAGGGAATGACATTTTGTCATTCCCTTTTTGTTTAGAAAAAAAATTACAAAATTTTGTATAAAAAATAAATTGAGTAAGTGTTGATATCTTTATTTATAATGTAGCAATTGATATAGAGCATATATTTATATACCACAATAATTAAGGGTGAAAATCATAAACAACAAGCCAATTATCAATTTTGCTAAGGAGTTAAGTTATGGATAGGTGAGATAAAACATAAAAAACATATCCACCGATTGCTCGGTGGATATTGATTTTTAGTATTGTATACATTTGTATGTATATTTGCAAGGTGAATAGGTGAGTGTACACCATATTCAAATAATTATCTCTTGCTGAATTGAGGAGCTTTTCTTGCTTTCTTAAGACCGTACTTCTTACGCTCTTTAGCTCTTGGGTCACGAGTTAGGAAACCTGCAGTTTTCAAGCTTGCTTTGTACTCGTCTGCATTTGCTACTACCATAGCTCTTGCAATACCGTGACGGATTGCACCAGCTTGACCAGTAAAGCCACCACCCTTAACGTTAACAATAATGTCAAACAACTCTGTTGCACCAGTTAGCTCAAGTGGTTGACGAACGATAAGTTTTAATGTTTCTAAGTCGAAATACTCATCAATAGTACGCTTGTTGATAATAATGCTACCATTGCCACCAGGTATAAGACGAACTCTTGCGATTGCTTTCTTTCTTCTTCCAGTGCCCCAATATTGCACTTTCTTTTTAGCCTTTGCCATATTTTGTATTCCTCCTTATTAGAATTTTAATTCTGTAGGTTGTTGAGCTTGGTGATTATGCTCACTACCTTTAAATACTTTTAATTTAGTAATCATATCACGACCTAAAGAGTTTTTAGGTAACATACCTTTAACTGCAGTCATAAGAGCTTTGTCTGAATCTTCAGCCATACGCTTTTTAAATTGAATTTCCTTAAGACCACCGATATATCCAGTGTGATAACGATAATATTTTTGCTCTAATTTTTTACCTGTAAGAACGATTTTGTCAGTGTTGATAGCAATAACATAGTCGCCACAATCAACGTTTGGAGTGTAGCAAGGCTTGTTTTTACCTCTTAGAACGCTAGCGATTTGGCTGGCAACTCTACCAAGTACAAGACCATCACAGTCAACAACATACCATTTTCTTTCGATTTCTTCAGGCTTTGCCATATATGTTTTCATGGTAAAAAACCTCCGATAAATTTTAAAATTGTAAATGTCAATTCTCGGGGGGCTAATCCTTAAACTTACATTTTCAATACGCTTTTATATTTTATATTATAAATAAACTTATGTCAAGCAAAATTATGCCTATTTTTAATTTTTTGTAAAATTTTGCTATTACCGCAAAAAGCTTGCATTTTTAGACATTTTCTGAGTATTAATCTCGCAATAAGAATTAATTCGCTTAACTTTAATAATAGTTATTTTATGAATATTATTATTTATCTTAGTATTGATTTCATAATAAGTGGCTATATTTGTTCTTACATTTAACTTTTTACCATTACATTTAAAAAAGTGCAAATAATATTAAACAAAAGAAAAATTAATACATAAAAATAAAATACACTATTTAGAGCTTGATTTTTGGTTAAAAAATCATAATATCAAAAATTAATAATATACTTTTTCTAGCGTAAGTGGTTCAGGTGGAGCAGTATGACCGCCATAATGCCTATCACCACTATCAAACATTTTGTCAATGTTAGAAATGTCAATTTTTCCTCTTGCAATATCCAAACACAAACCTATTATTATACGTACCATATTGTACAAAAAGCCGTTAGCAGTAATAGTAATTTGATAGCAATTTTTCTCTAGTTTGGATAAAGATATATCATAAATTTCCCTGTCAAAATTTACAATATCTGAACCACTTGCCATAAAAGCTTTGAAATTATGTTTGCCTTTTAGTTTTGAAAGTGCTTGTTCAAGCAGTTTAATATTAATGTCATATGGATATTGATAATATTTTTTATAAAGTGGTCTATTTACCTTTGTAATCATTAATTTATATGTATATGTCTTCGCTTTGGCACTAAACCTTGCGTGGAAATCATCATCAGTAAGTTCGCAATTTACTACTGATATATCATTAGGCAAAAGTGTTTTAAGTGCTAGTGGAATTTTACAAGCTTGAATGTTTGTGTCAGATTCAAAGTGAATTACTTGCCCCTTTGCAGAAACACCGCTATCCGTTCTTCCACTTGCGGTAACTTTTGTTTGCTTGCCAAACAAAGACGAAAGAGCTTTTTCCAATTGTTCTTGGATGGTGTCCGCATTAGCTTGTATTTGAAACCCAGCATAATTTTGCCCGTCATATTCCACAATACATTTGTATTTTTTCATTAGCCTATCCAACTTTTAAATAAATTTACAATATAATAATCTGTGCCAAAGAAAATTGATTCCGTTGGTGCTTTTACAAAATAGCAATCAAGCATTATTAACACTATCAATATGCTAAGTATAATAAATGCTACTAAATCTCTGTAAGTAAAAGTAAGTTTTTTCATTTTAGTTCTATTTTTTGTAGCATTATAGCACCTTGCATCCAATGCATCTGCAAGTTCGTCAGCACGTCTAAAACTACTAACAAATAATGGTATCAATATTGGAACAATAGATAAAACACGTTCGTGTACTTTGCCCGTATCAAAGCTTGCACCTCTTGCTTTTTGAGCGGAAATGATTTTGTCAGTCTCCTCCAAAAGAGTAGGTATAAACCTTAATGCAATACTCATAGTAATTGCAATATCGTGTACTGGAACTTTAATATACTTAAGCGGTTTAAGTAAGCTTTCAATTGCGTCTGTCAATTCCATAGGAGTTGTTGTAAGTGTTAAAATACTTGTGCCAATAATCAGCAAGGATAATCTTAATGCCAATTTAACTGTTAAGTCAATACCTCTATCCGTTATTGTAAATATCCACCATTGTGCCAACACAGTCCCATCTTTGTATAAAAACAAGTTGATAAGTCCAGTAAAAATTAGTAGGAATAATACCAGTTTTATACTTTTAAGTACGATTTTCACAGGGATTTTGGCAATTATTGTGACTATTGTCAAAAATATTATTACATATAAAAATGCGGTGTATGATTTTGCAAAAAATATAAAAATCATAAACAATAAACTGAATATCAATTTTGCTCGAGGGTCTAATCTATGAATAGGTGAGTTGGTTGGATAATATTGACCAAATGACATATCTCTCATAATGCACCCTCCATACTTTTGTATTTTTTAATAGCATTAACTAGCTCTTGCGGAGTTATAATATCCCCCTCAAGAGTAATTCCATTTTCCTTTAAGTAGTCATTAACTTTTACTGCAAGTGGCACATCTAACCCCATTTGCATAAGTTCCTTTTGGTGAGTGAATAACTCAGTTATAGGCAAGTCAAATGCAATTTCAGCTTTATTGAAAACAATAAGTCTTGTGCAGTACTGAGTTATTTCGTTTATGTCGTGAGATATAACCACAATTGTTGGAGTAATACTTTCTTTCAAACTTTTTATAAGGTTTAAAATTTGTCTTTTTCCTATTGGGTCAAGTCCCGCAGTTGGTTCATCTAAAATTAAAACTTTTGGCATCATCGCAAGCACACCTGCAATTGCAACTCTACGCTTTTGTCCGCCAGATAAGTCAAAAGGTGAGCGGTCTTTGTACTTGTCGTAATCTAGACCAACTGCTTCCATAGCTTTTCTAACTCTGTTTTTAATTTCATCTTGTGATAGCTTTAAGTTTTTAGGTCCAAAAGCAATGTCTTTTTCCACTGTGTCAGCAAAAAGTTGATATTCTGGATATTGGAAAACCATACCTACTTCTTGCCTTAGTTTGCGTAAGTCTGGTTTAGGTTTTTTTTGAGTTAAATTTATGTCAAAAATTCTTACCTCACCCTCTTGTGGTTTAATTAGCCCGTTTAAATGCTGAATAAATGTGCTTTTACCACTGCCAGTATGACCAATTATGCCTAAAAAGTCTCCCTCATTTATGGTGACAGAGATGTTGTTGATAGCAACTTTTTCATAAGGAGTTTTTTTGCTATAAGTATGAGTTAAATTTTTTATTTCAATATTTTGCATAGTTCCTCCTTAAGTTGTTGTTCTGTTAATATATTATCTTGCAACTCAATTCCGTTTGCTTTTAGTTGGTTAGCAATAGCCAGTGGCAAAGGGAGGTCAAGTCCCGCTTGTTCAATCAAGTCGGTACGCTTAAAAATCTCTTTTGGAGTGTCAATCGCAACAATTCTACTATCTGTCATAATTGCAATTCTATCACTATCAACTGCCTCGTCCATATAGTGAGTTATCCAAATTATAGTAATATTATCTTCTTTATTAAGTTGTTTTGCAACTTGTAATACCTCATTTCTGCCTTGAGGGTCAAGCATAGCTGTGCTTTCGTCAAAAACTATGATGCGTGGCTTAATTGCAAGTATTCCAGCAATGGCAATACGTTGTTTTTGTCCGCCAGACATTTTGAATGGCGTTGATTTTTTGTGTTCGCTCATACCAACTTTTTCCAATGCCCAATTTACACGCTCAATAATTTCCTCACGTGGTATACCAAGGTTTTCTGGTCCAAAGGCTATATCATCTTCAACAATGCTTGCTATCATTTGATTGTCTGGGTTTTGGAATACCATACCTATATTACTGCGTATTTCAAAAATTTTGGCTGTATCCTTTGTGTTTACACCAAAAATTTCTACATCACCCAAACGTGGAATCAATAAGCCGTTTAAGATTTTTGCAAGGGTAGATTTGCCACTGCCATTGTGACCTAATAAAGCTATAAATTCCCCCTCTTCTACATTGAAACTTACATTGTCTAATGCACGAACTATGCCGTTTTGAGTTTTGTATTCTAGTGTTGCATTTGTAATTTGTATAGCTTTCATTATGTTTTTTCTACCGCCTAAAATCTTTTTTTTATTTTATCATAATAAAAATAAAAAGTAAAGTTATTTATATGCTTTTCACCCTATTAATAGTGCTTTGGTATTGAGTATTGACATTGTTTTATTAATATAGTATAATGAAAATGACAAATTAGCGATTGATTGCATATTTGTATAAGCTAATTTTGTCATTTTTGTATAAAATTGTATTCAATGGAGCAGTTTATGAGTTTAACTTTGGACGAACAATTAGTCGTACCTATACCTAATGAAAGGCAATTAGCTATTTTGAATATGGGATATTATAATTTTATTCATTTTGGAATTAATACTTTTACGCATAAGGAATGGGGTAGTGGCAAAGAACCATTGTCTAAATTTAAGCTTAAAACTTTGGATACTGATAAGTGGGTGCAAGATTTAATGTCGACTGGTAGCAAAGGTGTAATTATTACTGCAAAACACCACGATGGCTTTTGTTTATTCCCAAGTAAATATACAGATTATTGTATCAAGAATACAAAATTTATGGATGGCAAAGGTGATGTGATTGCAAGCCTTGCAACCTCTTGTAGGAAATACGGCTTTAAATTAGGTTTTTATTTGTCACCGTGGGATAGGCACGAGCCTACTTATGGTACTATGGCATATAATGATTATTTTTGCAATCAACTTGAGGAGCTATGCACAAATTATGGTGAAATTTTTTGTATATGGTTTGATGGTGCTTGCGGTGAGGGAGCAAATGGCAAAAAACAGAGATATGATTGGGAAAGATATTATGAAACTATACATAAGTATCAACCTAATTGCGTTATTTCTAATTGTGCATATGATGTTAGGTGGATAGGCAATGAGGGTGGCAAGTGCCGTGAGGCAGAGTGGTCTGTAGTTCCAAAAAGATTACAATGCTTTGACGAAATATCACGTAATCAACAACAAAAAGAAGGTACTTTTGCTATGGCAAAAATTGATAACACTGATGACGACTTGGGGGAACGCAAGACTATTGTAGACGGTGAGGAACTTGTGTTTTGGCCATCTGAAATGGACATATCTGTTACAGAATATGGTTGGTTCAATAAGCGTTGGATGAGATGGTTTTTCTCAAGAAGTGTTGATGATTTTGTTGGTTGTTATTTGCGTTCAGTTGGAAATAATGCTACCTTGCTTTTAAATGTCGGACCTAATGAAAAGGGGGAATTACCAGCAAAATTCATTAATAGACTTAAACAAGCTAAGCAAAAACTTGAGCAAATGTTTAAGGAACAAGTTGATACTCAAATTGAAAAAATAAACGATTATGAGTATGTAGTTACTTTTCCTAAAACTAATATATCTAAAGTTGTGCTTAGCGAAGATATAACAAAAAGCCAAAGAGTAGAGAGCTTTACATTGTCCGCAAATGATAGTGAAGTGTTTAAAGCAAGAACGATTGGCTTTAAAAAGATATGTGTTTTTGACAGCGTTTTAACAGATAAGTTGATTTTTAAAATTACAGATAGTAGATGCGAGCCATACATAAAGGATATAAAGGTTTATAAATAAAGCTAATTTTAGACAGGTTTTTGCTGATTTTAGTAATTGAATAAAATTATTGGCAAATTATTCAGTATAATCAATTTTTTTTAAAAATTGTAATTGCTTGATTGGTTTTATTGAAAAATTTTGATTTAAAAAGTTGAATTATCTTTTGATTTTTTAAAATTAAATTTGTGACTAATAAAAATTATCTTTTAGTTAAATTTGCAGATAATATTTTTATAACATATAAATATCGTAATAAAATTTGTATTATCAATAAAAAATGTTTGCAAAAATAATAAAAAAGGTGTATGATTTAATTTAATAATTGTATTTTTGTCTCAAAATATGTTGAGGTAGTCTAAGGTGTTTATCAAATGAAAAAGAACAAAGACGAAAAAAAATTACAAAATAAAGAGGAACTGGAAATCGAAACTTCAATCAATAGTGGTTTTGAAGATTTTGCATACTCAAATATAGATGATGATTATAATTATTACACTGAAATGGAAAGTGAGTTTGATGACCTTTCTAATGATGTGCAAGCGGAGCAAAATGCTTTAGCGGTTGTAGAGGATACACAGGATGCTTTGTATACAACTAATAATGTAGTTGAAATTGTAGAAAATAGGCCTATCAAAGTACACGAAATCGCAGTTCAATCTGATGTTACAAAAGTTAATAAGTTTGACTTGTTTTTTCTAAGACTTTGGGCGGGTATGGTAGCATTGCTTGGGTATATGGCAAACGGAATAAATTATATTTTTAATGCTATATTCAAACATAAGTTGCCAGTTAAATATATTAAGGCATTTTTGGTAATTTTGTTTATAATTATACTTTTGTTAATTATCATTGTTCCAGCAACTTCTAATAACACACATTCTAGTACATCGTCAGACGGGCTTGTTATTTTTGAGAGTAATATGGTACCTGTAATGGTTAGAGTTGATGATGGTAGTGGTGAACCTATTTACAAATGGGGGTATTTGGATAAAAAGAAAGCCTCAAGTGGAACGGGTAGCGAATCCTTGCGAATACCTGCAAAATATGAGGAAGCATTGCCGTTTAATAAATATGGTATTGCTTGGGTGAGAGTACGTGACGAAAAAGGTCATTATTGGGAACTGATAAATAAAAATGGTAAGCGTGTAGGTGAGAGGACTTATCCAGTAAGTAGTACTGTTCCAATTACTGAAAGACCATTTGGTAACTTTACAGATAGCAAATTGGCTTGGGTTAATGAAAATGGCAAGTATGGCTATATTGATACTAAAGGCAATGTAAAAATTGCTTGTGACCTTGACGAAGCTGGTGACTTTATTGATGGCATTGCAAGAGTTGGTAGGGGTAACTATAGTTGGTTTATTTCAAAGACTGGCAAAGTAATTGGTAGGTCATATGAATATAACGAAGTACTTGATTTCTCTTGTGGACTTGGTGCTGTGAACAAGGGTGGCAGATGGGGTTTTATTAACAAAAAAGGTAAAGAAGTTATTGAGCTTAAATATGATGCTGTAAGTAGATTTGTTGATGGCTATGCTATGGTAAAAATGGGTAAAACTTTTGGCTTAATTGATACAGATGGTCAACTTGTAATCAATACACATTGGTATTATGATGTTGTTATTGTTAATCCTATTTTTGAGGAATTTTTGCAAAATCATAGAATGTGAATTGTTTAAATTATAAAATAGTATCGATTTTTGACGTGTTTTTTTGTTAAAAATTAAAAGGAAGTAAAGTTAGTGCTTCCTTTTTTATTTTGTTTTTATTTAAAAGTTGTTAGGCTATAAGTTGATAGTAATCTTGCACTATATTTTTTAAAAAGTTAAATTTTATAAAACTATTGAAAAAATTATAATAATATGTTAAAATATTTAAGTAATATATTGCTTTTTGGGGAAGATATGAAAACTATTCAAGAATATTTAAGTATTATTGACGATATCATTGAAAAAGGAAAATATAAAGATAATTGGGAAAGTCTATCTGCTTTTAAAATGCCAGATTGGTACAGAAAAGGTAGATTTGGTTTGTTTGTGCATTGGGGTGTATATTCCGTACCAGCTTATGGTAATGAGTGGTATCCAAGACGAATGTATCTAAAGGGAGATTTATGCTATAATCATAGAATTAAAACTTATGGCGAGAATGCTGATTACAGACAAATTGTGGAAAAGTTTAATCCTACACAATTTGATGCTCAAGAGTGGGCAAAAATTTTTAAGGCTAGTGGTGCTAGTTTTGTTATGCCAGTTTGCGAACATCACGATGGCATAAAAATGTATGAGAGTGAACTTAATAAGTGGAATACTAAAGAGCTTTTAGATAAAGATTTTATGCTTGAACTTAAGGGTAGTATTGAAGCAAATGGAATGAAATTTTTTGCATCAAACCATCGTGCTGAGCATTATTTCTTTTTAAATGGTGCAAGGAAAAATTGCCCAGAGTCAGAAGTTACTAAAAATTTGTATGCAGATTTATATGGTCCAGCAACATTACCTGATAATGGAAATCCTTATGCTGATACAAGTTTAAAAGTTACTAAGGAGTGGTGTGAGGACTGGCTTGCTTCCGCTTGTGAAATGATTGATAGACTTCAACCATATGCAGTTTATTTTGACTGGTGGATTTATATGACTGAGTTTAAGCCTTATATTAAGAAATTTTTGGCGTACTACTACAACAGAGCTTTGGAATGGAAAAAAGAAGTTGGTGTATTTTATAAATGGGGTTCAATTATGCCAGGGTGTGCAATCTATGATGTGGAAAGGGGACAAATTGATGGTATAAATACTGAACTTTGGCAAAACGATACTGCAATAGCTAAAAATAGTTGGGGATATACAGAAAATAACTCATTTAAGAAGGCAGACGATTTGATTAGAAATATGATGGATGTTGTGTCTAAAAATGGTTGTTTTATGCTTAATGTTGGACCTAAAGCAAGTGGCGTAATTTGTGATGAGGAAAAACAGGTGCTATTAAAAATTGGTGAATGGTTAAAAATAAATGGTGAGGCAGTTTATGATAGTTTACCATTTTACACATTTGGTGAAGGTAAAAAGATTGCCAATAAAGCATTTAATGATAATTTGAAATATGGCAAAAACGATTACAGATTTACATATAAAACGGGTGCAATTTATGTTGTACCAATGTGTTCAAAATTAAGACAAAGTTATTCAATCAAGTCACTTAAGTTCGCAAATGAGGGTGGCATAAGATATGATATTAAAAAAGTGGAAATTTTGGGATATGAAAATGTCAGTGTGCAATTTAAACGTGATAAGCAATGTATGATATTGACTATTGCGGAAGAAATTAAAACTGATATGCCAATCTGCTTTAAAATTACTATTGATTAAATTTTTAATTGTTAAAAACGAGATATGTTTTCGGAAAGGATAAATTAATGAAACTTATAATTAATAAAAAGTGGAAAATTATTATTGGAATTGTTGCGGTGCTATTAGTGTTTGTTATTGTACTAAGTAGCGTGCTTGTCAATTTGCAATATGTTAAGCAAAATACTGCCTTATTTAGTGAGGCAAGAGATGTGTTGCTTTCAACCTTTGATTCAGTTGAGTTTGGAGAGAATGCAAACTTGAAAAAGGTGATAGATAATAAGCATCCAGTAAATTTTGTAAACTATAATGGTGAAGATAATTTGATGAATTTTTGGGGTGCATTGTCTGAAAAACAAAGAAAAAATACTATCATTGTGCTAGTAGCAGGACAATTATTTTTGCCTAATAGCGAGCCTAATAAACACAATCTTGAAAAATGGGCAGACACTTGCGAAAATAATAATATCCCTTATGTCATCCAATGTATTACTGGTGAAACACATATGGAGGCACGCCCACCACTAAAATATTTAGAGGATAGGTTTGCAAAACGCCACAATAGCTTTTTAGGACTAAATGCTTCTGAACTTTATAATGGTGTTGCTTGGCGTGGTAAGGCGGAAAGTGACAATACAAGATACATTATTGATTTAATAAAACTTTGTGCTAAATATGGTGGTTATTTTGTTTGGACAGATACTAACCTTAATTATAAAAATGGTATGATTTTAGATTGGCTTGAGGGTAATGAAAGTTTTTACTCCGCATTCAAGCAATACAGCAAAAATATTTGTATGTTAAATAAAGAGTGCGTTGCAGACCCTACTACTTATGGCTTAATGCAAGGTTTATGGCTTGCTGGACTCATTGGTAACTGGGGTGTAGCAAGTGACTGGTGGCACTGGAAAAATGACGGCAATAAATCTCTTTTTGGTGAAAATGATAAATATGTTGGTAACGAATGGGAACAGATTTTTAACTATCCAGAAAATATGTATGTGCAGTCAATGATGTTTGCAGTAAGCCGAGGTGCGACTTGCTTTAGCCAAGATTCACCAACTTTTGCAATAAGTTATAAAGGCTCGCCGATTGCGGGATATCAATATGCAATAAGTCCGTTTTGGGATAGATTAATTGACGGAAGAATAGCAATTCCTAATGCTACAGATATATATGCAGTCACTAGTTTTGCAGTGCTTGGTAAACAAAATTACAATCTTAAAAATTACAACTTTAGTGAGAGTGACTTATATCCAGCTCAAGGACAATCGGGCATTATTCCACTTTTACCAAGTAATTTGAGGAGTGCGGAAAGACGTTTGTTTACTGAGAGAGGAATCACTCTTGTAAATTACAAAGTGTCTAATTCGGCGTTTATGAAAGCATTTGGTGAGAATGATTCTAATACGTATTTAACAAATGTAGCTAATAACTGGTACTTTATTAATAATTTGGAAAATAAACAAGGTAGTAAGTACGCAAAATTCACGCCACGATTTGCGGGAGCGGAAAGCTTTTATATTGAGTCTGACGAACACTCTTCTGCAGTAATTACTGATACAAGTAATGGTTTTAAGGTCTATTTAAGTAATTATCGTACAGATAAATCAAATATGATAATGCAAGATTCTGACAAAATGAACGAGTTTGGCAGTATTGCAGAATATGTTTCACGCTTTTTGACTCTTGATGTTAGGGAAAATCCAAAGGGCGTAGACGATACTGCTTTGAGAAAAACGATAATCGAAATAAAAGGTAGCTTAAATGGTGGTGAGCCAACTATTAAATGGAGTTATACGACAGATGGATACAGCAAATATACAAGAAAATATAATTATACAAAAAATTATGATACTACAACTCAAATATTGAGGATTGAGATTGAACATAATGGCATTGTGGAATTTGAGGTTGCTTATGACGATACTGGTAAAAAATATAATCCAGCAATGCGTCCGTTGATAGAGGATAATTATGGTGGTATTGAGGCAGATACTACTGAATTAGAAAAGCTTGTGGAAACAAAAATTACAGATAGACACAAATACACTTATTTCAGTTATCTTGAATATGACAAGGCATATGAAAAAGCGGTTGTTATGCTTACAGAAAAAATATATACTCAAAACCAAGTAAATAATCAAATTAAAGTGCTAAAAAAATCAATAAATGATTTGATAAATGTTGAAAAAGAGGTAAATTTACTAAGAACAATTTTGGCAAAAGATAATAACCAAGCTATTGTTTGGGAGGCATACGATTATTTGCTAAGGGAACTTTTGTCTTGTCAAAAATATGTTAATGGTAGGAGTAATGATTTAAAATATGCAAGTATTTACAGAAATAAAAGCATTAACTGCACTTTCGCTACAAAACGCAACGCTTTAAATTCGGCATACAAGAAATTGAGTATTTATGCATAATTAAAAAATATGTAACTATTAACATAGGCTATTAAAGTTGATATCTATTGTAGTATCGTGCTGGCGAATGTAGAAAAACTGAAAGAGCAATAGATGAATGTTTACTTTTAAATAATAAAAATATTTTACTATATAAATAGGGAATTATGGTTTATGACAAATTGGTACGTGATTTAGTACCCAAATTATATGAAAAGCAAGGCAAAACTTGCCTAACCGAACAATTAGAAAATGAAGAATATGCAAGTTATTTGATTAAAGCACTTGATAGCGAAATATTTGATTTTAAAAAAGCCTTTGAGGGAGAAGATGATGAACTTGCTGTTAAAAAAATGGCTGATTTAGTACAAGTATTATATGCAATACTTGATTTGATTGGTGTAGAACATTCATCTTTTGAAAAAATACGCCTTGCAGAAGTGCAAAAGTTAGGTGGATATGATAACCATATTTTACTTAAAGAGGTAAACGATTGATATATTTGTACAAAAGATTAGGTGAGGTGTATAGTGCAAGGTTTTAATGCGGTTTTTAATGAAAATAGCAGATTACTTATTTTGGGTAGTTTTCCAAGTGTATTATCTTTTCAAAATGGTTTTTATTATGGAAATCCAAGAAATAGATTTTGGGGACTAATGCAGGAGATTTTTGGTGGCAGTATTGAAACTATTGAAGATAAAAAAGAGCTTTTGCTTGCAAATAATATTGCATTGTGGGATATTGTAGCTGGTGGTACAAACCAAAAACAAGGCAAGCAAAGCAGTAGTGATAGCAACTTGGCTTGTGATACGCCAGCTGATATTAAATGGATATTGAGTAAAACAAAAATAACAAAAATAATTTGTAATGGTAAAAAATCTTATGAATTATTTTGCAAATTTTATCCAAAGCTAGTAGATATTACTATTTGCCTACCATCCACTAGTCCCGCAAATGTGAGATTTGATAAAACTTTGTGGATTGAGCAGTTAAAACAAGTATAAAAATGTATAGTACAATTTTTGTAGTAAATTGTATATGCAAAATATAACATTTAAAATTTGTTAAAAGTATTTTAAATTATAAAAAACAATTTGAGGATAATGTTGCCTATCTTGACAGAAATAGTTTAATTGCAATGATTGATTTAAATAAAAATATTAGATTAGGAATATATCAATTTTTAGCTTTTATTTAAGTGAAAGAATATAAAGTTAATAATAATTTGAAAAATAAATGTTTAAAAATTTAAATTAAACCCAAAAAACAGCTTTAAAAGCTGTTTTTTGGGTTATCATTATTTTTAATTACTATAGTTTTTATTTTACATTGTAGTTTGAATAATTATATGAAAAGTAATAATTTGTACAAAGCACAATTATTTGTTACTTTTAATTATTAAATTAGATTAAAACAAACAATTAGCTTTTTACTTTTTGAATTCAGCAGTAGATAGCATTTCCGCTGTAGGTGCCCATTTGCCTACACTTGCTATTCCAACTTTGCAAGATGCCTTGCTTGCGTAACCTTCCTCTGATATGCAAAGAATTTGTCCATTGTTTGCACGTAAACGATAGCGGAATTTGTCTTGTTTATCCTTGTAAATCTCAAATTTAG
This sequence comes from uncultured Christensenella sp., assembly GCA_910577845.1. GTDB lineage: Bacteria > Bacillota > Clostridia > Christensenellales > UBA3700 > MGBC100798. Next base: position 3,686 of record CAJTNA010000005.1, on the reverse strand, counting down.
GATTTGTAAGTGTTTCGTATTTGTTAAGTGTTTGGTCCTCAATTTTATCTATTACACCAAATTTGCGTACAGAATCTATACCATTTTTACAACTACTTAGGGTAGTGTAAATACCTTCGCTAACTGCAATTGTTTCCTTATTAGAGGCTTTTAGCCTAAAGTTAAAGTTGCCCTTTGGGGTCTTTGAATAGATAAAATATCCTTTTAGTTCGTTTGCCATAATTTTCTCCTTTGTATATACATTTATTTTTTTATTAGTTAAAATAAGCAAAACGAATTAAAAGAAAGTTTGCTTATATATTGATACAATTATATATTAACATAAATTTTTATTTTTTTCAATACCTAAAACTAATTTTGATTACAAATTTTTTAATAAATTAGTTTTTTGAGTATAAAATTTGCTTAATCTGCTAATAATTAAATTGCTTTTGAGGTGCTAATTGAAAATTAAAATACATATTTTAAAGTTTTAGCACGTAAAGTAATTTGATTTTAGAGGTAATTATGAAAAAATTGATTGTTTTAGGTGTTTTATTAGTTGCGGTAATTTGTACTTTTTGTTTGGTAAACCATAAGGAAGAAGATTATTTAAGAATACATATAAGGGCTAACAGCAATAGTGAGTATGACCAACAAATCAAATATCAAGTCAAGGATACTGTTGTAAGTGCATTAAAGCCAATAGTTGACAGCATACAAAGCAAAGATGATATGATAAATATTTTAAATCAAAATGTAGAGCATTTGACAATGGTTGTTGATAACAAATTGCGTGAATTAGGTCAAAACTATACCTCAAAAGTAAGGATAAGTGAGGAAAAATTTCCAACTCGTTCTTATGAGGAGTTGACTTTGGGAGCTGGTGTATATGATGCAATTATTATTGAGCTTGGCAGTGGTAAAGGTGATAATTGGTGGTGTGTAGCATATCCTCCTTTATGTTTTGTAACTGCAGAGGGTGACGGTGAAAATATTGAATATAAATCTATATTTAGTAAATGGCTAAGTAATTAATTATTGTTTGGCAAAGTATGTAAATATTAAAAATAAATTACATTACATTACATTAATACAATAATTAAATTGTTATTGCCTTTTTGACAATATTTACAAAAATTATAAAATAACATTTTTCTTTTAACTATAAATATATTAGGTATTTAACATTGAAATTGTTAAATATCTTTTTTTAATTAAAATGACTTTATTTATTGTTAATAAAAAACCAATTAACTGATAAGCAAAATTCTAATTCAAATTATGCTTATGTCTAATTTGCTAATTATATTGTAAATATCTTAATATTTTATGCAGTATTATGCAAATATTAAAAAAAATACATATTTGTAGTTTAAAAGCAGTGTAAAAGTGCAAAAATTAAAATAATTCAATAAAGGATAGTGGAATTATGAAAAAATTTGATAAAACACAATTTGTTAAACTTATAAATAAAAACAAATTATTGATTACTATCATTTGTGCGTTAATTGTTTTTGCTTGTTTCACTACTGCTATTGTATATCCTTTTACAAACAGCAATGTTGCTCAAGTGGATAGTTTGGAAGCTGTAGCAATTCGTAAAGGGGATAGTGGCAGTAAAGTAAAAGAGATTCAACGCAAATTAAATGAGTTAGGCTTTAGTGTTGGTAATGTTGATGGCATTTTTGGCAGTAAAACTTTGCAAGCGGTGAAAAATTTCCAAAAGTCAAGAGGTCTTGTAGTGGACGGCATTGTTGGTAATGCAACTGCAAAAGCTTTGGGTATTTCACTTTCAAGCGGTAGTAGTGGTAATAGCAACTATTCTGGCGGTGATATTTATTTGCTTGCAAAAACTATTCACGCAGAAGCAAGAGGTGAACCATATATTGGTCAAGTAGCAGTTGGAGCAGTAGTACTAAACAGAGTAAGAAGTTCAAGCTTTCCAAATACAATTTCAGGTGTAGTGTACCAACCTTGGGCGTTTACCGCTGTGCACGATGGTCAAATTAATCTTGAGCCAAACGATAGTGCAATGCGTGCAGCTAAAGATGCTATGAATGGTTGGGACCCAACAAATGGTTGCTTGTACTATTTCAATCCAGCAACTGCAACCAGTAAATGGATTTGGTCTCGTGAAGTAAAACTTACGATTGGTAAACACAAGTTTGCAATTTAAGGAGGGGTTATGGAACTAACAAAAAGACGTAAAATGACAATATTAGCAATAGTAATGATTACTTTGCTAGTAGCGGTAATAACCTTAAGTGTGTTTGTGGGGATATATGTTAAAAAAGATAAGGAAAAAACACGTGACCTTGACGCATTTTATCAGTCTGCATATTATGCCTTGGTTGGTAACTTTGTAGATATTGAAAACGACCTAGCAAAAGCAAGAGTTATGACAGATAGCAAACTTTTAAGACAAAACCTTCTGAAAATCGATGTTAATTGCAATTTAGCCAGTCAAAACTTGCAAGTTTTTTATGCAAATAATGACGGTATGTCTAACCTTATGAGCTATATTAATCAGCTAGGCGATTATTGTGTATTTTTAAATAGGGAACTTGATAAAGGTAAAAGTTTAACCACTTCACAAATGGAAAATTTAAATAAATTGTGGGGCGTTTCAAGGGAATATGGTAAGCTTTTAAATAGTTTGCAAGACTATGCAAAGGACGGCACCACTTTTGCAATAATGTTAGGTGCAAGTAATGATAAGTTTGAGGATATTTTGTCAAGTATAAATAATGGTAGTATAGAATATCCATCATTGATATACGATGGACCATTTAGTGACGGCGTAACAAATAGAGAGGCAAAAGGCGTAGTGGGTGAGGAAATTACACCAGACCAAGGCAAAGGCTATGTAGAAAAATACCTTGTTGGCTATGATATTGAAAATATTGAGTATGCTCAAGATAGTGTAAATAGAATACCAAGCTATTTATATGCTGTTAAATTGAAAGGCGGTAGACAATGTTCTGTACAAATAGCAAAGAAAGGTGGAATGTTATTGCTAATGGACTTATTTCACGAAGTTGTAGAACCTACTTTGACTATGGAACAATGTAAAAAGGTGGCAGAACAATATTGTGAAGCTATTGGACTTAAAAATATGAAAGCCGTTTGGATAAATAATAACCAAAGTAATGTGTATATCAATATGTGTTACGAACAAGATGGTATTGTAAATTATCCAGATATGGTAAAATTAAAAATAAGTCTTGACACTGGTGAGGTTATAGGTTATGAGGGATTGAATTATGCATTCAACCACGTTCAAAGGACTTACGAAAAGCCAACAATTAGTGAAGAAGAGGCAGTATTAAATGTTTCTGCTATTTTGGAAAATGTTGAGGTAAGATTGGTTACTATTCCTTGGAATACAGTTACTGAAAAGTTAACTTATGAATTAGTAGGCGACCTTGACGGGGAAAAATACTTTGTTTATGTAGATGCGTATACTGGTGATGAACTAAATGTATTACGTATGATAGATAGTAATCAAGGCGACTTGTTAATGTAATTTATCAATATTTAAATTTATTAGCCAAATAGTTTCTTAACTGTAAAAAATAAACAATTTAAAACAACAAGGCAAAATGATAAGTTTTGCCTTGTTTAGTTTTTTGTAAAGTCGAGATTTTGCAAAAAGTCGATTTTTTAAAAATACCCACCAAAAATCGGGGGTATTTTTGAGTAAT
>CAJTNA010000004.1 GCA_910577845.1 uncultured Christensenella sp. | reverse complement strand
AAATTAACAATGCAATAAAACCAATCAATATCCAAATAAGTAGCGGAATTTTACCATCACTATTGCCAAGCTCAAACAATTTAACAAAATCAAATTGTCAACAATCAATAAATCTATAAATTAAAAAATTAGTACAAAAAAACAAGCGACAAAAAGTCGCTTTGATTTATTACATTAATATTTATTAAATTAATCTTGCTTGCTAGGTAGGCACTCAATCAATATAGCATTTCCCTCTACTGTAAACTTGCCCTCTGCAATGTATGGCAAAAAGAAATAGTCGCCCTTACCAATTTTTTTGTTGTAGTTTTCACCTTTTATAACAGCTTCACCCTCTAAACAGATATATACACTTGGAGCGTAGTCCATTACAAAACTACCACCTTTTAATATGTGTCTATTTTCCGCAAAACAAGTTGTATCATCATATGTAATCAACTGCTCTTTTACATAAGTTTTTGTATTAATGGCAATTTTAGGTACGATTTTCGCAAGGTTAATTGCTTTTTCGCCTACTAAATTGTAATCAAAACAATCTAAAGCTGTTGATTTGTCTAAGCCGATATATTTTTCTTCCTCGCTGATTTTGTAATCACCACACCAATTTTCTGGTTGGATAGTAAAGTCAGTTGGTTCTTGAACCTCTACAATAGTACAACCTTCACCGATTGCGTGAATAAGTCCACCAGGTATTAGATACATATCACCCACGTGAGCATCAACGCCATTCAATATAGTACGCATTACATCTTTGTTTTCCAAGCTCTCTTCCTCAAGCTTAGACAATTTATCTTTACCTACATATTGATTAAATCCAAAATAGATTTTAGCATTTGGTCGTGTTGCAATTACAAGCCACGCCTCAGTTTTGCCATACTCACTATTAAAATATTTTTTAGAAAAATCTTTTGTTGGGTGTACTTGAACTGGTAGCCTTATTGCACTATCCAAGTATTTTACTAAGCAGTCATATTTTCTATTGCCAAGCAAAAGTTCCTTTTGTTCTTCCAAAAAGTCGTCAAAGAAAATATCTGTACCTTTGATAACGGATACGCCATCACGCTTGCCAAAGTATTTTGGATTGATTGCTTTTACTTTACTAGCAATCCATTCTTCAGGGAACAAGGTATCCTCAGCCTTTTCACCTCGCAATTCCGCATATTGCAACCCACCCAAGTAAATTCTGAAAACTCTGTTTAAGTCAAAAAACAATGGTTCACTTGCAAGTTTATTTTTATCCATAACACACCTCACAATTATACTTTTAATTTTGCAATATCGTCTAATGTCGGCATTGATTCAATTGCACCTTTTTTGCCTATTACTACACCACAACCCAAGCTCGCAAAATCCATAGCTTCTTTGATGTCGTTTATAGTAAGTTTTGCTTCACCAATAATCAATTTGTACAAAATGCAACCAATAAAGCAATCCCCCGCACCAGTGGTATCCACAACTTTAACATCAATAGCTTTGCTAAAGTAGCTCTTACCTTGTCTATCATAAACAATTGCACCAGCACCGCCTTTTGTAACAATCAAAAGTTTGCTATTTTTTGCGATGTCAAAAATTTTATTTACAGCTTGCTTTTCGTCTGCAATATCAGTAAGCAAGACAAGTTCCTCGTCTGTAACCTTGACAATATCCGCATAAACCAAAAATTCCTTAATTGTATTGACGCAATTTTGGATATTATCCCAAAGTCTTTCACGAACATTCACATCAAAAGACACAATACAATTATTAGCTTTGGCAAGCTCAATACTACGAATATGTGCATACTTTGATGGTGACTCCACTAGCCCTACAGAACAAAAGTGTAAAATGTCACCTTCTTTTAGTATATCGTATGGAATTTCAGATTTGTCTAGCATTAAGTCACAACTTTGCTTGCGGTAAAAATTAAACTCCCTATCCCCGTTTTCATCGTGGGACACAAATGCAAGTGCAGTTTGACAATTTTTATCTATAATTGTATACTCAGTATTAACGCCATACTTTTGCATATTTTTAAGCAAAAATCTTGAAAAAATGTCTTCGCTTAGTTTGCCTAAATAGCAACCTACACCACCTAGCTTTGCTATACAAGCACAAACATTGCTTGGTGCACCGCCAGCTTTGGCTTGAAAAGTTAGCTCTTCACCAGTAGGCATAAAGTCAATTAAACTCTCTCCAATACAAACAACTTTATTCATTATTACCTCTTTTAAACTTTTATTGTCTTTTTTAAAGTGCTGTAATACATCCAGTTGCCAAAGTTAATAGGTATCATAAATACTTTTGCTCTAAATAGATTATCACTAAATTTTGAACCTTTTGGTTCAACATCGCAAACACTTGAGACAACTAAGTCCTCCTTTATTTGCTCTGCTGTCATATCTCCACACTCCCAAGTAATAATCTTTTTCTCATTTGGCAAAATATCAAAATAGTTATCACTGAAAGGTGCTGTAATTGTTTTTGAGTGTAATCTTACAAGTCTTGCGAATTTATCTGCAGTCAAGGTGATTTGTGCTTTGCCGTCATTAACAACTATTTCGGAATTAATTGTAACAATAGGCAAATTCAAATTCTTTTCCTTATTAAACAAAAGTGTTTTGTGAGATACTACTTCACCATCTATAATCAAGTCAGCTACAAATACATAATCTTTTAGATTGTATGGCATATCTTGGCTTTTTAACTCATCCATAGTAATTGTCTTTACAAGTACTGATGAATTAGCAATCATTTCGCACTCAATTTGGCTATGTTTAACAATGTGACCTTCAAAGTCGCACAATTTGTAATCAATTTCGCACTTGCCACTCTTTAGGCTATCATTTACTAAGTACAAATCTAGTTGCTTTTTAGTATCCTCAATTGATAGCATAATTGGTGCAAAGAAGTGTTTTGATGTGTATTGCAACGCTTTAAAGTTACCATAATAGTCCACACTTGACCAAGAGCATACTGGCCAACAATCGTTATACTGCCAGAATAGTGAGCCATTACATCTGCCCTTATGTCTACGCCAATGCTCTGTAGCATCTCTTATACATTCTTGTTCACAAATTTGTGACAAATAAATATAGTCCTCAAACTTCTTTGGCAATCTAAAACGTGATGCGATATAGAAAGCCATTTTCATATTACCGCTTGCACATTTTTGGTGATTTGTAAACACCTCGCTAGTTAGTGAGTAATCTTCTGGTTTTGCATAAGTTTGGATAGTTTTAATGTCTGGCAAACTCTCAAAGCCAAACTCGCTACAAAATCTTGTCATACGAGTGCGATAGTAAGTCATAGGTTTCAAGCCGTGCCATACTGCCCACAAGTGCGTATCACCAACATTGTCACTAGAAAAACCAACATTATGTTCAATGCCGACTGGTGTACCAGCGATGTAAGGTGTATTTTTATCAAATCTATTAACAGCCTCTGGCAAAATATCCCAAAAGAATTTTTCAGTCCACGCCACATAGTCTGTACGCAATTTCCAAGCGATAGCCATAAGCTCAATTTCATTATTACCGCACCATACACCTAAACTTGCGTGGTTGCGTAAACGTAGTACTTGATATTCCACCTCTTTAAGTACATTGTCCCTAAAAGTATCTATAAAGAATGGATATGGTTGACAAGCAAAGGCAAAGTCTTGCCATACGATAATACCATATTCGTCACACAAGTCGTAAAACTCATCACTTTCGTAGTAGCCACCACCCCAAACTCTAATCATATTAAAGTTGCAATCGCTAGCAGATTTTATGTAATACTCAAGTTTTTCTTTGCTTGTTCTATTTACAAAAGTGTCTGACGGAATCCAGTTAGCACCTTTTGCAAAGATTGGCTCTCCGTTTAACACGAACTGGAAGTTTTTGCCATACTTGTCACGTTCTTGATTAATTTTAATTGTACGTAAACCAATCTTTTGAGTTTTTTCATCAATGACTTTACCATCACTAAATAGTTGTACCTCAACAGTGTATAGAGGTTGCTTTTTAGTACCAGAGATATCCTTTATCCACCAAAGTTCTGGGTTTTCGATATCAAACTCAACAGCAAATTTTTCCACGCATTCATTTTTGTTTTCGTAGATTAGTTTGCCTTGTGGTGAGTAAACTTTTACCTCACACTCAACACCAAACTTATTGTAATTATCAATTATTGTATTAATTGAAAGTTTTACATTGCCATCATTGTGTGTTTGATTAATTAAAACATTGTTTAAATTTGCAACATTTAAGCCTTCCACATAAATATCACCACTTATACCACTTGGTGTCAAAATCGGACCCCAGTCCCAACCAAAATGGCATTGTGGCTTACGAATATGCGGAATACCATTTAAGCCGTTACAGTTTGCTGGTGCAGTCTCTTGCTTTTGCTTTTCAAGCACATATTTAACTGGAGAATAAAATCTAATTTTAATTTCATTTTCTGCCTTTACATACTGCTTAACATCAAACTTGTAGCAAAGATGATGATTCTCACCTTTACCAACCAAATTGCCGTTTACAAAAATATCACAGATTGTATCCAAGCATTTGCATACAAGATAAATTTTTTCAGAGCTTAAAATCTCTTTTGTTAAAGTGAATTTTTTAGTGTATTCCCAATCTTTTTCACTCACCCAATACAAGTCCTTTTCATTAGTACCGTAAAATGGGTCGATAATCAAATTGTTATCCAATAAATCAAGATAATTACATCCTGGAACCGTTGCGTTATACCACTCGTTGTTTTCAACTTGCCTAAAACGCCATTCACCATTTAAACAAAATTTCATAATCAACACCTCATATTTATAATTTTGATTTGTTTTATTTATTATTTATCAATTGTCGATTTCAATAAATTTAATAATTTAAAATCTACTAACATAAAATTAGCAAACTTAACAATTTTAATTTTTAGAGTAACAATTTATTATCACTTATTGCTAATAATTAACCAAAAATTTTAGCTTTTATCCCTTCAATATTTTGGATATCCTCAAGCAAAAGTTCCTTTAATTGTTTTGCAACTTGTCTATACTCGGTTTTATTTATTAAATTCTTATGTTGGGCTTTATCCTTTTCATTATCATACAATAAATCTTGCTTATACCATTTACTAGTAGCATTTTGAAGTCCTAGTGAAAAAGGTTTTTTAACGCTATATGTATACTTATCAGTAATTATAGCTCTGCCCAATTGTGATTCACTAATCTGCAAAAAGATATGGTCTCTGCCCTTATCGTCATTTAACATTTGAGCAATGCTCTTGCTACGATAATTTTGAGGTATAGGAGTATTTGCAAAATCCAAAATAGTTGATGTAACATCTAACAAGCTAACTAGACCATCAAAGTGTTTACCAATATATTTTTTACAAGCGTCAATTTTTTCAAGTCCACCACCAGTCATAATAAATGGAATATGTGTGCTTGCATTGTGACAAGAACGTTTATATTCAAAATTGCGTGTTTTAAAGTGACAACCGTGGTCAGAAGTATAAATAATAATTGTATCATTCCAAATTCCTTTATCCTTAATTGCTTTTACAAAGTCTGCAAAGTTTTGGTCAAGCCTTTTGCAACAAGCAAGGTAATGTGCAAATTCTGCCTTGTAATCACCTTTTAAACCAACTAAGTCTTCAGGATATGGATAATCTTGAAATTGAATATCTTCACCCTCTACACATTGGAAAGTTCCCTTTCCATTTTGCTGGTGTGGTTCAAGCTGTGATACCATTAAGAAAAATGGCTTATCACTATCATAATTTTTTATATAGTCGGTTGCGAAATTGTTTATACAATCGCTTCTAACCCCTTGAAAATCGACCCTATTATTGTTTTTATCAAAAAGGAATCCACCATTTATATCAGATGTAAACTCCAAACAATCTGCTACTAGCCAGTAATCATTATAGCCACCTCTAAGCTCATTAGGTACAGCTTTTATTTGCAAATTATTGTGCGGATTATGCCCGTCCGTATCAGACGCTAAATGCCATTTTCCAATATAAGAGGTGTTATAGTTTTGCTTATTTAAGCATTTTGCCAAAGTATTTTCCTCATCTTTTTTCAATGAAATGCCATTTATGTAACAATCATTTTCACTTGCATAAACACCTGTTTGAATACACGCCCTTGCTGGACCGCAAACTGGTTGCATTGTGTAACAATTATCCATAAAGATACTCTCGTCTAACATATTGTATATATTAGGTGTAACTTTCTCGTTAATTGTATCAAATCTTTGTTGGTCACTAAAGTATAGGACAATATTCATAGCAAAGCCTCCCAATTTTTTCCTAATTAATTTTACTATATATTATATATTTTACTATAATTTTATTATAAAGTCAATAGCAATTTTTTTATTATCATACATAAAAGCAATATATTTTCACTTTTCACACAAAATATTACTAAAACTATACAAATTGTACGTCTTAAATATATTATATTTATTTAACTTAAAACAATTTTTCGCCTTGACAAATTAAATTTAAAGTGCTATTCTAAAATCAATTAATAAGTAAGCCGTTAATGCAGTTTATTTTGTGACAAATCACTTGTACAAAAAAGCTTCTAATTCGGTTTGCAAATTACAATAATTCAAAAACTAAAATTAAACAAAAAATTATACAAAAAAGGGGGGGCAGTATGAGCTTAACTACTATTTTATTTAAGTTGATTGATTATTTCGGCTATATACCGCAAAACACATACCACAATAAAAACGCAATTAAGCTTTTAAAAGACGAGATTTATTGTATAAACAATCAAAAGAATTGCACCTTTGATTTGTATTGTGATAAAACTAAAAAAAATACCAAACAAGCTATTTTAATTAATTTGCACGGCGGTGGATTTGTAGCTGGTGATAAAAAGTATCGCAAGTCTTTTTCGGAATTTTGTTTGACACTAAATGTAAAAGTAATCAATATTAACTACAGCTTAGCACCAAAACATAATTTGACACAAATACTAAAAGAATTGATTAGCTTGTTTGATTGGATAAAAGATAACAGCGAAAAATATTTTATTGATAAAAACAAAATTATTTTATGTGGTGACTCTGCGGGTGCATATCTAGCTACTTGCTTGATTGCATTATCTACAAATAATGAGTATGCTAACGCAATAAACCTGCCGAAAATCGATACTAAAATAATTGGTGCAGTATTTTTTAGTGGCGTATACTACCCTACCAACTCACTAGATAAACATATGGTATTAAATATAAATCATTCACTTTGGAACTATCTATGCGGTGAGAAATTTGTTGATATTGAAACTTGTAAAAAGCACAAATTGTACAATTATATTAATATTGGTGACTATATAACAAATGACTTTCCGCCAACTTTTGTATCATATTCTACTACAGATATATTTTGCAAAGGCAATGGTGAAAAATTAATAACTAAACTTGAAAGTCTACAAATTCCATACAGAGCTGTACATTCAAAAAATGCAATGCACGATTGGCAAGAAAATATGTTTACAAAATCCGCAAAACGTACCTTACAGCATTTTTCGAACTATATCACTGACCTACTTTTGTATAATATAAATAAAGATAACAATAGTATAATAGATTTATAAAAACATTATCTTTCGTTACTTGTTAGAACTTGCTTACTTTATTAGCTTATATGCTTTGAAAATTATTAAAGTCGAATAATAATTATTAACATAAATTAATCTAGAAATTAACAACAATAGCAAGATTTAAATTTTATATGTATTTATATTAATTTCATTATAGTGCAAAATTAATTAAAGTGTACTATCAAAAATAACCAATTTTTAATAATACTTAAATGTTAAAAGTCAACATAATATTCATTTTGCAATTATTATTTTTTACAAACAATAAAAGGCCACTAAATGTAGCCTTTTATTTGCTTAATATCATTTTATTTAAGTTTCTTAATTATTTTACTAGGGATGTTAATCTATTATTAGATTAATCAACTTGCAATTAATAAATTAATTATTTAGTCCTTTTAATAAGTTCGTCACACTCTTTAGCAAGCTCTTTTGGTAGCTTATCACCAAATTTAGTGTAGAACTCTTTAATACCTTCAGCCTCTTTTGCCCAAGCAGTGTTGTCAACAGCAAGGATAGATTCCAAAGTTTTCTTTGAGCAATCGCAACCTTCTAAGTTAATATCATCAGCAAATGGAACATAACCGATAGCAGTTTCTTTAGCGTCAACAGTGCCTTCAATTCTCTTAACCATCCAGTCAAGAACACGCATATTGTCACCAAAACCAGGCCATACGAAATTACCATTGTCATCTTGACGGAACCAGTTAACATTGAAGAATTTAGGTTGCTTATCACTAGGGATTTTGCTACCCATCTCAATCCAGTGACCAAAGTAGTCACCCATATGATATCCGCAGAATGGAAGCATTGCCATTGGATCTCTTCTCAATACACCAGTAGCACCAGTAGCAGCAGCTGTTGTCTCAGAAGACATAATTGAACCTACAAATACACCGTGATTCCAATCTCTTGCTTGGTATACAAGTGGAGTAGTTTTAGCACGGCGACCACCAAAGATAAATGCACTCATTGGAACACCAGTTGTAGACTCGAACTCAGAGCTGATGCAAGGGCAGTTGATAGCTGGTGCAGTAAAACGGCTGTTAGGTTGAGCACCTTTAACATCAGAAGTTTTACCATTCCACTCATTGCCTTTCCAGTCAATAGCATTTTCAGGAGGATTCTTATCCATACCTTCCCACCATACAGTGTTGTTGTCTTTATTCAATACAACGTTAGTGAATATAGTGTTTTTCTTAGTAGCTTGTAAAGCGTTAGGATTAGATTTAACAGATGTACCAGGAGCAACACCGAAGAAACCATTCTCAGGGTTGATAGCATAAAGTCTGCCATCTTTACCAGGTTTAATCCAAGCAATATCATCACCTACACACCATACTTTGTAACCAGCTTTCTTATAACCTTCTGGTGGAATAAGCATTGCTAAGTTAGTTTTACCGCAAGCACTTGGGAATGCAGCACCCATATAATAAATCTTACCATCTGGTTTCTCAATACCTAGAATAAGCATATGCTCTGCCATCCAACCTTCATTACGTCCTTGGAAAGAAGCGATACGAAGTGCAAAACATTTTTTACCTAGTAATACGTTACCGCCGTAACCACTATTTACAGAGATAATTGTGTTATCCTCTGGGAAATGGCAGATATATCTCTCATTCTCGTCAATATTGCATTTTGCGTGAGTACCACGAACGAAATCGTTACTATCACCAAGAGCATCTAGTACGTTTTGACCAACTCTAGTCATAATCTTCATATTCAATACAACATAGATAGAGTCAGTAATCTCAATGCCGATTTTAGCAAGAGGTGAACCAACAGGACCCATTGAGAATGGAATAACATACATTGTTCTGCCTTTGTAAGCATCTTTTAAAATGCTGTTTAATTTTTCATAAGCCTCAGCTGGGTTCCACCAGTTATTTGTAGGACCTGCATTAACTTGCTCTTTGCTACAAATAAAAGTTCTGCCCTCAACACGTGCTACGTCATTAACAGCTGTACGGTGCAAATAGCAACCTGGCAAAAGCTCATCGTTTAGTTTAATCAACTCGCCTGTAGCCAAAGCCTCATTAGTTAATTTGTTGTACAATTCTTCGCTACCATCAATCCAAACGACACTATCAGGATTACAAAGTTTTGCAACTGAATCAACATACTCTAAAACTTTCTTGTTCTTAGTCATTTTAATACTCCTTTTAAAATGTTATTATTATCAAATTTAATATGTGAAAATTTTCCAGTTCCCACTAGATAACATTATATCAAAATTTTTAGTCCATTGCAAGAATTTTTTGCAAAATTTATAAAATTTTAAAAATTATCTTTCACTTTGCTTTTTTTTGCTGTAATCCATTATATATTTGTACAAATTAATAACATCATCTTTGTACTCACCAGCATTTTCGCAAACTTTTTTTAAAACCTCGTTTTCTCTATTGCTATCTAAAACTTTGACATTATTATTTTTTTTATATTCACCTATACTTTTTATAACATTCAATCTTTCCACATAAGCAGATACAATTATTTTATCCAAATTGTCAATCTCTTTTCTCAACCTTTCAAGTTCATTCATAAATTTTACTCTCCATAACCATATCTAAAATACTTATTGCCGTAACACATTCAATACAAGGAACAGCTCTTGCAACAACGCAAGGGTCGTGCCTACCTTTAATTTGAATCTGTTTATTTTCAAGTTTTTTAAAGTCAATCGTATCTTGAGGTCTTGCAATACTAGGTGTAGGCTTAACTTTAACAGCAAACACGATAGGCATACCATTTGTAATACCGCCATTGATACCGCCATCGTGATTGGTAGTAGTCACAACCTTTCCATTATCCACTTTAAGATTATCATTATATACTGAACCTCTAAGTTCACTTTCCTCACCAAAGTCTATACCTTTAACTGCTGGCACGCCAAATATCGCTTTTGCGATATTATTTTCAACACCATCAAATATAGGTGAACCAACTCCCGCTTTTATTCCTGTTACAACACATTCTATTTTGCCACCTACACTATCCAAGTTTTCTCTAGCGGTCAAAATTTCTTCTCGCATTTTATCTGAATTTTTTATTGCTTGAATAGGCATCTCTCTCAAATGCTCAAACGTAGCATTATCCAACCTACTGCCAAGCCTTTCACCTTTAACACTGCCAATTTCCAAAATATTAGCACAAATTTCAATGCCCTTATTTTTCAATATTGCCAAACATAAACTGCCAGCCATAACCATAGCAGTAGTTATTCTACCAGAAAAATGTCCACCACCTCTAATATCATTGAATCCATTATATCTTACAAAACCGCTGTAATCTGCGTGAGATGGTCTTGCAGTTGTTGCCATTTCAGCATAATCTTTACTTTTGCAATCACCATTATAAATTACCATTGTAAGAGGTGTGCCAGTCGTATATCCATTATATACCCCACTTAGGTATTGTACCTCGTCAGCCTCACGCCTTGCCGTCATTGTTTTGTCTTTTCCGCTTGCACGTTTTGCTAGATATTTATTAATAAGTTCTGTATCAACAAACTCACCGCTGGGCAAACCACTTATTACAACACCAACACTACTGCCGTGTGACTCGCCAAATATACTTATTTCCAAATTTTTACCTAATGTTGATGACATTTATCTCACCTCCCAAAGCGATGTAGTCCTCCCAAAAATTAGGATAACTTTTTGATACAACTTGAGCATTTTCTATCAATACTTTACTATCAGCAAATGTTGCCATAATTGCTTGCATCATAGCCATTCTATGGTCACCATAACTATTCAGTTTAACCCCGCCTTTAATCTTACCGCCTATTATAACTAAATCATCACCGCTAATGTTAGCTTCAATGCCAAACTTATTCAAAACTTCTGCGGTTGCGTTTAGTCTATCACACTCTTTAACTCTAAGCCTTGCACAATTTTTCAATGTGGATACACCTTGCATATTTGCTAATAACACACCGAAAATCGGGGCTAAATCAGGAAATTTGTCAATATCTATATCAAATGCTTTTCCTTTGCTTGCTTTTTTTACAATATCAAGCACAATTTTATCCCCTTGCTTTGAGTTATCTTTTGGTAGTGACAAATGCACTCCAGCAACTTCCCAAAATGCTAAATTGCTATAATCTACTTCTGGATACAAGTTATAATTTTTCGGCTTTATATCCTTACAATGGACTTCAAAGCCATTGTGAATTTTTACAACTTTTCCACCAAATTGCTCTATAACTTGAATTGTCATATCCACATAACCACTGGACACAAGATTACCCTCAATTTGAATGCAAATATTTCTCTTTGTAGCAAATGCACCCATCATAATTCCGCTGATAAACTGAGATGACATTCCACCATTAATTATAATTTTGTCTTTGCTATACTTACCATTTATAGAAAGAGGCAAACCAACATTTTTATCAAAGCTAACGCTATCACTCATAGCTGTGATAATGTCATTATAACCACGTTCGCCAAGCCTACTGCTCCCCTCAAAAGTTGCATTAATTCCAAGCATTGCACAAATAGGAATAAAAAATCTAAATGTACTACCACTCTCAAAGCAATCAATTTTGATATTGTCTTTTAGAGTTACGCTAGTAAATTTAACGCAATTTTTATTTATTTCAAAATTTACACCTAAACTTTTTAATGCGTTTAATGTAGCTTTTATATCATTACTAAATGTAACATTATTAACCACAGCATTTCCACCACAAAATGCAGACATTATTAAAAGTCTATGCATATGTGATTTTGAAGGTGGCGGAACAATTTCCCCACTTAATTTTTTAGGTGTTATCTCAATATCAAATGCACTTTTCAACACTTTTTCGGTTAAATTAATAGGTGTACCAATTTTAACATTTTCTAACCTACAATCTCCTATTGCTACTGGTCGTGCTATAGTAATGTAATCGCCGTGACGCTTTTTATCATTTACTGCCATTTTCCAAAGTTCATCCGCATTCAAAGGATAACTCAAAGGCATACCAAATTTATTTGCAACGGCTTCCAAATTTTCAAGTATCTTACTCACACTATCTGTGCCAGCAAACTTTTGTGCAATATAATATAAGCCGATCAAAACAGCTTTGCCGTGAGCTAAAGTATATTTACTATCCTTTTCAATGCTGTGTCCCAATGTATGACCTAAGTTTAAAAGTTGCCTTTTGCCCTTGTCAAACACATCACCACTTACATACTCATCTTTTATCTTAACGCAAATTTCAATAATTTGCTCTAAATGATTATCAAAATCTTGATTTATTAGTATGTCAAATAGACCTTTATCCTCAAGCACTGCGTACTTTGCAATTTCACCAATGCCATCTGCAATCAAATCATCACTTAAAGTTTTCAAAGTATAGGTATCGCATATAACCATTTTAGGCTGATAAAATGAGCCCACTTGATTTTTACCAGCGGAAATATTTACAGCTGTTTTTCCACCGACAGAAGAGTCAACCATACTAAGCAATGTGGTAGGGATATTGATAAAATCAACCCCACGCAAATAACTACTTGTAGCATAGCCTACCATATCACCACAAACGCCACCGCCTAACGCAATAACTAAGTCCGTTCTAGTAATTTCTTTTTCTGCCAAAAAGTCATAAATTTTACCAAGCTCAATCAAGTTTTTACTGCCCTCACCATTTGGGAAAGCGTAAGTAACAATCTTAGAAGAAAAGTCATTAAAACTTTCTACAACACTTTTTAAATATAACTTTTGCACAGCATCATCAGTTATGATAGCAATTTTATCATAACTTTTTATACTATTTACTAGTTCACCAACTTTTTTTAACAATCCACCTTGAACATACACATTGTATGTAGGTGTAGTATTTATTTTTATAATTTTCATAATTTATACGCTTTTAGCGTCCATTTTTATTTTAATTAATATGTTAAAACTTTTAACTTACATTTGTTTAAACAATCTTTTACTTTTTATCTGCCAAAGCGTGTAATGCTAAGCTGTAAGATTTTTCACCAAAACCTGCAATTACACCCATACATACTGCGGAAATTACAGAATTATGTCTAAACTCCTCACGTTTATGCACATTGCTCAAATGCACCTCAACGCAAGGCGTTTCAATACTACTGATTGCATCTCTTATAGCGATAGAATAATGTGTATATGCACCCGCATTCAAAATAATGCCATCATATAGCCTACCACTATGAATAAATTCAACAATCTCTCCCTCAATATTGCTTTGCACAAACTCTATACTTACGCCTAGCTTTTCAGCTTCTTTACTCAAATTTTTATTTATCTCGTCCAAGCTATTGCCACCATAAATTTGAGGTTCACGTATGCCAAGCATATCAAGATTTACACCATTAATCACCAATATTTTCATAATAACTCCTTTGCTTTTGCAATAACTTGCTCCGCCATTTTATCTAAATCACCATCACAAATTGTAATATTTGCAACCTTTTCATAATGTGCAAGCCTACTTGAATACAATTTGTTTAACTGCTCTTTACTCTTTTGTGTTACAATCGGTCTATCACTATTTTTTATCCTTTGATAACAAACTTCAAAAGGACAATTAATATATACCACACAATATCTTTTTAGTACCTTTTTATTCCTATCACTTATTATTGCCCCACCACCTAAAGACAAAATCAAATTATCTTTTTGTGCCAGCTCCTTAAGTGCATTGTACTCTAACTCCCTAAAAAAACTTTCACCAAAGTTTTCAAAAATATATGGAATACTTTTATTTTGTTTTTTCTCTATAAACTCATCAGTGTCGCAAAACTCTAGTGCCATTTTATCTGCAAGTAACTTGCCAAATGTTGTTTTGCCACACCCCATAAATCCGCATAAAGCAATTACCATTTTTCAAGTTCTCCCTTAGTTAAAGTAATGATTTTTGCAATATCACTATCCTCAAAAACACCACCATACCAATACTCGTGAGATTTCACAGCTTGTAAAACCAACATTTCCAATCCGTTTTTGTACTTGATGCCAGCTCTTTCCGCATATTGCAACAATTTAGTTAAATAAGGGTTATAAATTGTATCATAAACTGCTTTTGAACAGCTTACCACATCATAATCAATAGGCGAATTCTCTATATGTGGATACATACCTACAGGTGTACTATTGCAAATCAAATCATACTGCTTTTTAGGAATAGCCGATATATCAACAACCTCACAACCTTTAAATTGGTTTTGGATATTCAAAGCTTTTTCTTTAGTTAAATTACGTACAGCTACGCATAAGTTTGCATCTTCATATTGCTTTGCAATCATACTACCTACACCACCACAACCTAAAAGCAATATATTGCCTGTAAAGTCAGCAAGTTCCTTTACACTTTCACAATAACCATATACATCTGTATTATAACCTGTTAAGTTGCTATCGACACAATTGACAACACCTAAATTATAACAGCTTTTATCCAGTTTTTGACACAAGCCAAAAACATCTTTTTTGTAAGGAATGGTAATATTAAAGCCATCTAAATGATTATTTTTTACAAAATCATTTACATCGTCTGTTTCATACAACAAATATTCCGCATTTATACCACTTATCTCAAACAAGATATTATGTATAAATGGAGATAACGAATGCCCTAATTTTTTACCTAAAAGTCCAAATTTTTTCATACTCAAAATTAATTACAAAATGTTTTAAAATGTTTCTCTTTCATTTTGATAAATGAGAAACTTACATATAACTATTAATATTGTATCAAAAATACAATCACTTAATTTGCTCTAATATATCTACTATTTCCAATGGCTTATCTGCAATATATTGCACCCCTAAACTTTCGTGCAAACTGCGAGGTCTAAAGCCCCAAGAAACACCAATAAAAGTCAGTCCACTATTTTGTGCTGTTTGAAAGTCAACTTCGGAATCGCCAATATACACACTTTCCTCACGTTTTGCACCCATAAGTTCCAATGCGTACCATACTCCACTTGGATTTGGCTTAGGTTTGATAGTTGCACTCTCACCAATTGCGACTGGTAAATAACCATTAAACAACTTATTCGCAAGCTCTTTAACACCAGCATCAAACTTATTTGAAACCACACTCATTGATATACCTTTCTTTTTAAGTTCCGCCATAAGTTCAAGTATGCCCTCATATGGTGCAGTACTATCATTTTTATGTACATTATAATATTCCATAAACACTATAAAGCATTTATCAAATTCCTCTTTTGAAAAACCAGACGGCAAGGCTCTTTCAATCAACAATTTTACACCATTGCCAACAAAAGATAAAACTTCACTCATTGTTCGACTTTTATATCCGCATTGTGAAAGTGCATAATTAACACTATTATACAAATCGTCAATTGTATTTAAAATTGTTCCATCCATATCAAAAACTACATTTTTTATCATTTTTACACCATTTTATCAATGATTTTTTCACTTTATTTGTAATAATTATAAACCAATTACACATAATTTGTCAATAATCATAGGCAAAAAAATCACTGCTTATTAACAATAATTCTAAATATTGTAAAAAAGATTAAAACAATAGAATAAAACTACATTTAATTAAAAAAGTAGCACCTAAGTGCTACTTTTAAATATTTAATTAAATTTTTATTTAATAAGCTCCCTTGTCATTCTTACACCAAGATAGAACTTTTTGTTACGTACCATTGTGTTATAAATTTCTTTTTCAAGCTCTAAGCCATCTACTTTCAATACACTTGCAAAATCTTCTTTTGTGATATGAGTATTATATTCCACAATAGTTAGAATGTGATTTTTATCCTCATCATACATACATCTAGTATTATATTCTTCTACACTGCCAAGACATTCAAAAAAGCCTTCCCACACACTAGAGATTCTGTCTTGTGTAAACACACCTTTACTACCACCATTCGCAATAATATCGCTTACAAAATTCCTTTCATTACAAAATTGTACACGTCTTAGATTTTTGATATACTCTGATGTTAATTTTCCATTTTCAATGTTATATTTTTGGTGATAACCATTGCCAGATTTAACACTGCTAAGCACATAAAACATACCGTGATATAAATCACCACCCAAATGTTCGTCAATATCCATAACAACTTGACTTGAGCTAAACTTAGTATAATCACCAATACAAGCGTCTTTCATATAACTATTGCAAAGCTCAGTTTTCAAATCATCTGTACTATCTACAGCTACCTTTCCGATATAAGCAATATCTTCTAACATCATTTGGTCAAGGCTAACATTCATTATATTTGCAAGAGCAATCCAAACAAGTGGGCTGTCTGGAAATCTATCCCCTTTTTCCCACATACTTATGCTTTTATTATTATAATCTATAGTAAGTCCCATATCCTTAAGTTTTTCATTAAGAATATCAGCAAACGCTGATTGTGTAACTGAAATAGATTTTCTATAATATCTTAGATTTTCTGCAAATTTTAACATAATTACCTCTTTTGAATGCTATATAATTATACATAATAAAAAGTGTGTTGTCAAGGCAATTTGTAAATATTTTTCCACAACTTGTAGACAATTTTTCTTGACAAAAAAGATTAGTCGACAAAAATCGACACTAATACATTTTTTTATAACTTGCACTTGTAAAAATAATTAGCAATATCTACCTATCGTGCCTAAAAATTAGCAGACTATTGACTAAAGTATAAATTTATGATAAACTTATAACAATGAATTTATATATGGAAGTTTTTTTATGAAAAGTTATTTAGTTGTTATCATTTCACTTTTAGTAGCACTAGTTATTGCAACACCTATATTTTTAGTTGGTTGTACAAGTAATAAATATAATATTGAAAAATATCCAGCAACTAAGTCAAAGTTTGATTATACAATTATAAACAATTTAAGTTTAAGCGGATTGGATAGGAGTTTACTTGCAAATGAGGACAGAGGTTTTCGTGGTGAGGTAGCTTATACTTTAGGCACTGAAAAATCTTACCCTACAAGTGAGAAGACTTACATAGAACATATTGAGGAACAATTAACTTTATACAGCGAAGACGATATAAAAATACTTCAATGTTATATTTATCTTACTGAATATCGTGATAAAGATTTAGATGCAAATGCAATAAATCTTATTAAAAATTACTTTGAGATTTTAAAAAGTAAAAATGTTAAAGTACTTTTGAGATTTGCATATATGTTTGAGGATAAAATTAACACAGATGCAAAAGACGCTCAAATTATTAAACATCTAGACCAAATTGGTAAATTTATTAATGACAATACTGAACTATTTAATGATGTTGTTTATGCAATGCAATTCGGTTTAATTGGTTTGTGGGGTGAAGGACACGGTTATTGGTACAACCATAACATAAGAAAACTTATTACAAAGCTTTGCAACATTATTCCAGAGGATATTTATATTATGGTAAGAACACCTGATATCTTGTCGCAAGTCCCTAAACAATTTGAAAGTAGAATTTCCGTACACGATGACTTTTTAGTTGGTCAGGACCACGAGTGGGGAATGATGAGTTGGAAAGACCCACAATACAAAGATTTACTAAATAAAAATAAACACACTATTGCAGACGGAGAAATGCCTTGGGGTGACTATAAGGAAAATGACAAACATTTTCCTATAGATGGTTTAGGTTTTGTAAAACAAGTTGTTGGATATGGCTTAACTACACTAAGTATAACTCACAACTATAAAGAACATAGGTCAGATGCACAAGGCACAACTTATCATTTGGAGAAATGGAAGACAGAATATTTAACAAAAGCGGAACTTGAGAAAAACAACTTGCCATACTCACCTGCTATGCTTGATAATGAGGATAAAATTTCAATTTATAAATATTTACAATTCCATCTAGGATATAACCTAGGTGTTAGCAACTTACTTACAAGTAATAATCAAACCTCATTTATGATTAACAATTTTGGTTTTGCATCACCTCTTGAATATGAACTTGAAATTATTGCTGATGGCAAAAAAATTGACATACCACAAAAAGCTTTGTATATGTTTGAGCAACAAATAATTACAATAAATGAAAATGTAAAAGAGATTAAAATCAAATTCACTCACAAACGTTCTGGTAGCACAATTAAGCTTGCAAACAACTTGCCTTATAATGACGGCTACAATGTAATAAACTTATAAATTACAAATAAAAAGCAAGCTAGCTCTTTAGTTATGAGCTAGCTACTTTTTAAAAAGTTAAAAATAAAAAATGTTACTCCAAATCAAAAATTCTATATGAAAAGCTTAGAATAATAAGGACAATAGCTGG
This sequence comes from uncultured Christensenella sp., assembly GCA_910577845.1. Classification (GTDB taxonomy): domain Bacteria; phylum Bacillota; class Clostridia; order Christensenellales; family UBA3700; genus MGBC100798. Next base: position 60,501 of record CAJTNA010000004.1, on the reverse strand, counting down.
CTTTTCAGCAAGAGAATTATCTATCAGAATTGATAAATCAACAGCAAATACTGCTAAATTTGAAAGTATATAGTTGACTCTTTCATCATAAGCATTGTTAGCCATTGTTGAAACTCGTTGTACTACAGAAGAAATTTCTTTAGATATATCGCTAATTACAAAGAATCCAAACAAATATTTGTACTATTAAAACTTTACGTGATGAGAATAAAGCAAGAGTTAAAAATTTAAAATAAGTATCCCAAAATGATATTTTGGGATACTTATTATCTATAAATTTGTAGCAATTTTAATTATCAGTTCATTGCACCAGCCATTAAAAGTTGTTCCACAATTTCAGTGAATCCAGCCTCAGATGCATAGTACAATGCACTATGTTGTTCATTATCAACTGCATTTACATCTGCACCTTTTTCAATAAGCATTGCTGTAAAGTCATTTCTACCATTACGTGCCGCCAAAATAAGTGAGGTGTAACCATCAGAAGTTTTTGCATTTATATCTGCACCAGCATTAATCAACGCAACACCAATAAATTGCTCACCACTATCCGCCGCAATATGTATAGGCATTACGCCATCAAGATTAGAAATATCTGTTTTTGCACCAGCTGAAAGTAGCTTTTCTGTAGTAACAAGGTTAGCTCTACGAACTGCAAGGAACAATGCAGTTTCTCCATCATCATTAACCTTATCAACCTCTGCACCATTGTCAACAAGCACCTTAACAACTTCAACTTGGTCATTCCAACAAGCGTGGTGCAAAGTAGTATTGCCATTTGCATCTGTATGCTCCTCAATATTACTAGACAATGCTTTAACCAATTCCCTCAAGCCTGCAACAGTTGCGTAATCAATTGCCTTATTATTGTTATTATCTTTTAAAGATACATCAACACCGTCAAACTTTAAAAATTTTAAAGCAGTGTCTGTCTTTCCGTTTTGTGCAAGTAACATTAGAGGTGTTACACCCTCTTTATCTGTGCAGTTTACATCTGCACCAGCACCTACTAATAAAGATAAAATTTCATAATTACCCGTTTGAGCAGCAAAGTGCAGTGGGTATCGAGTTGCGACATTTGACAAATTCGCATCAGCACCGCTATCAAGTAGCATTTTGACAAGTTCCCTTGCGTTTTTCATACAAGAGTATATCAAAGGTGTATTACCCGATTCGTCACGTTTGTTCACATTAATGTCACCACGTTTTAAAAACATTTGAACAACAGTTTTTTGATTATTTTTACAAGCTTGTAAAAGCATATTATCCAGTTGCATAATTATATCTCCTTAATATTATATTGTGATAAAAATCTTATAATTGGCATTGCCTCACTCTCACGACCTAGTTTAATCAAACATAAAGCAGTTAGCCATCTTGTGCGAATAAGTGCATAACGACCGCAACGCTTAGGTGCTTCACTATCAAGCGGTAAAAACTTTACACTATCTCCAACTACCTCTATTGCTTTCATAAATAATCGTCTATCAGCAATATCATATTCTGCACAATTAGAATAGCCTTGTTCGCTACGTTTTAGTTCTACCAAAGCCCTTTCATATTCTCCCAAAAGATATAAACACAAACCTTGATTAAACGAAACTGCTGGTTTAGTAGTTTTTATATCTTTAGATATTATATATGCTAACGGCAAATCACCAATTGCCAAAGCCCTATATAAAGAAATTTCTGAATCTGTGTCTTCAACTTTTGTACTTTTTCCTAAAAACTCCATACTATACCCTCTAGCTCAAATTACAAATAGCAATTTGAATTAACAACAGCTACTTTCAAATGCCACTGCGTATTGTTAATTTGAATAATGTTAAACAATTCCTATATATTTTTGCTTAACATATTCTATATCATTAGCTCAAGCACATCTGTCAAACCATTTTCTGCAACAATGTCCATAGCAGACTTTCCGTCAGCATTTTTAATGTTAAAATCTGCACCTTTACGCAAAAGCAGTTTTGCAATCTTTTCACTACGATTTTTACAAGTAATGATTAATGCAGTATTGCCTTGGTTATCTTGTGCATTGATATCCGCACCAGCTACTATCAATTCCTTTACCATACAATCAAAATACTCTGCAGAATAATGCAATGCAGTTTTACCAAGGTTGTTAGATACATTAACATTTACACCACGCTCTAACAAGGCTCTCATAATCTCCTCATTATTGAATGGTGAAATTTGCTTATCTTTAGAATAACCATATCTCCACATTGATTTCATAAGCAAAGTGTTACCTTGAGAATCAGTAAAGTTTGGGTCCTTAAGCAATTTAACAATTTCACCCTTTCTTTTCCCAATCTCAATTTGCATAGGCACAACCATTTCGTTGTATCTGAATGTATTATACAAAAGTGCAAACATTGTTGGGGTACCATCAGCATCACACAAAGTGTCATCTGCCCCAGCCTCAATAAGCAATTTTGCAGCCTCTAAGTTGCCCTCACGACAAGCTATTGCAAGTGGTGACACACCATAGATATTCATCCAATAACTATATCCGCCTTGTGCTTGACCACCAGTCATATTTACATCTGAACCAAGCGAAATAAGTTTTTTAGCTAAGTTCATTTTATTTTTCATTATTGCATACATCAAAGGTGTAATACCTGTTTCACTTGGATGGTCTAATTGTGACAAATCAAAATTTTCCGCAATGTAAATAGGTAATCTTTCATTGATATCCTTGTCTCGCATTCCCCAAGTATCTACAACTTTTTCAGCTGAACGTGTAAGCACATTACCGCCAATTGTAGTTTCAGAATATACATCCGCACCTAAATCAATTAGTTGTTGAAATAATGCAGGTCTTATTGTTGATTCTGCAAGGTTAAGTATAAGGCACTCTTTTTTGGAAAACTTAAAATTAATATCATAGCCTTTTGATATTAAAAATTTAACTAATTCGATACCATCATCATTCTTTTCATTAAAAGTTAGTGAGGAGCGAACAAGTTCATTTATCTCTTTAACATCATCCTCATCATCAAAATCTATTTTATCAATATTTTCATTTAAAATATCTATAGCGTCTTGTATAGGTTGCTCTCTAAAAAATACCTCTTTAACTCTATATAATAAATCTCTATCCATAATTATCTCCAAAGTAATTTATTAGAACTATTATAGCACATTGTGCAAAAAAAATCAATACTAAATTAGTAGCTAATTTTTACTAATATAAAAACAAAAGGCTCTTTAAAGAGCCTTTTTGATAACTTGCTATATACTTATAGAATGTCAATATATTTTAATTTAAAAATTATACAACTATTTATATTTTATACTTTATTAAAATATTGTTAAATAATAATTTTTATCATTACTTAAAAAGTATTTAAACAAACTGAATTTATATCACTCAGTCTTATTTTCCTCAACAATAGCATCTTGAACCACTTGCTCAGTATCAGCATTTTCAGTTGTGGTATCAACATTATCTTGAGCGTTTTTATCTGCCTTTTGGTTTTTCTTAGCTTCCTTTTTAGCTTTCTTTTCAGCAGCTTTTGTAGCCTCTTTTTCGTCTTGAGCTAAATCGTCTGCAGTTACTGCTACTGGTACAACTTCCTCGTCAGCTTTAACCTCAGTTTGGTTTTGCACTGGCACATCAGGATTAAGTACTGTGTAAATCGCAGCTTTATCCAAAACAACTATTACTGGTGAATCTTTAGTACCAACATTCAATTCCATTGTACCATTTTTTTCATCCATACTTACAATTTCACCAACAAAACCACCAATAGTCTTAACTTTTTTACCAGCTCTTACAGAAGCCATCATTTGTTGAGCCTCTTTTTTCTTTTTCCTTTGAGGAAAATAGGTAAATAATAACATAAGTACTACCATACCTACCAAAATCACAGGCATAAGCCAAGTATTAACGCCACTTTCTGCACATAATAAATTAAACATATAATTCTCCTTAAATCTTATTTAACAATTAGAGTTACACTTATGGCAATTAAACTAATGCCTTTTCCATTCCACTCTTATTTTTAATATTATACAACAATTTACAAATTTTAGCAATATAATAATGCCAAAAAATTAAAAAACTACTTTGATTTTATATTCCAATTATATTTTTCCGTAAAATCTCGATAAAAATCGCCAAAATTATCGTTCCAAATAGCTTGTTTAATGTCTTCCATTAACTTAATCAAAAATCTTAGGTTATGTATTGAAAGCAACTCACCACCCAGAATTTCACCTGCGTTTAACAAATGTCTTATATATGCTTTGCTAAAGTTACGACAGCAGTAACAATCACATTCTGAATCAATAGGTGAAAAATCTTCCTTAAATTTAGCATTTTTTATTGTCAAATTACCAAGCCTTGTAAATACCGCACCATTTCTTGCCATTCTTGTAGGAAGTACGCAGTCAAACATATCAATACCACGCATAATCCCCTCAACCAAACAATCAGGACTGCCAACTCCCATAAGATACCTTGGCATATTTTGCGGATAAAGTGGTTTTAATTCATCAAGCATTTCATACATAATTGGTTTTGGTTCGCCAACAGACAAACCGCCTATTGAAAACCCACACTCTGCATAAGGCAAAATTCTTTCCAAAGACTCTCTACGTAAATCTTTATACATATTACCTTGAACTATAGGAAATAGCAACTGGTCCTCTCTTGTCTTATGCTTGTAGCATCTATCAAGCCAATTCATAGTACGTTCCAACGCACGCCTTGCTTCACTTTTGCTTGTTCCGGCACCAGTGCATTGGTCAAATGCCATCATAATATCACTACCTAAAGCTTGCTGAATATCCACCGCTTTTTCAGGCGTAAATACGTGAGATGAACCATCTAAATGGCTTTTAAATGTAACTCTCTCATCATTTATTTTTCTCATATCGCTAAGCGAAAAAACTTGAAACCCACCACTATCAGTCAATATAGGCTTGTCCCAATGCATAAATTTATGTAACCCACCTGCTTTTGCTACAATCTCGTGACCTGGTCTTAAATATAAATGGTAAGTATTACTTAATATTATACTTGAGCCAATTTCTTCAAGCACTTTGGGGGTTAGGGATTTAACTGTAGCATTTGTTCCTACTGGCATAAAAACTGGTGTTTCTACCACACCGTGAGGTGTAGTAAGTTTACCAATTCTCGCACCAGATTGCTTGCAAACTTTTACAACTTCATATTTAAACATACAACTCCAACAAATATATAAATATTTTATTCCATATATACTTTAAAAATTTAATTATATCTTAAGTGATATTAATTTTGAACTGCTTGAGCAAACACTTACAAAACCAAATTTTGCGTTTTGCAAAACTGACCTCAATGCTATTATATTAATTAAACAATTCTTTCTTACTTTTATAATTATATTAAATATTTATATCATTTTATTTTATCATTAATTTATTTTATTACTTTTTATATTTAACTCGCAATTTGTTATTGACACAATCAAAACAAATTATAGATTTGGCATATATAATTTACTTAAAATAAATATAGCTTTTATTCGCTAATAAATTATTTATTTATCAATTATTATTTACATAAACTTTAATTGAATAACAAATAAATAAATTAGATTATAAATGTAGCATCACCAAAACTAAAAAATCTATATTTTTCACTTACTGCAATATTGTACATATTCAAAGCATTTTCCCTACCCATAAATGCGGAAACCAGCATAATCAAAGTAGACTCGGGCAAATGGAAATTTGTAATTAAGCCACCTACAACTTTAAACTTATATCCTGGATAAATAAAGATATTAGTGTCCATAGTATCAGCTTTTACAAAACCATTTTCGTCAGCTAAACTTTCAAGAGTTCTAACAGAAGTAGTGCCTACGCAAATTACTCGTCTACCCTCTTTAACTGCACTATTTATTATTTCCGCATTCTGCTCATCAATCCTACAATATTCACTATGCATATTATGCTTTAAAATATCGTCCTCTTTAACTGGTCGAAAAGTTCCTAAACCTACGTGCAATAACACCTCTGCAACTATTACACCTTTTGCCTTAATTTTATCAAGCAACTCATCTGTAAAATGCAAACCAGCAGTAGGTGCAGCACTTGAGCCAGATTCCTTACAATAAATAGTTTGATAGCGTGATTGGTCTTGCAATTTTTCCTTAATATAAGGTGGTAACGGCATAGTGCCTATCTCGTTCAAAATATTTTCCCATACACCATCAAATAAAAACTCTAATATCCTAATGCCTTGTTCCCCAATCTCTTTTACCACTGCAGAAAGTTTTTCACTAAAAACAATCTTTGTTCCAAGCTTCAATTTTTTTGCAGGTTTAGTTATGCACTCATAATGATTGTAATCTATCCTTTTTAAAAGTAATACCTCAATCACTTCCTCTTTGCCTTCCCTATGACAAAACAATCTTGCAGGTATAACTTTAGTATTGTTAATTACAAGTACATCCCCTTCTTTCAAATAATCTATCACATCATAAAAATGCTTATGTTCAATACTATCATTTTGCCTATTATACACAAGCATTCTTGAGCTATCACGAGGATAAACTGGTGTTTGTGCAATTAATTCCTCAGGTAAATCGTAATAAAAATCACTTTTATTCATTTTTATCTGCAACCTCTTTTTCATATTGTGAAATTAGCAACTCTTTCTCTGTATCCATTGTTTTGCCCAAATGCTCATAAGCTTTTTTCAAGCAAATTCTACCACGTGGAGTCCTTGCAACAAAACCAATCTGCATTAAGTATGGCTCAATTACGTCCTCAATAGTGTTGCTATCCTCATTGACAGACGCAGCCAAAGTATCAAGTCCAACTGGTCCGCCACCAAAAGTATCTATCATATTAGTTAAAATCTTGATATCGCTGTAGTCTAACCCCATATCGTCAATTTCCATAAGTGTCAAACTCTTTCTAGCAATCTCAAGGTCAATTTTCCCTTTGTCGGAAAGTACCTCGGCAAAATCTCTTACTCTCTTTAAAATTCTGTTTGCAATACGAGGTGTACCTCTTGAACGTCTTGCAATCTCAAAACTTGCATCTGCATCAATATTTATATTAAGCAATTTTGCTGAGCGGTTAATAATTTTAACCAAATCGTCTGGAGTATAAAGTTCTAACCTAAGGTTAACACCAAACCTATCTCTTAATGGACTGGTTAGCATACCCGCTTTAGTTGTAGCACCAATCAAAGTAAACTTTGGCAAATCTATTCGCAAACTTCTTGCAGATGGTCCTTTACCAATTATAATATCCAAAGCATAGTCTTCCATTGCGGGATATAAAACTTCCTCAACATTGCGGTTTAGCCTATGAATTTCATCAATAAACAAAATGTCATTATCAGACAAATTTGTTAGTATTGCAGCTAAATCCCCCGCCTTTTCAATCGCAGGTCCGCTAGTAACTCTAATTTGGGAATTCATTTCATTTGCAATAATGTGTGACAAAGTAGTTTTACCAAGTCCTGGAGGACCATATAACAATACGTGGTCTAAAGCTTCGCCACGCTTTAGTGCGGCTTTTATAAAAATCTCTAAATTTCCTTTGATTTTATCTTGACCAATATACTCATCCATACTCTTTGGTCTAAGACCATTTTCAATACTATCCTCTGAATGTTTAGTACTGGTGATTAATCTATCGTCTTCCATATCAAAATTAAACATAGTAACTCCTTATGCCATACTACGCAATGCAAGAGTAATGATAGCATTAGTATCTTTTGCAGTTTCACTTGCCTTTTGCACTGCCTTAATCGCATCATTTTTGCTTATTCCTAACGCAACTAAAGCCTCAATCGCATCATTTATTTCCTTTGAACTTGAAATATTAATTTGAGTATTGACAAGTAAATCACCCTCAATATTACCAACCTTTTCTTTTAATTCAAGTATAATTCTCTCAGCAGTCTTTTTGCCTACGCCTTTAATGCTGGACAAACTTTTAACATCATTATTTGCAACTGCAACAACAAGTGCTGGTGCGGATATACCCGACAAAATACCCAAAGCCATTTTAGGTCCGACACCATTTATGTCTATCAACTTGACAAACATACTTTTTTCGTTTAAACTCATAAAACCGAAAAGAGAAAAAGCATCCTCTTTAATATGCGTATAAGTATAAAGCTTAATTTTATCCCCCTTAGACGGCAACTCGGATAATGTATTTAAAGATACATTAATATTGTAACCAATACCATTGTTATCCACAACAACAAGCCCGTTAGGGTCTATATAATCTATTATACCACTGATAAATGCGTACATAAAATCACCTCAACTTGATTGCAAATTATTTTACTTAAATTCTAAACATATTAGACATTCTGTTCGTCTGTCCGTGAGTGATTGCAACAGCCAAAGCGTCTGCTGCATCGTCTGGTTTTGGAATGGCTTTTAATTTTAACATCATCTTAACCATTTGTTGTACTTGGTTTTTGTCTGCCTTACCATATCCCGTAATTGCTTGCTTAATCTGCAAAGGTGTGTACTCATAAAGATTACCACAGTATTTTGTTGCCGTTAAAAGCAAAACTCCCCTTGCTTCTGCAACAGTAATTGCTGTAGTAGTGTTCCTTGCAAAAAACAACTCTTCCAATGCAATATTGTCTGGTTGATACTGCTCAATTAACTTAATCAAACTTTTTTCAATCATACATAATCGTGTTGGAGTGCTTTCTTCTTTTGGTGTAGTAATAACACCATAATCAACTAGTGAATAATTGCCTCTTTCCACATCAATTACACCATACCCAACGATTGCATACCCTGGGTCAATACCTAATATCCTCATATACCTAATAAAATCCCTTTACATTTTATCTTTTACAAACTTTCTCACTTAAACATACATTTTTTTGTTTATCAAGTTTATTAATATATTTTACTATCAAAAACAAATAATTTTAATACCTAAATTAATCCACATTAATAATTAAACAATTTACTGCCACACACGCAAAACAAACTATAGCGAATATGCACAATAGCATAATTTTACTTGCAACTACAATGTGGACATTTAATGATTACCTTTTTCTTTTGTTGATGAAGTAAATACAACTTACTATAGAAAAAACAAATTATATGCAACATAAACTAAAGTATTCACACGCTAGTAATACAACAAACTCATTTTACAAATCTCAAAAGCTCTTGATAAAATTACATATCAAAAATAACTGCAAGCTAATGATACTTGCAGTTATTTTATTACAAAAATTAAACTCTTGACATATAAGTTCCAGTTCTTGTATCAATACGAATAGTATCACCTTCGTTTACAAATAATGGCACTTGGATTATATAACCTGTCTCAAGAGTTGCTGGTTTAGTAGCGTTAGTAGCAGTGTTGCCCTTTGCACCTGGCTCACAATAAGTGATAAGCAACTCAACAAAGTTTGGTGCACTAACTGAAAATGCTTTACCCTTATAAAACTCTATATCAACAGTCATATTCTCTTTAATAAACTTAAGTGCGTCTTCACAACTCTCTTGGTTAAGTGCAGTTTGCTCGTAAGTTTCTTGGTCCATAAAGTAGTACAACTCACCATCAGTATACAAATACTCAAGAGTTTTTCTCTCAATGTGAGCAAGTTCAAATTTTTCAGTTGGGTTGAAAGTTTTTTCAATAACACCGCCGTTAATTACATCCCTTATTTTTGTACGAACGAAAGCAGCTCCCTTACCTGGTTTAACGTGTAAAAATTCCACGATAACCATTACTTTTCCATCCATTTCAAAAGTAATTCCCTTACGAAAATCACCAGCCAAAATTGTAGCCATATTTACCTCCAGTAAACTAATTATTAATAATTTCTAAATTTTTATTTGAAGTGGTTAAGTTAATAGCATTTGCTCCTTTTACCACAATCATATCCTCAATTCTAATACCGCAAAGCCCCTCAATATATATCCCAGGCTCTATGGTGACAACCATTCCGTCTTGCAATCTGTCGTCTGTCATTACTCTTGACGATAAAGTCGGATACTCGTGTATCTCAAGACCTACGCCGTGTCCTAAAGAATGGTTAAAATATGACGACATTCTATATAAATCTAAATAGTTCCTTGCGACCCTATCCACCTCACGTGGTGGGATGCCAGAACGCATACTGCTTATTGCAATCTCATTTGCACCAAGCACCATATTGTAAAGCTTTTCTATCTCTTCACTGACACTACCAAAAACGAATGTCCTTGTCATATCCGAACAATATCCATTGTAAGTAGCACCAAAGTCAATTAAAATAATATCTCCGACTTTAAGTTTCCTATCTGACGGCTTAGCGTGTGCAATAGCACTATTTTCACCAAAAGCTACAATGGTATCAAAACTAGGTTTTAAGCTACCATTAATTTTCATAAAGTACTCAAGTTTGGCACATAGTTCCAACTCTGTCATACCCTCTTTTATAAGGACTTTTACTTGTTCTAAAGACTTTTCCGCAATGCGTTGAGCTTTAGTTATATACTCAATTTCCCTATCACTCTTGATAGCTCGCATTTGTAACAAATCGTTTGTAATATCAAACATTTTACAAGCTTTAAGCAATTTTTTTGTTACAAAAACATAATCACAATAACTAAGGTCACTATCAAAACCAATCTTCTTTAACTTGTTATCCTTAATAGTTTTACAAATAATTTCCTCAGCGGAAAGTGCTGTAATCTCAACCACTTTAAAACAACTTTCCAAATCTCTATTAGCTTCAATCAAAAATCTGCCATCAGTAAAATAATAACAGCTTTTTTTGGTAATCAATACAAAGCAATAATCGGCAGAATAACCGCTGACATACTTTACATTAAAGTTATTTGATATCAAAATTCCATCCAAATTATACTTATCAAAAATTTTGTCTAAACTTACCATAAAAGCATTATAACATATTTTTTTTAACTTGTAAATGTTTTTTTTATATTTTATATATAATGATTATAATTTTTTATACTCTTATAGAGATAGTTGCAAGCATAGTTGACTTCTTATGTAAAAAGTGTAAGGCAAAATAATTAAAAAAACAATTTGTTATTTATTCTTTAACATAGCGACCTCTAAAAAATAGGTTAAACTATAAAAATTACTTCAACAATTATGCTAGCAATGTAAACACAAGCTGATATTTATAAAATAAATCTAACATATTCAATATATTAATTTGTCAACATCTCTTATAAATCTTGCAAATGGTACTTAAAAATGTTATAATAAATTTATGGAGGGGAAAATTATGCAAAACAATAAATCTACACTTGAACAAAAACGTAATTTTGTATTAGTGTGTATCGTTCCACTTTTGATATTAGTTATAGAAATTATTCTAGTATGGTACTCCTCTTTTGAGGCAGGTGGCTTAACCTCTAAAAATAGACTTACTGTTGTAGATGCTTACTCAACCGAAAAAATAATAATTCCAGTAAAAATGATTAATGGAATAGATGTTCCCTCACGTCAAGTTTTTGAGTCAAAGCTATCCACTGCTGAACTTTGCAAACTAGCAAACGATTATGATAGTTCTGTAAATTACGAACTATATGAAAATGGTGCATACCTTTACAAAAAAAAAGACAATAAAATAATTGCTCGTGCCACATTATACAAAACTGAAGAATATTGTGAACTAAATTACATATTTGAAAATATGTATGTTGAGGGGATAGTTTTTCCTAAATTTTTGGTTACGCAATGTTTTGATAAACAAATAACTTTTAACAATGTCCAGTATGAGTTTTATGCTATAGGTGATATATCAATAACACAAATGGCTAACTGGCTAAGTAGTACCAACAATTACAACCTACAAGTTATTGAAACGGAAAACAAAATTATTAGTACTTACAAAGATACACAAACGGAAATTTATTTTGAAAGCAAATTTATCGCTGTAAGAATGCTTGCAAATAATACAGAAAATTAAAAGTTCATCACAAATATAACTAACACACATCAAAATAATCACTCAATTTTGAGTGATTATTTTATTTTTTTCAAATTAGTACCGATTTTCAAAGGTATTTTACTGGCAAAATTAATTTTATGTTTAAAATTTTCAACTATCAAATTTCATTCAATTAGCTATTTGCAACCATTAAATTTTATTTGATTAGTTATTTTTTAAGCTATTATAACAATTTTTCATATACAAACTATCTATAGTTTGTGTGCCAGCAGACTCACTCACGATATACGGCTCTAAGTTTAAATCAACCAAAGCTTTTGCTAGCGGTTCAAAGTCGGGACCATAAACATTATCCTCAAATGTCAAATGTCTAACCTCTCCTTTTGAGGTATATTCAATCTTAGAAAAATGTACGTGCATATTATTTACTTTGTCATAACCAACACCCTCAATAAATCTTTCAAGCACCCTTTTATAATCGTCATAGCTTTTCAAACTACCGCCAGTACGAGCATTTAGGTGACCAAAGTCAATACAAGGATAAAGCATTTTGTCACGTGATACCATACGAATAACTTCGTCCACGTCACCAAGTTGAGCTTGTTTACCCATTGTTTCAATAGCTAGCATACAATCATTTAAACCACTATCATATAAATCAGAAAGCAAAGTATCAAGCCTTTGCATTAGCAAATCCATTGCCTCAACTCTTGGCAATTTAAGTGGTGAACCTGGGTGGAATACACAACGTTTACCACCTAACTGCTTTAACGCAATTAAACTTTCTTTTATATATCTATGATTGTTTTGTGCTTTCTCCTCCTCTGCAGTTGCAAGGTTAATAAAATAAGGTGCGTGTACAGAAATCTCTATACCTTGCTTTGCAAACTCTGTACCATAAGCCGTTGCGGTACCTTCACTCATACGCACACCCCTACCAAAGGAATATTCGTATAAATCAAGTCCTTTTTCTTTTAACCAATTTGGTACGTCTATAGTTTTTGTAAAGCCTTCTTCCTCAAACAAACTACCCGTTCCACTAGGTCCAAATTTTATCATAAAGCACCTCTTCAATTTATATTTTAAATATTATTTTTGCAAGATTCATTTTCCTGCAAGTATACGCTTAACATCACTATCAATCTGCTCTTTTAATTGAGTGGAATTTTCAAATTTAAACACTCCTCGCAGATATTGCACAAATTCCACTTTTATGCTCTTACCATATAAATCACCATCAAAATCAAGAACAAAACTTTCCAAATTAAAATTGTAATCGTCAAATGTAGGATGAGCCCCGACATTAGTTAGACCTAAATATTTTTTGTTATCAAAATAAATATAAGTCTTATACACACCAGCTTTCATTTCCACCTTGTCGTGCGGATAAGGTATATTAGCAGTTGGATATCCCAAAACACTTCCACCAACATTTCGTCCCTTTTCCACTACACCTAACATAAAGTAAGAATAAGGCAATAAAGTATTAACTTTTTCAATCTCACCATTACGCAAAAGTTCTCTTATATCACGTGAAGCAATTTTGCCATTGTTAGTCATTAATAAATCTACAATTTCAACCTTGATATTTTTATTCTCAAAATATTGAGCGACTTCTTTCTCTTTATATTCCGCTCCAAAGCCACAAGAATAATCTGTTCCAAAAACAACTTTTTTTATATTTAGATTATTAGTCAAAGTATTTAAAAACTCTATGCCACTCATTTTCATAAATTGTTTATCAAAAATGCCAGATACAACTAATTGTAAACCTAAATCTTCAAAAATTCTCAATCTTTCCTCAAAGGTATAACATTGTTTTGACATACCACTAATTTGACTTTGAGGGTTATTTTTAAATGTGAACACCGCTGGCAAATACTCACTTTCAACACACTTTGAAAGTAATAGTTTATGCCCATTATGTACACTATCAAAGTAACCAAGGCTCAAACAAATAGGCTTTTTAAATTTTTGTTTAAAATCAATTAGTTCCATAACCTAACTTTTACCTCTGTATAATCTTTAACATCTGCACAAATGCCAAAAATCTTATCTTCAATAACAATAATATAGTCACCATTTATGCCTTGTTTTGCAATTCTTACACCATTTAAAAGCTTTTTTTCTTTATCACTTGTTAAATTAACTTTTTGCATATTCTCAAATAGCTTGTCCAAAGTTATGATAGTACCAACAATATCGCTATTTATTTCATCTAAAGTTTTTGCGTTTTCAATACAAAAACTTTTGTTTTGTAATCTTATAATGCTTGACATATACGCACAACTTCCAAGCATTTCCGCCAAATCACGACAAATACTGCGTATATATGTTCCACCAGAACAATGAATATTCAGCGTCAAAACACCGCTATTATAATTTAAAATATCTATACTATACACTTTAACTTTACGTGCTTTAATATCAAGTTCAATACCTTTCCTTACTGCGTCAACAGCTCGCACACCACCTACACTTATGCGTGAATATTTTGGTGGAACTTGCATTATCTCACCTTTAAAACTTTCTAGTGCTATTTTTATATCGTGAATATTAGGTATATTACTACAGCTTTCAACAACTGCACCATAAGAGTCTAATGTATCTGTACTTTTACCAAAAGTAAAAGTGGTACGATAAATTTTATCCATACCAACATAATAATCAAACAATTTTGTTGCACTGCCCACGCACACTGGCAAAACTCCACTGCCAGCGGGGTCAAGCGTACCTAAATGTCCTACTTTAATCTTTTTATCACCAGTATACTCACGCACCATATGCTTGATTTTTACTACAACATCAGACGATGTCCAACCCGTAGGTTTTAATACATTATAAACACCTAACATATCTCATCACGCACCGCTTTCAATAGTCTTTCAACCACATCTTCGTAATAGCCACTAAGCCTTAAACCGGCAGCATTTTTGTGTCCGCCACCACCAAATACAAGTGCTATCTTGCTTGAGTCCACGTCTTCACCAGTCCTAATGCTAACTTTATAACTTTTACTACCTACCTCACTAATAGATAGTGCAACTTTTACACCTATAATATTGATTATATTTGTTATTATTCCCTCAGTACAAGTATTGTCTGTATTAGTAGCTTCAAAGTCCTCTTTTTTAAAGGTTATTATACCAATAGTGTTGTCATCATAAAATTTTGCATTATTAAGCACTCTACTCTTAAGTTTGTATACATTATACTTGATTTTTTTCATAAAATGCTCACAAATCTCGTGTGCTTTTATGTCAAAGTTCAACAATACACTACCCGCCCTCATAGTATCTGCAGTAACACTGGAAAAACTAAATCCACCACTATCTGTTACAAGCCCGCTATATAAAAGTTTTGCAATATCCGCATTTAACAATTTCATTTCGTCAAGCAAAAATGTTGCAATTTGAGCTGTTGCCGCACTATTTACGTCAAGTAAATTTATATCTCCATATCTATTATTCGTTTTGTGATGGTCAATAACCATTTTACGTCTGCCTTTTTTAAATTCAGAATAGCTACAACCCATTCTTTCAATATCTGCACAATCAACAGCGATAGATAAGTCATATTTATCCAAACTTTCCTTATTATAATTTTCATTACCGCTCAAAATGCTTATTTTACCCACAATTTTATCATCGCAAAAAATGTATGGCTTTTTACCACACATTTTCAATGCTTTATAAATAGCAAGTGAAGTTCCGACAGTATCACCATCGGGATTGATGTGAGATATAATTGCAATATCATTTGCTCTTTTTATCTCTTTTATAGCATCAATAAAATTCATATTAACCTCTATATACCAAAATCCTATCAAATAGCATTTTCTTACAATTTATTTCTTTATTTTGATAATGTTTTACAATTATAAATAATCACTTTTTAACACACTTTAACAACAATTTAATTATTTATATCATTTAAAATTTTGCTTATTTTTATACCATAAGTTATGCTATCATCTAAATAAAATCTTAATTCTGGCAAACTTCTTAAAATAATGCGTTTTTTAAGAATATTTTTGATATATCCCTCTGCATTACTAATAGCATCTACAACTTGCTTTTCCTCGCCATCTGCACCAAGCACACTTAAGTAAACTTTGCAAGTAGATAAATCACTATCTGTATCAACTTTAACAATGCTTACCAAACCTTTTATGCGTGGGTCAGATAGCTCCTCGCTAATTATAGGAGCTAACTGCTTTTTAATTTCCGCATTTATTCTTTCTATTCTGTTGCTCATCTCTCTTCCTCTTTCAAAATGAATGCCTCAATGATATCACCAATCTTAATATCGTTAAAACCTGCCAAACCAATACCGCACTCATAACCGCTAGCAACTTCTTTTGCCTCGTCCTTGTTACGTTTCATTGAAGAAATGCTACCCTCAAAAATAACCACATTATCACGGATAAGTCTGAATTTTGCATTTCTCAAAATCTTACCATCTGTAACATAGCAACCAGCAATTGTTCCAACCTTAGTAATGTTGAATGTTTCACGAACTTCTGCGTGTCCAAGCTCTTCCTCACGGAATACTGGGTCAAGCATACCTTTAAGTGCTTTTTGAATATCATCAATTGCATCATAAATTACACGATAAATCTTAATATCAACGCCATTTTTCTCTGCAAGCAATCTAGCTTTAGGTTCAGGACGAACATTAAAGCCAACGATAACCGCATTACCAGTATCTGCAAGCATAACATCTGATTCATTAATTGCACCAACACCAGCGTGCATAATTGTAAGCACAACATTCTCATCGGCAACTGAATCACCAAGCTTAATGAACTCTTGTTTAACAGCCTCAACTGAACCTTGAACATCACCCTTGATAATAACACCAAGTGATTTCCTTTCACCGCTTGATACACCTTTAAACATATCATCCAAGCTACGAGCCTTGCTCTTGCTTTGCATTTCCTCACGCTCTTTGTTGTATCTCTCTTGTGCAACTTTCTTAGCAAGTTTATCGTCTTTAACACAAATAACTTGGTCACCAGCATTTGGCACATCTGATAAGCCGTGTACAGATACCGCAATACCAGGTCCTGCTGACTTAATCTTTTTACCATTATTATCAATCAATGCTCTTACTTTACCAACTACAGTGCCAGCAACAATGTTGTCACCCACTTTGATAGTACCATTTTGAATCAAGCAAGTTGCCATAGGTCCAACGCCTTTATCAAGCCTTGCCTCAATTATTGTACCGCTTGCATCGCAATCTTTAACTGCTTTAAGTTCCTTATACTCTGCAAGTAACAAAATACCTTCTAACAAATCGTCAACACCCATACCGGTCTTAGCACTTACTGGATATACCATTGTACTACCGCCCCAATCCTCTGGAACTAAGTCATATCTGCCCATTTCTTCCATTACTTTATTAGGGTTTGCTTGTGCTTTATCCATTTTATTGATAGCAATCATAATGTCAACACCCGCTTCCTTTGCGTGTGAAATTGCCTCAACAGTTTGTGGCATTATACCATCATCGGCTGCAACAACTATGATAGCAATATCTGTAACCATTGCACCTCTTTTTCTCATAGATGTAAATGCCTCGTGACCTGGTGTATCTAGGAAAGTGATAGGTTCACCATTAAGTTCAATTGTGTAAGCACCAATATGTTGAGTAATACCACCAGCCTCGCCACTTGCGATTTTTGACTTACGTATATAATCTAGCAAAGAAGTTTTACCGTGGTCAACGTGACCCATTATTGTAACTACTGGTGGACGTTTAACTAGTTCACCCTCAACCTCACGCTCAAGAATGTTTTGTTTCAAAATATCCTCAGCTGTTTCTTGTGGTTTAAACTCCAAGGTAACGCCAAACTCAATAGCAACCAATTCCGCTGTATCAAAATCAATACTGCTGTTAATGTTGCAAAGTTGACCTAATGAGAATAGCTTTTTAACAATTTCAGTACTTTGAATACCAATTTTCTCCGCCAAAGTCTTAATTGGAATAATTTGAGTTTCCACAACTGCATTTTCAATCTTAACAGTGTTCGGTGTAAAATCACTAGTTTTTTTAGCTTTTTTATTTTTATGAACTCTTACTACTCCATCCTCGTCATAGTTATCAAAGCCACCATCAACATACCCCTTTTTAATCAAAGTACGTTTATTCAATTGCTTTTTATTATCATCTTTCTCAAAAGATTTCTTTTTCTTTTGAGTGTTTTCCTTTATAGGTGTAGCAATCGGTGCCTCATATTTAGGGAATTGTGGTTTGCCATATGGCTTATTTGTCTTGTCACCACCAGCTTTATTATCCTTATTATAACCAGGTTTACCATTTTTATTAAAGTTAGGTTTGCCATCTTTATTAAAATCACGATTTCTATTATCTCGGTTATCATGATTATCTCTATTATAACTATTATCTCTATTTTGATTATCAAAAGATTTATTAGAATGTCTTCTATCCTCTTTAGGAATAAACACATTCTTTTTAAATGGTTCGTTTGAATTATCAGATTTTGGTTTATCCTCTTTATCCGCAGTTTCTTTAACAACTGACTCCTCTACAACTGGTGCAACCTCAGCTGTTTGCTTTGTTTCAGAAATTACCACTTGCTCTTTTATTACCTCAATTGGTGTAGGGGCTGGTGTTTCATTGACTGCTGGCATAGCAACATTATCAAGAATATCTTTCTCCTTGATTTGTGATTTTTTATCTTGCATACCACCTTCAATGGTTTTCATTAAATTTTTTAATTCTCTGATATCCCTTTGCAAAGCAATAATAGTATTTTCCTTTAAAGTTTGCATACCATTTACTTTACCAATTATCTCTTTAATATCACTCATATTGCACCTCCATACACTTCGCAATCGCATCAGCTAAAGACATATCCTCAATAGCAACAGCTTTAACATTAGCCCGTTTTGTAAGCTCACTCAAACTGAACCCTACCAAACGACAATCTATATTATGATTAGAACAATAATCATTAAGCTTCTTGCGTGAATTACTAGCCAAACTTTCGTCATATAATACAATATATATTTTATGTCTACAAGTTTTTATGCCTTCTACACCAAAAGTCGCTTTACGCATTTTTATTGCAAATCCTATATAAGACTTAATTTTTGTAGTATTTATCATATTCTCCTTGAATCTTTTCATAAATTTCATTAGGAATATTTTCTTTAAACGCTCTATTCAACCCTTTAGTTTTCATAAGCTTTGCAAAACATTCTGGGTCTTTGCATATATACGCTCCTCTGCCATTTGCTTTTAAAGTGGCATCCAACATATACTCACCCTCTTTTGTTTTAATTATCCTAATCAAATCTCTTTTGTCTTCCATTTTATGGCAGACAATGCACATACGCATAGGAATTTTTTTAACCACAATTTACTCCTCAACTATTTCCATTCCAGCTTCTGCCATTTGTGATTTAGATTTAACATCAATCTTCCAACCAGTAAGCTTTGCAGCAAGTCTAACGTTTTGTCCACCTTTACCAATAGCAAGTGACAATTTATCATCATCAACCACAACTCTTGCAGTCTTTTCGTCTTCTTGAGTAATGCTAAGTACAGGTGCTGGGCTTAAAGCTCTTGCAATGTATTCAAGTGGATTCTCACTCCAACGTATAACATCCACTTTCTCACCATTCAATTCGCTTACTACCTCATTAATTCTTGCACCCTTTTGTCCAATACAACCGCCAATTGCATCAATATTAGGATTGTCAGTATGCACAGACATCTTTGTACGATTGCCCGCATCTCTTACAATACCTTTTATAACAATATCACCACTCTTGATTTCTGGAGCTTCGTTCTCAAACAATCTCTTAACCAATCCAGCTACAGACCTTGAAACAATTACTTGTGGACCTCTTGCATTAGTTCTAGTATTTTTAACATAAACTTTCAAAGTTTGACCTGGCAAATATTTCTCTGTTGGCACTTTGTCCGCACCAGACATAATTGCTGTCATTTGTGTGCTTAAAATTTCAAGATAGACTATATCCCCGTCAACTTTGATAACTTGTGCATTAGCAATTTCGCCCTCTCTATCAGACATTTCAGACATTACACGTGCTTTACGTGCATCATTAAGTCTTTGGATAACTACTTGTTTTGCTGTTTGGATAGCAATTCTTGAAAGCTCTTTTGGTGCAACCTCAAATAATACCCAGTCACCAACTTTGTAAGATTTTTTAATCTCTCTAGCATCAGACAATAAAATTTCCTTGTCAGAGTCAACAACTTCCTCAACCACTGTCTTGTATGCATAAACCTTTATTTCACATCTCTTTTCATTGATTTTTACTGTCATAGGTCTTGCTTCGCCTGTTTCCTTTTTAAAAGCAGAAACTAAAGACGCCTCTAGCGTTTCAATAAAAGTTGCCTTGTCAATACGCTTTTCTCTTTCCAAATCATCCAATGCTGCAAAAAAATCTTTATTAATCATTTTATAAATTCCTCCACAAATTATCAATTTTCATCTCAAGTTTGTTTATTTTTTATTTTATTAAAGGTATCTTTATAATACCATATCAACTACTATTATTTAAGTCTTATCCTACTTAGGTCAAAATTCTAACTCAAGTCACCAAAACTTTAATTCCAACCTACACCAATATAACCTAAGTTTTATAATACTTAATTATAATTCCAACATCAAGCCACCAAATTTAAGCACATATCTACTACCAAAATTACTTAAGTACTTTCTACTTAAATTTAAAATACAAAATAAAAATTATAATATTAAATTATAACAATAAAGTTGTTCAATCTCAATTATTGAAAAAGTTAAAAGTGCTATCACTTAAATTGCCACTATTGTTACTTGATAGAGATATTTACTTTTAAATTAAAATTTAATTAAAAGTTTAAAACTTAAGTTCTGGTTTTATAAGAGCAATGTTTTTTATTTCAAGTTCCAACTCTTTCCCCTTATACTCAACTTTAATTATCCCTGTTTGCAAGTCAAAAGCTCGTAAAATGGCAACAAATTTTTTAATATCGCCAACCTTTTCAAACAAAGATATATTAACCTCTTTGTCCAAGTTTCTACGATAATCACGCTCAAACTTAAGCGGTCTATCTATCCCAGGTGAGGAAACATTTAAAATGTATTTTTCACCACTTGTAGGGTCAATCTCGTCTAAAATAGGGTCAATAGTTCTATGCACAAGTTCACAACCATTCAAATCTACACCGCCATCCTTATCAATATAAATAGTCAAGTTCATATCACCTAAATATTTTTTATAAGTGATTTCTACTATCTCATATCCAATATCCTCAACAGCCTTTGTAATATGTGTAGCAACCATATCAATAACCTTTGACATAAATCCTCCAAAACACTAAGGAGTGGTTCGACCACTCCTTAGATGCTAATCTATTACGCTATTAGTATATCACATTGTACAACATAATGCAAGTGTTTTTTAAATATTTTTATTATTTTTTTTATCACAACAATTTCATTTTCTAATAAAAGTTACATATTAAGTTAAAAGTTTAATTGTTATATGAATGTTTAAAACCAATAGTCAATTAATTAATATATAAGCCCTTACCCTCAAAAAATACGTTCTCTTAGCAATCTAGATTGCATTTCTGAAAGTATTTATAACTTAATCTGTCAAAACTTTTCTAAGGAGTTTTAAATTAAAACTTACCAATTTTAACAAGTTCTATAAACAATTTTGCAGTTGCCAAGCAATCATTAACCGCTCTATGAGCCCCCTCTAAACTAATGCCAAAATGTGTGCATAAAGTGCCTAATTTATAATTTTTACAAATTACACTTTTCCTTGCCATAGCCAAAGTATCCATAGTATGATTAGGGAAAATATAGCCATTTAATTTTGCATATTTATCCACGAACATTTTATCAAATGAAATGTTATGAGCTACCAAAGTGCAGTTTTCGCTAAACTTATAAAAATCTGCAATAACTTCTGACATATCTGGTGCATCTTTAACATCATCGTCAGTAATAGAAGTTAGTTTTGTAATTTCCTCTGGTATATGGATATGTGGGTTTACAAAAGTTGAAAAAGTTTCCGTAATAACACCATCTACAATTTTAACAGCACCTAACTCCGTAACCTCATCAGACACATCTATGCCAGTGGTTTCAAAATCGAACACAACAAAAGATTTACCCATTAGGTAAGGTGTAACTTGTTGAGCCTCACCAACTGCAAACAAATCGTCTTGAACAAAATCGACATATTTTTCTGGGCGAACCGCCACATAACTTAGTGGAACAGCTTTCAACTCCTCTTTAAGAACGATTGAGGACTTGTCAATCTCACATTTGCTAATATCACGGCACAACAAAACGCTATCGTGTAAAAAAGTATCCACATCTCGTCTGCCAGTAATAATTACCTCATCACCAATATTTATCTCGTCATAAATGCCCTCGCCCTTATATTTTGCAAACGCCTTACAAGTCATATTGCCAGTGGTATCATTTATCTTAAAAACGTAATAAGAGTTACCAGTTTTTTTACTTTCGTTTCTCTTAAACTCAATTACTTCGCCAGCATAAATTGCGTACTCTTCAGTATCTTTGCTGTCCACAATATACCTTGCACGAGAAGTAATTTCCTTGCCAACAATTTTTGTATGGTTATTTGTCCTTATCCTACGACTAACAATAGTAATAGAATCCTCAGTAGCCAAATCTGTATCAAAGTTTATATCTTGTTTGCTATCTACAACTTGCAATCTAATTTCATTACACATTTTATGAGCCATATATTGTGTAATGTTATGCACTAAGTCAACCGACTTAAAATAATCATAAAACATAGATTTCATATTAATAGTTACAAAAGCAATTTGATTTACTATTTTAATCTCAATTTCATTATTCTCTATCAAAACTGTTGGGTGTTTTTCCTTAAAAAAGTTAAGCACATAACGCCTTACAATTTCCTCATCAATAAACGATTTAGTAAAAGTAACCTCTACTTGCATTGAGGTAGGCAACAAACTGCTTGTCACCTCTTTAATAGCCTTTTTATCCTCCTCAGTGTAAGAGTCCAAAATGTCATAAGGCACCAAAAAATTAACAGCTATTACTGGCGGTTTTTTTTGTATATCCACACTGCCAACACGCATAGGCAAATACTTTTCATTTGTTAATTCATTAAATTTATCCAAAAATTCCACAACAACCTCATTTTACAAATAGTACCGATTTTCACAGCCTATTTACATATTTTTCCATTCCAATAATTTTACAATTTATTATTGTACACTATCAACTTTTAAATTAACATTAAAGTCATAGCTTTAAACTTACAATTTTTTAAAACCTAATTTAGTACAACGCTTTATCTTATATCTTTTAAATAATTTTAGCACAATTCATCACAATAATTTTAAATTATCATTTTTTGACCATAATTATATGACAATGTTTTTTTTATCAAAGATAATTTTTATAATTTAGATATAAAAGCTAAAATCTCATTAATCAATTCGCTGTTATCAATAGTTTTTAAAACCTTTCCATTTGCAAAAATTGCAGACTTATCTTTTCCACCCGCAACACCGAAATCACAGCTTGATGCCTCACCTGGTCCATTGACTACACACCCCATAACTGCAATCTTAGCAGATTTTTTTATGTCTTTTGTAGCTTCAACAACCATATTAGCAAGCCCCGCAACATCTATATTTGTTCTTGCACAAGTAGGGCAACTTATAACCTCAACGTGTGGCTCGCCAAGTCCTAAACAGTTTAAAATATTTTTTGCGACAATCACCTCTTTATATGGCTCGTCTGACAAACTAACTCTTATTGTATCACCAATTCCGTCAAGCAATAAACTACCAATTCCAACAGCGGATTTTATTACACCTCTTTCATAAACTCCTGCTTCAGTAATGCCCACGTGTAAAGGATAATCACAAGCTTTTGCAAGCAATCTATAGGCCTCAACGCTTGTCCTTACATCACTTGATTTTACAGAAATAATTGCATTGTAGAAATTGCATTTTTCAAGCAAAGTTACGTGACCTAAAGCACTTTTGCACATTGCCTCAGCAAGTGGTAAATTTTTATATTGCTTTTCTAGTGAACCACCATTTACACCAATACGAATAGGAATATTCCTCTCTTTTAAGTAATCGGCAACATATTTAACTTTTCCCTCATCTCCAATATTGCCAGGGTTGATACGTATTTTACTTGCACCACTATCACAAGATGCAATCGCTAAACGATAGTCAAAATGAATATCCGCAACTACTGGAATATGCACATTTTTTATAATCTCTTTAAGAGCGATACTACTTTCCACATCGGGTACAGACAGCCTAACAATATCACAACCATATTCCTCAAGTTGCAAAATTTGTTTAATACTCCCCTCAATATCCGTTGTTTTTGTATTACACATTGATTGAATAGCTATCTTCTCGCCATCACCAATAGTAACATTACCAATTTGTACTTTCATATTTACCCCATAAAATATTTTTTTATGCTACATAAATTACAATACTTAAATAATATACAATATATAATTAATCAATAATTATTTAACAATATTATGCTTTCAACTTACAAAATGTACCACGTCTAATATAATTGCAAGTGCAAACAAACAAATTAAACCTATAGTATGGATAATATTTTCCACTTTTCTATTGAGTGGCTTACCTCTTACCCATTCTATAGTTGTAAATACAACGTGTGCTCCGTCTAAAGCTGGTATTGGCAACAAATTCATAATTGCTATATTTGCAGACAATGCACAAACGGCAAACAAAACACCCCTAAAACCAATTTGAGATACCATTGCAATTTGCTGTATTGCAGTAACTGTACCACCCATTGCCTCCCCTACTCCCAATGCACCAGTTATGACTGCACCAATTGAGGTAAATATTGTACCAAACAACTTAAAGATAAAAACAAACGACCTACCTAATGACTCAATAAAACCAAATCTATATTCCTCATAGGTAATAGATATACCAAGTCCACGACTCTCAATTACTTGATTTTCCGCATTAGTTGAAAGATAATCACCTATATAGATAACTATATCTTGTTTATCACCATCACGGATAATGGTTACATTCATTTTATCACTATGTTTTTGTATTCTGTTTGCTAAATCATTAGGCACAGCAGTGGAATATAAACTTTTTCCGTCAACGGCAATAATCAAATCGCCCTCTTGCAAATTTTGCTCAATACCATTTTCAAACTGATAAGTCATAAGTACTTTTGGCATCATATCACCATATGCCATAAAAAATATTGTACAAAGCACTACTGCAGACAGAAGATTGAATCCGGCCCCCGCAATAAAAACAAGTATTCTTTTCCAAGGCTTATGAAAATTAAAGTTATCTTTAGTTAAAGGTTTATCTTCCTCGTCATTCTCACCGTGGAATCCGCAGAACCCACCTAATGGCAAACATCTAAGAGAAAAAATTACACCAGACTTTTTACTTGTATATTTAAAAATTGCAGGACCAAAACCAACAGCAAATTCGTCCACTTTAAAACCAAGTAATCTGCCCACTACAAAGTGACCAAACTCGTGAACTACAATCATAAACATAAGGCAAAGTAGAGCTATGGCAATAAAACCAATCCATTTCATTACTCCACCAAAAGTCACTGCTGACAAAATCAAACCCATACAACACCTATTAACATTTAATCAATTGTTTTGCAACCTCTCGTGCCATTTTATCCGCTTGAATAATACTATCCAAAGTAATTTCACTACAACTTTCGCCTTTGCATACAACTTTACTGATAATATCATTTATATCATAAAAACCTATTTTGTTTTTCAAAAATGCATCAACTGCTATTTCATTTGCACCATTCATTAATGTTGGGTACAACCCACCAAGCTTTGCACACTCTTTAGCTATGCCAAGGCAAGGAAAAACATTCATATCTGGTTTTTCAAAAGTAAGCTGAGCTACCTCTGTCAAATCAAGCTCTGGCAATTTAGTACCGATTTTTGATGGATAAGATAATGCAAGTTGTATTGGTAACCTCATATCTGGATAAGACATTTCGGCTATAACGCTATTATCATTATATGTAACCAAACTATGAATAATACTTTGTTTATGAATTACAACCTCAATTTTTTCAACTGGCATATTAAACAAATGCTTCGCCTCAATAATCTCAAGTCCTTTATTCATAAGTGTACTACTATCTATAGTAACTTTTGCCCCCATATTCCACGTTGGATGTTTCAATGCGTCTTTTGCAGTAACCTTTAACAATTCCGCTTGACTACGACCTCTAAAAGCACCGCCACTAGCTGTCAATATCAAACCTTTTATATCTTTTGCTCTACCATACTCACTACATTGCCATATAGCACTATGCTCAGAGTCAACTGGAAAAATGTTTACCCCCTTTTGTTTTGCAAGAGGCATAACTATATCACCACCAGTAACCAAAGTTTCCTTGTTTGCAAGTGCAATATCTTTGCCGTTATTTATTGCTACTATTGTAGGAATTAGTCCACTAATACCAACCATAGCAGTAACAACTATTTGACCTTGTGGAATACTTACTAATTCCTCACTAGACCCCAACATTTTACTGCCATAAAGTTCACATTTGCTACGAGCTACTTTATCGTGAACATAAACATATTTAGGTTTAAACTCTGCGATTTGTTTATTGAACAATTCTACATTGCTGTTGCAAGACATTCCTACAACACAAAACATTTCTGGATACTCTCTTACAATATCCAAAGTTTGTTTACCAATTGAACCAGTAGAACCTAATATAATTATCTCTTTCATATTACCCCTTTAACTAACTTGCACATAAACAAATTGCTTTAAGTAACAACTAATTTCAGCTACTTAACATTAACCAACTAATTATAAATGTGGAATTTACTATTTATAAGCAGTATAAATTTTATAATTGGTTTGCTCTAAATTATTTTATTATTAATTCAAATTATAATTAATATCGATTTTCAAAGTGTTTATTATCAATTTAACAATCAAACAAATCTTTCGCAAATTGCAAAAACAATATACATAACTGGAATTACTGCCAAAAAGCTATCTATTCTATCCATTACACCGCCGTGTCCTGGGAATAAATTGCCATAATCTTTTATACCAATCTTACGTTTTATAATGCTTGCAGCTAAATCTCCAAATTCCGCAATTACACTGCAAATGGCACCCAATGGCAACATAACTGCCAAGTTTAGTGGAATATTAGAAAAGATATAATTTAGCTCACCATTATTCATATAATTAAACAAGTTAAACTGACAGAAAAGCAAGTATACTATAACCATACCAAGTATTCCACCAAGCACACCACCCACTGCACCACTTATAGTCTTTTTAGGACTTACATTAGGACATAACTTTGGACCTTTGCAAGTTATACCAACAAAAAATGCCATTGTATCTGTAAGTACTACTACTGCAAATGTACTAAATATGCTAAGCAACCCCATTTTACTATGATTCATTATAACAAGTATACTCATTATTAGTATTGGATAAACAATATTGAATACTGTAGCACCAACATCACTTATTGAATACTCTTTATGCTTAACGACCATAATAATTAAACTTATAATTGTTGCCACCGCAAGTGTAACAACAAGCCCCAACTCTTTAAAAAAGTAAATCAAAGGGTAAATAATTACCATACAAAGTGCAATTGGTATTAACATCGGTTGCAATTTGAATTCAGAAACTTTATAGCTACTTTTTCCATCACTTACAAAATTTACATCAACAACTACTCTTGTAACAGACTTTTTCCTTAAGCTTTTAAACATTTCATATCCGCCAACCAAGGCAAATGCCATTATGATAATATCAGTGGCTATCAAGCTGTACATTCTAAGCCAAAATACGCTTGCAAAGACAACTGCCAACAAACCGACTGCTGTTACTATCCTCTTTAGCATATTACACCCTCCCAAAACGTCTGTCACGTTTATTATATTCTGTAATTATTTCATCAATAATTTTCTCATCCATATCAGGCCAAAGTGTATCAATAAAGATAAACTCGGAATACGATAACTGCCATAACATAAAATTAGATAACCTTACCTCACCGCTTGAACGCACCATAACATCGGGTTCGGGCAAATCACTTGTATACAAATTTGCAGATATATTTTCCTTATTGACCTCAATCCCTTTACTTATAATTTTATTTACTGCATAAACTATTTCGTCACGTCCGCCATAATTAATACCAAGGTTTACAACCATACCAGTATTGCCTTCGCAAAGCTTCATATTTTCCACTAAAGCATTTCTCACGCTATCTGGTAATTGGTTTAAATCACCCATAGTAGTTATAATAAAATTGCGTTTAGCGTACTTTGGTATTTCGCTTTTAGCAAATTTTTCAAGCATACCAAACAAAGTATCTATTTCCTCTTGAGGACGACTCCAGTTTTCCGTGCTGAAAGCATAAAAGGATACAACTTGCACACCTCTATTGTGACAAGCTTCAACCACTTTACGCATACTACCTACACCTTCTCTGTGCCCTACACTACGTGGTAAATGTCTTTTTTTTGCCCATCTGCCATTGCCGTCCATAATAAATGCAATGTGTTTTGGTATTTTTAATTCTTCCATATACCCTCTACCTAATTATATTAAAGTAAAAATCTAAATTATAAGTATTAAGATTAAATTTAATAAATCCTAATTTTAAATAATTTATACATTATAACACAAAATAAAGTATTGTTTAATTATTAAACAGATTAAAATAATCTATACAATTTCCACAAATTTTACCATAATTCCAAACAATCTTAATTAGTACATACTTAAACATTATAATTATACTACTTTTTACCAAAATAATCAAGAAGTTTTATATTATATAATAAATAATAAAAATTATCACCGCAAAATACAAAACAAATGAAATTTATTTAAAATTTTAATTCCTACAAAACAATAATATATCTTTTTCATATAACAAAAATAATGGCTGAAAATCCAGTCATTATTTTTTGTATTTGTAGAAATTTGTAAAAAATATAGTAATGGTTATCTACAAAAAAAGTATACTTTTTTTGACACTTTATACACTAATTGAGCAAAATTTACTTTTAATAAATAAAAGTTATAAAAACTACTATGAAATGTTAATATCCCATTTTGTTTTTTTAATGTTTGTATTTAACAAATATAACACTTAACTAATTGTAATTTATATTTATCTTTAATTTATTGCAATCTATCCTCATAGTTTATAATTTGTAAATAATCTTATACAATATTGGCAAGGCATATTTCTTTAATTTCCTTGTTGTTGTCAAAAGTCAAATATATAACGATTTTGACATACATTAATATACAATATTATTTATATATTCATTAAAAATTTTGCTGTTGTTAAAGTTATTTGGTTATTATTTTTATGCACTCGCACTACAAGTTTTGTATCATAGGCGTGTTTATCGTCTGCAGTGTTTTCCAACTCTTGTACATTGTAGCCTTGCTCCAGTAAAATAGATTTTGCTTTTTCATATGGCATACCAATATACACTCTACTATCAAACACTCATAACCTCTTTTTCTTTATCACTTGTTACTTTTTCAACAATTGCAACTTGCTCTGCTAACTTTTTATCAACATCTTTTTCATAAGTTGCACAATCGTCTTCAGATATTGCAGAGTCCTTTTTCATCTTTTTAAGCACATCGTTAATATCACGTCTAGCATTTCTTAAAACAACTTTGCAATTTTCACTAGTTGATTTAATTTGTTTAACTAAATCACGGCGACGTTCCTCAGTAAGTTCAGGAAAAATTAATCGAATAACTTTACCATCACTATTTGGTGTAATACCAATATTTGCAGCAGTAATTGCCTTTTCAATACCTTTAACAGTGCTTGCATCCCAAGGAGCTATAACAAGTAGTCTAGCCTCTGGTACACTTACATTAGCCATTTGATTGATAGGTGTTTCTGTGCCATAATAATCTGCTGTAATTTTATCAAGAATATGTGCATTTGCTCTACCAGCTTTCATTTGAGAAAACTCATATTTCAAATTTGACACACTTTTATCCATTTTACTCTCGAACTCATCAAAAAGTTCCAATATTTCCATACTTTCGTAAGCCATTCTTTCACCTCTTATAATAAATAGTTGTAATCATTAATTACATTATACATTAAAGTACAATTAAAAGCAATAGCAAAATCAAATTTTAAGCAAACCTAATTATAAATGCTATTTATTTGCCAAATTACTTAATAATTGTACCAATAGTTTCGCCTTTAACAGCTTTGATAATACTATTTTCCTCTGACAAAGCAAAAGCGATTACTGGAATTTTATTTTCCATACAAAGACTGATAGCTGTAGTATCCATAGCATTCAAGCCTTTTTTGATTACATCAATATAAGTGATTTCGTCAAACTTTTTAGCATTAGGGTTCTTTT
The DNA here is from genome assembly GCA_910577845.1 of uncultured Christensenella sp. Lineage (GTDB taxonomy): Bacteria > Bacillota > Clostridia > Christensenellales > UBA3700 > MGBC100798. The sequence continues at coordinate 30,108 of CAJTNA010000004.1, read as the reverse complement.
TAGGGTCGCTATCATAAATTCCGTCAACATTTTTAGCAAGCAAAAGTGCCTCAGCACCAATCTCGGCTGCTCTAAGAGCTGCACCAGTATCTGTACTAAAATAAGGGTTACCAGTTCCACAAGCAAAAATTACAACTCTGCCCTTTTCAAAATGACGCATTGCTTTACGTAAAATATAAGGTTCAGCAACCCTTGTTATGGTAAGTGCGGTTTGAACACGTGTAGCAATGCCATTTCTCTCAAGAGCGTCTTGCATAGCAAGTGAATTGATAACAGTTGCTAGCATTCCCATATGGTCAGCAGTAGTTCTATCCATATTAGAGCCTTGTCTACCACGCCAAAAGTTACCGCCACCGATAATAATACCTACCTCAACACCACTATCTACTACTTGTTTAATTTGTTTAACTACATATTCTATAACTGACTCATCCAAGCCAAAACCTTTTTCACCAGCAAGAGCCTCGCCACTTAATTTTATAATAACTCTTTTATACTTTGCCATTGTTTTCTCCTTGATTAATTACTCTATTATTAAAAAAACTATCATACCTTAAAAAAAGGGAACAGAAAAAGTGTTCCCTAGATTTAATTACATTATATCATTATTTTTTAGAAGCATCAATTTGAGCTTGAACTTCACTAGCCAAATCCTCATTTTTCTTCTCAAGACCTTCGCCCATTTCAAAACGTACAAAAGCAGAAATTGTTCCGTCCAAAACGTTTTTAACAGCCTTGTCACCATCTTTTACAAATGGTTGCTCTAGCAAGCAAACATCTTTATAGTACTTGTTGATTCTACCAACTACCATTTTGTCAACGATAGCCTCTGGCTTACCCTCGTTAAGAGCTTGTGCACGCAAGATTTCTTTTTCCTTTTCCAATGCATCAGTAGGAACATCCTCTTTTGCAAGATACAAAGGATTTGCAGCGGCAATTTGCAATGCTACATCGTGTGCTATATTTTCAGAACAAGTGCCCTCTAGCATTACACCGATTTTACCACCCATATGAATATAGCTTGTAACATTGCCATTGAATTTAGCAAATCTTCTAACATTGATTTTCTCACCAATTTTAGCAATAGCCTCGTGAACAAGGTCATTGATATATTGCTCATTGTTTAAAGTATCAATGTCAGCGATATTTTTATCTATGATATAGCAAGCAACAGTGTTTGCAAGCTCTTTAAATTGGTCACCACGAGCAACGAAGTCAGACTCACAATTAACCTCAACAAGAACGCCACTATTACCTTTTGTCATAGCATAAACGATACCTTGAGATGCAATCTTATCAGCTCTTTTGCTTGCTGTAGCCATACCTTTTTCACGTAGTAATTCAACAGCCTTTTCCATATCACCATTAGCCTCTGTCAAAGCCTTTTTGCAGTCCATCATACCTACACCAGTTTTAGCTCTCAAAGCCATAACGTCTTTATTAGTAAACATAACTTTTTATCCTCCCGAAAATTACTCTTGTGTTGCAACTTCCATAGCATTAGCCTCTGCCTCTTTAGCAGCAGCTTCTGCAGCAGCCTCAGCTGCCTCTGCATCATAAGCAATACCCTCATTAGCCTCAATAACTGCATTTGCGATAACGCTAGCAATCAATTTAATAGCACGGATAGCATCGTCATTACCAGGGATAACATAGTCAACTAGGTCTGGGTCACAGTTAGTATCAACTAAACCAACAACTGGTATACCAAGTCTCTTAGCTTCTTTAACAGCAATTTCCTCTTTCTTAAGGTCTACTACAAACAAAGCACCTGGTAAATTTTTCATCTCTCTTATACCGCCCAAGTTAGCCTCAAGCTTTTCTCTCTCATCTTTAAGACCTGCAACCTCTTTTTTAGGTAACAAATCAAACTCACCAGTAACTTCCATTTGGTCAATTTTCTTTAATCTGTCAATTCTTGTCTTGATAGTCTTGAAGTTTGTCAAAGTACCACCAAGCCATCTGTTATTCATAAAGTACATACCGCATCTCTCAGCTTCCTCACGAACAGCATCTTGAGCTTGCTTTTTAGTACCAACAAACAAAATGTCCTTACCACTTTTAGCAACATCTCTAATAAATGCATAAGCATCTTCAATCAAACCAACGCTGATTTGCAAGTCAATAATGTGAATATCATTCCTTGCTGCATAAATGTACTTACCCATTTTAGGGTTCCATCTTTTTGTTTGGTGTCCAAAGTGTACACCTGCCTCTAATAGGCTTTTCATAGTTACAACTGCCATTTTTTAATCCTCCTGTTTTTTCGTCCTTACGCATCTCAAACCACTCAAACCTTACGGCACAGTGAATGATTTCAGCGTTAAGTGTTTTTTGGCTATTGCAATTATAGCATATCTTAAAAATAATAGCAAATGTTTTACTATATAATTAAATAAAAATATTTTACAATTATACTATAAAACACAATTTTATCGTATATTCTAGCAAGAATATCTCTATCACAAAATAATTTTCCAAATTTAAAAAAGCAGTTCAAACAAAAAAACTACAAAAAATTGCAAGTTAATTTGTCATCACTGCAAATGGTGGCACATTTAAAACTAAAAAACATTTAATTACCTAATCATCAAGTAATGCTATTTATCATTTATTAGGTAATTACTTTTTTCTCTCAAGCAATAGCATTAATGCTTTAAACTCCTCTTTTGAAAGTGTTCTTAAAATATTTTGCACTTCCATATCTTCTCTGTATTGCTGAATGTTTTTATAAAAGAATTCCTCAACAGGAACTTCTAATACCTCCAAAATTTCCAAAAGTTTTGGCACACTCAAAATTATTGAGCCGTCCTCTATTTTGTAAATATAAGTATCTGAATTACCTAAAATTTTGCCAAGTTCCCTAGCTGACAAATTCTTTTTGGCACGAATTGCGGATAATCTTTCCAAAATCTGTTTATAATCCATATCTTACCCCCGAATTACTCAATCTCCAACTCATTAGACTCAAATATTGGGTCATTCAAAAATTCACTTACTGACATTCCAAAACCTTTTGCAATAGCAATTACATTATTTAATTGAATTGTCCAGTTGCGACCATTCATAATACATTGCATACTTCCGTGTTGAATACCAGAGCATTGTTCTAAGCGATATTGAGTCATATCTTTCTCTTTTAACAATTGATTAATTCTTTGAGCAACTGCTGCACAAGTAGTCATTCCTTACCTCCGCCTAAGATAGTCATTAAAACTCGTTTTGGTAGCCACTTTTGCAAGGCGTATTAAAAACTTATAATAATGCTCTACCATTCAATTTAAAACCTAATTTATGTAGTTTAAACTACATATTCATTTTAACAACTATCAATTTTAAAAATAGGAAGGCTTACCTACATATTAGCTTTTTTGAGTAATTAGGCTTATAAATTACATACAAAACTTGAATTACTTTGTATTATTACAAATTACACAAAATCTAAACGTGCAATTCTTTCGCCAAAATAAGGCTAAAAAAGCTAATAATACCGATTTTCGTATGGTTATAAAAAACAAAGATGACTAAGAATCGTCTTAGTCATCTTTTGTGATATTACATTTTAGATTATTATAGCAAAGTATTAATAAATTAAATCCAACAAACCTACATCACCGACAGCACGTCTGTATACGATATTAACTAATCCATTTGCTTCATTAATAAAGACATAGAAAGAGTGGTCCAAAAGTTCCATTTCAGCAATTGCATCTTTTACAGACATCTTTTTAACATCTGTCTGTTTTACCCTGCCAATTGCAAGTTCTTTAGTATCAATTTCCTCTGCAGAATCTTTATATAATGCATCCATATCAAAGGCACTTTCTTTAACTTTTTTACCAAGTTTAGTCCTATATTTACGAACTTGACGCTCAAGTTTTGGTAAAACCAAGTCAATATTATCATACATATTATCGGTTACTACTTCAGCTCTCATAATTTTACCGCCACCAAAGTTAATTGTTACTTCCATTACATCTTTATCTTGATTGATTTGCTTTAACAAAACTTTTGCTTTGGCATCTTCTTCAAAATAACGAGCAAATTTTTCAAGTTTCTTTTCAATGATGTCTTTTAGTTTTTCGCTTAGTTTGTAATTTTTTGCAATAATTTCAATACGCATAATTGCCCCCTTTTTGCTTACAAGTTAATTTGATAAAAACTATTATTTTTATCAATTATATTGTAACATATTTTATTACAAATTACTATACACTTTATATAAATTTTACATTGAAAATCGATATTTAAGCATTTATTATAAAAATGTTATTTTTACTCTTAAAAAATTTATTTGCATTTAAATTATAACCATAAATAAAGTGAATCTACTACCAAAATTATACCTTTACACACATAAAGTCACTTTTGTATACCCAATAGTGAGGTGTAGCCATAATTACTAGCAAGCAACTAGATTTTAACCACAAACACTTTATTTACCAAGTTTATAATAATTATATATATACTTTTTAATTAAATGGCATACTTTAAATTTTATCAAATGTCAAAACATTGTCTTTTAAGTCAATATTTACATTATCCCCAATTGCAATATTGCCACGCAAAATCTCGTCAGACAACTTATCCTCAATAAGCTTTTGAACGCTACGTCTAAGCGGTCTTGCACCATACTCCGCATTGAATCCTTGCTCTGCAATATACTCTTTAGCCACATCGCTAACAACAATATTGATATTTTGCTCTTTAAGGCGTTTAGTTAGATTATTTACCATCAAATTGCAAATTTCCATAATATTGTCTTTAGATAGTTTGTGGAATATGATTACATCATCAATACGATTGATAAATTCTGGTTTCATTGTACGTCTTAATGCCTCAAGTTGCCTATCACGCATTGCATCATACTCGTCCTCACTTATTGTATTGCTATTTCCGCCAAAGCCTAAAGTTGACATTTTACCTATCTCGCTTGCACCAATATTGCTTGTCATAATGATAATAGTATTTTTAAAGGATACAGTCCTACCGTGAGAATCAGTCAATCTACCATCATCCATAATTTGCAACAACAAGTTAAACACATCTGGGTGAGCTTTTTCAATCTCATCAAACAATATTACTGAATATGGCTTGCGTCTTACCTTTTCAGTAAGTTGTCCGCCCTCCTCAAAGCCAACATAACCAGGTGCTGAGCCAATCAATTTGGATACATTTATCTTATCCATATACTCACTCATATCAAGCCTAATCATTAAGTTCTCGTCACCAAACATAGCCTCAGCAAGTGACTTGCACAATTCTGTTTTACCTACACCAGTTGGACCTAAGAAAATGAATGAACCAATAGGTCTATTAGGGTCTTTCAAACCAGCTCTTGCACGTCTTACCGCTTTACTTATGCTTGTAACTGCTTCTTCTTGACCAATTACTCGCTTTTTAAGTATGTCCTCAAGATTAATTAGCCTTTCAGCCTCGCTCTCTGTCATTTTAACAACTGGAATACCTGTCCAACTACTAACTATCTGTGCAATTTCTTCCTCGCCAATTGAAAGTTCTATATTGCTAGAATTCTCATTCCAAGTCGCTTTTTTCTCGTCAAGCAATTTTTTAAGCTCGTCTATTTTCTCCTTGTATTCGTTTGCTTTCAAATACATTTCTTGCTTGCTCGCATCGTTTTTATTTTGCTCGCATTTAACAATTTGGTCCTCAATTTCTTTTATATCCTTAGGCACAACTTGAGAGTGTATTCTCATTCTGCTTGCAGCTTCGTCAATCAAGTCAATCGCTTTATCTGGCAAAAATCTATCACTGATATATCTGTCGGACAAAACAGCAGCTGCTTCAATCGCATCGTCTTTAATCTGTACTTTATGATGTGCCTCATACTTATCCCTTAACCCTTTCAAAATGCAAATTGTATCATCGACAGTTGGTGGATTAACTATAATAGGTTGGAATCTACGCTCCAATGCTGGGTCTTTTTCAATATACTTACGATATTCATCAATTGTAGTTGCACCAATAGTTTGCAACTCACCTCTTGCAAGCATAGGCTTTAAAATATTTCCCGCATCAACAGCACCCTCAGCACCGCCTGCACCTACCATTGTGTGGATTTCGTCAATAAACAAAATTATATTGCCTGATTTCTTAATTGCCTCAATGGCATTTTTCATTCTTTCCTCAAAGTCACCACGATACTTGGTTCCAGCAAGCAAACTTGATATATCTAGACTGAATATCCTTTTACCTTTCAACATTTCAGGGCAATCACCTTTAACAATGCTGTTTGCAAGTCCCTCAACGATAGCAGATTTACCTACACCAGCCTCACCTATCAAAACTGGATTATTTTTAGTACGTCTAGACAAAATTTGAATAACTCTATCAATTTCCTCGTGTCTACCAATTACTGGGTCAAGCTTGCCTTGTTCCGCCTTTAAGGTCAAATCAACACCAAGTTTGTCAAGTTCTTTCACATTTGAGCCATCTTTATTATCCTCAAAATTGAACTCGTCATTGTCCTCACCACGATTTATTTTGTTATTGTTGTTTATTGCCTTTGTCAAAGCAAGTATCAAGCCATTTAGGTCACAACCTAGCTGAACTAATGCACGCACCGCATAAGAGGATTGGTCTTGCAAAATCATAGCAAGAATATGTTCTGGAATAACATAGTTCAAGCCAACTTGTGATGCCAAATTGATGCTTCCACTAATTACGTTCTTTGTACGTGGGCTAAAATATGGTTCAACTTGTTGCCCAGTTATTTGTATAATTTTAGGTATATCACTCTTATTAAAGCCTATTCTATTAAGAATACTCTGCACATTAGTACCATCTACATAGACCATTGCACATAACAAATGTTCAGTTCCTACTAAGCCACCGCTATTTGCACCAAATATTTTAGCTTGCTCTAATATTTTGTTACTTTCAGTATTCATTTTATCCATATTGCTCACCTCTCTTTAATTTTATTACGTACCAAATCGGCACGCATTATATCACGCTCGTCTGCGTTTACTTTCCTACCACAATAATGACACATATTTGCTGGCTGACATAACTCTGTTAATTGATTCAACATTGGCATACTCAAATCAAGTATTCCCAAAGCCACACCAAGTTTTACCTTTGCCATATGTTCCATAAACTCGTCAGAAGTTATTCTCTTTGCATATAGCAAAATTCCCAATGACCTTGAAACCGTATCTTCAAGTACAATTCCTTCTTGTTTATAAAGTCTTGCTCTCGCATTTTGCTCACTCTCGCAAATTTTCATAACCGCATTATTTACTACTTTAATCAAATTCCTCTCGCTTACACCAATAGTAATTTGATTACTGATTTGATACAAATATCCTGTGCCATTGCTACCCTCACCATAAATACCACGCACTGTAAGTCCCGCTTGTTGAATCTCATTTATCAATCTAGATAACTCGCCAGTTATAGTAAGTGCAGGTAAAAACATCATAACACTTGCACGCATACCAGTTCCCAAATTAGTTGGACAAGCAGTTAAATATCCAAACTTATCATCATACGCAATCTGTGCCATATCACTAAGTTTATCATCAAAAGCGTTGACTTTTTTATAGCACTCTTCCAAGGCAAAGCCTCTTATCAAACATTGTGCCCTAATATGGTCTTCCTCATTAATCATAATGCTCATACCATTCTCTTTACCAATGCAAACTGCACCATTCTCAGTATTTGCTGCTAAATTTGGACTTATTAAATGTCTTTCAAGCAATGCTATTCTGTCAATATCACTAATTCTATTCATCAACAATAAATCATATTTAAAAAGCTTGTCACATACAGATTTAACTGTGTTTATTACTTCCTCACTACTCTTAGGACTGCCTTTTAACCTTGCTGGAAAAGGAATATCTTTTAAATTCCTTGCAAGTCGAACTCTTGTAGATACAACAATATTATCAATATTCGCCATTTATTTGCCCTCCTTTTGAAGTTCAGCAATTTTCTTTGCAAGCTTGTCACAATCTAAAAACCTTTCCTCTTTAACCGCTAAAGCAAGTTCCGCTTTCAACTTATCAAGTTCACTCATACTACTTTTTTCACTTTCGCTTGTAGTTTCTCCATTTTGTGTAGGCTTTTTACCTTTATGCGTCAAATAACCTCTAGTATTTACATAATTCTCTGCAATATCTCTAAATAAATTATAACATTCACTACAACCAAACTTTCCACTATTCAAAATGTCTCTTTCAGTAGTTCCGCAACTGCATACTCGCATTTTTGGTTTTGCAATATTATTTCCGCCAAAGTTAAACATTGCAGATAATAAGCTGTTTGAAGATATTCCTCCACCCTCAAGCATATTAAAACACTCGTCACAATAATATGACACTTTTGTTACACCGTTGATTGTTTCCTTTTTACATACTGTAGCAGGTTTGCCACAAATACTACAATAATAATTTCCGCTCATACTTAACTCCTTTTTGATAAATTTAAAATTATTTCCTTAAACATTTGGGCTCTAAGCCTTTTAGTAATATTTACTGGATTCGCTAAAGCTTTATCCGACATTGCAACTTTTAATATGTCACATTCCGCCTTGCTGACAATGCCGTCCGCCTCTAACCTTTGTAAAATATGCAATAATTTAGTATATTCAAGAACACTTTCTTCACATAAATAATCATATATAGATTTTAAAACATTTGCTTTTTCATCATTCAATCTAATTAAATTAATACAACCACCACCGCCACGTTTGGACTCTATCATAAAACCTTTTTCTGGCGTAAATCTAGTTGACAATACATAGTTAATTTGACTTGGTGCACAACTGAAAAATGTTGCCAAATCATTTCGTGATAATTGCAATAAATCGTCATCTGCCAAAGCCTGCAAAATGAATTGTTCAATTACATCACTTATACTTGCCATATTAACCTCCTTTGACTTTCCTTGACCTTTGACTTTATTATATCACAAAAAACTTAATTGTCAAGTGTTTTTTGCAAATTTTTTCAAAAATTTAGCAATCTGCCCATTAGACTGCTAATTTTCTTTACCATACTGCAATAATTATTACTAAAAAACTACTATTTAAAAACAAATTCGCTTTTTGTGGGCAATTATTTTGTAAAGTAATGTGGTATAATTAAAGTATAAAATTAAGATGAACTTAGGAGAATTACTATGGATATGCAAAAAATAGGCAATTTTTTATCAACCCTGCGTAAAGAACATAATTTAACTCAAGCTGAACTTGGCGAAAAAATAGGTGTTACAAACAAAACTATCTCTAGATGGGAAAATGGAAATTACTTACCACCAGTAGAAATGTTGCAAATTCTTTCAAACACTTTTGAGGTTAGCATAAATGAAATTTTAAATGGTGAGAGAATTAGTGAAAGTGATTACAGAGCTATATCTGAGGAAAATATTAAATCTGCATTAAAAAAAAGTGACCACACTATAGCAAAGCATAAAAAAATTACAAATTGGGTAATTGCAATTTTAGTTGCTATTCTTTACATTACAATCAGCTTAATTACTCAAAAATGGCAATTAACTTGGATAATCTGGTTAATCTACTGTGTGTATCGAATATTAGATAGCATAATTATCCATTGCCTAAATATTAATACCAAACAAAAAACAAAGCAAGATGAACACTAAACAATTGCTGAACTTTAAACAAATAATAAACTTGTATTAAAATTGTCCTGCCTTTTTTCAATAAAAAATTAAAACAATATTTTATAATCAAACCTTAACCAATGCATAAAGAATTTAGATTGGCTTGTGTAAATGAATTTGGTAGCGTTCAAGCAAGCCTACCTTAAGTCAGTCACAATCAAATAATAACCAAAATATCTTAAAATAACAACTTATTTTTAATTATCCAAACTTAATTTAAAATCATATTTAAAAACAACAAGGTGCTGTTTTAGCACCTTGTTTGCTTAAGGTCTTTTTTTCAGTTTTAATTTTAATAAATGCTTTATTTAATTATATTACTATTAACAAATCAAGCCTATCTTTATTAAATCTGATTTTGGTGAGCTTCGTTGACACATTTTGTTAGCATCCAAGCAAGCCTATCTTAAGCCCTCTACACATCAACATTTTAAATTAAAAATACTAATAAAAACTTATTCTAATAATTTAGTTTGTTTTTTAACTTTTATCTATCAAATAAAATCTGATATATCTATTCTGCCACAAGCTACATTCCACAATATCTCTGCATCTGCTTTTTCTATTGCGTTACCTTTGTTACTTATAATCATACTCAACTTAACTGCCAAGCTAGAGTTTTCAAAAATAGTATTATCATTTATGATTTGTCTTAAATAATTTACGTCTGCTGAATTAACTTTTCCATCACCAGTTAAGTCCCCTAAAACAGACAAATAAATTCTTTCAGCTTTACCTCCATTTTGACAATTTATATACCAACCAGTTCCAACAGCAAGCTCCATTCCGTTATTGCTTAGTTCAACATTAACTGCATTTCCATTTTGATAAACAATATTATCCTTATTATCATATAATGTTACATCCCCTAAATTAAACGCCTTAATATTACTAATAAACTCATTTATAGAGGTATTTGGGGTGATTTTAGCTAGCACATAATTTGTAGTATCATTATAATCGTGTAATCTATCATTATCTTGGTAATATTTACGAACAGAATTTTCAATATAAGCAAAGTCATACTCACTATTTATTGAATAATCAAATCGAACTTCATCACCATATAGCACAGCTTTTTTACTATTATCTGATGATAGTACAAAATGATTTTGTGGATTGTTATCACCATTAGCATAATACTTGTAACCAAAAGTAAATGGTGCAAACAAATTATACCCGTTACCAAAATCTACTGATAACATATCATAATTGCTAATATTTTCCTTTAACTCTATTTTGCAATTATTATGCAGATAAATATCATTAATATTGCCATTTGATAAATTATTTTTAAATTTTACCCCACTATATAATTGCAATTTAGAATTTCCAGTAGCATTTACTGTACCGCCATTTTGCTCAATAGCATTATCCTCAATAATACAATTTGTCAAATTTGCTTTAGCACTATATACTGAGATTGCACTACCACATTTACTTGCTGTATTATCAATGATATAACCACCATTAATATTTAGTTCACTACCACTTGAGCAATAAATTCCGCCACCATTTTCAGAAGAGTTTGAACAAATTATTCCACCATAAATATTCATTTTAGAATAAACATATGAAAAGATTCCAGCACCGCCAATGCGAGAATAGTTATTTGTAACCATTCCACTATACATATTTAATACACCAGTTGTTTGTTCAATAAGTATACCGCCACCACCCCAGGTATTATGGTCACGAGAGCCACCAGTTATCTTACCGCACTCATATTCCAAAATTTTTCCTTGTTCATAATATTCTTTTACTTGCTCTTCATTATAGCTACTATCAATTAAATTTAATGTACCAGCTACTCTTATAACATTTCCATATTCTGACTTTTGTTCAATAGTCAGTTGTCTATCAATAGAATACCCAGCTAAATCTAAAATAATAATTGCTCCATAATCTATATTTATTCTACCATTTGCAAAACCATAATTTCCCATATTAGAAAAACTATTGTGAGTGTCCTCATCAATTTGTGCTATCCAATCTCTTCCCAAAGTAACTTTCACAACTTGTTTTGAGGTTACTGATTCTGTTACAGCTTTAGACCAATCTTGTGCCATTTTACCACAAGTACAAGCCTCACCATTAGGACAATCGCAAGTCAACGTTACTTCTTGTTCTGCAACTGGCAACTTGCCAATATCATTTGTGTTGCTTATATTTAATTCAGTTTTTATATTGTTATTATCAAACACAACTAATGACAAACCGCTAAAATTTAAACAATAAATTGTAAGACTAAAAAAGGCTATACATAAAACAATTATTCCAACCTTTTTCAAACTAATTTTCATAGCAAAAACCTCCTATTTTTAGATACATAGAATACATATATCTATGCACATAAATTAGGCTTTTCGGCTATGTTTTTGTAAAGCTAAAGTCAATTTAATGTTATCATTTTACAAATTGTTTAGCTTATACTTGACAAATGTATATATTTAATTAGATAATATTCATATAATATGTACATAGATATATGTATTCTATGTACCCTCAATTTACATAATTTAGCACATTTATCAAAAAATACCCCCGATTTTCGGTGGGTATTTTCAAAAATTCGACTTTTTACTAAATCTTAACTTTACAAATAACTAAACAAGGTAAAATTTATCATTTTGCCTTGTTGGTTTATGCCACTAATTTACAATTAATTAAGCCAATAGTTGGCTTAATATAAAAGTTGTTTTTTCAACTTTAAATATACTTACTTCACCATTCACTATAAAAATAACAATTGCTTAACAAAAACACGTAAGTTTGACATTATATAAAAATACAATAAAATTTAACTTAAAAGATTTTTTAATTAAAAATGTTTTATACAAAATACAATTTTTGATAATCAAACCTTACCAATGCATTAGGGATTATGTTAGGCTTATGTTGACGCATTTTGTGGTATTCAAGTAAGTCTACCTAAAGTACGTCACAAAAAACCATATACAATAAAAATAATAGTTCAAAAAATATTAAAAACAATAATTTCTTTTTCATTTAGACAAATTTATTTTAACATAAAATCAATATTAAAAACAGCAAGATACCAACTGGTATCTTGTTTGTTTATAATGTTGCTTGTTTTTTAATTATTAACTTTTAAAAGAGAATAGTGTTTTAAATCTGCTTGTAATTATTTTTTATTTTCTACCATATAAACTAAATGTGGCATATCCATATTATAATAATGTTTTAGTTGCGTCCCCACAATTTTCATACCATTACGTTTAGCCACTGCTTGTGACAATAGATTATTTTCCCTTATAATAGAATATACTTTATCTACTTTCAATACCTCAAAAGCGTAATTTTTACAAGCTATGGTTGCCTCACTTGCATATCCATTATGCCAATAATTTCTGTTTAGCAAATACCCAATCTCTAAAATATCGCTATCCTCAAACTTTTGATATGTTAGACCTATGTTGCCAATCATTTTCCCGGTAGACTTTAGTACTACTGCCCACAATCCAAAACCATACTTATTATATCTTGAAAGCTGATTATTAAGCCATTGCTCTACCTCTTCTTTTGAAAAAGCGTGTTCATAAGCGTACATTGTTTTTTTGTCTTGCAAAATCTCGCACAAATCATCATAATCGTTCAAAGTAATTTCTCTTAATATCAATCTATCTGTAGATAAAATCATATATCACCTTTTATATTATATTTAATATTATAGTTAGCTATCAAAACAACAAAAAACTATTTTATTGGAATAAAAATAGTTTGGTGTAACTATCTTTATAGCTTCAGAATTATACAAAAAATTAGTTAAACACTTAAAAAGTGTATTAAAATTTTTATGTAAATTATGATTATTTTATATTGTTATTAATTTTAGCACGTAAAACACTAATTATTGTTTTGCTATCTTTAATAGTATTATCCTCTATCATTTCTAGCACTTTATTAAACTCAAAAAACTCTACATCTAAAAATTCTCCCTCATCTAAAGAAGGCTGTTCATATATTGTATCTAAAGCAATATAAACGTATATCTTTTCATTTGTATATCCAGGAGTTGGATATATTATTCCTAAATCAACAAAATTATTCGACTTACCTCCTACCTCCTCAAACAATTCTCTAACTGCTGTTTGTTTAGGACTTTCACCTTGGTCAATTTTGCCTGCAGGTATTTCATAAATAACCTCTTTATAAGGATATCTAAATTGCTTTACTAGTGCAACTTTTCCATCCGCAGATATTGGCAAGACACACGCACCACCATTATGGCAAACTATTTCTCTGCTTGACACACTACCATCTGGCAATTGCACTCTGTCAACTTTCAATTTTAATATTTTACCTTCAAATTTTAAATTGCTATTTAAAGTTTTTTCAACTAATTCCATATTTCCCTTTAATTAATTTACTATTTAATACTACTAAAATTTGCAATAATTGTTGCCTTATTATCAAAAATATGCACTTTAAAGTGCATATTTTTTGTTTTATTGCTTATTTATGCTTATTAGATTATTTTAACTCATTTAAAGCTTTATTAAATACAGATTTATTCATTTTGATTTCCTCAAACTTATAATCCGCATAACCCTCGCTAGCATCTTTATCGTCCTTAGTATTGAACAATTCATCGCCATACATTTCAAACAATTTTGTGCTATGCTTGCTATATGCAGTGCTATCATAAGTTTTCTTTAACTGCTTTGATAACAATTCCTCTAAAGTTATTGCCTTACCAGTTTCCTCGTCAAAGTCAACATAAGCATTTAAAGTATATGTGTAATAAGCATTAGCTTTTTTAATTGCATTAATTTCGTCATCGCTGAAATCATTAATACTATTTTTAAATAAATCTAAATCAAAATCGTCATTATCACTCATAATAATTTGTGAACCAGAGTCAATACCAATAGTATTGTATTGCTCATCAACTGGTACATCTGTTAGCATTACGATATGAACACCGAACTCGTTTACAACGAAAGATATATTGTTAGTGGTATCAGTATAAATTGCTACTTTTTTCTTTTTAGCAATGTTATTCTCAAAATACTCAACGTCAACTTCACTTTTAACAATATTGCTATAATTGTCACCAACAACAGTGCCAGTATGTTTGCTAGTATCAATCATAACTGTTCCAGCAGTGTTATAATCACCTAATAAAGTTCTTACTAAAGCTGTAAACTCTGAAACATAATCACTACTATTTCCGTATGGAGTTTCAATATACTCTTTACCTTGGAACATACCATCATCGTCATTTACAAGATAAATCCAGTCCTCAAATAACTCTGCTTTCTTTTGATTGATATACATTTTTCTACCAATTTCATAAGCCTTGCTACCATCATTCTTGTATTGTTCGTTTTTATCGTAGTCTTCACCAGCCTTAGTCTCAACATCTTTAAGTGCTACTCCTAGCTCTGCAATTACCTCATTAAATGGTACACTTACCCATTTTTGATTTTCTTTACTTTCATCTTTATTAGGGTCAAATTGTTTATTTGGAATATAAGGATAATTCTTTTTAGCTATTTCCTCGTCTGTTTGAGGTACGCCGTCACTAGGGTCACCAGCTGGTTTTGTAGGGTCATATTTAGGATTAGACTTATAAACTCTAAGTTCCAAAGCAGACTCAACAAGTTCTGGAATTTGAATATTACCTAAGTCACCAAATACTAATGCTTCCCTTAATTGAGAAACTATATCTTTTGCATTTTCACCTTTATAATAGTTGTTAATATACTCTAAAGCTTTTGTTTGCTCATCGGAGAATTTTAGCAAAATGCTCTTTAATTTTACATAACGACCATTATGGAAAACAACTACGCTATCGCCCTCAAGTGCACTCTTATAGTTGCTAGCTGTCTTATTAGACAATTCTTGGTCATACATTAATTTTTCAAAGTATTTAGATACTTTTACATTCATATCAGTAGTTTTATCAGTAAACTCGTCAGACTCTTGATATTTAGTTAAAATTCTTGATTCTGCTTGTTTTGCAAGATAATAATCATAAGTCAAATAAACTTTTTTCAAATCTCTTACTTGTTTTTTGTAAGCATCTTTTTCATAGCTTTCAGCATTATCACCTAATTTCTCTGCAGTAGCAGTAAAGAAATCTTTAACTTTTGCAACATCTTCTAAAGTTACATTGCTATCTGCTTTAAACTCTGTACTTTCGGTTTTGTCTTGAGTAGGTCTAGGCTCTTTAGTATTTTTATCTTTATTAGAGTTATTATTTTCTTCTTCTTTTATTTTTAAATTTTCTATTGCAGTTTCCACATCTTCGTCATACTCGTCTTGGAACATTTTATTTGTTTGTTCTTTAACATATTTTTGCTCGTCTGGGTCAAGTAAATTTAAAAGATATGCAGAATAAACATCGTAACCTTTTGGTGAGATTACATCCTCATTGTGCTTAGGATATTTAATGTTTGCGTTATTAATAGCATTAAACTTGTCCTTATCAACAGTCTCCCCTCTTTGTTTAGCTAAATACTCAACTGCAAGGATGACTGTCATTTTATTTCTTGTCATCATAGAAAGGAAAGTTTCGCCATATTCCTCAAAAGTCCAATCAAAATATTGGCTATATTGTTGATAATTTTGTTGGAAGTAATTGATAAATTCCTTTTTAGTAATTTCTCCAACTAAACCGTTATGTTTAACAGTTGCAACGACTTGGTCGCCATCACGCTCCTCATTAGTAACTAATAAATTACAACCAGCAAGCACGAATGTTAGCAATAAAACAACGGCTACGACAATCAAAATAAGCTTTTTTTTCATTGTTTGCTCTCCTTATTATATATGGAAATGGCATATTTTGCCTAATAATTAAAGTATTTCTTATATATTATACAAGAATATAAATAAAATAGCAAGGGGTTTTTAACTATTTTTACATTTTTTTAAAAATTTTATCATTAATGTAAGCTTTTGTCTAGTATTTAGCCCTTTTGTTTCAAAAACAATATTAGGTTTTTCGCTGATTGCAAAATTACATTCCTCTTGCATATCGCTAACAGCATAGATTACATTTTGATTTTTTAGCACACTGCTATCAAATTGAATCAAACATTTACTATTATTTATAACCACTTTTTCGGCTAATAATTCAGCAGACATATTTTTTATTACAGCAATATACATCAAATTGTACAAGCCATCGTTTGGCTCACCATACCTATCTTTAATATCGTTATACATCTCGTCAAGCTCGGCAGTATCCTTAAGACCAGCAATATCTTTGTATATCTTGATTTTTTCGTCATTATTTTGAATAAAGTTAGGGTCAAGATAAGCATCAATATCCACTTTCATATCAACAACAGATTTGCTTACAATCTCACCACCGCTGATTTCCTCTACTACCTCTTTCAACAGCTTACAATACATATCATATCCAACTTTTGCGATATGTCCGTGCTGTTCCTTACCCAAAACATTGCCCGCACCTCTAATTTCCAAATCACGCATTGCGATTTTAAAGCCACTACCAAAGTCAGTATAGTCGGTAATTGCAGTAAGACGTTTCAACGCATCACCAGTAAGCACTTTTGATGGCTTAGTTGTAAAGTACGCATAGGCTTGCTTATTAGACCTACCAACACGACCACGTAATTGATACAACGCACTAAGTCCAAGCCTATCTGCCTCAAATACTATTAATGTATTAGCATCTGGCAAATCAATGCCATTTTCAATTATTGTAGTACAAACAAGCACATTTGCTTTTTTTGTATAAAAATTGTCAATAGCGTCCTCTAGCTCTGTATCTGACATTTGTCCGTGTCCAATAACTACATTTGCATCGGGTACCAATCTCATAATGTGATTGGCTATTTTTTCTATATCATTTACTCTGTTATACAACACATAGACTTGTCCATCTCTATCAATCTCACGTTTTATTGCATCAATCAAAAGTCCGTCAGTCATTTCCGTAACATAAGTTTCCACAGGCAATCTATGCTTTGGTGGAGTTTCCAAAACAGATATATCTCTTATCCCACTCAAAGCCATATTCAAAGTACGTGGAATTGGTGTTGCTGACAAAGTCAATACATTTATATTGTTTTTTAATGTCTTAATTTTTTCTTTATGTTCCACGCCAAACCTTTGCTCCTCATCAAGCACCAAAAGTCCCAAATCGTGGAATTTGACATCATTGGAAAGCAATCTGTGAGTCGCAACAATTATACTTGCATCACCTGATTCTATCTTTTGCAAATTTTGCTTTATTTCCTCTTTAGACTGAAATCTTGACATTAGCACACAAGACAATTTACTATCATTAAATCTTGCTAAAGCAGTATTATAATGTTGTCTTGCAAGTATGGTAGTAGGTGCTAAAATAGCAACTTGTTTTCCCTCCATTACCGTTTTAAAAGTAGCTCGCAAAGCAACCTCAGTTTTGCCGTATCCGACATCACCGCAAAGTAGCCTATCCATAACAATGCCCCTTTCCATATCCGACTTTATTTCTGCGATTGCTTTTAACTGGTCATCTGTTTCAGTAAACTCAAAAGATTCCTCAAACTCCTTTTGCCAATAGGTGTCGGGAGGATAAACATATCCTTTCGCCTCACTCCTAGCTTTGTATAACTCTAGCAAGTCAAATGCCATTTCCCTAACTGAACTTTTAACACGTTCTTTCAGTTTTTGGAACTCTTTACCACCTATTCTGCTTAGCTTAGGTATATTGTCATTTCCACTATACCTCTCCAGCATATCCATTTGGTTTACCGGAATATAAAGTTTGTCACCCTCGGCATAATTAATTACAACAAAGTCTTGCTTAATACCAAACGCCTCAATTTGTTCCACACCATTACACAAGCCGATTCCGTGTACCTCGTGAACAACATAATCACCAACTTTTGGCATAGTGAACACATTAGTTTTGTTGCGTTTTTTTGGTTTACTGACCTCTTGCTTTTTAATGAGGTCATTAAATCCAATCAAACAAAACTTACTACTTGGATAATTAAAACCTTTTTTAATGCCATATGGTGTTACAATTACCCCACTAAAATCTTGAGGTATAATAGTAACATATCTTGAAAATATATTATTTTCTTTTAAAGAACTCACTAAACTCCTAGCAGTATGCTCGCTACCTGCACACAAAATAACTCGTGAACCATTCAAGTTGAATGCTTTTAAATCTGTATACAAGCTATAATAATTTGCATAGTAACTGCGTACTTGTGGGTTATTAAGTTTAAATATGTCACGTGGTGAAAAAATAGGATTAGAACTTGTTATATTTGCGAAACCTAAAGTATAAAACTTTTCTGCAATACTCGCAAAAATATCCACCTTTCGCATTACTTTCAAATGTCTTTCTGTACACTCGCCTTGCTCAAGTAAATTTTTGCCCCGTGTCATAAAATCATTATAATACAATTTTGCGTGGTCATAGATATTTTTTGGGTCGTCAAAAACTACTATTGTATTTGCTGGCAAAATATCCTCTATTCCACAAAGATTATCACAGAACGGCAACAACCAGTTAAGATTTTTTAAATTGCCAACATCAATCTTGCTTTCAATCTCGCTTATAATTTCCTTTGCTCTTGACTTAGCTGGGTCAAAATAGTTTTTAATGGTCTTTTTAACCTCATTTAAAACTTTATCCAAATCAACACTGCTAAAAGTGCTATCAATACGTGAACAAATATCTACACTCTCAAGCACATCAGTAGATTTCATACTTTCCAAATCAAATAGTTTTATGCTTTCAATTTCCTCATCAAAAAACGAAATACGAACTGGTAGTTCACTGCTATCTGGGAATACACTGACTATATCACCTATGATGCTAAAATCCCCTTTTTCCATTACACTATCAACACGATTGTATCCCATTTGAGAAAGTTGTGCAATTAACTTTTGTGGTGCAAATTGTTCTGAAATAGTAAGTTTGAGCATTGACTTAGAGATATTTTCTTTGGTAGGAAAGTTTTGCAACAATGCTTCACTTGTTGCAATCATAATACGACTTTTACCACTTACAAAATTATTTAATGTACGTAGCCTTGCTGTAACATCACTGCCAACTGCAAGTTTACGATACATTAACATATCGTCACGCTCTATAAGCAAAACAACATTTTCGTCAAATGCTTTAAATTGTTCATAATACTCTCTTGCTTTTACTCTGTCGGACACAACAAACAACGTGGGTGTATCCAAACCCCACGTAATATGTATACGTTCAGCAATATTACTTGTAAACACTGCCGTATTTACGCCTGAACGTACCTTTTGTCTAATTTTTTGTAGCACCCCACCTAATTCCCTTAGGTCAAGTACGCTTGCTAAACTCTCGTCCAACACATTTTACCTCTTAAATTAACAAAAACACATCAAAAATCGATACTAATTAACTTTTTACGACATTTTTATAATATTTTTTATTATCTAAAGCCATCTTTTCAAAAGCATTTTGCGAATATGTGACAATAAGCAAATTTGGATATTTTACAATTATAAACAGTAATTAAAAGAATTAATTTTCACTCACTATATTGAGTTTTTATAAAACATTAACTACCATATTAATTTATATTACTAGCTAATATTAAAACTAAAATTATTTGCTATCACGCATAAGTTTGTCCAAATCTTTATGTCCTATAAAATTGGATAAAATATCTGCAACCTTTTCAAAAGTATTTTCAAGCTTTTGTTTATTTTCACCAGCAATATGACTAAGCACATAATCAACTAATTGCATAGGTGGCTGTGGCTTTCCAATACCCACTCTCACCCTAGGAAAGTCTGTACTTGATAACAAACTAACAATATTCCTCATTCCATTATGTGTACCTGCTGAACCATTTTTTCTAACTCTAATATCACCAACTGGCAAATCAATATCGTCATAAATAACAACTATTTCTTGAGTAGGTATATTAAATCTACTTGCAAGGGCAACAACTGCCTCGCCAGATAAATTCATATATGTCATAGGTTTTGCGATTACAATTTTTTCGCCACCTTTGTAAAATGTTACATATTTGGAATGGCAACCATCTTCTTTTAGTTTTTCGCCTAGAATATCCAACAGCTTGTCTATCACCATAAAACCAACATTATGGTATGTATTATCATATTTTTTATCTGGATTACCCAATCCTACAATCAACATAACTACCTCTATTGTATTTTAAATAATTATTTTAATATTTATCATTATAAGCTTTAATATTAAGTCCACAATTTTTAATTAATTGTAACATCATATCATCTAAAAATTATAACCAATAAATAATTACATTAATAACTTTTAGAAAATTAATAACTTTAAATTAAATATATTTCTTATTATCCTTCTTTTCCATACGTTTCACTTTAAAGAAGTTTGACAATAGTTGCCCACATTCCTCACTTAGCACACCACTGACAACTTCACAAGTGTGATTAAGTCTACTATCATTTAAAAGATTATACAAACTTTTCACTCCGCCACTCTTAGGGTCACTAGCACCATAAACTACCCTATCTATACGGCTATTTATAATTGCACCACAACACATTGGACAAGGCTCCAATGTGACATATAAAGTACAGCCATCTAAATACCAATTATTTAGTTTTTCACACGCACGAATAATGGCTACAATTTCAGCGTGATAAACGGCACAATTTCCCCTTTCCTTTTGATTTTCACCAAAAGCTATCACTTGCCCATCTTTTACTATCACCGCACCTATAGGCACTTCGTCAAATTGTATAGCTTGCTTTGCTCTATCTATCGCAAGCCTCATAAAATCATTATCGTGCATATTTTTCCTTAATGAATTTTTTAGTTTCATCTAATGTTATATTAAGTTAATTATAATATTTATATTAAATCAACTTTGTAATAATATTCTATACTAAATTGGTGTTGGAATATTGTATTTTTTTTATAGCTCCACTCTATATTATATAATTAGAAACTTAAACAAGTAGCCCTTAGGTCTATTCTCTTGCGACCAATTCTATTTAAAGTAAAAAATATTTTAGTTAGTAAGTTAAAATTTTAATCAAATCAAAAATTTGCTCATTATTTATATTTTAAGTAACTTGTTTATAACTTCTATCATATTGTTAATTTTTATACTATTTAACTCTCTGAGTTTTCAATATCCTCAGCGATTACAGCCACTGTTTCCAAAACATCTTTATTTTGTCTATATACTTCTGGTAACACGCTCAAATCAATAGGATATGGCACATCACCATTTACAACTTCAAGTGTCAAACCTAGCTTAAATGTTGTTGCTGTATACCAATCTTTATATCCGCCAGCACTATCTGTACTTTCAAAAATAGGATATCCTGTTACATTGCCAATTCTTTGAGCGTAGTCAAAATATGGTTTAACACAATCAAAGCCCCAATAAATTACTTCACCTTTTGTGTGATAACTAAGTGTAACACTAGGTTGCAATTTGTTTGTAAAATCACGTAATGCAACATTTTCTGGCTCGGAAACTGGAAACTCACCTATATAATCACTTGGTGACGGATAGGTTACATTTTGTCTGCCTTCACCCCATTTCGCATTGTAGTTGACATTTAAGTCCACCGCTCTAGCATTTGCTTTCCACAAACTAAAGTCCTCATTCCCACCATTTACATTTAGTAAAAACTCTCGCAAATTAGGGTCACTTACACTTGAAAGTCCATTTTGACAAAGCAAAACACCATCAACATTAACCATAGGCACACACCAAACTCCAGTACTGCCGTTATAGTTTTTCATCATCTCAATAACTAGCGGTGTTGTGATATATTCCCTTGCGTGCATACTTGCTTGAACAAGCACACAAGGTCCATTTAAATTACCTTTAACTACGCATTTAATAGGTCGTCCAAGTACTGTATACCCAATAGTAAATACCTTTGCTCCTTGCCCCTCAAGTACTGCTAAATCTTTATCCAACGCTACATCATCATACATATACACTACCTCTCTTTATGTATTAATAGTAGTATATGCAATAGATATTTTATTGTTGTTACTTGTCAATATCAAAATCACAATTTACTTGTCATTTTATGCATTTAAATATTATAACTTTACTATTTTAAAATTATAATCTTACTATATATAATATATATAATTTTTCTCTTAGAAAATCAACCAAATTAAAAAAGACATAACTTGCCTTTTCCTTGTAGCATTACTATAAGCAATTTTATGACTCAAATTAAGGCAACAAAAAGGTGTAATCAATTTTTAGAGGTTTTATATAAAAATAGCTTATACAATCAATTATCAATTCTAAAAATTATTTTTAATATCGATTTTCAAGTGGTTTTATCAATTATTTATGGTATTCGCTATTGCTATTTATCATAAATGCACGATAAATTTGTTCTGACAAAATAACTCGCATAAGTTGATGAGGATAAGTCATTCTACCAAAACAAAGAGTTAAATCTGCACACTTTTTCACTTCTTCAGACAAGCCGTAAGACCCTCCAATTACAAATGTAATTTCGCTTTCACCATCTACTTGCAAAACTTTAATTCTGTTTGCAAGCTCAACGCTTGACATAGCTTGTCCTCCCAAATCTAAAACTATAACATATCCCTTTAATTTAGGCAATAGACTTTTTCCCTCATTCAAAATTACTCTTTTAATATCATTGCTCTCAAGCTTGCTCTCGCTAACTTCAAACACATTAAATTTGCAGAATCTTGAAAGACGTTTTGCATACTCATCAACCGCCTCACGATAAAAACTTTCTTTAATTTTTCCCACACATAAAATATTTACATTCATATAAATAAATTCATTATCCAAGCTGTCATTGCAATCCCTATTGCAACAACTAAAGCCATAATATCAAACCTTTTACGTTTTTTTATAGTTTGTTTATTGCTCTCTTCAAGCATTTTATCTATTTCGTCATTACTTGAATTAACTTTATTAATTTCACTATTAGTGGTCACCTCTATGCTACCCACATTATTTATATTGTCATTAGTTGCAATATTCTCAACAGGAATATTTTCACTAGTTTCAATTACCTTATTTTCTGCGATATTCTCTATAACAACACATTCTGATTTCTTTACAATATCGCCGTCCAAAATTACACTATCACAAGGGTCGTCAAAAAGTAATTTTAAGGAATTATTAAGTCTTGTATAATTATCCTTAATTCCATTTAAAGTAAATGCCTTCCCCAAATCTTTTGCCCACGCCATTTTATCTGTATTTTGCGGTAAACCTTTTGCTTCTTTGCAAACTTTCATATACAATCTTAACAAGAAATACAAAGATACAAAACCAACTATACTAACTATTACATAAATTGCAATCGTTCCGCCAATTGGCAATGTTGAATTCGCAAAAAGCGGGTCTAAAGCCAAACCTAGCATAATTGCAAAAAAGTTGTTTATAAAGTGAGCTATAATACTTGCAAGCAATGAACCAGTTGTAAAATAGATAAATGTTAGCACCATACCAAACAAAAATTGGTGTACTGTTTGTGTAGCATTGCCGTGGAATATTGAAAACAAAAAGCCCGTCATTACCATACCAAAAACATAGTTTTTGCGTTTAAGTCCTCTTGATACACCGCCACGGAACAAAATTTCCTCACCTACAGCTGGCAATACGCACATAAAAAACACAGAAATTAGTATCTCCCACCAGGTCTGACCTACATTTACAGCTGATGCTTGACTATCTTTAGTAATAAGTTCAACCAACTTAACAAACCCCTCAGCAAGTGGTAAAAATGCCATAATACTTACAATTATTATTGCTGGTAATAATGCAGTTTGCTTCCAAGTAATCTTACGCTCTATTCTACATTCCTTAAGTAAAGGTTTGTTTGACAATTTACCAAAAGCAAGCACTGCCAAAATAAATGCACAACAGTTTATAAATAAAATCAGCCAGTTAAACCAAAGTGGCGGTTCTTCTACATTAATTTTAAATATCCCCGCTACTATAATGGCTATTATTTGAAAAATAAACATAAAGACAAAGCCAGCAACAAATACACCTGCACCATCACTCACCCTAGGTCCAAAATAACTTTTATTAAGTTCTTCTAATTTCCTCATATACGTCCCCTTTTAAATATCATAAATTTTGCTAGGTACATACTGGTCAAGCACATCTAGCATAATATCACCAGTTGTTGCACCAATCCTAGCAAGTGCTGTGCTCGTTTCCTTATATGCAAGTTCTTTAAGGTTATTGTCCTCGCTCAAATGAGCAAGCAAAAACCTCTTACAAGTAGGTGCTAAAGCCTCAATTGCCTTTGCTGTTTCTATATTAGCAAGGTGTCCTCTATTGCTTAGAATTCTAAATTTTAACTGCATAGGATAGCTACCCCTTTTTAACATTTGAATATCGTGATTTGACTCAATAATAGTTAGGTCAGTATTTGATAAATGTTTTAATATACTATCCGTCACAACACCAAGGTCAGTTGCTAAAGCAAAACTTTTACCCTCCCCCTCTATTCTGTATCCAACGGAATATGTGGCATCGTGGGGCGTTCTAAATGGCTTGATATAAATGCCACCAATATTAAAACCATTTTCATAATTATCATTATCACCACAATAATCTACATCACCTAATCTACCTTTAATAACGCCAAAACATTGTGGATGTGCATAAATAGTGGCATTTATTTTCCTTGCTAAAGTACCTATACCCTTTATGTGGTCGCTATGATCGTGTGTAACTAAAATATGTTTAATGTCGCATAGCTCTAGTCCAACACTCTTCATTCTGCTATCAAGCTCTTTGCAAGTAAGACCATTGTCAATTACAATGCCTTGCCCCTCAACATTTATGTATATACAATTGCCCTTGCTACCGCTACCTAGCGAACATATACGCATTTTATCACCCGTATTTTAAATCTCTTTTTGTACAAATTAAAGTTTACTTTTAAATTTGTATTTGTTAAATTAAAGTTTACTTTTATTAAAAAATTCAAATTAATAAATATTTTATATATTAATCATTAAATTATATTAGTAAAATTTTGCTATCAATTATTAAAATTTGAACAAATCCAAATTTAACTTTATAGTCTTTATAATACTTAAATTTTTTTACATATTAAAACTCAATAGCTATTATTAATTTTTATTTAAATTAAGCCACAAATTGTCTATTATATTTATGTAAGGAATTACATTTTATTTTATAACTATTTAACAGACTTAAATTAATGCAAAAAGTTATTGACTTAATATTCTATAGTTAATTTAGCAAACTAGTTGGAGATATACAAAAGTAAGCTCTAGCAATTATTTTATTTGCAACTTTTTACTTTCCATATAATTTGCTACTACATTTGCAATCACGCAAATAATTACCATAAATAATGCGGACAAAATAATTGTCAGCTTACCAGCCACAGTTTCAAAACCAGCTGCACCAGTAATAACCTCATTTATTCCAATACCTAACACGCACAATATTCCAACGGGGGTTATATATCTAATCAAAAAGCCCCAAATATTGTAAATTATTAATTTATTTTTAGTATCTGCTTGCAAATCATCAAATAAATTTTTTGGTTTAACTTTGTACCCAACAAGCAAACAAGTTGATGCTGCTGTTACTGGTAGAATCAATTTATTAGTGATTGAGTCAAACAAAGTAAGCAAATCAACACTTTCAACTTGCAAACTTGGTACACCAAAAGACATTGCAATAAATGAACCAATACCAAACACAATACCTGCAATACAAAGTGATGCAAGCTTTCTATTAATATGGAATCTTTCCACTACAAACTGAACAGGAACTTCAAGCAACGCAATTGATGATGTTGTTGCAGCCAATATTACAAGCATAAAGAAAATTGTGCCAAATATTCTTCCCGCAACTGGTCCCATACTTGCAAATACTTCTGCAAGCACAACAAACAATAGTCCTGGTCCTGCAGTAGGTTTCAAACCAAATGAAAACACTGCTGGGAAAATTGCCATACCCGCAAGCAATGCCATAACTGTATCAAGTACCCCAACCATTACTGCACTTTTACCAATATTCATACTATCTTTCATATAACTGCCATATGCGACATTAATTCCCATACCTAAAGACATACTAAAGAATACTTGTCCCAATGCAGATAACACGGTTGAACCAGTTACTTTTGTAAAATCTGGCTTAAACAAAAACTCTAACCCCGCTACAGCGTTTGGCAATGTTAACCCCTTAATTACAACTACTATCAAACACACAAAAAGTGCTGGCATAAGTATTTTACTTGCCTTTTCAATACCCTTGTTTACACCAAACAAAACTATAATGCCAACAATCAAGGCAAATACTAACAAATATACAACTGGCATAGTAACACTAGTTGTGAAAGTGTCAAACATACCGCCAACATTTTGCACTCCGCTTGCTACACCAATTCCACCAATATAGTCAACCATATACTTGATAGACCAACCACCAATTACTTGATAATAACACAATATCATAAATGGCACAAGCACGCCTAAATAGCCTAGCCATTTAAATCATTTGCTTATACCGCCATAAGTATCAATAACATTTACTTGCGACCTCTTTCCAATGACAAACTCACCTATCATTGCAATAATGCCAACCAAGCACACCATTATTATATAAATAAACACAAAAGCAGCTCCGCCACCTTCACCAACTTTGTATGGAAAGCTCCACAAATTACCAAGTCCAACCGCTGAACCAACGGTTGCCATTAAAAAACCAAATTTACTCGTAAACCCCTTGCTATGTTTTTTGTTAATCATATTTTATCCTAAATCTAACAAAAAACTTTTAATCAGTTTTAATGTTAGATACATCTATTCTTTTATTTTGTGTATTTTCCCCTAATTTCTTATCAATGTCCTCAATATTATTCCCACTAATCATATTGTTATTAGTTACACTTTTATTATCTATACTAACCACTTTTACCTCTTGGCTTTTGAGTGGCTCGCTTTGTTGTTCAATATCTTTATCCTCTAAACTCTCTTTTTCGCTCTCTTGTGGCTCTGTGTTTTCTTGCTCAATTACTTTGTCTTGCTTATTCTCATTAGTCAGCACAACTTGAGCATTCTCACTATTCTGGGCTACATTTTCACCTTTTTTCTTTTTTAAATGATTTTTTATCACAAGGTAAATAATGTTTAAAACTAAAACACCAAGCACCAATGCCATAAATATTGTTAGGAATAAATCTAAATTTTCTTTAAACAACAGACTCAAACCAGTCATAATCAAACCAGCTGAAATGTTGCCAAGTGCGACAGAACACAACGATTTCCAAAAACCTAATCCCAAAAATACTGCTACTGCTGTTCCAGTCCATAC
Source organism: uncultured Christensenella sp. (assembly GCA_910577845.1). GTDB lineage: Bacteria > Bacillota > Clostridia > Christensenellales > UBA3700 > MGBC100798. The sequence goes on along the minus strand of CAJTNA010000004.1, from coordinate 2,134 downwards.
TCCAGTAAGTGGCAATGGTATTGCGACAAACAAAAATACGCCTATCATTTTAATTAAATCTTCTGTATTACGGCTATCCGCTTTGTTTGCTTTTTTCCTTACGCTTTCCGCCTTTGATTGGAACAACCCCTCTACAGCATTTGCCAGTCCTCTAAATACTTTAATCTTTTTCATAGCATTTAAAATCGGCATAAGTATCAATAGCAATATAGGTGCCACTATAATAGAACCTATAAATGCATAGCCAAACGCCTCATACCAACTCAACCCCATTTCTATAGCTACTGGTATTGCACCCCTAAGCTCTACTATAGGTAACATTGATATGATAAACACAGTAAGTATATCATTGTTTAAAAGCTCTCTAAAAAACTCAATTACCGCATTTGCCATTTTATTATCTCTCCGCACATAAAAATCTAAACATCTTGCAAAAAAACTCAATTTTTTACACTATGCCTATACTATTTTATTTTGATACTATTTTATTATACCTAAACACTTGCATAAAGTCAATGGAATAGTGTATATTAATATACGTAAATAATGTGTACGCATTACTTTACAAAACTTTTATCATTAAAAGCAAGTTTGCATAAGACATTAATTAGAACAAACTTTTAGCTTTATAGGATTATTTTATGCAAAAAATACTAAGTTTAACAAGACGTGCTATAGACGACTATCATATGATTAGCGAGGAGGATAAAATTGCTGTCGGCGTAAGCGGTGGCAAGGATAGTATTTGTTTGCTTGCAATTTTAAATAGCTACAAAAAATTTGCCCCTTATAAGTTTGATATTATTGCTATCAATATAAACTTAGGCTTTAAGGAAACCGACCAAAACCAAGTTGAACAGCTAAAAGACTACTGCAAAAAGGAAAATATTCCACTAATTATCCACAATACAGATATAGCAAAAATCGTGTTTGAGGATAGGAAAGAAAAGTCGCCTTGCTCCTTATGCTCAAAAATGCGTAGGGGTGCATTAAATACAATAGCTATCCAAAACGGCTGTAATAAAATAGCTTTAGGTCACAATGCGGACGATATTTTGGAAACTATGCTTATGTGCCTAATGAATGAGGGACGCTTTAGTACCTTTAGCCCAGTTAGTTTTATGAGCAGAACAAACATAACTTTGATAAGACCATTTATTTACATTGAGGAAAAATATCTTTCAGCACTAGCAAAAAAATACAACTTGCCAATAGTCCAAAATCCTTGCCCTAAAGACAAAAACTCAAATCGCTCCGAAACAAAGGAACTAATAGAACAATTAAACAACAAAAAGCTAGGTACAAAACAAATAATGCTTGGTGCAATATACAACCCAACCCGCAATAACCTTTGGGATACCTCAGTCCCCGAAAACTACAAAAAAGACAATGACGATAATAGAAAAATTTAATCAAAATTACTACTAAACCCGCCCAAATAAACCTAAAATATTACATTTACCCCCGATTTTTGACAGTTTTTTTGGTTAAAATTCATATTTAATTGACAAATTTTGATAATTATATCAAATAAAATAACTTTTGTTCATATATATGTAATTATTGAAAATAAAAAAGCAAAAAATAAGGCTATTACTTATAATTAAGTACTAGTCTTATTTTTATATTAGCCTTATTTAGTTTTATCCTATTATGTATATAGAATTAGTAATTTAATGGTGGGAATATTTAAGTTGAGTGCTTTGCCCGCCACGAATATGTCTTTCTGCCAGATTTTTATCTAACACTTCTCTCACTTTTTCGTATTTTTCTGTATCAATTTGCGGTAGCCTAATTGTCATATCGGTATGAGCCGTGCTTTTTGAAATCATAAATACATTTGCCGTATCCCGCAAAGTTGAACCCGTTTCAATAATGTAATTAGCAACTTCTTCAACTCTTTCCATAATATAATTTTGCATATTACATACTCCTGATAAACTTCTCTATATATTCTATTGAAAATATGCTCATATTATGCATTTGATTTACAAAATACTCTAGCTAGAGTAAAAAACGGACAAGTTAGCGTATTTTAGTTAATACAACATATTGCAATATTGAATAAAATATGTTATTATATAAACTATAGGAAGTAAATTTTAGCTAAAGCAAAAATTTTATATTCCTGTAG
>CAJTNA010000003.1 GCA_910577845.1 uncultured Christensenella sp. | reverse complement strand
TTAGCTTTTGTTTAAATTTGAGTTTTCTCAAATTTAACGACACATAATTTATATTGTACTTAATATTTGAAATAAAGTAATATTTAAAGCACAGTTATTTTTATTTAAATTTATGGCACATCTTTAATATAAAAATAAAACTAAATGCGAGATTTTTGATAAAATCTCGCATTTATGTGTTAGATTAAAATAATATGTATGGTATTTAAAAGTAAAAATTTACTAATTAAATTGCTAAATAATTTATGCAACCTAATATAAATATGTTTTTTAAGCACACGTCCTATGGCTCAATCAACTCACCAAATATTTCTGTAAAATGTATCTTTAAGTGGTGAGCGATTAATTAATTTTACTTGATTTAGGAGTTACGTGCCTCTCTCTCAACCAAAACACCAAGCATTTCTGCAAAAGCATATTTAAATGGTAAAACGATTAATTTATAGATACTTAAAGAGATTGATTATATTTAAGCAAATCGTTTTTGCAATTAAGCAATCAATTACTTTGAATATATATTGCTATTTACGGAATTACTTTTATGACTATACCAATAAAAACGATTAATTCAATGATTGAATTAAGTCATTCATATTATAAATGCCAGCTTTTTTAATGCTTGCAATATAAATACTTGCTTTTACTGCACCCTCAGCGAATACAGCTTTTGAGTTTGACTCGTGTTTAATAGTGATATTTTCATCATTGCCAAGGAATAGCACTTCGTGTCTACCAACTATTGTACCACCTCGTACAGCGTGAATACCTAATTCATTCTTTTTACGTCTTTCATTGTTATTGTGTCTACCAAACTTAAATTCCAAAGTATTGTTCATTTCCTCATTGATTGCGTCAGCAATTGTGATTGCAGTACCAGATGGACTATCAACTTTCACATTATGATGTTGTTCAATTAATTCAATATCAAAGTTTTCACCAAGTAGGTTAGTAGCCTTTTTAACTAAATCAATTAGTAAGTTTATGCCAAGTGACATATTGCTTGATTTGAATAGTGGTAACTCCTTAGACATTTCATTTATGTAATCTAAATCCAATTCGTTGTAACCAGTGGTGCATAATACTACTGGTATTTTATGTTCCTTTGCGTAAGGCAAGATATCATAAATTGCTTCAGCTCTTGAAAAATCAATAATTACATCAGCTTTTACATTGATGTCAGATAAATTATTGAATACTGGAATAGAAAAATCAGATTGCTTTGCAAATTTGTCTACGCCACCAATTGCTTGTGTATATTCGTTTTTATTAAGGCATTCCAGCAAGGTTCTACCCATTCTGCCACCAATACCCCATATTAATACTTTTGTCATTCAATCCTCCATAGTTTTACTTAATCAAGCCAACATTGTACATTTCGTCCAAAACTTTTATTTTGCCAGTTTCAGATATAGGTGTCAATGGTAAGCGTGGTAAGTTTTCACCAAAGCCCAATTTTGAACAAGCAAACTTAACTGGGATAGGATTAGTTTCACAAAACATAACTTCCATTAATCCACGATATTTAAAGAATAGGTCTTGTGCAAGTTGCATATCACCATTTTGTACAGCGTGTACCATATCAACCATTTGTTTAGGAATAATATTACTAGCAACGCTAATTAAGCCTTGAGCACCCATACTCATAACTGGTAAAATAATGCCGTCATCGCCACTGTATACCTTGAAATCACTGCTACGAACTGCACCAATAATGCTAGCAATTTGACTAATATTGCCACTTGCTTCTTTAACTGCAACTATGTTAGGTATATTTGCAAGTGCTTTAATAGTTTTTGCTGTCATATTTACGCCAGTCCTACCAGGAACGTTGTAAGTAATAATTGGAACATTAACACTTTGTGCAATTTGAGAGTAGTGAGCAATTAAGCCTTCCTCTGTGCATTTGTTATAGTAAGGTGTTACAACAAGAAGCATATCTGCACCAAGTTTTTCCGCCTCAATACTATTTTGTACAGCAGTTGCCGTGCAATTTGAACCAGTTCCTACTATAACTGGTACTCTTTTGTTTATTTTTTTGATTGCAAATTTAATTGTTTCTACTTTTTCTTCGTGAGTCATTGTAGTAGCTTCACCAGTTGTACCTAAAACAACAAGTGCATCAATTCCGTTTGCAATTTGGTCTTCTATTAGTCTGCCGTAAGCATCAAAATCTACACCTTTAAAATTAAATGGCGTAATTAGGGCAGTAGCTACACCTGAGAACATAATAACCTCCTAATCGGCTTAATAAAAATTACTTAGACTTTTTCTCCATCAATTTTTGCATAATTTGTACAGCATTAGTTGCAGCACCTTTACGGATATTGTCAGCAACTACCCATAGGTTACAACCGCTTGGAACTGTTTCGTCAATTCTTACACGACCAACATAAGTTTCATCGTGACCGCTTGAGATAATAGGCATTGGGTATTTCAAGTTTGCTGGGTCATCATAAAGGATAACGTTCTCAGCACCTCTCAAAGCTTCATAAATACCTTCCAAAGTACAAGGTTTTTCAAACTCAACATTGATTGACTCACTATGGCTGTTTAAAACTGGTACTCTTACTGTAGTAGCAGTAACTTTGATGTTTTTGTCAAGAATTTTTTGAGTTTCTTTCATCATTTTTTCTTCTTCTTTAGTATAGCCGTTTGGCAAGAATACATCAATGTGAGGAAGAACGTTGTTAAAGATAGGGTAAGGGAACTTTTTAGGCTCAGCACCTTTAACACCCTCAACCAAATCGTTATATCCAGCAACGCCAGCACCAGAAACAGCTTGGTATGTGCTGTATACAATACGCTTAATAGTGTATTTATCGTGTAATGGCTTTAATGCAACCATTGCTTGAATTGTTGAGCAGTTAGGGTTTGCAATGATACCTTCGTTCCAATCAATATCGTCTGGGTTAACCTCTGGAACTACTAGAGGTACATTGTCGTACATACGCCATTGGCTAGAGTTATCAACTACAACAGCACCATTTTTAACAAATTCAGGAGCAAATTTAGCAGATGTGCCACCGCCAGCAGAGAATAATGCAAAATCAACTGGGTATTTTGCAATATTTTCATTAGTAAGTTCAATAACAGTATGAGGTTTGCCCATAAAGTCTATAACTTTACCCGCACTTTTGCTTGAAGCAAAAAGATAGTAGTTTTCTACAGGAAGATTTCTTTCGCTTAAAACTTCCAAGAATTTGCTACCAACCATACCAGTAGCACCTACAACAGCAACATTAAATTTTTTCATATAAACCTCCGAAAAAGTTATTATAGAATAACTTTTAAAAATTAAATACAATTTGATAATATAATTTGATATTTGGATATTAAAAAAGCAGTACGACTATCGTACTGCAATAAAAATTACCATTTATCGCTAGCATAATAGTACTCCATCCAAGATGACAGTTATAAGGATTTAGCCTTATACCCAACCTTAACCACTGCAATATGATTAAGACCTCGGCAATCATACCCTTTCACTCAGTCGGTAATTGCATACCAATCGGCTGACATACTATTGCTGATTGCTCCTCTATTAGCATCTATTTATATTTTACACAATAATATCACATTTTTTTTAATTTGTCAAAAGATTTGGTGCAATTTAATTGATATTTTTTTAATTTTAGTGTATAGTAGAATATAGTTATATAAAATAATGTATTTATTATTAATTTTATGCGATAATTTGATTAGGCGACTAATTTAGCTATTTATCTTTTGTAACAGCATAACTTTGATAAAAAGATTAAATTTTAAATTGCTAAAAAATTTAAAATTGTTGTTGCAATTACTTATATTGCAAGTCAACTTGTTACAATTATCTAGTTACAGCAAAATATTATTATGGATTATTTGCGACCACTAGAATTTAGAAATTATTTAAATCTTTAATTAGATAAATAATCAAGTATAGGAGTTTTTTATGGCAAAAACAGTAAACAAACAAAAATCAGAAAAACAATCATTTGCTTTAAGAGTTTTGCAAAATATGACCTTAGGCAATGACTTAAGCATAAACAGAAGTGCTATCGAGGGGAGTATGTTCCGTCACTGGTGGCGTACTTTTAAATTCAATTATGGCAGTTTAGTATTGCAAAATTTGATTTGTTTGTTGTTTGCAGCACCTTTTATTGCGTTATTATTTGTAATGCCAAACTTGGAGCAAAAGTGGATAGCTGATAATGCGTTTAACTTTGTTGGTGACCTTGGTTTTGGTTTTATTGGTGGCACTAACGATACAATTTTAGCAGTAAAAGGTATATATTTATTTAGATTAATGTTTTATTCCTTAATAATTCCTTGCTTTACTTTGATTGGTGTTGCAATGTCTGGCTTGTTTTATTCTAGCCGTAATGTTGCTTGGGGTGCAAAAATTAAAGTTCGTCATTTTTTCCGTGGTATTAAAAAATATTGGTTGCCTTACACTATAGCTTTTACAGTTATTGGCGTAGTTGCTTATGGTGTTATTGCCTCAATATTCGGTTATTTATATTTGGTTGCATCTGGACTAACAAGCTGGTATATGTGGTTTGTTATGATTTTAGCTTGTTTAATAGCTTTGGTAGTAATCTATTTTATGCTACAATATCTGCCAATGGTTACAATGTATAACTTTAGCAATAAAGATAAAATTAAAAATAGCACTTTGCTTGCAGTAGCACTTTTATTGGCTGAAACTTTCTTGACTATTTTATTTATAGGTTTACCAATTGCATTTATTTGGTCAAGCTTAACAAAGATGTTATTGCTCGCAACATTCGGTTTGTTTGGGTTTGTAGCATATACAACAGCTATCCAATGCTTTGGTGTTTATGTTGCAGATAATTACACTCAAGTGCTTTATCAAAATATGTTGTATACTCAAGAAAAAGAACGCCGTAAAGCTGCAAATGAAGGACGTAAGAATAACAATAAAAATAAAAAGAAAAAAAGGTAAAATAATGAATGCTTATTCAAGTTTAGCAAAAATTTACGATAAAGCTAATACCGATTTTGACTATTCACAATATTTTGAATTTATTAAGCACTACTTGACTGGCAAAGTTGTTGAACTTGCTTGCGGAAGTGGTGCTTTTACCAGTTTTTTAGTCAAGGTTGCAGATAGCGTGATTGCAGTTGATAATTGTAAGGAAATGTTGGATATTGCAATCAATAATAATTTTAAAAACAGAGGATACTTGCAGTTTGTGCATAGTGATTTGCAAAATTTTACACCGCTGTCAAAGGTGAATGGTGTAGTTGCGGTAAGTGATGGCTTTAATTATATTGATAGTGATAGCTTAGGTAAAGTATTTGAAAAAATAAGTAGCTATTTAAAAACTGGAGGTTACTTTATATTTGATATTAGCAGTAAATATAAACTAACAGAACTAATTGGCAATAATGTATTTTTTGAGGATATGGATGACTATACATATTTGTGGACAAACGAGCTTTATGCTGATAAAATAAAAATGAATATAACTATGTTTGAGCCTTGTGGGGAACTTTATAAAAGATTTGATGAGAGCCACACTCAATATATTCACGAGCAAAGATTTGTGACTGAATTGTTGGAAAAGAGTGGTTTTGATGTGCAAGTTTTTGACGGCGAAAAATTTTGTGATATAACGGATAAAAGTATTAGGTTACTATTTATATGTAAGAAAGTAAAATAATTAAGGTATTAATGGATACCAATTGAAACTAATAATGTAATAGATTGTTTATATAAAGTTGTATTTAATTTGTGGCATTGTTTATAAAATAGCTAATTAATTTAATATTACTATTATTAAATTTTATAAATGAATTATTTAAAATATAAAATAGATAAGCGAAAGAGGTTTTGAAATGGATGTTATACAAAAAGCGATTTTATTTGGCGGTAAAGCAATTGTAAGTGTTGTGGATGCAAAAGAATTATGTCAAGTGGCAGTGGATAAACAACAAACTAATGATGTTGCAAGTGAAGTGCTTGGTAGAGTACTTGCAATAGGTGCTTTTATGTCAAGTGGTATCAAAGGCACAAATATTAGATTGAGTATATCTATTGACGGGATAGGTAAATGTGGAAAGATAATTGTTGCAGGTGAAACTGGCGGTATTGTTAGAGGTTTTGTGCAAGAAAGACAGCCTAATGTCGCAAAAGATAGCAATGGTAAATATGACATTGCTGAATGTGTCGGAAAAGAGGGAAGTATAACAGTTATAAAAGATTTTGGTCTAAAAAATCCTTATGTTGGAAAAACTCAATTAGTAAATGGCAGTATTGACAGTGACTTTGCATATTACTTTACTACAAGTGAGGGATTGCCTTCTGCTGTTGCAAGTGGTGCGATTATTAAAAATGGCAAGGTGAAATCTTGCGGTGCGATTATTGTACAACCTATGCCAAATTGCGAGGAGGAAATAATTGTTATTTTACAAGATATTGTAAGGAATTTTGTAAATTTTGCAGATATGATTGGCGAGAAAAGTGCGGAACAAATTATTGATGATAACTTTGGTCATTTTGAGTGTAAACTTATGCCTGCAATTCAACCAAGGTTTGAGTGTAGGTGTAGTGAGGAAAGAATGGAAAATATCGTCAAATCTATTGATAGGGCAGAGATTGAGGATATTTTGAATAGTATTGGTAAAATTGAAATACATTGTGATTTTTGCAATAAGTACTATACTTTTAATAGAGAAAAAGTAAATGAAATATTGAAAAGTAAAAAATAATATTTATAGGACGTACATTAGTTATTTTTATAATTATTAATTTTTAAATCAATTAGGATTTTTTAATTAATGTTAAGTGTAAGTTTTCTTATTATAATTATTCTTTAATTGAAATACTTTACTAAATTATGAAATAATTATTTTGAAATATATTTTTAAATATTATTAGTAATTACAAGTATTAATGTTTTTGCATTTTAGAAATAGAAAATTATAAAAATCTAAACGGAGGCGAATATGATTAAGTATGAATTGAATCTTGACCAAAGCTTTGTTTTAAATAAAGCTCAAAGTTATTTTAAAAATAATCAATATTGGTCTTATGTGTATTATGTTCATAATAAAATTGAGTTATTTTCACCTACGGATAAGTCACATATATTTTATATGTTAGGTGTAATTTATGCAAGTTGGAAAAGTTATGACAAGGCTATTTTTGCTTTTAAAACTGCCACAATCTTAAATGATAAAAATAGCTTAGCTTATAGAGAACTTGCTAAATTGTATATGTATTTAGAATATAAAGACGAGTTTAGGGACGCTTTTTATCTTTATAGCAGAGTAAGCAAGCTGACTATGGATGATAATTATTTGATAAATTATTATAATGAAGAATGTACAGACAACAGCGAAAGCCGTAAACTTGTACTTGTAGATAACGAATATAAGTTTAAAAAAATAAAAAGTCACGCACAATTTTTGCTTGCGGAAGGGAATATTGATGAGGCAATGGAATTGTATGAGCAGTTGGCAATGGAACAACCAACAAATAAAGAGTTGCTTGAAAAACTGACATTGTATTATTTAGGTTATTTTGACGAGAAAAAATTGCTAAAGATTTGTTTACACAGAATGAATACATTTGCTGATGACGTTGAGGCAATAGCTATTTATCTGCAAGTTAAAAGTAATGATAGTACTTTTGATGATACTATTCTTTACAATAAAATGCTTGGAATGGAAATAACAAATATTGAAAGTTTAAAATCTGTTTGCACTGTTGTTGAGGGTAAAGCTGACTATAAAAAATGCTTAGAAATTATTGAACAATTTGCTGTTGAAAATAACTATCAAAATAATTATGAAGTTATGGTTATGAAAACTATGACTTATTTAAAAATAGGTGATAAAAGTAGTGCAAGTAAAATTATTGGAAAAATCAATATTGCATATGGCATTTTTGGCTTAGGTAGTATTTTACCATATTTTTTAAAGGTTGATATAAATGAATTGAAAATATCCGCAATTAACTATATTCCAGATAGTATGTGGTATATGACAAAACAACTATTGATGGAAATAGGAGTTAAGGTTAAAGCCGGCAAAAAGGTTAGTAACGAGCAATTTTGGCAAGCATTTGAAATGTTGTTTTTAACTGCGGACGAGGACGATGTGATTGACTTTTTAATAACTTATAAAAATCAATTTACATTAAAAAATCATTCAAAAATCGATATTATTATACATTTTAGGGCTTTATCCAATATAATGAAGGCTGGTGTTTTATATGCGTTGTTAGTATGTGGTATAAGAGAGATTGATTTACCATATGCTGGCATTAACAAGAAAGTTGTTTTTGAACCAATTGAGGGGATAGAGGAATATCCACAATGCTATAATGACGCATATATGTATGCTTTTGCATATTGTTGCATTTATACTGAGGACTTTAATGCTCATTTAATTACATCTGCGAAAGAATTACTTGAGGTAATGAAAATTACAAAACGAAAGTTTCAAGATGTATATGCATTGGCGGGTGCAATAATCTGTAATGCTTATGTGTTAATTAGCAATAGTATGATTGAGGAAGTTGCACGTGTTGTGGAATGTAGTTCTAAAAAATTGAAAAATTATATTGACATTATTAAAAGACAAGGTACATTCTTTGAATATGAGTCAGATGATATGTTTGAGATGCTAATAAAGAGAATGTCTGGTGAGTTTGCAGAGTTTGATTTTGATAATGAATAAAAATTTGGGTGATATTTAAGATTAGTTAAAATGTACTAAATAGTTGTTTTAATGTAAAAATATTCAAAAATAGCAAAAGAGAAGCAAAACTCTATTAAAGCAAAAATTAATTCCATATTTGGTTTATTTGTCATAATATATTATAAATTAAAAGCTGTCGCATACAATTTAGTATGCGACATATTTTTTTTGGGAATTCTGCAAACTTAAGCAGTTTTAAGGTAATAATTAGACTAGTGTTTTTATTTGTAGGTGTAGTGATTGGTGCTGGTTTTGCAACTGGTTCTGAAATAATGCTTTATTTTAAAAATTGCGGATATCTATCTGTTCTTTTTGCGGGAGTTATTATAGGATTATTATGTGTGTTTTTTTGTTATTTTGGTAAGTTGCAAAATAAAATAAAATTTGTAAAAAAACTTATGAAAATCGTAGTATTTTTATCATCTGTTGTGACATATTGCGTTATGCTAAGTGCAGTTAGTGAACTTATTGAAACGCAATTTGGCATAAAATATTTTGGGATATTTACTGCTTTTATTGTTGCAATATTAATGCTTTACGATATGCGAATTATTAAACTTTTAAATTTGATAATTGTACCTTTGATTATGGCACTTATGCTTGTTATTTTGATAATCGGAAAAGGTGAGATTTACTCAGGCTTTAATCCATTACAATCCATACTTTATGCTGGTATGAATATGCTTTTGGGTGGGTATTTTATGAGTGAGGAGGGGGCGAAACTATCTAATAATCAGATTGCTTATATTGGAGTGCTTGTAACTATTGTTATGGGCAGTTTAATGAGTATTTGCTATGTTATAAGTATGCAAGCATTTTCAGCAAGTATGCCAGTTTTTGAGGTGGCAAGAAGTTATGGTTTAGGTGTGCTTGCTACAGTAGTAGTTTATCTTGCAATTTTTACTACTTTAATTGGCTCTGGAAAAGCTTTTGCGGATATGATTTTTGCTTTTGTGCCAAATAAATTTATCATATTTGTTCTATGTTTTGTGTTAGGCTTTTATTTTGATGGCACAGATTTTAGTAGCTTAGTATCATTTAGTTATTCTCAAATTGGAAAAATTGGTTTTGTAATTTGCATTATTGTTATACTAAGTGTTTTGTGTAATTATTCTCAAATGCTTTTAGCTAAGAATAAAATTAAGAAGCTTGAGCTTCATCAACCTAAATAATTGTAAGACAAGGAATACACCTTGTTTTGCATATATCTTTTATTAATACTGCATATATGATTTATTTTATAAAATATAAATAAAATGTTTACAAATAAGTAAAAGTATGATATACTACTTACTAGTAAAGTTTACTGAATATAGGTGATAAAATGAAATTTAATAAAAAAGAAATATTTACTATCCCTAATATTTTGACTTACATAAGAATATTATGTGTGCCATTTTTTGTGTGGGTTTTACTTGATAGTTCTATACCAAACAATATTTACATTGCGTTTGGTTTATTTATATTTGCATCAATTACAGATTTGGTAGATGGTTTTATAGCAAGGCATTATCATCTTGTTAGTGATATTGGCAAGATAGCAGACCCTATAGCGGATAAATTATTGCAAGTTTCTACTTTAGTTTGTTTGACTATACTTGGAAAAATTGCTCCAGTATTTCCTATAGTATTTGTGATTAAGGAAAGTTATATGGTGTTAGGTGGCAGTGCAATAGTAAAGCTTTTTAGAAGTAGTTATGAAATAAAGTCAAATATTTTTGGTAAAACCGCAACTTGTTTAAATTCTTTAGGTATTGTGCTTGCATTTTTTGTTGGTGGTGGTCCAGAATCACGTTTATATGACATAGCTGTAAATGTAATTTTGGTTTGTGGTTCAGTTTTTGCTGTTGTTACTGCAATTATTTACACTTTTCAGTTTATACAATTCCGCATTAAAGAGGTTAAGCAATTAAAGATTAAAGCTGTTAGTGATAGCACTCCAAATAAGGAAAATGTGGTTGACGCTAATGTGGTAGAAACTCCTAGTGAGGATGCTACTATGGAAAGCGAAACAACTGAGAAAGCAAAAGATTCATATGACTTGCCTCTAAATGAGGACGACTATGATTAATTTTGGATATATTATATCAGCGTTTTTTGAGTGGAATTGGCAAAGGTTCAAAAGTCCATATGTAATTTGTGGTCTAATTGTAATGGCAATTGGAATAATACTTTTGATATTTAGCAATAAGATTGCTTACCATATTACGCTTAAAATTAAAGATGCTGACGATAAAAAGCTTGCTAATGTAGGCTTAATTGTTAAAGGTGTTGCCTTTGTATTTGCCTTGATAGGTGCATTGCTTGCGGTGTTGTTTATCAGCTGAATAAGGTTACCAAAAGTTAAATAGTAAAAAACTAAATTTAAATGGTTGAAACTAGAAAAATGTTAAAAATTAATTTTTATAGCCACTAGAGTTATGGATAAATTGGTAACATTTAAGAAGGTTAAAATTGAATATAATTTAGAAAAATATTGAGATTTGTGTGAAAAATTAGGAAGGTACGAGTTATGGAGATGTCAAAGACTTACAATCCTCGTGAATTTGAGGAAAGATTATACAAAGATTGGGAAAATAATGGTTATTTTAAAGCGGAAGCAGATAGTAAAAAACAACCATTTTCTATAGTTATTCCACCACCAAATATTACTGGGCAGTTGCATATGGGACACGCTTTAAATAATAGTATTCAAGATACTATAGTTAGGTTTAAGCGTATGCAGGGTTATTCTACTTTATGGATACCAGGTACTGACCACGCTTCAATTGCAACTGAGGTTAAAATTGTTGAAAAAATGAAACAAGAGGGATTAACCAAAGCAGATGTAGGTCGTGACGGCTTTTTGGAACGTGCTTGGGCGTGGAAAGAGCAGTATGGTGGTAGGATAGTTGAGCAACTTAAGCGTTTAGGTTCTTCTTGTGATTGGAGCAGATTAGCATTTACAATGGATGATAATCTAACTAAAGCCGTTAAGCAAGTTTTTGTAAATTTGTATAACAAAGGTTTAATCTATAAGGCGGATAGAATTATCAACTGGTGTCCGTCTTGTAAAACTGCACTTAGTGATGCAGAGGTTGAATATGAGGAGCAAGATTCTTTCCTATGGCATATTAGATATCCACTAGCAGACGGCAGTGGTGAGCTTGTAGTTGCAACTACAAGACCAGAAACTATGCTTGGTGATACTGCTGTTGCAGTTAATCCTAAGGACAGCAGATATAAAGATATTATTGGTAAAATGCTTAAATTACCTTTGACGGACAAGCAGATACCAGTAATTGCGGACGAGTATGTGGAGTTGGATTTTGGTAGTGGTGCAGTTAAAATTACACCAGCACACGACCCTAATGACTTTGAAGTAGGCTTAAGACATAACTTGGAAGTTATTCGTATTATGAATGACGATGGCAGTATGAATGAACTTGCGGGCAAATATTGCGGTCTTGACAGAGATGAGGCAAGGCGTAGAATTGTTGCCGATTTAAAAGAAGGTGGTTATCTTGTTAAGGAAGAGCCATATACTCATAATGTTGGTGTTTGTTATAGATGTCATAGCGTTGTTGAGCCTATTGTTAGCAAACAATGGTTTGTTAAAATGTTACCACTTGCAAAACCTGCAATTAAAGTTGTTAAAGATAAAAAGGTGGAATTTATCCCACAAAGATTTAGTAAAACATATTTTAACTGGATGGAAAATATTAAGGATTGGTGTATTTCGCGTCAACTTTGGTGGGGACACAGAATACCAGCATATTACTGCGAGGATTGTGGCGAAATGATGGTTCAGGCAGATGCACCTACTAAATGTTCAAAATGTGGCAGTACTCATTTGAGACAAGATGAGGATGTGCTTGATACTTGGTTTTCCTCTGCATTATGGCCGTTTTCAACTTTGGGTTATCCAGAAAATACAAAAGATTTGCAATATTTTTATCCAACAAGCTTGTTAGTTACTGCATATGACATTATTTTCTTCTGGGTTGCAAGAATGATTTTCAGCGGTTTGGAGCATATGGGTGACATTCCGTTTCCAGAGGTTTTGATACACGGCATAGTTCGTGATGCTCAAGGCAGAAAAATGAGTAAGTCTTTGGGTAATGGCATTGACCCACTTGAGATTATTGACAATTATGGTGCAGATAGCTTAAGATTAAGTTTACTTATGGGTATTGCACCAGGTGGTGATACAAGATTTATTGAGGAAAAAGTTATAAGTTGCCGTAATTTCTTGAACAAAGTTTGGAATGCGTCAAGATTTGTTATGATGAACACTGAAAATATTAAGCTTAAGGAAATGGGTTCATTCCGCTTGACACCAAGTGATAAATGGATACTTTCTAAGTTAAATCAAACTATTAAGGAAAGTACTAAATGTTTGGAAAAGTATGATTTAGGTTTGGCTTGTAGTTGTATTTACGATTTTGTTTGGAATGATTTTTGTGATTGGTATATTGAGCTTTCAAAGGCTACTTTATATGGCGATAACTATGATAAAAAGGTAAACACAATCACAGTACTAAATTATGTGCTTGATAAAATATTAAAGTTGTTGCATCCATTTGTTCCATTTATTACAGATGAGATTTATTCTTTCACTAATGGTGAAAAGGCAAGTGTGATGATTAGTGATTGGCCTCAAGTAATCAAAAAGTATAACTACAAGACGGAACGTGATACTTTTGAGAAAGTTATGGACATTATAAAAGCTATACGTAACTTAAGAGTTGAAATGAATGTTAAGCCATCTCAAAAAGTTGATTTGATTATCGCTCCAACTATTGACATAAAGGTTATTGAAAACATTATTCCATATGTAATTAAAATGGCAAATATAGGCAATATTAGGTATGTTAAGGATAAACAAGAAGTTACTGAAAAGGTTAGCGTAATTATCAGCGATTTTTGTGATGTATTAGTTCCACTTGGCAATTTAGTAGATAATGAGAAAGAAATTGCAAGATTGCAAAAGGAACTTGAAGATACAAATAGTGAAATTGAGCGTGCAAACAAAATGTTGAACAATCAAGGCTTTATTGCAAGAGCACCTCGTCAGTTGGTTGATAAGGAAAAAGAGAAACTTGCAAATTATACAGCCTTAAAGAACAAGATTATTAGTCAAATAGAAGAGTTGAAAAATGCGTAAGTACAAATGTTTATTTTGGGATTTTGACGGAACAATTGTAGATTCCTTTGAGGGGTGTAGCTTTGCTTTTGGTAAGGTGTTTGAGCATTATGGCTTGAACATTCCACCAGAGGATAGGAAACAATATATCGGACCGCCATTAAAAGATACTTTTACTGAGATGTTTGGTGAGGCGGTTGAGCCAGAGGCACGTGAGCTTTATAGAGAATTCTATATTAATCAAGGCGGACAAAAAATGTGCAAGCTGTTCGATGGTATGGAAAATGTGCTGGCACAAATCAAAAGCTTTGGATATAAAATGTATATTGCCACAAGCAAACGTGAGGACATAGCTACAGAAATGCTTAAAGAGTTTGGTGTACTTAAATGTTTTGATGGTGTATTTGGCACAGTTGAAAGTAAAGGTAGAGTAGATAAAAAAGATATTCTTGCATATGCTGTAAAATGCTCAGGTTCGAAACTTGATGATTGCTTAATGATTGGTGATTCCATTTATGATGCAAGGGCTGCAAAAGAGGTTGGTATTGATTGCTTGGCTGTGGCTTATGGCTTTGGCAATGTGGAAAATATGTCAAAAATCGGTACTATTTTGACTTTGGACACTCCAGAACAACTTGTTAGTGTGTTTGATAATTAAAAATTAAAAACAAAAATTTTGATTAAAAGGAGAGAATTATGCGATTTGCTAGATTAGCGTTACAATATCTACGTAAAAATTTTTGGTATCTGGCATTAGCTACATTAGTGCCTTCTGTAGTTATGGGACTTCTTACAGAGCCTTGTACTATGATAAGATTATTTGCACATTTTGACCAAAGTAAATTGGTTACTTTTGCTGATGTCTTTTTTGCAATAAGCGAATTAAATTGGAAATCTCTATTGATAGGTATTGTGGCTGTATTAATATTTAGTGTGTTTTTCAGTATAGTTTGTGGACTAGAGTCAAAACATATGCGATGGGGTATTCTTTCAGGCAAAGGACTAAATAAGCGAATTAATAACAACTTTTTACCAGTTATTAAATTAATGCTTGTATTTATATTTATTATTGAGCTATATGCTGTAATCTGCACATTATTTACATTCTTGTGGGTTAAAGTTATAAAAAAAGCTGTAGTTGCGTTGACGTTAACAATTATATTTAATGTAGCATTCTTTTTAGTAATGTTGTTTGCAATGATTTTATTAAGCTTGACATTGCCAATAATGTCTGTTAGAGGTTTGAACTTGCGTAAAGCAATTGCGGAATCTGTTTCATTAATGAAAGGTAAGTTTTTCAGAATGTTGTTTGCAGTTGTTGTTCCAATGCTTATTCCATATGTAGTTATGGCAGTGCTTGCTGTATTTGATTTTTGGTGGCGTAAAATTATAAATATATTCTTGTTTGTATATGTATTCTCTTATTATATAACATTGATGTATACATCCTTTATGGATATTGAGGATATTGACAGAGAGGACTTGAAAAACAAATATTTGAAGATGGTGGAGGAATAATATGCTAGTAAAACATTCTTTATCTATATCTGTATCAAGGTTTTCGTTATTTTATAAATTTTTGCTTTATATTAGTATTGTAATGTTGATATTTGTAGCAATTTCAATAAGTTCTTTGTATTATATTATGAAACCTATTATTTCTGGCATACAAGAGATGCAATTTTTCCAGCATATTCGTGAGGCATTTTCATCTTATTTTAGCGGTGATTTAAGCGTTCAAAATTCCGCTTTTGCAGTGCTTGGTGAAGATTTTACTAAGATTGCAGAGGTGTTTGCAACAAACAGAAATAATGTAATTGGTGCATTATGTGCTTTGGTTGCTTTTGTATTTTTAGGTAAGTTTTTAATTACAATTGGTCATTATTCAACATCTGACGTATTAAATAACTTTATGAATAGTAACAGCAAGTATGGTTTCACATCTAACTTAATTGCCAATATCAAAAAGTCAGTAGCTTATAGTTTTGTAGATACTTTAATTTATATTCCATTTATGTTATTAGTTGGATTGCTATTCTATTTCATAGTTTGGGGTGTGGGTAAACTTTCCATTATTTTTGCTTTGAGCTTTGCTATTGTAGTAGCACTTGTGTTATTTGCTTTAAAACGTTCTGTATTTGCAATGTGGCTACAAACTTATATCAATGAGGAACTTGGCATATTTAAAAGTTTACAAAAAGCTATCATTACCAACAAAGATTTGATTATAAAAAATTGGGGTTTGTTTACTGGTGTTAATTTTGCAACTTATATGCTTACAATTTTATTAGGAATTTTAACTTTTGGCTTTGGTTTTATAATGGCAATTAGCTTGTTTAATATATTGTATATGAGTATTGGACTAGTTATTTATTATCGCAGAAATGAGAGAAAATACTATATTGATGCGGAAACTGTAATTGATAGTAAACATTCAATTAAATCTGTTTATTAATAGTAAAAGGCATTTTACAATCTTTTAGGAAATATTTTACATTAAAATTAAAAAAGGGTATTGTAATTGTAGAGTAATTGTGTTATACTATGATTGTAGGATAACTGCAATGCTAGAGATAAAATTGTCTTTGTAACCACAATTATTATAAGGGATTGCGAGTTGTGATACACAATGTCACGCCCTCGACCTTTTAGGTTATGGCAGGGGAAGACAGCGGTATCAGGTAGCTAACCCACCTCGACTTACGAGGTTTTCAAAAAGTTTTGTTTCGGCAAAGTGGTGCTACACGCTGTATGCGTTTTTTGGGATATATCATTTTTGATATATCCCTACTTTTTATCTATTACGTGGTAAAATATTTTTAATCTTTTTTGTGTAATTAAATTTAATTTTTTTTATGTGTGCAAATAAAATTAATATTATCATTTATCGTATTTAGAATTAGTTGAAAATTTTGTATTTTGTCTAGGGAAGTTTGGCTAATTTAATATTAAATTGCATAATTATATATTTATATAAATTTTTAAGTCGAATTATTTCTATTCTTAAAATAATATTACGAATATTTTTATTGAACAAATTGTAATTTATAGTTATAATTTGCTTTTTTTTGCCATAAATTGTAATACAAGTTAAATTTTTGTTAAAGAATTAATCTATTCGACAAAATATGACAAAAGCTCCTAAAATTAGTTATCATAAATAAGTATAATTAAATATGTAGCTGTCAATCTAGGCAAGGTTTAACTTTTAAAGACATAATCTCAAAGATTTTGTGGCACTACGGAACTTTAATAAAACACTAACGACTTTAGAGTAAAAATAATTATGAAGGTGAGGCGTGTGTTTTATTCATTTAAAATCAAATCAGTTTACAAAATTCTTATAACATTATGCATAATTGTAGCATTGACTGCTTGTATATTTATGGTAAATAACAGCACAATAATGACAGCTGGTTCAAATAAGAAACTACCAGTCTATAGAGTTGACACGGGTGAGAACAAGGTTGTAGCTTTATCATTTGATGCGGCTTGGGGTGCAGATAAAACAGATGGAATAATTGACATTTTAAATAAATATAATATAAAAGCAACATTCTTTCTTGTAGGCTTTTGGGTAGATAAATATGAGGACGAGGTTAAAAAGATTGCTGAAAATGGTTTTGATATAGGAAATCATAGTAACAATCATTTAAAAATGTCAACTCTGCAAAATCAATCAATTATTGATGAGATAGAGTATGTAAATAAAAAAGTGGAAAGCTTAACTGGAAAGCGTCCATATGTTTTTAGAGCACCATTTGGTGATTATAACAATAGATTAATCGAAAATGTTACAAACTTAAATATGCAAGCTGTACAATGGAGTATTGATACTCTTGATTGGAAAGGTTTGCAAGCAGATGAAATTTTAAATAGAGTGAAAAGTAAAGCGTCTTATGGTGATATAATTTTGTTTCATAACAACTCTGACCACGTGTTAGATGCATTGCCAAAAGTAATTGAATATTTATTGGAAAACGGCTATACTTTTCAAACAGTAAGTGAATTAGTATATAAAAGTGGCTTTACCATCGATGTAAACGGTGTTCAGCATAAAGAAAAATAAATTATGGGAGATATTTTGTAATGAATTACGAACAGATGAGCAACAACAAATTGGCAATTACAGGTAAGATTTTGGAAGTACCAGTATTTTCTCACGAGGTATTTGGTGAAGGTTTTTATGAAACTAAAATTGAGGTTAAAAGACTTAGTGAGCAAGTTGACATTTTACCAATAACAATATCCGAAAGACTTATTATCGAACACGATATTAAAGTTGGTGACATTATATCTGTAAGTGGACAATTTAGGTCTTACAACAAGTTGGTTGATGATAAAAGTAGACTAATGTTAACAGTCTTTGTCAGAGAAATTCTTGATGATGAGCAAATGATAAGTGGCAATAATATTGATATTGTGGGATATATCTGCAAACCGCCAGTTTACAGAACTACACCATTCAAGAGAGAAATTTGCGATGTTTTATTAGCTGTAAACAGAGCATATAATAAGAGTGATTATATTCCTTGTATTACTTGGGGACGTAATGCAAGATACATAAAAAATTTGCCAGTTGGTACAAGAATCAGTTTGTCTGGCAGAATTCAAAGCAGAGTTTATCAAAAAACTAGCAGTGACGGCAGTGTGGAGGATAGAACAGCTTATGAAGTATCAGTAAGTAAAATTGCTTTGAATACAATGCACGACAATATAGAATATGAGGAAATAATGTAATACATAAAAAACTAATTGCTTCTTATAGGAAGCAATTTTTTTTGTGTTGACTTTATATATAAATTATTGTATAATGAAAATTATTAAAAGTAACTTTAAACTTGCATTAAAATTTTCTTTGCTGGTACAATATGCTTGACTAGAATAGTATTGAAAATACCTATCCGTGTACCTATTATAGCAATAGCAGACTAATTTTTTTAGGCATATTGACAGCTTTTGATAAAAAATAATATCTTTAATCTTTAAATTAGGAAATGTAATGAAACTAGATAAAGCCAGAATTTTTAAAGTGGGAATAGCGTTTGTGATTGTTATGCTTTTTTGGGAAGTATATGACTTTGCTGTACCTATATTATTGGATAGAACTTATGGTTTATCTGCGACTTGGCGTGGCTTTATAATGGGCTTGGATAATATTTTGGCAATTGTACTATTGCCCTTTTTTGGTAGCTTATCAGATAAGTCAAAAGGTAAAGTATTTGGAAGGCGTACCCCCTTTATTGTTATAGGAACTTTACTTGCTGGCATTCTTGTAATGTTATTGATTGGCATTGAAAATGCGGAATTTAATAAGCTTGTAGATAGTGGTGTTAAAAGCATTGATACATTAGTTTCAAAAGGCTATCTAGATAGCAAATATCTTGACCCTATATATCAGGGCATTACAGCTGAGAATCCTATGTTTGAGCAATTTAGTATCGATTTTCATCAAGCTCAGGTAAAAATGGCACTTGCAAATACTCTTGCTCATCCAACCTCAATTGCATTATTTATAACTGTATTGTTTGTGCTGTTAGTAACTATGTCTTCATTCCGTGCACCAGTGGTAGCACTTATGCCAGATGTCACTATAAAACCATTGCGGTCTGGTGCAAATGCGATAATGAATTTTATGGGTGGTATAGGCGGATTTATCTCTATAGGTTTATATAGTTTATTCGCACCTGACTATGGCTCTTTTATTACTTTGTTTTTGTTGCTAGTAATGTTTATGTATGTTTTGCTTGCAATCTATATGTTGCTTGTAAACGAAAATAAATTTGTTAAACTTCGTTATGAAGAAGAGTCAAAATGGAATGTTATTGACGAGGAAGAACTTTCTGGAGAAGAAAAACTTTCTAAAGCAAAGCTAATTAGCTTGTTGTTAATACTTGCATCTATTTTCTTTTGGTTTATGGGATACAATGCTGTAAGGTCGCATTTGTCCGTTTATGTTACAGATAAATTGTTAATGAGTTCCTCTGGTGTTGGACTAATAAATTTTGCTAATGGCTTGGGAGGTGCGTTGGCACTTATCCCTGTTGGGCTTTTGTCGGGCAAAATTGGCAGGAAAAAATCCACTTTAATAGGCTTTGCTTTGGCTAGTATAGCTTTTTTCCCTTGTCTATTTATAACTGCAAAAACAAATTATATAGTTGGAATATGTTTTGTGCTTGCTGGCATAGGATTAATTATAGTTAATGTAAACACTCTGCCAATGGTTTGTGAAATGTCAAAAGGCAGTAATGTAGGTAAGTATACTGGTTATTATTATGTGGCATCAATGTCGGCTCAAGCTGTAGCACCATTTTTTGCAGGTTTGTTTATGGATAAAATAGGTGATAATGTAATGTTTGCTTTTGCATCTGTTTGTATACTGCTTGCATTTATTGTTATGCTGTTTGTAAAACACGGGGATAACAAACCAAGTAAAGAGGAAATTAAGTCTAATATTATGGATATTTAATAATAAAACAATCAAAAATCGGTACTAAAAAGATTTTTATTGATAAGCAATTTAAGTTTGTAAAAAGTAAAAACAAATATATTTTAGAAGGAGAAAATTATGATATCAATTATTCCAAGACCATTAAAGTTAGTAGAAATGTCTGGGGAGTTTAAATATACTTTTTCTACTAAAATAGGTGGTGAGTTTGAAAAAACAAAAATGCAACTGCTTGAAATTTTTTCAAAAAGTGGCGTTGAGGCTAGTGTTGTAAGTGGAAATGGCGACATTAACTTTGTAATGAATAATACCCTTGATAAAGAGGGATACATTTTAAATGTTGCAGAAAATCAAATCACTATTTACGCAAGTAGCGAGGCGGGTGCTTTTTACGCAGTGCAAACTTTAAGGCAAATCTGCAGTGTAGATACTTTAAGAGGTGTAAGTGATGTTAGTATACCTTGTTGCGATATAGAGGATAAGCCACGATTTAAACGAAGAGCATTTATGCTTGATATTGCAAGACATTTTTCAACTATGGATACTATTAAAGAGTGTTTGGATATGATGGCATTAAATAAGCTTAATGTATTCCATTGGCACTTGACAGATGACCAAGGTTGGCGTATTGAAATTAAAAAATATCCATTACTTACTCAAAGAGGTGCTGTAAGAAAAGCTACTATGCTTGCTGGCGGAGTTATGGAAGAAAAAGAGTATGGTGATGGTTTGTATTACACTCAAGAACAAGTTAAAGAGGTTATTGAATATGCAAAGAATTTACATATTGAGGTAATGCCAGAGATAGATATGCCTGGGCATTTGGTCGCAGCTATACATTGTTATCCAGAATTGTCTTGTGAGGGTAAGCAGATTGATGTGTTCCCACGTTGGGGTATTTTAGACGATATTGGTTGCGTAGGCGGTGATAAGTTAATGCCGTTTGTTAAAGATATTATTGACGAATTAGCAGAGTTATTCCCTTATGAGTATTTCCATATTGGCGGTGACGAAGTTCCAAAGAAAAAATGGAAAAATTGTCCTAAGTGTCAAGCAAAAATTAAGGAACTTGGTTTGAAAGGTGAGGAAGAGTTGCAAGGTTGGTTCAACAACCAAATTTTGGAGTATTTAAAGACTAAAAATAAATATATGATAGGTTGGAATGAAATTTTAAAGGCAACAGAACTTTCAGACGAAACTATCATTCAATGGTGGATACACTCTGCAAAAGCTAGTGGTGTAGACAAATGGCTTGCTAAAGGAAACAAAGTAATCTTGACACCTGAACCTTATTTGTATATGGACCACTGTTATGATATGAAAGACTTAAAGAAATACTATTCTGTTGATTTGTATACGATGGGACTTAGTGAAAAGTACGAAAGTCAAGTTTTGGGTATTGAAGCACCGCTTTGGACAGAGTATGTAAGATGCAAAGAAAAATTGCAATTTAATATTTATCCAAGAATGCAAGCTTTAGGTGAGATTAACTGGACTAGTAAAGAAAATAAAAACTTTGCAGATTTTGAAAGTAGATTGCCCGTTCAAATGAAAATTATGGATGCTAAAAATATAGTGTATGCTAAACGAGATGCTTATCTTGTAAGAGGTTTTAAAAACTGGGGTAGGAAATCAAAAGCTTGGCTAAACTGGCAAAAAAATCAAAATCACGAGTTTGAAAAGTACAATAAAATTTGATTTATTAGGCATAATTTTATGCTAGAAAAATTATGGCTGTTGATATGTATTGTTTTTGTATTATTATTGTATGAAATATGTAAATTTTTTAGGAAAATATTTACAATGTCGAAAAATAATGATATAATACATTTATATAGTTAAAATGAGAATTTTAATTAAAATAAAGGAAAGGAAGGAAGTTATGAAGCTTGACTTAAAAGGAAAGATTAAGTGGGTTACTTCGCAATGGAGTAAACCTGCGAAAGGCAACTATGTGAGCATCAAGGAAATGGCTGCCTATAGTATTGGTGGTATTGGTGTTCAATTTATAGCAGCTGTAGTAGGCTACATCGCAATGTCAGCAGGTAGTTTGTTGATTGGCTCAGTATATGGTATAACTCCATCGCATATGCAGATTATTGCTGTTGTTGGTGTTTTAGTGTCTTTATTAATTGTACCATTCAGAGGTATGTTAATGGACAATACAAAGAGTAAAAAAGGTAAATATAGACCTATTATTTTGTGGTCGTCTATACCTGCTGCTGCAATTTCAATTGCAATGGCTTACATACCACTAACTGCAGATTATACTACTAAGTTTGCATTGATTATGGTAGGATTTACTTTGATTAATATTTTCTATAATCAATTGTTATATCTTGCATATATGAACTTGGTACAAGTTATAAGCCCTAATAGTGAGGAAAGAACAACTATTGTTTCAATTAGTTCAATTATTTACTCAATGGCTCCAACCTTGACAGGTTTATTCTTCCCAGTAATTGCTGAACTAGCTGGCGGTACAATGATTGATATCAAAATTTATCGTCTATTGTTCCCAGTATTTGGTATTTTAGGTGTTTTACTTACTTTCTTTGCATATTTTGGTACAAAAGAAAGGGTGGTACAAAAGAAAACTAATACAGAAAAAATTCCTTTTATGGAAGGTGTAAAAAGTGCATTAAGTAATAAATATTTATGGCTTTATAATATACAACAAATGTTATTGTTTGCAAGAAATGCATCTGTACTAATTTTGAACTGGATATTTATCTATCAATTACAAAATGGTGTGTTGATGGGCTTACTTACTACTTTAATGGGTACTGCATCATTGATAGGTATGGTTGGAGCACCAATATTGGTAAAGTTTATAGGAAAGAGAAATTTGAATATCGGTGCTAACTTTATACTAGCAATTGCATATGGTTTGACTTTCTTTAGCGGTGCAAGCTTCTATGTTACATTTGTTTTAATTTACATTGCAAATGCTGTAAACGCAACTTCAATCATTACAGGTCCAGCTATCAATGCTGATATACTTGACTATCACCAATGGAAAACTGGAAAAAGAATGGATGGTTTCTTTGGTAACATAAGTATTGTTACAGCCGTTGTAGGTATGGCAACTGGTTTCGTTATTCCAGCAGTTACTGAGTCTTATGGTTTGCTAACAAACTATGATGTATTGTATGAGGCATCATTTAGAGGCAACTTAATTAAGATTTTGGCTATTATAAGCTTGATTGGTGGTTTAGCTTGTTGTGTTCCAATGTTATTTTACGATTTGAGCGAAAAGAAATTGCGTGGTATGATGCGTGATTTGCAAAAACGTACCTTAACAGCAGATTTAGAGGCAGGTGATATTTCTCAAGAGGAATATGATGAAAAAATAAAAGACCTTGACGAGCAAGAAGCTAAGGATAAAGAAAAAGAAGCTAAGAGAGAAGCTAAAAAGAAAAACAAAAACAAAAAAGCAACTGCAGGTGAACAAGTTGAAGTTCCAGTTAACGATGATGTGGAAAGCGGTGTTCCTACTGTAGATGTTATTAATGATACTGCTCAAGTAACTGGCGAACTTAACGCTGTTAATGAGAGTGCGGATGAAAAAATAGAATCAAATGTGGAAATTGCTAAAGAGGATAGCGAAGGAGGCAAACAATGAAAAAGAAAATTTTAGTTGCTGTAATGGCTGTTATTTGTTTGCTATCTATGGTACTTGTAGGTTGTTCAAATATCCAAGTTAATGATATTGATACAGATGTTATAAAAGTTTTCCAAGATGCTATTGCAAACTCCGAAGCTTATGAAACTTATTATGTTAGGGAAAGAATAGATACTGACCCTAAAAATGTAACTAAAAACAAAAGAACAGAGGTTATGCTTAACTATCAAGCTGATGATAAAAGCATTGATGGAGTAAATAACTTTAAAGCTAACTTTAGCGTTAAACATACTGTAGGTATTACTGAATATACTGATTCATTCATTTTTGGTAATTCACTACCTAAGAATATTAAAGCTAAAAATGCAAATCCAAGTGATTATAAATTATATGTTTTTGAAAACTATAAACTAAAATCTACTGCTCCAGCATTTACAAGAACTAGTAGACCAATCACTATTGATGAAATGAATGCTTACACAAATCCATTAGGCAGAAATTTCAGTGATTATACTATTAAAAACGCTTTAAATCCTTTGCGTAGTTTAACTGCAAGTGATGTTAAAATAGTCAACAAAGGTGACGAAGTTAATGGCATTAAAATTGATAAAGGTAGTATGAAACAAGGTAAGGTTACTACTTATGTTATTGAGGTTATTAATGAGAATCACGACTACTTTGGTAAAGGTGCATTGAGCGTTCAAATTTACACTGATAAAAAAGTTTCAAGAATTATGTCAATCTCATCTGCTGATGCAACTTACACTTTAGATGTAATGTATCAAGGTCCAAAGATTGATATCCCTAATTATGATAACTTTGATAATAGTGATAACATTATTAATGTATTCAGTGATAGAAGCGATGGCTTGTTAGTACTATATACAAAAGATTCTGATGGTGAAATGATATTTGGTGAAACTATTGACCCAGTAGAATTATCTAATAAGAAAGTTGTTGTAGTTGAGGACGGAAACGAGGTTGAATATTCTTATGTAATTACAACTGTTGAATCTGCTGTAAACTGGGCATATGAGTACACAGAGGTTTTGATAAGATTGGTTGTGCTTGATGAGGACGGAAATATCGTTAAAGAAATTAAAGATGATAGAAATGAATATTTAGCAGACGAATCAATTTATATCCAAACTAAGAATATTACTAAAAAGAAAGATATGATGAGTATGATTCCTATGGTAGCTGCAATTGTAGCAGTAATCGCATTGTTACTTGCATTGTTTGCTTTATTAAAGATTAAAAAACAAAATAAGGAATTAACTAGAAAGATAAACGCTTTAATTGGTAATGATAGCAGTGATGAAACAATTATTGATGCAGAGGTTATTGATACTAATGCAGATGATATAAAAGAACTTGAGACAACAACAGAGGATAATGCAAAAGCGGAGGTTGCAGAAGAGGTAAAAGCAGAGGCTGAAGAACCTATAAAAGCAACAAAGTCAAAAGCTAAAAAAACTGATACAGAGGAAAAGTCTGAGTAATTAAAAAGCTAAATAACTTATATGTTTCAAATTATAAAATTAATAATTAAAGCATAAACTTAATGACATTAAACAAAAAATAACGAGTAGGTAACTATTCGTTATTTTTGATTAGTTTTACATCAACCGCTAAATATTTTTGGGTGTCATATATTTAGGGGAATCAAACTTAAAAATATAGCAAAAAATGAAAGAACTGGGGTAATACTTAACTATCAAGCAGATGATAAAAGCATTGAAGGTATTAATAATTTTAAAGCTGACTTTAGCATTAAAAACACTGAATCTATGGTTATATAAAAATCAAAATAACGTAAGCCATAAGCAAACAAGACATACTGCAAATATGGATTTTGGCTAGCAACTGATGGTAATCCATACTTTTAGTAAAAGAAACATTAGTAGACTTTCTTGTTTATGTTTATTATTAAAAAACAATGTTTTTGAGTTGTTTATCAAATTTATTAGTATTATATTGTTAAAAATAAGCTTTTATAAGTTATTTGTATCGACATAATAAAAAAATCGTTATTAAGCATTGCTAAAAGTTTTGCTGTTTATTATAATGTTAGCAAAAAAAAAGCTTTGCAGTTGATTATTGAATTACTTTAACATTATATTATTTTATAAAAAGCTTTATAAGTTATTTGTATAAAAATAATAAAAGATTCTACAATTAAGTTTTGTAAAAAACTTTACGATTTATTATAATGTTAGCAAAAAAGCTTTGCCGTTAAATACTGTGTAAAAATATTCTGATATTGAGTGTTTTTATAAACAAACGAAAAGTCTTTACTATTAAATATTACAAAAATGAAATAAGCTTTTGCTATTTATTGTTACAATTTTAAAATTAAAAGCATTTATAATTAATTATTTAATAAGTGAAATGCAGAATTATTATTGCTATTACGATAGTGATTTAAAAGCTTTTACTATAGATATTTATATTAGTAAAATATTAACTGAAAATTGGTAAAAATGCAAAAATATTCAAATAGTGTATGATTATATATACGGACTGCTTGCTTAGGGTTTTAGATAGAAAATTATATGTCTTATATTGTTTAAAATTATTGGATATTCTGTGTTTTATAATTTTAGTATACATTAGTTTGAAAGTAAAGTTTTAATATGTTATAAAAATGCTTTTAACGTAAACTAGTTTATAATTAATTTTCTTAACGAGTTGATTTGAAAGTAAAGTTTTAATATGTTATAAAAATGCTTTTAACGTAAACTAGTTTATAATTAATTTTCTTAATGAGTTGATTTGATAGTAAAGTTTTTGATATTAATAAAAAAGCTAAGAGACTTTATTACTTTTGAATTTTTTTAAAGTTTAAGTATAATAAGTTAATCACTTAATAATGCTATTAATTTTAACATTAAAATTTTTATAAGTATAAAGGTCATATATATTTTAGTATATAGGTTTTAAATAAAGGTAAAGTAAATACAAAACCTACTCAATTAAAGAGTAGGTTTTTGTTTAATGATATTTTTAATTGTTAATCTATTGCACTTTAAATTATCAATTGTCATCATTTGCTAGCAAATCCCTCTAAGGGCTATTTGTTTATGGCATATGATATTATGACTTATATATAACTATAGATTCAAAGTTTGATTCTCCTAAACATTTGATAATTACGCTATGCGTTTTTATTTCTAGTTCAGGTGAAATGTAACTTGGTTTATATGCTGTGTCTGTTTTTTCAAAGTCCATTGAGTTAACTTTTTTACCATCAATATAAACTTCAAAATTATTATTTTCCAACACAGATAGTAACAATAATCTGTTACCAGTAAATTCAAATTGTATTGCGGAATTAGTTTTACCAACATAAACACGACCGAATTTTGAAATTACATTTTGAATATCCCAACTACCAGTAAGTTTTAAATCTTTATCTCCTAGTGCTAATTGAGTACCATTATTTAGCAAGAATTTGTAAGTAAATTCCAGTTCAGTAATAAAAATATCATAATTATTAAAAGAAGATTCTATTGCCAGTTTATAATATTGGAATGTGTAAAGTTTATTAAATTCAAATTGCTGTAGTGATTGAGGCAGATTATCACTTGCTCGTGTATTTACAATTAAATCCCAATCAGTCCCATTTGAACTGATGTATAATTTTAATTTTTTTGGTCTTTGATGACCATTAGTACTTTTTCTTAAATGTATAGTAAATACACTAGCTGTAATAGGTTGGTCAAACTTAGCAACAAAATATAATGGATTTGTTTCAGAGAAACTATTATTTGTTGTAAATATATATGTGTTTTTGTCTCCATCAACCAAATTCTCTATTTTATTTGAATTAGCATTGTGTGGTTTATAATTTGTTTCAACTATAGTTTGCTTTGTGTCAATAACTTGTTGGTTAGTTTCTTTATAACTATAAACAAGATTTTTGGTGTAGTAGTATTCTGGGTTAAAGTGATTTTCAGCAGGTTGATAACTTTCTCTATATGCAGTTGCATAGCTTATTGTTGTTGGGTTTTGAATATCTGGTAATGGGTTTCCATCAGAGTCAAGTAACGGATTTCCGTTATCATCAACTTGAGGCATTGGGTCAGGTACTTTACCCATACCAACACCAATAAAGCTTGTTCGTTGTTTTGATGTTGTTATAGATACCATTACAGCTCTTAGATATACCCAGTCACCATATTTTAAGTCAAGTTCGATATAAGTCCCTTCCACTTGCTCATTATTTTCGGTCGGGAAATTAGCACTTCCGCCACTATTGTTCGTATATTCACAATAATGTTTAAAGTCACTATTTTTTTCTGGTATTTCGTTCACTGCAAGGAACAAAGCTACATTATACCGTCCTCGTATCTGGAATCGGTATTTGCCCGATTCAGAAATTAGGAATTTGCCTTTAACTTCCATTACGCTATTGTGACTATTAGCCTCTTTAGCTTGGTCAGCAGTCATCCAAATATCTGTATTAGAGTTTTGTGTAGGGTTTTTATTGTCACCTTTAATAACACCAGTATTGCCAGCATATCCTTTCGTAAATGCTTCATAAGCACTGGTATATTTTGTTTCACCATCAAAATTATATGTAGTACGCTCCAACATTCTACCAGTTAGTTCGTGTGATTGCTCAAACTCCAATATCAAATCAACATCTTCAACGACAAATGCGTTATCATCTTTTGTTATTTCTAATGTAACATAAATCTCACCAGTCATTAATTTATCGTTAGGTGATAAGTTATAAAGATAGTTGTCATTACCTATTCTTGTTATAACGCCGTTTTCCGGTTGAGTAATACTTTTAACTTTGTATGAGAAACCTTCTGGTAAAACTATACTGCCTGATTTATGGTTTCCATCTGCTAAAAGTGTATAAGGTGATAGGTCAATTGTAAAATCTTGTCCGTAAGCTATTACATATGGTTGCATTGTTTTATTGAACTTATTTACGTTATCATAGTTATAGCCACGTCCAGTTTGATATACGCTTGAAACTGGTACAAACATTGGATAATTCGGATTAGAGTTTGCTTTCAACCATTCATCAGTAATCGTTCCTGGTTGAACTTCGTTTGCTCTTAACATCTCAGAGAAGTAGTATGTCATATTATAGTGAGTAACTTGTTCCCACTTTTTAAAGTAGTTTTGGTAAGATTGACCGCCCCCCAATTTTCTAACTTGCATAAATGCGTCTGGACCAAAATTATGTAGTAGGGTAGCATACAAAGATAAACCTTTATTACCATTTTCTGGGTTTTGGTTAGGATTTTGAATACGTTTAACTTGTTCCAAAGCCCAAGTTGCTACTGTATATCTATTCCAACCGCCAAGACCTGTTGCACCAAAGTTACCCATCTGTCTTGAGGAAGATATTTGTGTAAATAGGGCATATGATACAAGAGTAAGTGCATTGTTAGTTACCTCACCGCCAGCTCCAACACCATAGCCTTGGAAATTGTGGTGATATTCGTGCAGATTACCCCAACCACCAGATTTACGTAAACCTTCATAGTTTAAGGCGTTCGCCATCCAGCTACCAGGGCAGTTTACTGCACCTTGAGTTGGAAAAGCTACCGCAGCACCTGCAGCAACAAACGGGTCATATAAAAATACTATATTTTGATTATAGCCATATGTAGTAACTGATGTAATTTTATCCCATAAAACTGCAACTTTGTATAAATCGTCATAAGAGTAGTTTTGAGCATACATCTTTGGACCAGAGTGTAATACACCATTATCCCAAACTTCTAAATCAAAATAAGGTACAGTAGAGTCTTTATTTGCATCAAATTCCTCTGGTGTAGTGTGACCTAAGATAAAGTGAGAATAAGTTACACCACCAGAAATAGTCATACTAAAGCTTGTGGTTATGCGATGAAGACTTGCATTTGAATTTGTTACATAAATTGGACCACCTAGGAAGGAACCAATGTATCCAACATAAACATCTTTTTCTGCAATATATTCAGCAGTATTCTTTGTTATCATCATTGAGTTTAATATTACTGGGAATCTTTGCATTTGACCTTTTGCTACCCAAATGTTATTTGCCTTTCTATTGTAAAGAGCCTGACCTATGTGTATCAAAACGCCACCAGTTCGCTCCATATCCTCTTTGCTTATTTCAACTTTTATTACTTCGCCTGCAGGAGCATATAAGCCTGTTACATTATACATTTCTTGAGTATGGAATGAACGAGGATTAAAAGTCATTTTTTTGATTACGGCTTTTTCATCATTTGATATATCACCATAATACATACCTACAGAGCTAATGTGTTTATAAAGCTTATTAGGACTACCAGTAACACGTTGTCCATTTAGATATAGATTACCATCTTTATCCATTTTGTCATAAGTATTTGGAGGATAACCATCGCTACCTATTCTTGTATTAATTGTACATAGTTTAATAGCTTCATTAACAAGTTTTTGTCTTAGCGAAGCATCACTCATACCTTGAGGTGTATGACCATATTTAGGATAGTATTTTTCTGCTAATCCTGAAGCACTTTCATATGATACTTCAGTAGGGATTTTTCTGTCAACATAGCCAAGTATTTCAGCATTATAACCGGCAGTAGCAGTAGTGCGGTATTCATAGTCATATGTAGAGCCAGTAGTAATGCTATCACTCTTAATGCTTTGGCTTGAATTGCTTGGTAATTTGTTTTTGTTTGCATTAACCACGCCCAAAGATATACTTAAAATAAATATGAACATTAAGAACAATGCCAAAGCAATTATCGCAAAAAGACGAATTTTATTGCCTTTAAAGAAATCAACAAAAGTAGTTTTGCCTTGTCCGTTTGAATTAGAAACTGCTTTAGTTGCTGTGCTTGTATTTTCTTGTTTGTTTTTGCCAGCAGCCATAGCCACCATTTTATCTTTAAACGATACCTTTTGATTATCTTGCTTATTATTGTTATTAGCCTTAGGTTTTTTTACATTTGTTTCTGCATTATTTTCAGTATTATTTTTTTTGCCAAAAGCAAACATAGCAGAAAAATCAAATTTTGACTTTTCAGCCTTATTATCCTCAGCCTTGCTTGCAACTATTTCCTCTTTAGCAGAACTATTTTCAGCTTCTTTAGTCTGAGCTTTATCAGCTATTTTCTTTGTAGTTTTAGTATCTGCTGAGTTAGTAGTTGCCTTATTTGCAACAGCCTTATTTTCAGCTTTTGCTGTATTTTTTTGCTCAACCTTAGCAGTTGTTGCTTTAGGTTGTTCCGCAGTCTTTAAGTCAGCTTTTGTATTACTTTTCGTACTTGATTTGCTAGTTACATTAGTATCGGCTTTGCTATCAACTTTATTGCTTGTTTTTGCACTGGTTTTTGTTGCTGTTTTGTTTTCAGTAGCTTTAGCTTCAACCTTAGTGTTTGCAGACTTTGGTTCTTTCTTATTTGCACTAGAATTTTTAGTTGCTACATTGTCAATATCTTTTGTTTCAGCTTTATTCTCTTTTGCAATTGAAGATTTTGTGCTACTTGCAACCTTTGCAGTTTCCTTAGTTGCTGTAGCCTTAGTCACAGCTTTAGTAGTTGCAGTAGTTGCTTTGGTAGACTTATTAGCTGTAGTAGTTTTGCTTACATTAGTAACTTTGCTGTTACTAGTTGTTTTTTCTGCCGTAGCAGTCTTTTTAGTTTCAGCTTTTTCGGCAGTAGCCTTACTACTTGTTGCCTTAGTGCTTTCAGCTTTTGTTGCACTTGCTTTAGCAGTCGTAGATTTTGCGGAAGTAGTTGCTTTTGCACTTGATTCCGCTTTTTTGGCTGTAGTATCTTTGCTAGTGGTAGTTTTAGTTCCAGTAGCTTTAGGTGTACTTTCAGCATTTTTTGTTTTGGAATTTTTTTCTGCCATTTTAAATCTCCCAATTAAAAATTTTTGTTATTTATATATAAATAATTATACATCACAAGTATAATATAATATGAACAAATTGTCAAGAAAGCTAATGCAGTTTTAAATATTAAATTTAATATTAATAGAATAATTTACCAAAAATTTATCTTTGCTAAAAAATCTAAGTAAGTTTTTGACTAAGTGTGTAATAGTTGCAATAAACTAATATACTTAATTGACAAATTTGGAATTTGTGCGTATAATAAAAATACAAAGATGAGTTTGCTTAATGCATATTTAGACTTAAAATTATTGAGGTGAATTTAATGAGCGAAAAAGAGTTTAATACTGAAGAGACTGAATGTAACAAAGCTTCCGAGGTTGAGGTTGAAATTGTTAATGAAAAAGAGAATAACAAAAACAAAAGTGTAAATATAAATTCTGATGACGAAGTGACTAAAAAAATTTTATTTTCATTATGTTACTTGTTTGGAATTTTATTTTTTGTTCCATTATTGCTTTATAAAGATGATTCAAGGGCAATACGTCACGCAAATGAGGGATTAGTGTTGCTATTATTTTCACTAGTGGGTAATGTTGTATTGGGTATTGTTTCTGGCTTTTTATGGTTCTTTAGTATTTTTATTGGCTTGTATTCTTTATTTATATTTGTGTTGGGAATTATTGGAATTGTATATGTTGTAACTGACCAAGAAAAGGAATTGCCATTACTAGGTAAAATAAAATTAATTAAGTAAAACAATTTATATTAATATAAAAAATTTTAAATATTGTAATTCTTTATATTATAATTTATATGGACAGAATTAAAAAATTAAATAGCATTAAAACAGCAAGGTGAAATGATAAATTTGCCTTGCTGTTTATTGGACTACTATGTTTAATTAAAAAAGTATTATGTAAAATATGTAATGTTAATTCGCTAAATAGCTTAAATTATGATTGAGTTCTTCCACCGCCAATAGGAGTTAATTTTGCCCAAGTTAGTGGCCCAACTATACCATCAACCGCAAGTCCGTTTTCTTCTTGGAATTGTTTCACTGCATTAAGAGTATTATTGCCAAATATTCCGTCTGCAGTTCCAGCAGGGTATAGTTTTGCAACCAACTTTTGTTGTAAGTAACGTACATATACACCACGACTGCCAGACCTTAACAATGGTAACTTGCTATCTTGCATCATTAAAGTTCTCCAAGTATTTCTGCCAACAATACCATCAACAGCTAAATTGTTTTGTTGTTGAAATTTGTATACTGCATTTTGAGTGCCACTACCAAATATACCATCAATAGTTAGGGCATTACCATATAAATTTAAGTAACATTGCAAAAATTTTACGACATTTCCTCTGTTGCCATATCTAATTGTAGACATTTGAGTGTAATCAATATTCGCAATGTATTCAACATCTAAATTATTGCTTACTCCAATTGCACCGCCATCACCACAATCTCTTTGGAAGTCAGGGTCCATCATTAATTTTGCTTCCTCAAAATTAGTCATAAATCCACATTCTGCAACAACAGCAGGGCAGTTAATGTTTCTTAGCATTCCTATGCCGTATAGAGTGCCAATGCCTAAATTTTTAGTGTCAATTTCTTCACTTAAGCCACTTGATATATCATACGCAAGTAATTTGCTTGGTTGAGTAAATCGGTTTTCATTTGAATAAAAAACTAAATGTCCATTAGTGGAGTTAAAAGATAAATCGTTACCAATTGCATTGTAAGCATATGTAACCAAACAAGTTAAATTTTGTCTGTTTGCTCTAACAACACGCTGATTGATTGAAACATCTGAAAGCTCTGGTTTAACATCAAAAATGTTAAAGCCAGTTCGTAAACAAGCAATCAGAAAATACAATTTTGCGGGACGATTAAATTCATTTTCATAAAAACTTCTATTTATGTAAGGCATTATTGGTGTTCTCTTACCAGGAGTAACTGGTTGTATGCCGTGTTCATCATTTGCACCTATAGTATAATTTCCAGCAAAAGCCATTATTATATCCTCCATTTTTGTACATACTATGCATAAAAATTTTTATGTGTGAAGATTTTATTCAACGGAAATTTATAATTTTAAAGCTGTTACTTGCCCTAAAAATTATTAAAATATAAATTTAACCTCGATTTTTTGATGGTTTTGTAAAATTTTATAATGCCTAAATCACAATATTATCATAATTGCAATTTGTTACTTGTATTAATTTTAGGAGTTGATTAATTTTTTTAATTATGATAAAATATAGATAATATTAGAGAGGTTTGTTTATGAGTTTAACTATAAATATTTACTATACAGGAAAAAATGGAAATGCTAAAAAGTTTATAAATGAAATGATAACTTCTGGTATTGTTGACGAAATACGAAAAGAAAATGGAAATCTGAAATATGAGTATTACTTACCAATAAATGACGAGGAAAGTGTTTTGCTAATTGATAGTTGGACTAGTAGAGAAGCACTAGACAATCACCATTCATCACCATTAATGGAAAAGATATCTTTTTTAAGAGATAAATATGATTTGCATATGAAAGTTGAAAATTATCAAAGCATTTTAGCAGACAAAAAAGATGAAAAATTTATAAGAAAATAAACTTAGGGTGTTTATTTTCTTAGGGTGCTTATTCAATAATATTTTTTATTCCGCTACTAAATATTTTTAAGATTAAAAAAATTTTTTTGATTTTAACTGATTTTATTTCAGTGCTTAATTAGAAATTGTAAATTTTATTTGCAATTTTTTGACCAAAAGCAATATCGTGCTCAACAAAAACAATGCTTAATTCTGTATTTTTTAAAAGGTTTTCAATCTGCATACGAGTAAAAATATCTAAATAATTCAATGGCTCGTCCCAGACATACAAATGTGCTTTTTCAGATAAACTTTTTGCAAGTAAGATTTTCTTTTTTTGTCCCTCAGACAATTTTTCAATATCCTCAATTTGCTCTTTAGTATCAAAGCCCATTTTATTTAAAATTGCTCTAAATAGTGCTTGGTCGATATTGTTTTCAAGCGAGAAATTTGTTAAGCTACCACGTAAATTATCTGCGTTTTGTGGGATATATGAAATTTTTAAATCGTTAGGTATAGTGATATTTCCACTATACTCAATATTTTCGCCTACAATTAATTTTAACAAGCTACTTTTACCACAACCATTTTTGCCATTTAGGAGCAATCTATCACCTTGTTTTATTGTTAATTCAATATGTTCACATATGCTGTTGCCGTCATAAAATATTTTTAGATTATTAGTGTTTATTAACTTGTCATTATGATATGGTAGGCAAGTGATTTTTAGTTCTTCCATTCTTTCTGTATTTTGCAATAATTCAGATTTTTGTTCAATTGACTTTAATTGTCTATTTTCAGTTGCTTTTGCACGCTTCATCATTTTTGCAGATTTATGACCAATAAAACCTCTATCAACTGGACCATTACCATATTTGCTTGATTCAACTTTGTCTGCCCATTCGCTAGTACGTTTTGTGGCTTTTGATAACCTTGCAATTTCTTTTTTCAATTGTTCATTTTGAGCTTCCTCAAATGCTTGTGTGGCATTAAAGTTATTAAACCAACTAGAAAAGTTACCTTTTTGAACTTCTATATTGCTTTTGTTAATTGATAAAATATGGTCAGTGCACATATCAAGAAAGTATCTATCGTGAGATACTAAAATGAAACTTTTCTTTTTCCTTAGATAATTTGCCAATACCTTTCTACCTTGGGAATCTAAATGGTTTGTAGGTTCATCAATTAGTAAGTAGTTATTCTCATTTAAAAATAATCCAGCTAGCAAAATTTTAGTTTTTTCACCATTAGATAAAGTGCTAAAAGTAGATTGATAATTGTCATAGTCAAGTTGCAAAAAGGAAAATTCTCGTAGAATTTCCCATTCTTCTGCAGTAGGGCAAAGTTCCTCCATAATGTTGCATACAAGTTTGTTTTGCTCCTTGATAAGGTAAGGGAAATAAGTAAATTGCATTGTGCCACTTATGGTACCTTGATATTCAAATTCTTTCATTAATAACTTTAAAAAAGTTGTTTTACCTCTACCGTTTCTGCCAACAAGTCCAAGCTTCCAGTTTGTATCAATCTGAAAGCTTACATCTTTAAAAATATCTTGTGTACCGCAATCATAAGCAAAAGTTAAATTTTGTATGTTGATTAATGACATAAAATCACCTCACTTTTAAAATTCATATATTATAAATCTACATTGATAAGAGTAGATTACTATAAATAATTGTAACATTTTCTATGCCACTCATAGTGTTAGCTATTAACATTAAAATGATAGATAAAATGCATAATTAATTTATAAATTATTAGCTAAATATATTTTTAATATGGAACATTTTAAGGTATATTATTTATACTAAAGATGTCAATTTTGTATAACTAAATAAAAAAAGTAATATATAAACTTTTAGATTTAGCAAAACGAACTAAGTGTAAATATTTTCATAACTCTATTAGATTAATAGCTATGGTAAAAATTTATGCTAGATGTTATATTCATTTCTAATAACGCATAGTTTTTATGTCGTATAAAATTTTGC
This sequence comes from uncultured Christensenella sp., assembly GCA_910577845.1. GTDB lineage: Bacteria > Bacillota > Clostridia > Christensenellales > UBA3700 > MGBC100798. The sequence goes on along the minus strand of CAJTNA010000003.1, from coordinate 101,754 downwards.
AAGATAAGTATTAGTCTTAAAATAAGTATACGATTTTCAACAAACTGCACAAAACTGGCTATTGAGAAAGCTCTCAATAGCCAGTTTAACTATCAAATATTACTTTCTTGCATAACAAGAGTATGCAATTAACTTGCAATACTCATATTTAGTTTAGCAAAAAAGTATTTCATCACGCACCTCAACTTTAAAGTCAATATGTATTTTAAACATTAAAGCTTACATATTTAAATTATTGATTAATAAAAGTATAACACACTTTTTTAGTTATTGCAATAATTAAGCAATATAATTAATAAAATTTTCTAAACCCCATCAAAAATCGACATTAATTTGCAAATCAATTAATAAACATATAGTTTTTCATTGAATAAAAAAGCTAGTGAAATAACAAAATATAATTAAAGTATTAATAAAATTAACAATCCAAAAGCGATATTTGAAAAATTATTGTAAAATTTGCAAAAATGCTTTGACAAAGCAAATAAATTGTGTTATTATAAGTAAGCAATGGAGAAATACCCAAGAGGCCGAAGGGGCTCCCCTGCTAAGGGAGTAGTACGGGTAACCGTAGCGAGGGTTCAAATCCCTCTTTCTCCGCCAATGTAGGTCGTATTCTAAATTTTAGGATACGACCTTTTGTTGTAAAGGAATAACTATATTAAAAGATATCAAATATATGTCATAAGTTGAATAAATTTAGTTGAAATTATATTCTATCCGTTACTAGTAATATCCAAACCGACAACTTTTATCGGTTCGTTTTGTTTGGGGAATTATATTTTGTTTTATTGTGTTATAATTTTAATTTTGACTATCACATAATGATTACAAAATATTTTATAAAATATAATTGATTGCAACTTATTTTTAAAATCATTTAAAGGTTTTTATGGAAACTTATCAGCGATTTTTTTATACGTCTTGATTATATGTTTGGCAATGCATTTTGTCATATAAATTTATGTTTAATACAAAATTATTATAATAAATATTATTTATGTTATTAATTGCAATATGTTGTAAAACATTATGTAAATTTCCGTAGATAAAATTTTATCATTGTCGTTTTAGTTTATAATTTGTTGCGGTAATTGAATTTTTTGAGTACTTGTTTTTTGCGTTGGGCACTGACTTCTGTATAAATTTGTGTTGTGGCTACGCTGGCGTGGCCTAAAATTTCTTGAACAGAACGTAGGTCAGCTCCATTCGAGAGTAGGTTTGTTGCGAATGTGTGTCTTAAATAGTGCGGTGTAGAATTAATGTTTATATTAGCTTTTTTTATATATTTTGCATAAACTTGTTCAATTGATTGTGTGGACATTGGTTGATTATAACGATTTGTAAATAGATGATTGGTTATTTTAAGAGTTTTTTGCATTTTAAGCAAAGTAATTATTCTATTCCAAGTTATAGGGGAGGAAATATAGATTAATCGTTGTTTACGTCCTTTGCCGTGTATTAAAATAGTGTGTTCGTGGAGTATTATATCCTCAAATGTAATTGAAGCAGCTTCTGCAATACGGATGCCAGTAGAAACCAATAAGTCAATTAATGCAGAATCACGAATAAATTGTATTTTTTGGAATTGTGATAATTGAGATAAGTCTGTGTTGAAACATTCTAACAGACGTTTAATTTCTGTAATTGATAAAGTTTTTGGCAAATTTTTTTCTTTCTTGAATTTAAACTTTAGTTTTGTAAAAGGTGAGATGTCAATATGTTCATAAAATAATAGATATTCATAAAAAACACGCAAACTAATAATTTTACGTCTAATAGAAGCGTCTTTTAACTGCATAGTATTTGCTAAATATCCTATGTATTTGCAAATATCTGGGTTTAAATAATCTGGATTGTATTTGATAAACTGATTTATGTCAATTGAATAGGCATATAAAGTTTTTTTAGATAGATTTTTTGTAGCTTTTAAGTGGTTGATATAATTTTCAATAATTGTCATATGTAGCTCCTTTGAGTTAAAATTGTATAAAACAAGGTGAGAAAGATTATCTCACCTTGTTTTATATTATATCATAAATTAAATGCTATGGCAAATTAAAGATAATTTTATAACATTACTTATTAATATTCAAAAGCGTAAAAGCCTATTACAAATTTTGTCAATTTATGGTATAATTATAGAGTAATAATGGTATATATTTACTTGCTTCAAATTAATTGATAGTTATCTTTAGGAAAATTGGGAGTTATATACATTTTTGTGGTGGAGTAGCTAGTGAAATAGTTGGTTATTAATTTTGTTTATGTTTGTAGCTTTAAGTGGATTGCATTTTTTTAAAGTGTAGTTTTTATTTTTTGTAAATACTTGATTTTTTTTAAAACTAGTGGTATTATGTTAATGAAAGTTGTCACAAATAATTATGCTTATGTTCTGGTGACTATATTATATACGATTGGGCTATAGTTAATTATGTCTAATTATAAATATATGTCTAATAATAAAATTATAAAATAATTGAAACTATTAATATGTTGTTTAATTTATTGTCGTGAATAAGTATGGAATCAAATGATTTTATATAGAATTAAATACTTTTAAGAAGGTGTGATATGGAGAATGTTAAAGAAATTTGCGAAAAGGCAAATCAATTGTATGCAAACAAAAATTATCCTGAAGCGGTGGAATTATGGAAACAAGCTGCTTTGCAAAATGACAGCAATGCGTTGTATATGCTTGGAATTTGTTATAACTATAACTTGGGTGTTGATGAGAAAGATGCTGAAAAAAGAGGAATTATTGCGAGTGAATATTTTATTAAATCCGCAGAATTGGGCGATGCTAATGCACAATGTTTTGCTGGTTTATGTTTTTTGCACGGAATTGGCGTGGAAAAAAATATTGAGAAAGCGGTAGAGTGGTTTGAAAAGTCAGCTGAACAAAATTGTACTCAAGCAATGAACAATATGGGATTGCTTTTTAAACAAGGTAAATATACTATTGATGACAGTGAAACTAATGATTTAACTGATGAAAACACTGACGATAATGAGGAATATATTGATAATAAAAACTATAAATTATCTTTTGAATGGTTTAAGAAATCAGCAGATTTAAATGATGCAACTGGTCAAATGTATGTAGGAATGGCTTATTTTAAAGGTTTAGGCGTTGATGAAGATAAAAAGAAAGCCATTAATTATTACAGAATGTCAGCTGAACAAGGGCTAACAGATGCAATGCTTTATTTAGGTGAATGTTATGAAAATGGTGAGTATATAGAAAAAAACGATATAGAAGCTTTTAAGTGGTATAAAGCAGCAGCACAAAAAAATAATGCTAAAGCACAATGTTATGTTGGATATTGTTATGAATATGGTACTGGTGTAGCAGTTAACTTGGCAGAGGCGATAAGTTGGTATCAGCTTTCCGCAAGAAATAACTATTTTCAAGCATTTTGTAATTTAGGGTGTTGTTATGAGCAAGGCAAAGGTGTAAAACGCAATATGAACACTGCTATAAGTTTGTATGAAAAAGCTGTTGAACTTGGTAGTGTACACGCAATGTATAACTTAGGAAATGTATATGCATTTGGTAAAGGTGTTAAAGTTGATAATGAGCGTGCAATTGAATATTATCGTATGGCAGCGGATAATGGTCAACCAGAAGCACAATATAATCTAGCTCAACATTTATATAAAGGTTTAGGTGTGGAAAAGAATGATGAAGAAGCCGCATATTGGTTTTATCAATCAGCACAAGGCGGTGATGCAGATGCACAATGTAAAATTGGAATTTTCTTTATGAACGGCATTGGCGTTGAAGAGAACCTAAAAGCAGCATATTATTGGTTTATGCAGTCAGCTTTACAAGGTGATATGGAGGCACAATACTCTTTAGGATTGTGCTATATGGATGGGTTAGGCGTAGAAGTGGATTACGATGAGGCTAAAGATTGGCTTTTAAGGGCAGCTGAACAAGGACATAGAGATGCAAAAAAAGCATTGAAAAAACTTCGTTAGTTTTGTAAAAATAAATAGTAATTGACAAAATTAAATTAATTAAATTTAGTAAAAAATTGAGCGATTTATCTTTATTTAATTATTATAAAAATAAAAGAGGAAATATGGAAAATAATTTTAATGAAGATGATGGAATAATTAAATATACATACAAGGCAGAAGAAAATAATATTTGCAATGAGTGTGAAGATTGCAAAGAGGATATTCAACTAAAAGGATATGAGAGACTTAGCACTTTTGAACTTTTGAGTTTGGCGACAAATGCAGTTGAAACAAATGATTTTAATAAAGCAAAAAAACTTTGGGAAATTGCTGTAAAATATGGTAGTGACCACGCTGAGTATTGTTTAGGATTGTGTTATCTTGAGGGGTGGACTAATGAGGTTAATAATGATTTAGCCTTTGAGTATTTTAAAAAGTCAGCCGAAAAAGGTAATGCAAATGCTCAATATTATTTAGCATATTGTTATGAATTTGGATTTGGAACAGAAATTAATCACAAGTTATCGTTTGAGTGGACTCAAAAATCTGCAGAACATAATTGTGTAAATGCTCAATATAGATTGGCATTTTATTATAGAATGAATCCTCATTTGCCACTTGCAGGTAATAAAGCATTATTTTGGTTTACAAAGGCTGTTGAACAAAATTTTGTATCTGCAATGTATCAACTTGGTGAGTGTTATTTATATGGAATAGGTGAGAAAAATCTTGCGAAAGCAATAGAATTTTTTGAAAAAGCCGCTGAAAATGGGGACTATTCTGCTGTATTCAAGCTTGGTGAATGCTATGAGAATGGTGATGGAGTAGACAAAAATATTGAAAAAGCCATTGAATTATATCAAAAATCGGCAGATGGTGGTGAAGCTCAAGCAATGTACCAACTTGGTTTTTATTATGATAATGGAATTAATTTACCAAAAGATTATGAAAAAGCAGTTGAATACTATAAACAAGCAGCTGAATGCGAATTTCCGCCAGCTGAAAATATGTATGGTTGGTGCTTTGTAGTAGGAAAAGTTGTTAAGAAAGATATTTGTGAGGCTGTTAAATGGTTTATGCGTGGAGCGAAGCACGGGGATATGCGTGCACAATATAATCTTGCTATTTGCTATGAAGAAGGAAATGGAGTTTTACAAGATGTTGAAAAAGCTTTCTATTGGCATAAAAAATCTGCTGAACAAGGTGATGATAGAGCACAACTACATTTAGGTTGGGCATATATGGTTGGTAATGGTGTTAAAATTAATGGAGTGGAAGCTTTTAAATGGTTGCAATTATCAGCCAATCAAGGTAATGCTCAAGCTTATACTGATTTAGGATATTGCTATGCAAATGCTATTGGAACTAAAAAAGATAAAGCTGAAGCTTTAAAATGGTATTTGAAGTCTGCAGAGTATAATAATACAATGGCTATTTACAATGTAGGTTGCTGTTATAGGCATGGCACTGGAATTAAAAAAGATACAAATAAAGCAGTTGAATGGTATATAAAAGGTGCAGAATTGGGCAGTATTGATTGTATGGTATCACTTGCTTATATGTATGAATATGGCAAAGGTGTTAAGAAAGATTTAGGAGAAGCAATTAAATGGTATAAGCTTGCAGTTAAAAATGGTGATGAATTCTCTCAATCTATGCTTAATAGTAATAAGATGAAAAAATTTATGAAAAATAAATAATAGAATAGTAATAAATAGCTATTGGTTAGTATAATCAGTAGCTATTTTAAATCTAAATAACTAACTTAATGAATGATTTAAATTATTTTGATAAATGTATGTCTTGGTTAATTAAAAATTGTTGCACATAGAGATATAAGTGAAGTAGATTTATAATAAAAATTATAAGTTGCATATGTAAAATAAAAAATGCCACAATTGTGTGGCATTTTTGAAATTTAAATTAAAAATGTTAGTATTTTATTGCAAGAAACTAGCTTTGTGAATAATTTAATAGTAGTCGTTAACTTTCAAATTAATAACCTTGTGTTTCTATAGATAGTTAAAGTTATAATATTAAAATAACTTTTAAAATATTAGGTTACATAACTCCAAAATTAAGATTTGTTATCAACTGTAATCTGTTCCTCTTGGTTAGAAATAGTTTTGTCTGCACTTGTGTTATCATTTTTATTGTCAATATCTGCTTTAGAATCCTTATTTTCTTTTGTGTTTTTACTATCTTTTGCTGTTTGAGTTGTTGAACTTGATAAACCTACCACATCATCAACTGGTAGAGAAAAGGCAATACCTTGTCCAGCTGTTTTTAAACCTGCACCTTGGTATAATGCGTGTAATACAGCATCTTTTATATCAGCAGTGACTAAAATCATAACGACATCTTTATCTGGTTGAATTGTTATGTTAAAAAATTGTTCCGCCTCTCTGTTCGCAGTGCCTCGTGCGTGAATAACTGTACCACCACGAGCTCCAACTTCCTTGGCAGCATCCATTACAATTTCGGAAAAGCCTGCGTTGACTATACATAAAACTAACTCATATTTTGTTTTGTTCATTTTGTTTTTTCCTCCTTGACTGCCATTTTATTGTTGCTTAAAAAGCCGTATATTAATGTGCCAATTACGCTTGTAAGTGGAATTGTGAATGCAATACCTTTTCCGTCTTTTATTGTGTTGAATTTTTCCTCAATTGCGACCAATGCATCAGATATTTTACTTTCTTGTATAACACTTACAATTACTACTTTTTCATTGTTTGCAAGACCAAGTAATTCAAGCATACTTTTTGGTGCCATACCACTTGCAAGAATTGCAACTTGCATATTAACATCAAATGATTGAATTAAATCAAGATAATATTCCGCTTTATTACGAGCAACAATAGTAAAAAGTAATTTAAGTTTGTTAGATGAAACTTTGTTTTGATTATTTTTATTTTTTGCAGTTGATTTTGTTTTTTGTGGAAGTTTTACTTTTGCATTACTACTAACTTTGCTAACTTTTTCTTTCCTTTTGATATTGGCAGTGGAATTGTTGCTTTCATCTTGTGGCTTTTCTTTTTGTGATTTGTTTGTAAATCTATTTGGCATAATTCTACCCCCTAATCAAAGTATATAATTTGCTCGTCATCTGCTGACAGAATACGTTTCATAGCTATTTTATTGCGAACTTTAGCAGACATAATAGCTTTAAAACCTAAGGTTTGTATTGTGATAAGTGGTGTCATTGCAACCATTGCAACTACACCAAAAGCATCTGTAAGAACGCTTTGAGGATTACCACTTATTGCTACACAAGCACCAATTGCAAGTGGCAATATGAAACTTGAGGTTAGTGGACCGCTGGCAACTCCACCAGAGTCAAAAGCAATTGCTGTATAAATTCTTGGCACGAAAAATGCTAGACCTAGTGAGATGCAATAACCTGGTATCAAGTAGTAAAGTATAGAGAATTTGAATATCATTCGTATAAGTGCTAGACCGATTGAGATACCAACAGCAACAGATAAAGCAATTAACATCTCAATTTTTTTGACACCGCCACCAGTAACTTCTTCAACTTGTTTGTTAAGCACGTGAACTGCTGGCTCGGCAAGTACAACCACCATACCTAATACTATACCAGCAATAACAAGAACGGCAGGGTTGAATTTGGCAAGTTGTTCACCTATCTTAAAGCCTACTGGCATAAAACCTACAGATACGGCTACAAAGAAAATTGTAAGTCCGAAGAAAGTGTATATAATGCCAATACCTATTTGCAATAATTTTTTTGTAGGTAATTTTAGTATTGTAAATTGCAATATTAAAAAGAAAACGACAATTAAACTTAAAGCCTTTAAAGTGTCAAGTGAATGGCTTAAAAGTATTTTGCCAAAACTAGACAAACTAGCTTCCACAGAATAGTCAGCAAGTTCGTAAACCATTTGACCATTAGAAAATAATGCAAGTATTATAAGAGCTATCATAGGACCAATAGAGCATAGAGCAATTAAACCAAAGCTGTTTTCGTTTGCATTTCTACCACCAACCGTGTTTGCAATACCAAAACCTAGTGCCATTATAAATGGAACAGTGATTGGTCCTGTTGTTACACCACCTGAGTCAAAAGACAAGGCAAGGAAATCTGCTTTGCCACACTCAATTAGAATCGCACATAACGCAAATAGTAGCATATAGAAAAACATTAAAATCATTGATAAGTTTTTCTTGAATAATATTTTAAGCAGTGCTACAACAAGGAAAAGTCCTACGCCTAAGCCCACAGTCATTATCAATATTGTAGGAAAAATTACTGTGCTAACTTGTTCCGCAAGTACAGATAAGTCAGGCTCTGCAATGGTAATAAGTACACCCATAATAAAACTGACCATTATCAAAACGAACAATTTTTTTGACTTGATAAGTCCCGCACCCATATGTTCACCCATTGGTGTCATTGCTAAGTCTGAACCTAAATTAAAAAGACCAATTCCTAAAATTAAAAATACCGCAGAAACAGCAAAAGCAACTATTTCGGTAGTTGACAGACTGACAAGCGGTGTGAAAGATATTATAAGCACTATAACTGCAATAGGCAATACAGAAATTAATGCTTCTTTTAATTTTAGTAATAATGCTTTTAACATTTGTTGCTCCTTATTCTTTAGTATATAAGTTATTTTATCATAAAATGTATCATTTTACAAATGTTTTTTTAGTATGATTTTTATCTTTTTATTATTTTTTACCAGCTATATCGTGGCTTACACCTATAAAAGTGAATATATTTTCAATAGGAAAATCGCAATCACTAAGATTGATAGTTATCCAATTATTTTTATTCATATGATATGCTGGGAAAAAGTTTTTGTAATCTATAATTTGGCTTGGTAAATTTAGTGGCACTCTCAAGTCGATAAGTTCAACAATGTTTTCTGAATTAATCCCAATAGACTTTGCTTTGGTTGTAAGTATAGCAGAATACCATTTTTTATTATCATATCTTCTAAAAACTGCATTGCGAGGTGTTTTTGACCATAAAAATTCTGGCTTGTCACCAAATTTGTTATAAATGTAATCAATTATTTGTAGAGCATATTTACTTGTAAAATTTGTTTTATCAAAGCATTTTTCTCTTATATCAATTAATACTTTTTGATAAGCATTTTTTACTTCACCGACAAAAACTCCACTTGCACCTTCCGCTAAAAATAATGTGTACACTTCCTCACTTTCTAAATCAAATACTTGTGTGTCAATATTGCCTTTTACATCAACTGAAATAGTCAGTAGCATTTGATTGTTTACTATAAGAGTTTTGTATGTATAGATATTATTTTGTAGTACAAAACCATAACTAATTAGCTTAGCATTATTTATTTTATATTGCTCAAAAGTTTCTTGTATAATTTTATTCATAGCTTATCCTTTTGTACACAAATTAAATACATTGATTACGTTAAACATTATATCACATTTAAAGCAAATTGGCAATAGCGTTTTATAAAAAATTCTATTTTAGTGCCGATTTTCGTAATATTTTACAAAAATTACAAGATAAACTATTGAATAAATATCAAATGCGTGATATAATTATGTAAAATATAACATTTAAAAAAATAGTTAAATTTTAAATGTTTGGACATTACAAAACTTTATTTAGTGAGGTAAAAGGTATGCCAGCATTGTCAATAATGGTTAAGCCTGCATCAGGGCTATGTAATATGCGGTGTAAATATTGTTTTTATAATCAAGTTGTAAGTAGTAGAAAGGAGGGACAGCTTGGTGTTATGAGTTTTGATACTGCTGACAATTTGATAAAAAAAGCGACAGACTTTGCAAATGGTGATACTATATATATTGTATTTCAAGGCGGTGAACCTTTGCTTGCGGGCAAGGAATATTTTAAGCATTTTGTGGATATGGCACTGAGTATAGGCTATAGTGGTAAAATAAATTATAGTTTGCAGACCAATGCAACACTTATAGATGATGAGTGGGCAGAGTTTTTTAAAAAAAATAATTTTTTAATTGGTGTTAGTCTTGACGGTGATATTGTTTCAAATAAATTTAGAGTTATGGCAGATGGTAGTGGCTCTTTTGATAGCATTGAGAAGGGAATTGAGTTATTGGAAAAGCATAAAGTCGATTATAATATATTAAGTGTAGTTACTGGATACTTTGCGGATAATCTGGAAAGTATTTATAGATATTTCAAGGCAAAAGGATATAAATTTTTGCAGTTTATACCTTGCTTAAAGCCGTTTAATTGTGATGAGACAAGCGAGCTTTATATGACAGAGTTGCAATATCAAAATTATTTGATTAAGCTTTTTAAATTGTTTGCAAAAGATTTTTTGAATGATAATTACATAAGTATACGTAGTATGGATAATTTGGTTAGACTTTTTGCTGGTAGCAGTGCTAGCCAATGCGGTATGAATGGTGTTTGTTCAAGGCAATTTGTAATTGAGGGAAATGGCAATATATATCCGTGTGATTTTTATTGTACAGACGAGTGGTTACTTGGAAATATAAATAATACCGATTTTCGTGCAATTTTTATGTGTGAAAAGGCTATTAAGTTTTTAAAAGAATCTTATATAGTAAATGAAAAATGTAAAAGTTGCGAATGTTTTAAAATTTGCCGAGGCGGGGGGTGTAAGAGGGAAAAACTTAGTATTGAGTATTGCAATGCGTTTAAGAATTTTTATAGAAAGTGCGAACCGCTATTTAAAAAAGTATTAGCAAAATTACAAGTAAGTATTTGAAATTGTAATAATAATAAATTATAAATTTTTATTATTTAATTGCAAATTTACAGCTTTTGTGGTAATATGATAAGGTGAAAAAACTAATGAAATATATTTTGCGTTAGTAAGGATAGGTGTTGTATGTTAAATGAGAATAATTATAGGCGACATTCTTTTTCTTTTGAAGTGTTTCCGCCTAAACAAAGTACAAGTTTTGAAAGGATAAAAGAGGTAACTGATTCACTTTTAGATTTAAAGCCAGATTTTGTTAGTGTAACTTATGGTGCGGGTGGTACTGCAAAGGACAACAGAACGGTTGAGGTGTGCAAGCTAATTGCTGATAATGGCAAAAGTAAACCAGTAGCACATCTTACTTGTGTAGGTTCACAGAAAGAAGAGATTGATGAGATTTTGCATTCTTTAAATAAAATAGGTGTAAATGATATTTTGGCTTTGCGTGGTGATAAAAATCCTAATGTAACTAAAAAAGGTGATTTTGAACACGCAAGTGATTTGATTTACTATATTAAGTCTAAAATGGGTGATAAATTTAATGTGCTTGCAGCGTGTTATCCAGCTGGACATAATGAAAGTCCATCACAAAAGCAAGATATAATCAATCTTAAGAAAAAAGTTGATAGTGGTGTAAGCGGGCTTATTACTCAAATGTTTTTTGATAATGAGGAATTTTATAGATTCCGTGATTTGGCAGACATTGCTGGTATAGAAGTACCTATTCAAGCAGGTATAATGCCTATCACCAACACTAGACAGATTGAGAGGATAATTTCCTTATCTGGTGCAAGTATGCCAAAAGAACTTACAAAGCTTATTGCAAAGTATGGTCAAAACGATAATGCAATGTTTGATGCAGGTACAAGCTTTGCGGTTGAGCAGATAGTGGAACTACTTTCAAGTGATATTAGCGGTATTCATTTATATACTATGAATAACCCAGCGGTTGCAGTAAGGATTTTCAACTGCGTTAAAGGGTTGCTTACATATTAAGTATTTGAGGTTTTATGAAAATTGATAAAAGTTTGGTTAAAAAATATCTTAATTATAAGGCTGTTGATTGTGAATTTGATAGCTTAATTGATGATGTTTTTGACGAACTTTTAACTTTTTGTACACCTAAAAAAATATGTGTTGTAAGTGATTGCAAAAAAAGCGATGGTTTTTATTATTTAAATGATTTAGGCATTTCGCTGATAAGCAATGACATTAACAATTTATTTTATGAATGTGAGCAAATTGCGACTATGGCTGTAACTCTTGGAATGGCGGTTGACAGAAAGATAGATTATTATAGCAAAGTGGATATGAAAAGGTCAGTTGTAATGGACGCAGTAGCAAGCGTGTATGTTGAGAGTGTAATGGATAGCTTGGAAGAGGAATTGCGATTGCAGTTTAAAGAAAAATACGTAACTATGAGATTTAGTGCTGGATATGGTGATTTGGACATTAAATTGCAAAAGCATTTGATAACAAGTTTGGGTGCAGATAAATTTCTTGGAATAAGCGTAAATGATAATTACCTTATGTCACCACTTAAGTCTATTACAGCGTTTATAGGCTTTTCAAATAAACCACAATTGTTTAGTAATATTTGTTTGAGTTGCCCACAAAAAGGCAATTGTAAAGTTAAGTGTAGCAAGGCAAAAAGTTTTTAATTTAGAGGATAATATATGGTAAATTTATTTGGTAAAAAAGTTTTGATTTTAGATGGAGCAATGGGAACAATGCTTCAAAAATCGGGACTAAAAGTGGGTGACAAGCCTGAAATGTTAAATTTGACTGACCCTCAAATAGTGTATGATATTCATATCAAATACTTAAAAGCAGGTGCGGATATTATTTACACAAATACATTTGGTGCAAATGCAATAAAGATGAAAAATTATCCTTATAAAGAGGTAATAGAAAGTGCTATAAAGATTGCAAGAGATGCAACAAAAGAGGTTGGGCATGGATATGTAGCTTTAGATATGGGCAGTATTGGTGAATTGCTTGAGCCGATTGGTAGTGTGACTTTTGATACTGCTTATGAAACTTTTAAGGAAATCGTTTGTATTGCCAAAGATAGCGTTGATTTGTTTGTTATTGAAACAATGAGTGATTTATATGAGCTAAAAGCCGCAGTGCTTGCTGTTAAGGAAAACAGCAATAAACCAGTTATTTGCTCTATGAGTTTTGACCAAAACAAAAGGACTTTTGCTGGAACACCTATTGAAGCTATGATTGCTACGATGGAGGGACTTGGAGTTAATGCATTAGGTGCTAATTGTTCACTTGGACCAAAGCAATTGGATGGCATAGTAGACATATTGGTTAATAAGTGCAGTTTGCCTATAATGCTAAAGCCAAATGCTGGGTTGCCAGTTATACGTAATGGGAAAACAGAATATGATGTAACTGCGGAAGAGTTTGCCGAAGTTATGGCAAAATTTGTGAAAAAAGGTGTAGCATTGGTAGGCGGTTGCTGTGGAACTGACGAAAAATATATTGCGGAACTTAAGAAAAAGATTGACGGCTGTAAAATTGTAAAAAGAGAAGTTGACAAATGCTCTTGCCTTGCTAGTGGCACAAGATATTTAGAGCTTGATAGCCCAAAGATTATTGGTGAGAGAATTAATCCTACTGGCAAAAAATTAATGCGACAAGCAATTAACGATAGAGATATTGGATATTTTGAAAGTCAAGCTGTAGAGCAATATCAAGCTGGAGCAGATATACTTGATATAAATATGGGTGTGCCTAACATTGACGAGGCAGAAATGATGAAACTTGCCGTTAAAGTTGTGCAAGGCGTAGTTGATTTGCCTTTGCAAATTGATAGTAGTGACCCCAAAGCTGTTGAGGCAGGCGTAAGATATGCAAATGGTAAAGTAATTATAAATTCTGTTAATGGTGATGACGAAGTACTTGATAAAATTTTGCCAGTAGCTAAAAAATATGGAGCAATGGTATTAGGACTTACCCTTGATAAAAATGGTGTACCAGATAGCGTAGAAAAAAGATTGCAAATTGCTGAAAAGATAGTTGAAAAAGCAACGAAAATCGGTATTAAAAAGGAAGACATAATAATTGATTGTTTGACCTTAACGGTTGGTGCAGAGCAAGAGCAAGCAATGAAAACTTTGAGGGCGGTTGCACTTGTAAAACAAAAGCTAGGGGTAAAAACAGTACTTGGCGTATCAAACATTTCATTTGGTCTGCCACAAAGGATAATTGTTAATAGCCACTTTTTAACTATGGCATTGAGCTTTGGTTTGGATTTAGCTATTATCAATCCTAACATTGCAGAGATGATGCAAAGCTTTAGAGTGTATAATTTGATTAGTGGTGCGGATGTTAAAGGTACTCAATATATTGAGAATTATGCAAATGTAGAAACTAAAGTAACAAATGTTGAAATAGATTGCGATTTAAAAGATTGTATTATAAAGTCACTTAAGAGTAAGGCGGAACAAAAAGTTAAAAGTTTATTGCAAACACAAAATGGACTTGATATTATAGAGGGACAAGTTATCCCTGCGTTGGACATTGTTGGTGATTTGTATGAAAGTGGAAAGTTATTTTTGCCTCAACTTATAAGTTCTGCAGAGGTGGCAAAAAGTGTCTGTGATATTATCAAATTGTCACTAGGCGATAATATTGAAATGAATGGAGCAAAAGTTTTGCTTGCAACAGTTGAGGGTGATGTTCACGATATAGGAAAGAATATTGTAAAAACAGTTTTGCAAAATTACGGATATAATATTATTGATTTAGGTAGAGATGTTAAAGTTGAGAAAGTTGTAGAAAGTGTTTTGGAGCATAAACCAAAAGTATTAGGACTATCCGCATTAATGACTACAACTGTTAAAAATATGGAACGCACAATTAAAGCCGTTCGTAGTGTGGATGATAATATTGTAATTTTTGTTGGCGGTGCAGTGCTTAATGAAAATGTCGCAAAAGAGATTGGAGCGGACTATTATAGTAGTGACCCACGGCAAATGGTAAAATTGTTAAAACAGATTGGTGTTTAAACAATAAACAATAAATTTAGTATTTAAATAATCTATTTATCATTTTAGAGTTTAATTAGTTTATTATAATATTGTTTATTTAATTCATATATAATTAAAAATAAAAGTTTGATAAAGTTCAAGCTTTTTATGATAAGCTTTACTCTATTTGTTTAAAAAGAATGGAGAATTCTAATAGCAAAGGAAAACAAGCAATAATGATTACTTTGTTACATTAAAATATTATCATTTTTTAAATTAAACAAAAATTTTAAATTTCAAATATAAAAAGCCAAGAGTTTTTTACAAACTCTTGGCTTTATTAGTATTTTAATCTATTAGTAGTTGATTGATTTCCTTTGTTATTTCATTACTTGCAACTTTATAACCTAAGTCATTTAAATGTAGTCCGTCAATGGTATAATCTCTATGCAATTCCTCACCATTAAGTAATTGGTTATGAGTGTTTATATATTTTACATTTTTAACGACACAAAGATTTTTTAATTTTTCATTAACATTCCTAATCTTTTTATTGTCACGAGTTTTGGTAAGATTGATTGAATTGTAATTATTAAGTCTTCTAGTTGGATAAATTGAATCAATCAAGATTTTACATTCAGGTAGTTGTGTTTGAATGTTATCTATAATTTGAGACATATTATATAAATAATCTTCATCACTGACAAAATGTCCAATATCGTTTGTGCCAACGTGAATTATTACCATATTAGGTTCTAAGTCTATTACATTTGATTGAAGTCTTGCTAAAACATCTGCGGATTTGTTGCTTGAAATACCACGGTTTATATAATCTTTACCTTTGTAGTATTTGTCTAATTTATATAATTCAAAAATGCTGTCACCAACAAATACCACTCCGTTTTTTTGTGTTGTACTTGTAAGTTCCGCATATTCCTCTGCTTTTTTTAGTTGAATACTTTTAGCAGAGAATAGTGCTTGACCATATATAAAATAAATTAATAAAACACAGCCTAGTACTACAATTATTAATGTAATAACTGCAATAGCGGATAAAACAATCTGTCTTTTTTGGCTGTAATTTAATTTTTTCATCATTTGCCTCTAAATAATTATTGACTTAATTATATCATTAAAAAACACAAAAAGCAACAAAATAGATTATAAAGTGTATAAAGCATTAGTCTATCTTTTATACAAATTAATTATTTGACTTTAAATAAGGTGGTTAAAATTAATTTTTTGCAAAAAAAATACAATTTGTTTGCATAATTGGAATAAGTACGCAATATTCTATAATGATAAAGGTTTGGAGGATAGAGAATGGATAGCGTAACTATTTATCAAGACATTGCAAAAAGAACAAATGGTGATATTTATATCGGAGTGGTTGGACCAGTTAGAAGTGGTAAGTCAACATTTATTAAAAAATTTATGGATGAGCTTGTTTTGCCAAAATTGGAAGATGAAAATGAAAAGTCAAGAATTGTAGACGAATTACCACAATCTGCGACAGGTAAGGCGGTTATGACTTCTCAACCACAATTTGTGCCTGACAAAGGAGTTAAGGTAGATTTGGCGGATAATCTTAATGTTAATATAAGATTGATTGACTGCGTTGGATATATGGTTAATGGTGTGGAAAATCAAGATAGAATGGTAAATTCACCTTGGTTTGCTCACGAGATTCCGTTTGCTGAAGCGGGTGAGATTGGTACTAAAAAGGTAATGTGTGACCACTCAACTATTGGTATTGTTGTAACTACTGATGGTAGCATTACTGAATTTGCACGTGGGGATTATGAGCAATCAGAGGAGCGTATTATTGCAGATATGGTACGCACAAATAAACCATTTATCATTTTGCTTAACACTAAAAATCCAGAAAGTGCAGACACTCAAAAACTTGTAAGTGATATGTCTAATAAGTATGGTGTAACAGTTGTTGCAAAGAATGTAAGCAAAATGTTAGTAGGTGACATTCAAGAATTACTTGGTTGTATTTTAGGTGAATTTCCACTTAGAATGATTGGAGTAAATTTGCCTAAATGGATGCAAATGCTTTCATTTGATAGTGAGCTTATAAGCAAAGTAATGGGTGCGATTGCAGATAAAATTGTTAATGTTAATAAAATGTGTGACTATACAAAATTAAAAGATATTTTTGATAATGATACAGATTTTAATAATGTAGATAACATAAATGTACATTTTGATGATGGAAGTATTGCAATTAACATTATGCCAAAAGAGGAGTTATTCTACCAAGTTTTGAGTGATTGCTGTGGAGTTGATGTTAAAGACGAGTCTGCATTGTTTGGTTATATCAAAAATGCAAGTCGTGCAATAAAAATTTCAAGTAAAATGGATAAAGCACTTGAGTCAGTAGAACAATTTGGCTATGGTATTGTTGTTCCTAATGAAAGTGAGATTTGTTATAACACTCCAGAATTTGAAGTTAATGGCAACAAAAAGAATATAAAAATGACTGCGGAATGTAGTTGTTTGCATATTATGAAGGTTGATATTCAAACAAGCGTTAATCCTATAATCGCAACTGGTGCAAGTGCACAAGAAATGGTAAATTATCTTGAGGGCGAATATAAGGAAAATTTGGACGAAATTTGGCAAACTAATATGTTTGGTAAAAAATTGTGCGATATAGCAAAAGACGGCTTATCTCAAAAAATGTACAATATGCCAGCTGATGCTCAAAACAAAATGCGTAAAACTGTTTGCAGAATTGTCAATGAGGGCAAGGGCGGAGTACTTTGTGTATTGTTATAAATGTAGCGTAATAAATCTCTTTGGGTTTACTTTGAATAAATCTTACATTGTTTAAAAAGGTGACGCTTTGTCGTCACTTTTTTAAATAAAACTATCGAAAATCGGTACTATTTTGAAATTTTTGCGAAATTAATGATTCGAAAAATTAGTAATTTTGTCTTTAAAATTAGGATTTATTTTATAGCAACATATTTGTAAATGGTAGTATAGCAAATGTTTAATGGCGTTAAAGTAGCAATCGTTTTAGTGAATTTTATTATTTTGATTAGGGAGAATACTAATGATTTATTATAGTGAATGTTTGCAATAATTTTATATGCTTAAGCTGGCTTGTTTTTGAAAGAGAATAAATATTATTAGTTGACTAACTTACTAAACATTTAGATTCTCAAACCATAAAAGTTTGGTGAAGTAACTATTATTATAGCATTGAAATCAAAGAAAAAAATGGAAGTAAAATGTTTTTATTATTAAGTGTTAGCAAACTTTTAAATTATGCTAATGTTAAAATCTAATAAAATCTACAGAAAAATGCCTTTTTTCACAAATTGGGTATTGACGAATATGGTAAAATGTGTTAAAATATATACAATAAATAGATAAAGGGGGGTATATGAATAATACGCAAAAAGATTTGCCTATTTATTTGTATCACGAAGGCAAGAATTATCAGTCATATAAATTTTTCAGCCCTCATAAGGAAGGAAAAAATTGGGTGTTTCGTGTTTGGGCACCAAATGCTTTGGCAGTGCACCTAGTAGGAGATTTTAATCATTGGCAATCGGGTGTGGACAAGTTCGAATTAATTTCCGATGGAATATGGGAATGTGTTACTGCTAAACCTCAAAAATATGATGCATATAAGTTTTGTATTTTCAAAAAAGATGGCAGTAAAGTTTTAAAGTGTGACCCTTATGCGGTTCACGCAGAAACTGCACCTCAAAATGCTTCTAAAGTTTATGAACTTGATAAATATAATTGGACAGATGAGGAATGGATAGCCAATCGTGACAATTCAAGTACTTTTGATAAACCTATAAATGTATATGAGTTGCATTTTGGTTCTTGGAAGCAATATCCAGACGGCAATTATTATAGCTATAGAGATATGGCAAGGGAATTAATACCATATGTTAAAAAAATGGGTTATACTCATATTGAACTTTTACCTATGACGGAATATCCGTTTGACGGGTCTTGGGGATACCAAGCAACGGGATTTTTTGCACCAACTTCAAGATACGGCTTGCCTAAGGACTTTATGTACTTTATAGATAAATGTCATAAGGCGGGTATAAGTGTTATTCTTGATTGGGTTGTTGCACATTTTCCAAAAGACGAACACGGCTTAATGGAATTTGACGGCACAAGGCTTTATGAGTATTCTGATGAGTTAAAGTGCGAGCATAAGGAATGGGGAACAAGAATATTTGACTACAGCAAAAATGAGGTAAAATCATTCTTGATATCTTCTGCAATGTACTGGCTTAGTGAGTACCATATTGACGGAATAAGAGTTGATGCAGTAGCTAGTATGTTGTATCTTGACTATGGCAGAAGAAATGGCGAATGGCGACCAAACTGCTTTGGCGGTAATTATAATTTGGAAGCAATCGACTTTTTGAAAGATTTGAATAAAACTTGTTTGACTATTCATAAGGGTGCTATTATGGTGGCGGAAGAGTCTACCGCTTTCCCTATGGTGACTAAACCTACAGAGGACGGCGGACTTGGCTTTAGCTATAAATGGAATATGGGATGGATGAATGATATGTTAAGTTATGTATCACTTGACCCATTCTTTAGGAAAGATAATCATAATAAAGTTACTTTTTCTATCACATATGCTTATTCAGAAAATTATATTTTGCCTTTGTCACACGATGAAGTTGTACACGGAAAGTGTAGTATGATTGGAAAAATGCCATTATACTATGACGATAAGTTTGAGGAATTGAAAGCTTTTTATGGCTATATGATTGGACACCCTGGAAAGAAATTGTCATTTATGGGTAATGAGTTTGGACAATTTATAGAGTGGAATTATAAACAAGGTTTGGACTGGCTGTTGCTTGAATATGACAAGCATAAGAAACTGCAAGATTTTGTTCAAGTGCTAAATAAGTATTATCTTGAAAATAAAGAAATGTACGAACAAGATTGTAGTTATGACGGCTTTAAGTGGCTTGTTGTTGATGACAATGTTCAAAATATAGTATCTTTTGTTAGATATGCAAAGGACGGGAAATTTACTGTTGTTGTTGTAAACTTCTCACCAGTTAAAAGAGAAAAGTATGATATGGGCGTGCCAAAGAATGGTAGTTACAGCGTAAAACTTGATAGTTCGCTTGAAAAATTTGGCGGTCATAAGATTAAAAACAAGTCTTATAGAGCAAAGAAAGGTGGGCTACACGGACAAGATTATCACATTACACTTGAAATTGAACCTAACAGTGTTATGTTTTTAAAATGTAAAGAGTAGGAGGGGGTTTAATGTTACACAATAATAAGGAATGTGTTGCAATGTTACTTGCAGGTGGTCAAGGTACTAGACTAGGTGTTTTGACAAAGGATACTGCAAAACCAGCTGTGCCTTTTGGCGGTAAATATAGAATTATAGATTTTCCGCTATCTAACTGTATAAATTCGGGTATTGATACCATTGGAGTGTTGACTCAATATCAACCTTTTGATTTGAACCAATATATTGGTAACGGACAACCTTGGGATTTGGACAGATTGAATGGTGGTGTTTATGTTTTACCACCTTATATGAGAGGCAAGTCCGGTGAGTGGTATAAAGGTACTGCAAATGCAATTTATCAAAATATTGCATTTATTGATAAATTTATGCCAGAATATGTATTAATTCTATCTGGTGACCATATTTACAAAATGGATTATTCCGAAATGTTAGTTGCACATAAGAAACGCAATGCTGATTGTACAATTGCTGTTATTGATGTGCCTAAGGAAGAAGCGTCAAGGTTTGGTATTATGAATACCAACCCAGACGGCAGTGTTTATGAGTTTGAGGAAAAACCTAAAAAGCCAAAGAGTACTAATGCTTCTATGGGTATTTATATCTTTACTTGGGAAAAACTTAAAAAGTATTTGGTTGAGGATGAGAATGATAAAAAATCTGAAAATGATTTTGGTAAAAATATCATTCCAAATATGTTAAATGCAGGTGAAAGATTATTCGCTTATGAGTTTAAGGGATATTGGAAAGATGTTGGAACAATCTCAAGCCTTTGGGAAGCAAATATGGATTTGCTAAATACAAAGAGTGGCTTAGTTTTAAATGATGATAAGTGGAAAATTTATGCTAGGTCAACAGCTGAACCACCTCATTTCACTGGTGAACGTGCTGTTATTAAAAACAGCTTGATTACAGAGGGTTGCTCAATCTCTGGGTCTGTTACAAACTCTATTATTTCACCATCTGTAGTAATTGGCGAAAATGCAATTGTTGAGGGTTGCACTATTATGCCAGGTGTTATAATTCAAGATAATGCTGTGGTTAAATATTCAATAATTGGTGCAGATGCTATTATTGGTAGCGGTGCTGTGGTTGGAGAGTTTCAGTCAGCTCCAGTTGCTGGGGAATGGCAGATTACAGTGGTAGGTCCTAACGCTATTGTTCAACCAGATTCAAAAGTGCCAGTTAATGCAATGATTGACGGAGGTGAAGTATGAATAATAACATTATGAGTGTAGTATTTGCAAGTGATAATGCAGAAGCAAAGTTAAACGAATTAACAATTCACAGAACAACTGCGTCCTTGCCTTTCTGTGGCAGATACAGAGTGATTGACTTTACATTATCTAATCTTGTCAACAGCAACATTACTACTATTGGTATTGTAACTAAATCAAATTATAGTTCGCTTATGGACCATATCCGAATGGGTCGTGACTGGGACTTGAATAGAAAAAATAGTGGTATCGCCGTATTTCCTCCATATGTTTCTAACATAAGCAGAAATGTTTACAGAGGTAAGATAGAAGCTTTGTATGGTATTCTTGATTATATTACAAATGCAAAAGAGGATTATATTGTTTTAACTAATAGTAATATTGCAGCAAATATTGACTATGAGGAAGTTTATAATGCTCATATCAAGTCTGGTGCAGATATTACAATGGTTACACATATGGCAAAACCAAACAATTGTACAAGAGTTATTGTGGAATGTGATAAAGATAATTTTGTTAAGGAAATGCTTATTAAGAATTCTAAGTCAGACGAAACATCACAGATTTCTTTGAACATTTATTTAATGAAAAAAGATTTTCTTGTAAATATGATACAAATTGGGTATGAGCAAGGTCATATGAATTTTGAGCGTCATACACTACAACAAAATCTTGATAAACTTAAAATCTTTGCATATTTACATAGTGGATACTCTGCAATTATTGACGATATTCAATCTTACTATGGTGAAAATATGAAAATGCTAGATAGCAAAGTTAGAAACGACTTATTCTATCGTGCAGGTAAAATTTATACTAAAACAAAGGATAGTGTTCCAACCATTTATAGGGAAAAATCTACTGTTAAAAACAGCTTGATTGCTGATGGATGTGATATCAATGGCACAGTGGAAAATAGTATTCTATTCCGTGGTGTAGTGGTTGAGGAAGGTGCTGTAATACGTAATAGTATTGTTATGGAACACGGCATAATACAAAAAAATGCAGAGTTAAGTTATACTATCACAGATAAAAATGTAGTTATAACTGAGGATAGGCGTATTGCTGGTTATGACACATATCCAGTTGTTATCGCAAAGGGAAAGACAGTTTAATTTGTAAAGGGGGCGAGTAAATGGGTACTCAAAATAAAACTACTTCAAAAGGTAAAAATGAAACTAAAATGGCAGAGGAAATAAAAGTTGAAACTAAGCCAAAGGCAACAAAAGCTACTACAGAGTCAGCAAACGTTGAGGTAAAAGCAAAGCTTGATACAAAACCTAAGGCAAAAACTACTGCAGTTAAGGTGGATGCAGAGGCTAAGCCTAAAACTAAAGTTAGTGAAAGTAAGCCAAAGGTAGCAAAAGCTGATGTGGCTACAACTGAAATGGCTGTAAAAGAAGAAAAAGCAGTTAAGACTGAAAAGGTTGCTAAAACAGAAAAGACAACCAAGAATGAGCAAGTTGCTAAAACTAAAAAAACAGAGAAAGTTGTAAAGGCAGAAAAGGTTGAGGCTACTCCAAAGAAAAAGATTTTGTTTTTAGCTGGTGAGTCTGCACCATTTATTAGAACTGGTGGTTTGGGTGACGTTGCGGGGGCATTGCCAGCAACTCTAAATGCACTTGGGGCAGATGCAAGGGTGATTTTACCATTGTATATGGATATACCTCAAGACTTTAAAAACGCTATGAGATATATTGGCAGTGTGTATGTAACACTTGCTTGGCGTTATCAATATTGCGGTTTATTCTCATATAACTACAATGGTGTGACTTATTATTTTGTGGATAACGAATATTATTTTAAACGTAATGGTATTTATGGTCATTTTGATGATGCAGAGAGATTTGCTTTCTTCTCAAAAGCGTGCTTAGAAGCATTGAGATTAATTGATTTTTATCCAGATGTTATTCACGCTAACGACTGGCACACAGCTTTAGCACCAGTATTCTTGGATTGTTTCTACAGAGGTATTCCAGAATATCAAAATATAAAAACTGTATTTACTATTCATAATATTGAATTCCAAGGCAAATATGGTGAAGATTTGATTACTGATATTTTGGGATTGCCAGAGGATAGACATAGTCTAGTTAAATATGCAAAATGTACTAACTTTATGAAAGGTGCGATTGAGGCAAGTAATAGCGTTACAACAGTATCTCCATCTTATGCAAATGAGATTATGGATAGATATTATGCATATGGACTTGATAATATCTTAAGACAAAGGGGTTATAAGTTAAGCGGTATTGTAAATGGTATTGATACTGATTTGTACAATCCTGCAACAGATAAGGCATTGTTTAAGAATTTTGATTTTACTACTATTGAGGATAAACAAGTTAATAAGCAAGAGCTTTTGAAGATGTTTGATATGAACTTTAACAGCAATACACCACTTATTGGTATGGTTACAAGATTGACTGAACAAAAAGGTGTTGATTTGCTTGTTGCTAGAATTGACCAATTAATGCAAAGTGATTTGCAAATTATCATTCTTGGTAAAGGCGATTGGAAGTATGAGAGTAAATTGCAAGAACTTGAAGGCAGATATTATGGCAAACTTAAGGTAATAATAAATTTCTCAACAGATATTGCGAACAAGATTTATGCTGGTAGTGATATGTTCCTAATGCCATCTAAGTTTGAGCCTTGTGGCTTAAGTCAAATGATTGCTATGAGATATGGTACTATTCCTATTGTAAGACGTACTGGTGGTTTGAACGATACAGTTATTGGTTTTAATCCTCAAGAACTTACTGGTAATGGATTTACCTTTTACAGCTTTAACGCAGACGATATGTGTGATGCTATTTATAGAGCAATTGGTACTTACCATAACAAGAGAGAATGGTACTCAATTATTGCCAATGCAATGTCTTGCGATTTCTCTTGGAAAGCATCTGCAAGCAAGTATTTGGAATTGTATGATAGGCTTTAATTAAATTATAAGCAATTGTAAATTATCCGCTGTTTGGAAAATTAAATACTAAAAGGCAATTGTAAAAAAATATTTTTACATTGCTTTTTAGTTGCTTATTATTTAAATTTGTCATATAATAAAAAAAGATATATGCTAATTCGTTTAAGAATTATCCATATTTAATATACTTTGGCAAAGCTTATTTCTAATAATTAAGAATGCCAAAATTAATTTGTTAATAATTTTTTAAATCGTATGAAAGTCTGATAGTTTTTTCTGCGATTTTTAAGGAGTAATATGATAACAACAGAAGAATTTGGTAAAAAAATTGAAAGTTTGGCTACCATTATGTTTGGTAGAAAAATTGAAGATTGTAACCGCAATCAACTTTACAAGATTATTGCAAGTGCAGTTAAAGACATTTTGACAGAAAAAAGACTTGCTTTTAAAAAGGCTTGTGCAGAACAAAAAGCTAAACACGTTTATTATATGTCAATGGAGTTTTTGCTAGGCAAATCATTAAAAAACCATTTGTTCAACCTTGGTATAACTGATATGGTAAATGATGCTTGTAAAAAATATGGTTGCACTGTTGACGATTTGTGTGAAATTGAGCCAGATGCTGGCCTTGGTAATGGTGGTTTAGGTAGACTTGCCGCTGCTTATATGGAATCACTTACAAATTTAAGTTATCCAGCAAGCGGATTTTCTATCAAATACGAGTTTGGTATTTTTAAGCAAAAAATGGCTGATGGTTGGCAAATGGAATTGCCAGACGAGTGGCTAAAAGATGGTGCTGTATGGCTTGCACCTCGTGAAGATGATATTTTCCCTGTTACTTTTGGTGGCGAAGTTGTACAACATTGGCACGATAACAAAATGGTAGTAGAGCTAAAAAATGCAGATACAGTACTTGCCATCCCTTATGATATGAATGTCAGTGGTTATCATACAGATGCTGTAAACACATTGAGATTGTGGGATGCTAAAGCATCTATGGATTTTGATATGCAAGCTTTCTCAAGAGGTGATTATATCAAAGCTTTGTACAATAAATCACTTGCGGAATCTATAAGCAAAGTATTATATCCAGCTGATGACCATATTGAGGGTAAATCACTAAGATTAAAACAACAATATTTCTTTGTTTCTGCATCAATTCAATCAATTATCAAAAAACATTTAAACGATTATGGCACTTTAGATAACTTTGCTGATAAAGTTTCTATCCATATCAATGATACACATCCAACTTTGTGTATTCCAGAGCTTATGAGGCTATTGCTTGATACTTATGGCTATAGCTGGGACGATGCTTGGAAAATAGTTTGCGGAACAATGAGTTATACTAACCATACAGTTATGGCAGAAGCTCTTGAAAAATGGCCAGAAAGCTTGTTTGCAATGCTTTTACCACGTATTCACCAAATCGTTGCTGAAATTAATAAAAGATTTTGTGCAGATTTATGGGATTTCTATCCTAATGATTGGAATAAAGTCGCAAATAATGCAATTTTGCAAAATGGCCAAGTAAGAATGGCTAACTTGTGTTTGTCAGCTTCTCACACAATAAATGGTGTTAGTGCTTTGCATAGTGACTTGTTAAAGCAAGATGTATTTAATGATTACTTTAAAATGCAACCTAAAAAGTTTACAAATGTAACTAATGGTATTACTTATAGAAGATGGCTAGCTTTGTCAAATCCATTACTAACTAAATATATCGTATCTTTAATTGGTGATGACTTTTTGAAAGATAGCAATAAGCTTAGCGATTTAATTAAGTTTAAAGGAGACAAAAAAGTTCTTGGTGAGTTTGCTAAAATCAAAAGAGCAAATAAGGAAAGACTTGCCACTTACATTAAAGAAAATAATGGTATTGATGTTAATGTTGATAGTATCTTTGATGTACAAGTTAAGAGATTGCACGAGTACAAAAGACAATTGTTAAATTGTATGCATATTATTGATTTGTATATTAGATTAAAGGAAAATCCTAAGTTAGATATACATCCACGTACCTTTATATTTGGTGCAAAAGCAGCTCCAAGCTACTATACAGCAAAATCAATCATTCGTTTGATTTGTATGTTAGGTGAACAAATTAACAACGACCCAGATATTAATGGCAAAATCAAAGTTGTATTCTTGGAAAACTATCGTGTAAGCTTGGCTGAAATCGTAATGCCTGCATCAGATGTTAGTGAGCAAATCTCTATTGCCGGTAAAGAGGCATCTGGTACTGGTAATATGAAATTTATGATTAATGGTGCTGTTACAATGGGTACAATGGATGGAGCAAATGTTGAGATTCACGAAAATGTAGGTGACGAAAATATCTTTATTTTCGGTTTGCGTGAAAATGAAGTTGCTAAATTGTATAAAGACGGATATCAACCATCAAGATATTATAACGAAAATTACAGAATTAAGCGAGTAATTGATATGTTGAATGATGGTATTGGTGGCGTTAAATTTAATGAGATTGCTCATATTTTAACAACTAGAGACCCTTATATGTGCCTTGCAGATTTCCAAAGCTATGTTGATGCACAAGATGCATTGGATAAAGCTTATGGTGATGAAGAACGTTGGAATAGAATGTCTTTGGTTAATGTAGCTAAGAGTGGATTCTTCTCATCAGATAGGTCAATAATTGAGTATGCTGACAGAATTTGGACTTTGACACCAGTAAAAGTTAAAAAGGCTAAAGCTACAACTGCAAAACCATCTGCAACTAAAACGGCAACAACTGCTAAGACTACAGCTACAAAGACAGCTTCAACTACAAAAACTGCCAACACAGCAAAGGCTAAAACAACAAAAAAATAATGATAAAAATAATATGAAATAAAACAAAAATGATTAGGTGAAAACCTAATCATTTTGCTAATTTATACAATCAAAATAATTTTCAACTTGCTACTTTAAATTAAATAAACACAAAATTGCCGGGAGTAATAAATATAAAACTAATTAGTGATAAGATAAATATTATAATTGGTTGGTGTATCACGTAAATTAGTAACGCTTTAGTGCCAAAAAAGTTTATTGGCTTATACCAACCATATTTATCTAGGAAAGGTAAAATAGTTTTTCGTTCACGATAAACTAGTCCACCTATGCTTGCACCTAATAAGACATATGCAATATTAGGCAACAATGGAAAATAATCTGCAGAATCATAATATGCACCACCTAAATAATCTGCTAAAAAAGCTAGGTCTGTATCAATTTTGTCTGGTGGATTTGCGGAATAAACATTGGCAACATTAATTATAACTACAGAGGCAATTAAACAAACCATACTAATAAGTCGTTTATCATTTACACATACTTTGCTTATAATATGATAAAACAAAATTGAAAAGGCAAGCATATGTAACACGCCGAACCTAATTGTTATATCAAACATAGAGGTAACTGCAGTTATTATAAATGCTAAGGATAAAGCTTGCATACCTCGCTTAAGATTGTTGTTTGAAAGGTTGCAAGATATACCGCATAATAAAAAGAATAAATCAAATATTATTGGGTGGAAAATTTCTCTCAACATTCCACTTTCATACTTTTCAGCAAATTCCAAAATTCCATTATGAGCAGGATTTGCCATTACCCAAGCATTGCCAAATATGTCGGCTATATCAAACATAAAATGGTCCCAAATCATTAGTAGTACGCATATGCCACGTATAAAATCAAGTTCCCAAATTCGTTCTTTTTTAGTGTGTAAATTAAAAAGAGGTAATCTACGTTTTGTAGATTTTATTGTATTCGCATTATTTTTCATAACCTTTATACCTCCTTTTATTTTATTTGATAAATTGCAAATTAACCTTGATTTATAAGGGGTTATTGAATATATATTCTCTTTATAAATACATACTTAGTATAATTATTTATACTACGATTTACTTAAAGTTGTAAATCTGCGTAATGTAGAAAATTGTTTCCAATCACTTAAATTACTTTTTTATTTGCAACAATTATTTTAAACTCAATTAACTTAAAATATGCACAAGCAAAAAATGTAAAAGTTAAATCATTTTCAGTTAAATATGAACTCTTAAAAATTAAAACAATACTACTGCTTTTGTTTAAATAGTAAGTCAACGCAATTAAAATAAGTTTTGTTACAGCAAAATATTCTTACGGGTTGTTTATTAGATTCTCACAATGTAATATTGTGGCTAGATGGTAAGCTCTAATTATTAAACTATAGACAATTACTTATAATTCTTTTTTCGTCTATTCCTTTCAGTATTTTGAGGCTTGTCTTTAACATCTATCATTTTATAGTCACCATTTGGATATTCTTGAAATACTTTAAAATGGTTTGAATATTCGTGAATAATTATACTAGGGTTTTTACTTGAACGATATACTTTTGGTGGTATAAAACCTTTTCTATCAATGCTAGGGTCATAGTAAGGGTGGCTTTTATGTGGCATTCCTCCCTCATACTTTTTAAAGTATTTAATTGGTTTTTTTTCATATAGTCGTTGTTTTTTTTCATTTTCCTTACGTTCCCAAAGTTCTCGCTTTGCACGTTCGCTTTCTAGCATTTGACGTATTGGCTTAATGATTAAATGTCTAATTGTAATTATTAGACTACCAATTAAGGTGAGTGCTAAACCAATATAAAAAATAATGCTGTTAATATTTATTGTAGTAATATCTAGACCGCCAGTTAGCATTAAAATACCAGCAATAATCATATAAACAGCGGGTATCCAAAGCCCAAAGTATACCAAAATGTGAGCAAGTACGTATAAAACAGCACAGACGATTTTGTAAATCGCCTTAAATACCAAAAATAAAATTGCTGTAATTTTAAACATACTCGACCTTATTCAAATTTATTGCAAAATGTTTGATATTTTGACAAAATAAATTTTAAACCAACATTTAGTATTGTAATAATTATACCACTATTAAAGCTGTTTGTAAACAAAAAATATTCAGTTAATAATTAAAAAAAATCTAAAAATTCATTGAAACAAATTTCTTTAGAACAAAAACTACTAAAATGTGTTTTTTATTTGTAAAATTCTTGTAAAACAACTTGTTTTATACTGCTATTTATTGCTATCCTCTTACAAGTTTTTGCTTTCTTTCATCCAATAAAAAAAGGCAAAAATTTGTATCTATTTTACACAAATCAAATGTTTAGTGTGTTAAATTAACTATTCGAATTATAATTTTTTTAGCTCATTTTATGCAAAAATTGGTGGGATTTAGGGTACAAATTATTATGTAAAAATTGGTGAATTCTATGTATTTTTTTTGCTAAAACTTATGCTAATTTGGATAATATTCAACAATATTTCTAGCATATTTTTGCAATGTCATTCATAGAATTTTTATTCGTTTGTATATATATGTGGGCATTTAAAGTCTTAGTCAGCATATTGCTAGAAACGTTGATTTGTAGTAAGATATAGGCTAACAATTGTACAGAAAGAAAAGTTAAGGTAAAGAATATGTAAATTTAGGGAGGTGTTAAGGTTTGTTTAAGGTTGCCTATATATAATTTATTTAGTTGAAAGACTAGTACGCTCTTTAATGTGCGTATTTATGGAGGAATTATGGGAAAAAAGAGGTTTATAGCTTGCTTGTTAATCGTGCTATTGCTAGCAGTTTGTGCTGTTACTTTAGTTGCGTGCAAGGAGAAAAGTGCTGACATCTTACTTCCTGATGTGCCACCTGCAGATGCAACAGCACCTGGTCCGGGTGATTTGTTGCTAGTTATGCTAGAGGCAATGGGGGCTGAGGATGAATTCACTAATATGAATTTTGAGTCAATCATAAAAACCAATTTTGAAGTAAATAATGCTCGTGTCACTATGTACTATAAGTTCTATTTGAAAGGCAATTTCAAATTGGAAAGCGAGAATGACCCAGGTGGACTTGAATTAGGTCTTGGTCTTATAGCTTGTAAGGACGAACACGGTACTGAAAGTGAAGATAAAAGCAATAACTTTGAAATTTTCTTCAAAGAAGGCGGTTTTTATTTGAGCATTGGCGAAACAGCATTCTATTTAGAGGATGTTGATTTTAGATGGCTATATGAACAAATTGACCAAATTGGAATATTTACTGACCCAGATATTTTGGTTGGTACTATAATTAATGCGATAGGTCTTGAAATGAAAGACACTGGCGTTGCTGATTTGATTCAACTTGTTTCTATGTTGATTTTCCAAATTGACAATAAGTTGACTACATACGATATGGATACTGGTTCAGGTCATATCGCACTTAAGTTTAACCCAGACCAATTGATTAATACAATTATCGCTGCTTTAGGCGGTACTAGTATTGATAGTGTTCTAGGTGGCTTTGGTATGAAACTTATGTTGCCTACTGGTGAAATTTTGGAAAATGGTGAGCCAGAAATGAAGGCAGTATCAATTGATAACTTTTTAAAGACTTTGAAATTTCCTAACATTGATGTCTATGTAGAGGCAGACTTTGATGGTTACTATATGGATATGGATAAGGGGTTGAAGCTAGGTGTTTATTCAAATATCTATGACGATGATAGAATTGAATATTTTGAAATGATTACTAGTGCTTCATTTGAAACTGGTAAATATGAAGATTTTATTGGTGATAAGATTAAAAATTATAAGCCATTCGGTTTATTGAAATTACGTTTTGATACAGAAATTCAATTATCTGTTAATAAGCTTGATATCGGAAAACTAGTAAACTTGTTTGCTGGTTATGAGTTCTTGCCAGCAAATGGTGATTTAGAAATTACCGTTAGTACTGACTTTGTGATTAAGCTTGACTTAGACCTAAGATTGAAAGAGGTTAATGGTCAAGACTTAAGCTTGTTGCTGTTTGAATTATATGATGGTGACGACTACAGAAAGAATAAAGAGGCAGGTACTCTTGAAACACTACAACCATTATTTGGTTTATATTTAAGAGATAGACAAATATTTGTTAACCTTGATAATATACCTGGCGGCGAACATTTAAGCATTAATGTTGGTAACGTTCGTGTTGGTGGTGCAAACGTTGCTCAATGGTTGAGCAAAGCAGTTGATATGCTTACTGGTGAGCTAGAGAAAATAATTGACCAATATTTCCCAGAGAAAAAAGGTCAAACGGATAGCCAAACATTTGGCTTAGTAAATAGCTACAATGGCGTTGAGTTGCCAGATAAGAGCCAAGTTGTATTTGCAATTGGTCACAATAGTGAAGGTGAATCTTATATTAGTCCTGCTCTTGGAACTATCCTAGACATCTTAAGATATAGTACTGGCTTTGAAGATTCTATTACACATAAAGATAATGTAATCCAAGTATTAATAAATCAAGTATTTGTAAAAACATTACACGAGAACTTTGGACTTAATATCCCAGCATTGGGCAATGGTGATGTGGACTTTGGTTACATTTCACTTGATATCAATGTAAACAAAACTGGTATTGAAGACATTCGTATCAACATTAGACTTAAAGATTTGTTTGACGTACAAGGTCAAATAGTTATGGATAATGTACGTTATGGCTGGGGTCACAGAGAATACCTTGAAAAGAGCATAATTTACGCTACTAGTGAAAAGAATGCTACAGGTGACTTGGTTGATAAAGATGGTGCAATAATACCTAATTTTAGAAATTTGGAATTAGATGCATTGCTTGAACAAGTAGTTAGCAAGAAATACATAAGTAATGTAAAAGATTTAATATATAATGCAATAAATGACTTAGATTTGGAGTTTGCCGCTTCTCTACACTTTGATGAGGGTGACTACAACATATCTAAAATATTTGGTACAGACACAGGACTTCCAGACGTGACTATTCACGTTGAGAATAAATTTGATTTGAATTTAACTCTAAAGATTCAAACTCAAATGGAAAATGTTACCGACTATGATAACATTATCGGTTATGAGAAAGATACAGAAGGCAATGAGGATAGAAATAAACCGATATATGGAAAGAAAACTATAATTGCGAGAGCAAAAATTAGCATAATTAACGAAAAAGCTAACCCAATATTCCCTAAAGATAATATGTCAGTAAATGTATACTATCTAGACGATAGATTTGCTGATGTTGATAATACAATACCAGAGTCTGCAAAGGCTCAAAGAAGCAACTCTCACGGCGTGCTATACTTTGATATGAGCCAGTTTGATATGATTAAAATCGGTATCCCAAGCTTTGCACTAGGTGTAGACTTGTCAGAAATGATTTTGTCAGAAATCGACAAGCTAGATAAATTTGATATAGC
The DNA here is from genome assembly GCA_910577845.1 of uncultured Christensenella sp. Classification (GTDB taxonomy): domain Bacteria; phylum Bacillota; class Clostridia; order Christensenellales; family UBA3700; genus MGBC100798. The sequence goes on along the minus strand of CAJTNA010000003.1, from coordinate 69,411 downwards.
AATTCCAGAACTATTCCCAGAGAGTAGTACTGCAAGCACTTTCAGTGCAAGAAGCAACAGCTCAAGAAATGGTAAAGTTGCAAGTGAAAGCGATATTTTATACGCAATGTTCACAAACGACAATGCTGAGATAGTGAGCAGACAATTACAAATTAAAGTTACAACAGCTATGGTAAATAAAATCCTTGCTCTTGCTGGAGTTCAATTAGGATTTACTTTGCCAGACGATATTGACATAACTTTAGATATAACAAACGGCATTACTTTAAATGTCGGTGGTGTTGACGATGGTAAAGAAATTGCTTTAAGTTTGAGCGTAGTTAAATTTAAATTTGGTGTTCCAAATAAAATTGATATGACTGAATTTAATAACGATATGCAGAACAATCCAGAAAAGTATGGTGCGTTTATCAGCGTTGATGATTTAACTGGCGGTAACCCAAATGTATTTTCACAAGCATTGATTCAATCATTTGCAAAACGTGCGTTGGATGATGTGGATATCTCATTTAACATTAAATTCTCACTAGGTGCTGGAACTTATGACATAAGCAAAATACTAGGCTTTGAAATTAGTGGCTTACCAAGTCTACCAGTTACAATAGCTTCCGATGCAGGTGAGTGCTTATTTGATTTTGATATCAATATTAAATTGCAAAGTGCAATGGTTGATAAGGTAGATGCATTTGGTGATAAAGTTCCAATTAAACAACCTACAACCTACGATGTGGACGGAAATGTAATAAGTGGTGATGTAAAGTATGAACAAGAACAAGTTATTAGCCGTGCATTGATAACTATCCAAAATAAACAAAAGAACCCTATTACTCCAAATGGTAATGGCGTTATCAGAATTATGTATTTTGATGATAGATATAAGCCAAATAACGGCATTAACGGCTTAAAAGAATATGCTATTCAAATGAAAGAAGAAAATGGTGTAGATGTTCCAGTGTTGGACGTAGACGGCAATCCAATTGTTACAAAAACACACGGCACCGCATTGCTACAACTTTCTACATTCAATATCTTAAAGTTTAACTTACCTAACTTTGCTTTGGATATTGACTTGACTGAAACTATTAATGATATTTTAAAGGATATTAACTTTAGTAGTATTTCATACAATAGCGGTGACAATAACAACGCTAAGAATTCTGGCAGTATGCTTACTACAATTGCAGATAGCAGTACAGACAACAATACTGTAAGTGCAATTGAAATTAAATTTACAACAGAGTTGTTAAATAGCTTATTAGGCGGTATGCTTCAATTTGAGTTGCCAGAAATGGACGGCGATATTAGAATTGATGCTAATACTGGTTTAACACTTAATATCGTTGCAATTGATACAAGTAATGGTGTAGCTAAAAAGATAGGTGCAACAATAAGCCTATTAAAGCTTGGTTTGGGTGCAAATATCCAAGATAAGGACTTTGACGATATGTTAGGGTTCGAAATGAGCAGTATGGACTTAACATCATTTGGTGACCCTGCACCATTAAGTCAAAAGCTTATTAATACAATTATCTATAGAGCACTAGACGATGTTGACTTGTCATTTAACTTTAAAATTCATTTGACAAAAGGTACTTACGACATTGGTGAAGTGCTAGAAATGTTTAAGTTAAACTTTGGTTCAATTCCATTCACTATTGAGGAAGACTTTGACTTAGACTTAGATATTAAAATTCAATTAATGTGGGATGAATTCCAAAAATTGGAAGATGGTAAATATGTTCCAGATGGCAGTGGTATTGCACGTGCAAAAGTAATTATCGTTAATAAGACAAATAACGTATTGTTCCCTCTTGCAGACGGCGAAACTGAAAGAACAATCTTGTCAGTATACTACTTGGATGACAGAGCAACAATCAACCAAGGTATGTTGAATACTGAGTTCATATTTGATGATGTAAACAAAATGTCACACGGCACATTGTTTGCAGATTTGTCAGCATTCTCAATGCTAGGACTAAAATTACCAAACATCTCTGCAGATGTAGATTTGACTAAAGAACTTTTGGGTACTATTGGTGGTTTGAACTTGTCAGAACAAACTTATGCAAGTACAATCAGCGGTTCAAGTCAATCAAGATTTGCTCAAAATATTTATGCAAACGCTTTAAGCACTATTGCAGACGGAGACAATACTGACGCAGATAAAGAGGTAACTGAGGTTAATTACCTACGTATTTCAATTACATTGCAATTAATCGCAGATATCTTAGAGCAAGCAGGTGTTTATATCACAATTCCAAGTGAATTGACTGACGCAGTTGACGGAAGCTTAACTATCGGTCAAGAGAGTGGTATTAACTTGCAAGTAAGCTTTACTCAAAATGGTCAAAAATTACAAGTTGGCTTGGGTGTAAATAAAGTATCAATTGGTTCAGAACTTATTGAATATAAAGAGGGTACTAGTACACCACTTGCTAAAGACGAAATGTTAATGCCATTTGGCAATAAAAAAGATGGTATTAAACACTTAATGACTAAATTTGGTAAGCAACCATTAAAACTTGAAATTGGTAGCATTTTACCAACACTACTTGACGATACAAAGATAAGCTTAAGATTTAAAGTTAATGTTCCAGCTGGTAAGTATAACTTGGCAAGCTTGCTAACTATTGCTGGTGTGGATATGGATGAATTCTTTGTTAACTTTGACGAGGATTTCACACTTGACTTAGGCTTAACTATCCAATTACAACTTGAAACTTGTATTGTTTTAGATGTTGATGAGAAAGGTATTGAAATACCTGGTACAGAACACGAAGAATTGATTATCGCTCGTGCTTATATCGAATTAATGAGCTATAGCAAAAACTTTATATTTGATGGCTCACCAACTGGCACTCCAATTATCAAAATGTACTATTTTGATGATAGATTCCCAGGTAACTCTAGTTTGAATCTCCCTCAATATAGTGAGAAAGAAGTTTGGGATGTAGATAGTGCTGGTGATGAAATACCAGGTACAAGAAGAAAAATAGTTGATAAAACTCACGGTACAATTTGTGCTGACTTAACAGGTTTAAGAATTGCAAGCATTAAACTACCTAAGATAATGCTTGATATGGACTTGACTCAAACTATCAACAACTTGACTAAGAAAGACGAGGGTACAGATGACAATACTCAAACTTCCTCTATGTCAAATGGTTATAGCTTGGCAAACGGCTTAGGCTTGGTTGCTGACGGCAATACAAAAGCTATTGATGGTTTACAAAACTTTATCGCAATTACTATCGCAAGCAAAACTATTCAAGAAATTTTGAATATGACTGTCGTTGGTGATATGATTGATATTAGCTTTATAGATTTTGACATTACTCTTGCGACTTCCGCTACTGAGGGTATTAATCTAAGTGCTACAATTCACTACACTGATGATAATGACCAAAGTTATCAAAGAGATGTGGACTTGTTCCTAGCACTAAACGCTCTTGAGCTTGGTGTTCAAACAGAAATTGATTTGTCAGATTTCAATTATAGCAACTTTGCTCATAATGATGTAGCTGGTGCTGTTAAAGATGTATTAAAATATGGTCATATTGAGGCAAAATTGAATGTTGATGTAAGCTCTACAGAAATTGATGTTCAAGAATTGTTGAGTTTGTTTATCTCTGCTGACCAATTAGGCTTCAATCTACCAATTAAACTTAATTTGAAAGAGTTTGCAAATGAAATTGACTTGATTTTACAATGGGAGTTCGATTTTGATAATGCAAGAAACTCTAAATTGTTCCTACAACTTAACTGTGACGGCTCTAACTTGTTTGGTGTTTATGTTAAGGACGGTACAATATATGTAGATATGAAAGGCTTTGGCTTGTTTAAGTTCAAAATTACTAACTCTAACTTCGTTCAAATGATTCTTGATAAGATTGACGAGGCTCTAGGTGGTTTGAATGGTTTAATACCTTTACAAGCAAATGTAATGGCTTTGCAAGAAACTATTGCTAAAGCTAACAATATGAGCGTAAACGAATTAAATTATCAATTGCTTACTGGAGATGTTCCAGACACAACTGACGATGGTTCTGTTGACATTATGGATTATGTAGTTAAACTATTAGGTAATCTAACAATTGATAATGGCGTTATTAGTGCAGAACTTACTGCGGATATTATTAGTGATTTGCTAAAACTTGCTAATATTAATATCGCACTTGATATAGATGCAAAATTAAGCCTTGATATCTTTGGCGGTAACTTAATGCTTAATGCCGAAATTGATAATAACTATAAATTCGCATTAGGTTTAAATATCGTTAAGATTGGTGAACAAGACACTAACTTTGTTGTTAATGAAAATGCTGGTAATACAAGCGGTATATTCCACGAAATTAATGGTGTGGATACAAGTCATTTGATTGATAGCATTTTTGATAAGATTTTAGAGGACACTACAACTGGTGCGGACGGCTTATGGGCAGATATAATTGCTAAAAATACTGCTGTAACTGAAAGCTCATTCGCTCGTACTCAAATCACTATGGAAAAACTTACAGCTGACAGAAATTTAGACTGCGGTGGTGCTTCTGCTGGTGATATGTTGATAAGCATTTCAAGAATGGATGAATTTACTAGCAAATATAATGTTGTAGGTCCAGCTATTTATGCAGTTATTAAAGCGGATGGTTACTTGTTTGTAGGTTTAACAGATAATTTGATTAACACAATTGCAGGTATTTCAATTGCTGGTGCTGTAGGTTGGATTAACTTGAACTTAAACATCAAACAAACTATTAAAGATTTAGTTGGTGATGTGTTTGTATCTACAGCAGATGAGGGTGGCAATAACGTTCAAACAACTGGTGAAAAGGAACTTAACGAATTGTTTAGTAACCTTGACGCAATGTCATTGTTAAATGGCATTACATTAACAATGTATGACGTTAAAAATATTAGAATTAATGTTGAACTAAATTCTGGTAATTTCAATAAATTGGTTAAAGATTTATTTGGTGCTTTAAGAGGTTTACAACTAAGCCTTGCAGGTGCAAATGTTACCGTTGGTAACTTGAACTACACTCCAGAAGATGGCTTAGCATTTAATGATAGAATTTGGAGCAACTTGATTAGACCAATTGTTGAGGGTGCTGCAGGTGGTTTAGGTATTCCAGGATTTTTAGTAAACGCAGCATTAAATGGTGATATCCAATATAACATTAAAGACTTGTTATCAAGACTTTTACCATTACCAGCATTTGGTGAGGGTGAATTGAATGCAAACGTTTGGTTGCTAGATGGTAAATTGGATAATATCCAACTAATCGGTTATGAGGGTGGTAATAAAACTGACATTCAACGTCAAAGATTTGAGTTGAGAATATTCAATGATATGTCTAAAACAGCATTCTTTGGTGATATGAACTACCTTGACTTAAATAATGCACAGTTGCAATTACCATATGTATCTTATGACGCAACTTTGGAAACTGAGGCTGATTTCTTAAATCAATTTATGAATAAAGCTTACAGACCAGATAAAGGACATATGTACTACTATGCTGATAGACAACAATATGCAACAAAACCAGATTACTTGCTAAATAGCGATGCTTATGCTAGTTGGTACATTACAGAGTATAGCCCAACTGGCTTTGGTGCAGACGATACTCAAATATTTACTGATAATGGAATATTCTTTAAAAATAAAGACAGAAATGATATGGCTGGATTTAAGAATAGTGATGGAAGTTGGAAAACTGGTTACTATATCGCAACTGGTAGAGCAAGTATAAGTGGTACACCAGTTACAACTACTGTAAAAATATTCCTAGAGGATAGCAAAACATTATTAAACCATAATGATACAGTGGTACGTGATGTCGTTGTTCACGCTGGTGAAACTTTACCAGACACAGTTGTACTAGAAAATAAAACTTTAAATAAAGTTGTTTATGTACGCAACAATCGTGCGGACGGAACACCAAAATTTGAGTTTATTGGTGCAACACCATCTGGCTTTGACGAAGCAAATTTAAGGGCAGAAGTTAGATTTATTTATCCAAACAATGCCGGTGCTAAGAGATTAGTTGTAAACGTACACTGGGATAACAGACGCTTGAAATTAGTTGACGGCGAAACAGCTGAAATTGATATTTATAATGCTAAAGAGTTTTATGATAACTTCTACAGCAAAGATAAATTGATGGTTGAAACATTTGACGGCAGAAAACTTGAGTACGAGGTTGAAAGTATTACAGCTAAAGACGCATTGTTCAGTGTGACTAATGGTGTTGTAACTTACTCAAATATCAATAACTGGTACAATGGCTTTAAAACTGAAGTTCAAATAAGACTAAAAGGTTATGAGGAAACTATCATTCGTGAAGTTGATGTTAGACCTAGAAGAGCAACAGCTGTGTACATTAATGGTAGAAATACTATCTCTCTAAATACTTTGCAAAGTAAATACGATTTGCCTAAGTCTGCAATGGTTTTCTTTGAGAATGGTGACTCTGGTACTTATGAGATTGTTGAGGATAGCTGGGAAGGTATTAACGGCAATTTGGGTGTTGCAGGTAGCTATAATGTTAAATTTAAAATCAAACTTGCTTTTGAAACTCAAACAGGCTTAAATACAATTGGTAATAATCCTTATACAATTAAGTTGAATATCAAGGATAGCAATATCAATTATGTAGCTTTAACTAAAGACGTACTTGATAGCGGAGATAAATATCACACAATCTCTTATATGGATTATGCAAGCGGTCAGTTTGAAAAATATATCGAAAACTTTGATATCTGGCTAAAAACAACTAATAATACTGTTGTTGATTATAATGATACAATTAAGTATATTACTCGTTGGGAGCGTGAAGGTTTCGTAACTATATATAATTATGAGGACTACAACAAACTAAATGCAGATATTAAAGCATTGTATACTCCGATATATGAAACTATTAAAAACTATGACATTAATGTGGATGGTTCAGTAGGTATTAATGGTGGAAAGATAAAAATTTCTATTACACTATATTTCTACCAAGCTAATACAAATAACACGAACCCTACGGTAAATGGAAGCAACAATGCAAGAACAGCTTATATTTACTTTAATGTTTTAGCAAAAGGGCAATAAAATGGGCTTAAACTGATTTTTAGGAGGAATTATGAGAGAATCAGTAAGAAATAAAAGAAAAATAGCATTTATCGCTATTGCCATATTGTTGACAATGCTAATGGGCATTACCTTTGGACTATTACCAAATAGTCCAAAGGGTGATACCCAAGTTGGTACTGTTGGATATAATGACAATACGGTTAGCGGTAGTGATACCTTATTTGATGTTGGTAGCGAGATTGGTAAAGCTAAAGGCACGCCAAGCGGTACTCCGATTAGAAACATAACTGACTGGACCAACAATAAGAATAGTTCAAATAATTTATATTTAACTAATGACTTAGATATTACTTTGAGTGATTATCAAACTTTATATTTTAGAGCTAATCTAGATGGTAATGGTCATACAATTAGGATAAATAGCACTGCAGGTTGGCTAGAACAAACCTACCTTATGAATGGTAATGGAAGCAGTAAGCCTAATGTGGATAAAGCAGCTACATATGATAATGATACTTATGATTACTATATGGGTGCTTTTGCAAGTATAAATGCTGGTACTATTAAAAATGTTACCTTTGAATTGAGTGGTGATTTTTGCCCAACTAATTACAGATGGGAAGGTATTTGGGGTGTAGGTGGCGTTTGCGGTAAAAATATCGGCACTATTGACAATGTAAAATTGATAGTTAAAAGTGGTGCTAAATTAAGAGCTATGAATGAAACTACACCAGGTGAAACTGCTGGACAAAGGGCGGTTATGGGTGGTATTTGTGCCAACCAATCTGGCAGATTGACAAATGTTCACGTGCAAATGGAAGATAATTCCACAATGTCAATTGACTCAAGAACTCATATTTGGGATGCTTGGAATTATGTGGTTCAAGACAATGGTATGTGTGCCTCAATAATTGGTGGCGTTTATGGTGCTTACACAAGTGAAACTGCACGTAATAATACTTATAACCTTTCATTTACTGGAGCAGAAAGTTCAAAAATTGAGGCTTTAAATAGCGATAGAAAGACAGGTGGTTCTAATAGGAATACTTGTTATAACAAACGTATTTTCCAAGCTTATGGTTCTATAGCGGGCTTAAGTGTACAAGGTGTTAAAGGCGTGTTCTCTCAATTTAGAGGTAAATTTGTAGTAAACAAGTCAGGTGAGTTAAATGGTAACGTACACTTTGTAACTGATTACGCTGACAAACAATATTTAGCATTTGCAGGTGAACCTACTGGTTACTATCACAATGGTAGAAACACTAACGGCTATACACCTAATTTAAATATGTGTACAGCTTCAGAATATGCAAATTATTTTGGATTGTTCAGTACTAGTAGTGCCAGTGCATTACGTCCTTATCCATCAACTGATGGCAATGCACACAAAACTTCAGATGGAACTAATAATTCCTTAAATAGGATAAAATATCAAAATTATTATTTAAATAAATTTGGTCATATATCATTTAACTTCCAATATACAGCTCCAACTGCTGGAAATTCCACTGCTGGTATGTTGAATGTTAAAAAAATTATTACAACTGGTAGCGGTCCAAATTCTAGTAATCCTTTTACTGCAAATGATGTAATTTGGGATGTAACTGCTAGAGGCAATATAGATAATACTACTATATCTGAAAATAAAACTATAGCTGGTTATAATACAGCACTTTATGGTTATGGTAGGTCAATTAACTTTTTAGTTAAAATTGACAGAATGGACTATTATTTGCAATTTACAACAGGTAAAAAATTTAATGGACTAACATTAAATAATGAACTTGAATATACTGGTAATTCGTTTGCGACTACATACCCAGCTCAAGCGATAACAAATAATATTTCAAATGAGCTTACTGATAACAATGGTGACGCAAACATTAACTTTGGTGGGAATGTTAGTTATAGGAAAGCAGATGGTGAAACTTCATTTGAAGATGGTACTTCATTCTTGCAATATCCTAAAGAGGCAAGGACAATTGTATTAGTTGATGAAGACAATCCAGCATTTGCATATCTTAATGCTGAAAGACGTGTTTGTATTTCACGTATTACTGTGAACAATTTCCGTATTAAACCAGTTCAAATTGCTCCTAGTGGTATTACCTACGACAAAGATGATTGGAGTGGTGAAAATGGTAAAAATGTAACTATCAAGTTCCCAACCACAAATAATAAAGCTATTGATGGTGCGGTAGATAAAATTGAGTACTGGAAAGTTGGTGACGAAACACCTACAAGTGTTGCAGTAACTGGCTTTACATACGCTAATGGTTTTACATTTAACATTAAGGAAAATACTCTTAAATCTGCAGTGTTAGCTGGTACTATTTACAAATTTAAACTTTATAGAAACAACAATCCGATTGCCTATGTTGACAATGCAGATAAAAGTGCATTTGATATGAAAAATAGCGTTGGTGTTGGTGTAAAAATTGACTCTAAAGCCCCAGCATTCAATGATGAAACAAAAAATTTCTGGAAAGAGAACTTTAAAGATAAGCAAGATGTATGGTATGGTTATTCATTTGAAAAGGAAATGAAATTTGATGATACCTTTACTGACGATAATGGAAACGAGTTTGGTTCTGGTATTAAAAGGTTAGATGTATATAAAGTTGACGGAAATACTCAAACACAAGTTGGTGGTGATTGGAATAGGTCATACAATCCAGGTTCTGGATTTAACATTACAACTGGTAAGTTCACATACAACACTATAGCTAATTACAAAGTTGTAATTACTGACTGGGCAAACAATACAGATACTTATGAGTTTACAACACAAATTGATATATTTGATTATACAAAACTAGGTGATGTGTTAACAGCTAGTGATATAGAGTATAGTACACGTTTAGGTGCTTATACTCCTGGTACAAGAGTTACTGAAACAGTAAATGTTATTGTTAACACAAGCAACATTTACAAAAATGATGCTTCAAGAGGTTATGTAAGTTTTGCACCAGATGAGAGTGACCCTAACGCTTCAAGTTCCAACAATACTATTGGTAATGCGTCATATAATGTGACTAACAAAAAATGGACTGCGGAGATTAAGTCAACATACAATGACCCAGCTTGGCAAAATACAGATACTGATAAAGGTGTAAGATACGCATTGACATTTACAAGCAAGACGGTTAATGAAAGTGGTGAGCATTACACTGCAGTTTACACTATTGGTTTAATTTGGGTAGGGCGAAATCCGATTGTACTTTTTGAGAGTGACATTAACTTTAAAAATATTACTCCTGGAGAGTTTGTAAAAATTTATGATGGTAACAGCAAATTGTTGCCTAACGCAAATAATATTATTGACTTAAGAGATTATGTTGATTTAAAATTAAGTGCAGAGAGAATTGCTGAGATTGATACTACTCTTAATGACTATGCTAGTATCACTTGGGATGCAAGTTCATTGTATGACCATATTGAGATTAGGTCAATCAAGTTCTATCAATCTGAACAAATAACTGACGAGGCAATTAATTCTAACGAGGGCAAAGATAATTACTATTTAGTAGTTGAGCTTTGGGCAAAGAGTGGTGAGGATTTTGCCTTAGCAAGAAACAGATACACATTTGCAGTAGCTGACAGTAATGGCACTACAAACTCATATTACTTTGAGGGTACAATGACTGAAATGAGCCGTATTGGTATTGATAAAGTTACATTGACAAGTGTATCAATTAACGAAATGGTTACTAGATATGGTGATAACACTGTTGCTAGTTTGCCAGAGTTCAAGTTATCTGCCACTGGTTTGGTTGGTGATGATATTACAGCTGATTTAACTACTGTATTACCAGTAACATTTAGCGTAAGTGCATTTAGCGGTTTAGCTGGCAGTGCATATCCTAACGCAGGTAAATATCAAGTTACTGCAAGTGAAATTAATTGGGTTAACTACAAATTAAAAGAAGGTGCTACAATCACAGGTGATTGGGTAATTACAAAATATGAGATTACAGATATTACTGTAAATAATGAGATAAATAGTATTACATCATATGAAGTACCAAACATTACAGCTACATTTGTAGATGCATTTGGTGTAACTCAATATTTAAAGGTTATTTACAAAAATACTGATTTTGAGGAAGTTAAGTTTGAGCACGGTAAGAGAATGCCATTAGGAAAATACTATTATGTAATTCTTGTGGAAAGTGATACTGATGCTGGCATAGCACTTAATTATACAAGTATAGTACTACCTAACTCATTGATTGGTCACTTTATGGTTGTAGGTGATACAATTGTATTTGGTGAGCATTTTGGGTTCCATAACTGGAATGAAAACACTGGTAGAATTGAATTGACATTCAAAAATGCTTTTTATGACATTAAGGAATTAATTGTTTACCATGATTCTGGTTTAAGAGGTAGAGTTAAAGTATACTACGGCTATGACCAATTTGATACAACTAATATAAATGAGGTTGGTAGTTACTTTATAAGGGTTGTAATTGAGTCAAATGACAGATATGCGGAATTTGAGGACACATTTAGTGTAGTTGTTGGTAAAGCTACTGTTACAACAAGCGTAAATGATTTAGTTCCACCAGCTAATTTGACATATGACAATAAAGTACACGCTTTGACAGCTGACAATATTAGTGATGATTTGAAATTAGCATTAAATAATTTAATGACTGATGAAGAGAAAAAACTTGGTGATTACAAAGCTGTCTTTACGTTTGAGTTCAAATATTCACGTGGAATAAACAATGACTTTGACCCAAATAAAATTATTGATGCTGGTGAGTATGGTGTTACAATGACTATTACTGGCAATAACATTAATAACATTGTAATTGAAAGCGAATTTGAAATTGCAAAACTTGATTTAGATGTAGAGTTTGACTTCACTGGACTTGATAGTACTATTGATATTGATGAAAATACAGACCCTAATAAGAACTTTGCATATAAATTGACAAAAACATTTGATACTAAAGCTGTTAATGTTGCAGTTAAGTCTAGTTTCTTAAGCAAGCTAAATGAGCTAACTGCAAATCACGATTGGACAAATCATAGCTTTGACTCTAATAATTTTGTAAATGCTGGTTCACACCACGCTGTATACAAATTTGAGGGTATACTTGAAAATCCTTGCATTAATTTGGTTAACAATGTTGTTGAGGTACAAATTAATAAGGCAGTTGTTGAACTTGACTTAAAGGATGTTGATATTGACACTACTTATGATAAACTTGTTAATGGTGCGATTAGTACTCAATTAAAATATGAGGACCTTGCAAAAATTAAAGCTTTAGGTGTTACTTTAGATGAGATTAAGCTAAACTTTAATAAATATATTACTTCAAATGCTATTGAAAATATTACTGATTTAAGTGATGATGATAATCCAATAATTGGTGTTAAAGTAGTAAAAGCAAATGACAGAGCATATGAGATTAAAGTAGAGCTTGACCATAGGAACGTAGCTATTTCCAACAATATCATAACTATTAGAGTTGCTAGAGGTAGCATTGATGTCAACAATATTGGTTTGGCAGCAACTTATAGATACAATGGTTCTGACTTAACTGAGGATGTTGTTGGTGACTCATTCAAGGTTGAATATACTGGTAGCGGTATTGTATTTGATATTAGCGAAAAAGGTATTGCATATCTTGAGAGCAAAGGACTTGCTATACGTGGTACTGACTACAATGGCAAATTGGTAAAAGTTGACAACGAGGGTAATGCACTTGTTGATGCAGTTTCAGTAGGCAAATACAAATACCTATTTGAGGTTACTAACGAAAACTACAAATATGCTGTTTTGACTATCAACATTGAGATTGAAAAGAAACAAATAAGTGAGTATGTTGGTGTATTTGATACTAATACTTGGTACATTCGTGAGGGTGGTAAAGACAAGTATGATACTACAAGCGACATTGCAGCTTATAGTTTGCCAAACGATGAGGATAATGAGTTAGGTTTAATCTACCGCCGTAAATATGTAGGTGAGGTTTTAACTAATGCTGAAGACTTTATGAACTTTGTTAGAACTGGTAAAGATTATACTCAACAATTCTACTCAATGAGATTGCGTGACCACGATAAGCTAATTGCTGAAGGATTTACTATTAAGTATTATTATAATGGTGTAGAGGCTATTGGTATTTCACAAGCTGGTTACCATACTGTCACTGCAGTTATTAGTAAAGGTGACCCTAACTGGGCTGATAAGACTGTTGAGTTATACAAGCTTGACTCTAATGGTAACTTTACTTATACAGATTCTTTAGTATCTAGTGATAGCAACAAAGTTGAGTATGAGAGAAAGAAAGTTGTTATGACTTTGGATGTTGCAAAAGCTGAGTTACAAGAAGAGGTTGACATTATTTCAAAACAACTTCAACTTGAGCCTGTATCAAAGACATATGATAATAAAGCTATTTCTACAAAATACACTGACGAGCAAATAGAAATCTTGAAGAACAAGATGTACAGACCTCTAATTACTGGTAGCAATACAACTTATGAGCCAACTTATAATACTGGTAGTTATACAAATGCGGGTGAGTACGCAATTCCAATTTTATTGGTAATGCAAAATGAGCTTAACGAGAATGACCCTAACTATGAGCAAGCAGAAATGGAAACATCAATTACTATCTCTCCTATGAAAGTTGATATTTTCTTTGAGTATGATGAAAAATTCAAGGATAGTAATGGTAACGTAAGGTACAACGAGGGGTCAGATATAAAAATTCAAGCTTATTACGTTGATTTCTTTGGACAAAAGGTATATATTGATTCAATCAATATTGAGGTTATCAGTGGTTCTGGTGAGGAAATTGACTTCTCATCTCCAAAACGTGATGAAGAATCTGGTGATATATTGTATGTGCCTAACAGATATCAAGCATCAGTAACAATTAATGATACTAACTATGTATTTGATGATGAAGCAGTTGACGAAAATGGAAATCCTGTAAATGCATTTAGATTTAGTATTAAAAACCAAAGTGGAACTACAAACACAGTATTGTACATTTTACTTGCTGTTGCAATTGTAATGTTAATTATTGCTGTATTTGTTACAGTTTATATGATTAGAATGTTCAACCCAGCTGTTCAAGAAATTGATGTTGACATTGATATTGAGCAATAAGCTAGAGGTTTACAAATCTAATTAAATGTAATGTGGTTATAATCATAAACACGTAATGTGCATAATTAAAAAATACGTGCATAATTAAAACTAAAATATGATATAAAACAACAAAAGCCTTAATAGTTAAGGCTTTTGTGTTTTTTATTTATATATGCTTTTATTTTATTTATCTTTAATATTTGCTAGATAATATCAGTATTATTTTTATTGGTAAATTAATCGTAGTAGATTCTATTATTAATTTGTATAAAAATATAAAAAACACAAAACAAAATTTGTTTACATCTATACATTGTGACTATTAAAATTTAATATACACTAATACAATAATAAATAGTATAAATAATAAATCAAACATTTACTTTTGTTTATAAAATATTACAACTAATTAATATAAAGCCAAAAAAATAAATAGTATAAATAATAAATCAAACATTTGCTTTTATGTTTATAAAGTATAACTATTAAAATCTATTATATATAAGCTAATAAATAAAAAAATCAACATATGCTTTTGTTTTTTATATTTGCACTTAATTGACAAAAATGGCATTTTTGTGTATACTATAACTTGATATTACTTGAGAGGAAATAGTTTATGCTTTTTTGTGCTGTTAGTGAAAAACTTGCACCATCTTTAATTTTGGTGGTATACATCATTATGATGATTGCTATCGCTGTTATCTGCCGTAAAAAAAGCCGTTCGCTTAATGATTTCTTTTTAGCTGGACGTGGTTTAGGTGGTTGGATGACTGCTTTTGCTTACGGCACTACTTACTTTAGTTCTGTTATTTTTGTTGGCTATGCTGGCAAGTTCGGTTGGACAATGGGACTTGGTGCTATATGGATAGGTATTGGCAATGCGTTAATTGGTGCCTTACTTGCTTGGAAGATACTTGCAAAACGTACAAGACTTATGACACACAATCTTGGTGCAAGCACTATGCCAGAGTTTTTTGCAACTCGTTATAATGATAGAGGTTTAAAATTATTTTCTGCGATTATAATTTTTACATTTTTAATACCATATTCTGCAAGTGTTTATCAAGGACTTGGCTATTTGTTTGAAATGGTGTTTGGAATAGACAGCATTTGGTGTATTTTGATTATGGCAGTATTAACTGCGTTGTATTTATTTTTTGGTGGATATTTTGCAACTGCATTATCCGACTTTGTACAAGGTATTATTATGCTAATTGGCGTTGTAGTAATGGTATTTTTGTTAATGCGTGCTCCCGAGGTCAATTGGGGGGAGGGACTTAGCAAACTTTGGACAGAGGGGTTTGGACTTGTGCCACAAGCTGGTGGCGGATTAGATTCACCGCTATTTAACTGCATTATTCTTGTGCTTTTGACATCTTTTGGTGTTTGGGGATTGCCTCAATCTGTGCATAAATTTTACGCAGTTAAAAGTAATAAATCTATAAAGCAAGCTATGGTAGTTAGTACAATTTTTTGTTTAGTTATTGGTTTTGGTGCTTATTTTACTGGTTCATTGGGCAGATTATTCTTTACGGAAGTTCCGGACGGCAATTATGATTTAATTGTGCCATTAATGTTGCAAAAGGCATTGCCTAGTGTAGTACTTGGGCTAATCGTAGTTCTTGTATTATCTGCAAGTATGTCAACATTGGCATCACTATCGCTTTCTGGTGCGTCATCTGTGGCAGTAGATGCGTTCAAAGGCTTTATAAAAAAGGATGCAACTGATAAGCAAGTAAACTGGACATTGCGTGGGTTCTGCCTATTCTTTGTAATTGTATCTGTGTTACTTGCAGTATTTAAAATTACCGCTATTGTTACGCTAATGTCATTAAGTTGGGGTGTGCTAGCTGGTTGCTTTATTGGTCCTTATGTGTTAGGTTTATACAGCAAAAAAGTTAATAAATATGGAGCGTATGCCTCTATGGTAGCTTGCCTTGTAATAACATTACTACTTGTAATTGTATTTGGTGTTACTGAACCAAAAGCCAACGGTTTGACATTTAGCAATATGATTTCCGATGGCGTTAAACGTGCCCCACTTATTGGTGTGATATGTATGGCTTTAAGTCCTATTATTACCTATGTAGCAAGTTTGATATTCAAAGATAAATCACTTGATGGTAACGCTATTATTGAACAAGTCAAAACAACAGAATTGGAATAAATATTTATATAATAAGGCATTAATGGAATAAAGCATTTATAAAGTTGTAAAAAATATATTATTTTATAATAAGTTTTTATAAATTTTATTGTAAATAAAAAATGCAAAACCAGTTGTAAATCGTACAACTGGTTTTTTAATTAAAATATTCTTTAACAAGTATTATTTAAATGTGTTGCAAATTTAATTACAAATACTAATAATGATTTATAATTAAGCAAAATGCGATTAGTTTAACTATATTTTGATTAATATAATTTTTATGTTATCAGGCTAACAATTATTTTAAAAGTATTAAATTAAAATATTTTATTTTGCCATTTATTGCAATATTAAACTTTTATATCAACATAAATAGGCAAGTGGTCGGAAATTCTGCTTGTTCTATCCTCATTATTATGAAAGTAATCGGATGCTGTACATTAAAAGTAAGTACTTTTGCATTCAGTTTACAGCTTGTAAGCAAACAAGTTGTCATTATTATCAATGTTAGCATTGATAAAAACAAAATGAAGTTCCTGTTTTTCATAATTCCTCAAACTATTTCTATTTTTAATTTTTTAATAAGAAAATTCTATTAAAAGTTTATTTGTTGTAAATTTTATAGTTCAATTTCAAAATTCTTTCCGTCAAAATTTAATGTTATTCCATTGTGGGTTATTTGTAAGTCATATCCAGATTTTTTGCGAGTAACCTTTATGTCAATAAATTTTCCAGAAAATTTAATATTGTTACATTCCATACTATCCCAAGTTTTGGGTAGATTTGGTGTGATTGTAAATTTACCAAAACCTGTTGGTCGTATACCAAGTATACCCTCTGTAAAAACCCTCAAATACAAGCCACTTTCTGCTGATAATTGGGCTTGATTGCCTTCAGGGAATGCCTCTACTGCATATGGAATATGTTCACCAAGCAATCTTGCAGTACTGAATTTTTCCAACAATTCAAGTGCGTCAGTGCTATATCCAGCATTAAATAAGCCACGTAGAGTATACAAAGTTGACCTGTCCCAAAATGCTTTGTCACCACTTGCTGAAAGTAACCCCTCTGCCATACGCAATTTAGGCGAAAGTAAAGCATCTTTTGTAGCTTTGCTACGCTCAAAAATGCCTACTACCATTGGCATTGATATCCAAGACCTCAATTTTGGTTCTTCCTCGCAATACATAAATGTTGCATAGCCCTCAACATTTTTGCTAAAATAAGAAACGAGATTTTCTTTTAATTTGTTTGCAAAGTTGGTATAGTATTCTGCTTTTTCATTGTTACCTAATTCCTTATGTAGATAACTTGCACTAATTAATGCATCATATGCAAGGGTAGATGTGCATAAGTTAGCTTTGCCAGATTCCAATCTGTTTTCCAATTCGTCACTATCTGATACTATTACACCATTACTATTAGTTTGTGATATTGTATAGATTAAACTTTTATCAATAAGCTCAATAAAGTTTTCAGCTGTCTTTTTATCTCCATAAGTCAATAGAAAGCGAGTTAAACCATATGCGTACATTGCACTATCGCCTCTATCACCAGCTCCGTGCCAAATGTCATCGCCCTCAGCAACAATACTTGTAATTAATGCTTTGTCAGTGGCTACATACTTGCGATACATTTCGTAGCAATTAATACTTTGTTCCTCACCAATTTTATAACCTAAATATCCAAATAGTGGATTGACATATTCACATTGGTCATTTGTCCACAATGACGCATAGTAATTTCCGCCACCAGGGGAATGCATAAGTCCGCTTTTTGTTTGGAAAATGCTTTCACTTGCACGAATTTTTGCATAGCGTGACATTAAGTTTATATTTTCGTTTGGAGTTTTGATAATAAGTAAATTATCCATTGTAGCAATAAATTGCTCACGCAATTCTTGCTCTTTGTCAAAGTTTAAATTGAACTTTTCATTTAAACGTGTTGCACAATAAGCTATATCAATAATTTTGCTTGCACCCACAGCTAATTCCACAGCATTATCGGAAATTGAGGTAAAAATATTGTATCTTTCACGATTCGCACCATATCTAGGTGCTGTTATCTTTGGTTTATCTAAACTTGTAAGTTGAATATGTTCAGTTGTATTGCCACTATTTGTGATAGTTATTCTTTCAATCAATGCCTTGTTAGTGGTCGCAGGGAAAAATTGACGTTGTATTTTTACTTTGCCAATACTTGATAATACTTTTAAAGTACCATCAAATATAAAATCTTTTACAATCTCTTTGCCTTTGTTGGGAGTAGTTATTTTTACACCATAAAAGTTGTGGTCAAGAGAACCACTTGTATTGTTAGGATAACATCTTAGTGTTGGATATACAACGTGTAACATCAATCTTAATTCACTATTTTGTTTTGCACCATAGCTGATTATACTTGAAGTGAAAAATGATGACATTTCTATATGATTAGCATAGTCAGTATTATTTTTAACGCTATACACAATGCTTTTTCTATCGGTACCAATGTAATGCTTTGTATTAGTGAATGGCTTATTAATTTTTGCCCAAGTAGCAAATCTTGCTATTCTAGGTCTTTTAATTTGAAACATAATTTCCCCTATTTGAATTGTTTGCTATAATTTTTTATATCATTTTAAACAGCATTTGCGATAAATTTATTATCGCAAATTATTGTTATTATTAAAAATTAGTAAGGCATTGTTGTACAATCAATTTTAAACAAAAATGTATATTATAATTTAAACTTTCTAAAATTTAACCAATACAAACGCTTTTTTAATCAACCGATGTTGTGTGTAATTTTAATTTTTAGCCAGTTCCTACTGCATAATTCTTATTTTATTTAATTTATCTGCAAATTATACAGTAGCTTAAATTTGATACTATTTATAGCAAAATCTGTCAATTACAAAATATTTCTGGTGATTACCTTGTGATAGTTTTCAATATTGCACAGACCTATGATTTCATAAACTTTTGTCAGTAATTCTATTTTTGCAAATTATTAAAGAAATTTACATTAAATTTTGTGTTTAAATATGTAATAGTTAATTTGTCCTTGTTTATCCATTTTTTAAAATGGAACGTTACTAAAATAAGAAAACAAAAATTTATCAGTAAAATCATATAGAGTTAATCAACTAATTGAACATTTTCAAGTACTATGCCGTCTTGTAAATGTAAATTTTTTAATTTAATAGGTTCGCCTATAACTTTTAAAGATTGAACTTTGCCGTCTTTCCAAGTAAATGATAAATCATTTGCTGTTGATGTGCGAATATTATGCATTTCACCATTTTTCATCATTTGTGGTAGAGCGGGTAATAATTCAATAACTCCGTCTTCCTCTGTTACAAGTAACTCGTTTATTGCTGATACAAAGCCTAGGTTGCCATCAATTTGGAATATGAATGGTGGGTGAGAGTCAAACAGATTATTAAAAAAAGATGATTTAATCATTTTTTTAATTATTTCTTCTGCAGAGTCGGCTTTTCTTAATCTTCCAGCTATGCAAATACTCCAAGCAGAACTCCAACCAATAAAATTAGATGAATTTTCTATACGTGTGTTATATAGATTTTCCACCCACTCCTTTTCTTGCGGATTTCTATAGTAACCAATAACTTTAGCTGGATAAAAGGCATAAAGCGGAGAAAAGTGTCTATGACCTTTTTCAGACATTGTGTAATCCGTACTCCATTCATTTAAGCAACCATTTTCACCACAAGTGAAAGGTCTTAATTTACTAAGTCTAAATTCAACTTTTTTCAATAGTTCAGCATCTTGACTATATTCTTTAAAATTAGTAAATAATTGCCTGATTAACCCTAGGTCAAAAGCACTTGCAAAGTCGACACTAACTTTTGCACGATTTTTTACAAAAGAAGCTTCTGGTGATGTGGAAGGGCAGGTAATATATTCACCATTACGCAAAATCAAAAAGTCTAATACAAATCGAACTGCTTGAGTAGTGATTTTTTGAATATTATTGCGATACTCTTCCATATTACCATATCTTAAATGCTCATAAAGTTCATTCGCAAGCCATACACCACAAAGCGGTGAAAACATATAACAGCTGTTGCCTTTAACTGGTGCAGTTTTACGCCATATGTCCACATTGTGATTGCAAGTAAAACCATCACAATTATAATTGATATGAGCGGTGCTTTTGCCGTGTCGCATAACTTCAAATGCTAAGCGAACAAAAGGCTCTGCACAATCAGTTAAATTGCATTGGCTCATACCCCAATAATTCATTTCAGTATTTATATTAGTAGTGTAATTGCTTGACCAAGCTGGCTGTAAATCTTTATTCCAAATACCTTGTAAATTGCTAGCACTTCCACCAGCTCTGCTTGATTGTATTAGTAAATACTTGCCATAGTTGTATATTAGTTCTACAATATCGCTGTTAATTATTCCAGACTTTGCGTCTTTAAGCAATTTGTTTGTTGGAATATCTGTTTTGCATTTTAAATCAATAGATTGCTTTGAGTAGATTGAATTATAATCGGATATGTGATTTTGCTTAATTTCCTCATAATTTCCGTCTAATTTATTTAAAGTTTTCCAAGCCAAATCAAAAGCATAATTTCTTGATGTTTTTGGCATTTTATCATAACCAACAAAACCTGTGGCAGTTGTAAAATAAATGGTAATTTCTGTTGCTTTTGCAACTAAAACAGATTTTTTATTTGTTGATATAGTGCCATTAGTCACAATTTTCGCTGAAAGACAAAAACTCATTCCTTTCCCTTCAGTATAAATTGTGGCTTTTCTACCTTTTAAGTAGTGTGGTGGTGTAAAATCGGGTGCATTACCTAAAATATTAAAGTTGCCGTCATTTGTGTTGACTTCATATTTTAATTTAGATTTACCTTTTAAAGTAATACTAATTGGTGCTTTTGATGTGATTTTGTAAACAAAAACTTTATCTGGGAAACTAACAAAAGCCTCCCTTTCTATGGTACTAGTAGATATGTGCATTACTGCATTTGCAATGTCTAAACTTCTAGAATAGTTTTGTTTATCATTGTTAAAGAATTTAATGTCAACTTCACCTAAAGGTAAATATGCATCGCTATAATCACCAATAAATCTTTTTTCAATAATTTTTTGAGCGACAAGGTTTTCGCCAGACATAATTAAGTCTCTAACCTCATCTAAATATTCCAAGCACTCGGGATTATCTTGGTTTTTTGGATAACCTGACCATAAATTGGAATCATTAAATAATAATTTCTCTGATTTGATGCCACCATACACCATAACACCAGTATGTCCATTACCCAAAGGCAACGCATCTGTCCATTTCTTGGCAGGTGACAAGTAAAATAATTTATTCATAAATCCTCATTTTATGTTATCGGAGCATAAAAATACCGCACATACTACTAAGTAGTTGGTACGGAATATTTTTGATATAAAGAAACTATGGGGGTTATGCGTATGCCTCAATATTTATGAAAGTGTATGCAATTGTATTTTAGGCATATAAAGTTAGTATAATAAATGTGCTTAGCTTGCCTAAGTTTAGTAAGCATTAAAATATTGTTAAGTTTTTTACATTATAAAAATGTAGTAATATATATAAACATAGCTTTAAGCTATTAAAACGCAATTTAATTATTATGTCTTGATTAAATCAAAACAAAATTTCTATATTCAAAAATTTGCTTCCGCTTTTATCAATTAATTATATGCATAAGATTACTTTTAATCTATGTAGTTACATTATATCATACATTTATTAAAAAGTAAATAGATATTTGCATATTTATATAAATATATGTCAATTTAGTAGAATAAAGCATTACAATCTATTTTACGTGGAATTATTTTTGTCAAAAATATATAAGAAATGTGTATTTTGATTGATAATTTGCAAATTTTATGCTAAAATACAATTATAAATTCATTTTAACAATAAAAATAAAGTTTTAATTGAAATAATAAGGAAATTAATATGGAAAAAATAAATTCTTTTACTATTGACCACGATATTCATAAAATAGGTTTTTATTTAAGTAGTGTCAGCAATAATCTTTACACTTATGATTTAAGATTTAAAACGCCAAATGGCGGTGATTATATGGATAATGCAAGTATGCACACTATAGAACATCTTTTTGCTACTGTAGTTAGAAATTCTACGCAAAAAGATAATGTAGTGTACTTTGGACCAATGGGTTGTAGAACAGGGTTTTATTTAATTCTGCATAATGTGGAATTTGATAAGGCAAAAAACTTAGTTGTAAACTGTATTAATAAGTGTTTGAAATTAGATTTTATACCAGGAAATTCAAGGAAAGAATGCGGTAACTATTTGGAACACGATTTGCAAGGTGCAAAAAAATTGCTTAGTGAGTATTTAAATATATTTGGGTAACAAAATTCATTGTTTAACATAGTAATAAAATCAATTGAGCATTTAAAATAATCGCAAATTTTTGTTATTGTTTTAGATGAGATACTTTGACTATATTTATAGCTAGTTATTCTAGATGGGGAAACTTTTACAATGTTAGCGAATTGAGTTTTTTAATTCATTTTGTATTATTTAGTTGTTAAAAATTTTCACAAAGTACATAAAAGTATCATATAACTTTTACTATTTTATTTGTTGTTTTGTTGTATTAGTTTAGCATAAATTCATAAAAACTTAAATTTTGCTTTAAATTGTTAAAAAGTCTTGACAAAGAGATAAATTGATATTATAATTTAATTACTTAAATATTGTGATTAGAGGATATGTGCAAAGTCATAACTATTTTCAGAGAGTACTCGGTTGGTGTGAGAGTATAATAGCGATTTTGTGTACCACCGCTAGTTAAGTCACCGTTGCGTATTCGTTAATGCGTTAATTAAGGCACATTTATGTGCAAAGTAAGGTGGAACCACGATTGATTATCGTCCTTATGCTTTCTGCATAAGGACGGATTTTTTAAGTAAAAATTGAAACTATGTTTAGTTGAATAAATGTAGATAGACTTTTTCATTACAATTAAAATTATTTAATTGTTTTTAATTATAAAATCTATTTAAAAGCTATTAGTATTTAATATTTATAAAGAAGTAAAAGCAATGTAATATTATTATTAAAGTTAAGTATTAAAAGATATTTGTGCTTTTCTACAAAATGTATTAAACTAGCAAGAAGTATTAACTAGCCTTGTAAATATTATATAATATATTGTGCTTGCTTATCATATAGAGTTATGCTTACATAAAATTAATAATTAATAGATTGTTTCAAAGCTATTTAAAGGAAAGTAATTTACAATTTGTATTTAAATTTTTATAATAAAAAGATATGAACTTTATATGTTTTGATTTTTTGTAACAGTGATTAAACTTTAAGTTTGTAGATTTAAAGTCTACATTTAGATAATATGAATTAAAATGTTAAGAATAAATTCTTTGGAGGATAGGTTATATGAAAATTGTTTTGAATGATGGAAAAATTATTGAAAGAGATAGTTCAATTAATGCGTTTGAACTAGTGAAAAGTTTTGACGAGGGTCTAGCTAAATCTGCTGTTGCTTGTAAAATAAATGGCAAAGTATGTGCTATGAATGAAATTATTGATAGTGATGTAGAGTTTGAGGTTTTGACCTTTGCTGATGAGGAAGGTAGAAAAGTTTATCGTCATACTTGTTCTCATATTTTGGCACAGGCGGTAAAGAATATTTTTCCTACAGCTAAGCTTGCTATTGGACCAGCTATTGAAAATGGATTTTATTATGATATTGATTTTAAAACACCTATTACCTTTGAAGATTTAGAGAGAATTGAGAAGGAAATGAAAGCTATTATAAAAGCTAAATATCCTATTGAGAGATTTGAACTGCCTCGTAATGAAGCAATTAAGCTAATGAGTAGTTTTGATGAGCCATACAAAGTGGAATTGATAAATGAGTTACCAGAGAACTCTGTAATATCTTTTTACAAGCAAGGTAATTTTACTGATTTGTGTGCTGGACCTCACTTGCATAATACTGGTATGGTTAAAGCATTTAAGCTTACAAGTTTAACTGGTGCTTATTGGCGTGGTAATGAAAAGAATAAAATGCTATCAAGAATTTATGGAACTTGCTTTGACAAAAAATCTGAGTTAGCTGAATACTTAGAGCAATTAGAAGAAGCAAAGAAAAGAGACCATAATAAAATTGGTAGGGAACTTGGCTATTTTATGACAGATGAAAATATCGGTCAAGGATTAGTGTTGTTAATGCCAAAAGGTGCTAAAACTATTCAGGTTTTGCAAAGATTTGTAGAGGATACTGAGGCAAAACAAGGCTATATGCTAACCAAAACACCTTATATGGCTAAACGTGAGTTGTATCAAATTTCTGGACATTGGGACCACTATCAAGATGGTATGTTTATTATGGGTGACGCTCAAGACCCTAAGGCGGAAGTTTTTGCATTGCGTCCTATGACTTGTCCTTTCCAATATACTATTTATAATAATGGATTAAAGTCTTATAGAGATTTGCCTTGCAGATATGGTGAAACATCAACTTTATTCCGTAATGAAAGTAGTGGTGAAATGCACGGACTTATAAGGTTAAGACAATTTACTATTAGTGAGGGGCACTTAGTTTGTATGCCAGAGCAACTGGAGGAAGAATTTAAAAAGTGTGTAGAATTAGCAAAATATATGCTTACTGCTGTTGGTTTGCAAGATGATATTTCATTTAGATTTTCTAAATATGACCCTAATGATACTGAAAAATTTATTCAAGACCCTGATACTTGGAATTCCGCAGAGAAAACTATGGGGAATATCCTTGACCACCTAGGAATTAAATATACTATTGGTATTGGTGAGGCCGCTTTCTATGGACCTAAGCTTGATATTCAAATAAAAAATGTTTGGGGTAAAGAAGATACTTTGATTACTATTCAAGTTGATATGTTCCTTGCTGAAAACTTTGATATGAGTTATATTGATGAAAATGGTGAAAAGAAAAGACCATACATTATTCATAGAACATCAATAGGTTGCTATGAGAGAACTTTGGCACTTGTACTTGAAAAATTTGCTGGAGCTTTACCGCTATGGCTTGCTCCAACACAAGTTAAGGTTTTGAGTTTGACTGATAGAACTGCAAGTAACGCAAAAGAATATGCAGACAAACTTTGTGCAAACGGACTAAGGGTAGAAGTAGATAATCGTAGCGAAACTATAGGTTATAAAATAAGAGCCGCAAGAATGGAAAAAGTACCATACATCGTAGTAATTGGTGACAAAGAAGCTGAAAGTGGTAATGTAAGTGTAAGACGTAGAGGCGAGGAAAACTCAACAACTATGTCAGCAGACGAGTTTATGAACCAAGCTCTGCAAGAAGTAAAAGAGTTGAAAATATTTTAATTAGTGAATTAATTTATATAGAAACTACAAAAATAGCTTTACATTGTAATTTTATTCATTTTTTAATTATAAAATTATTAAATAATAAAGCAGTAAAATACTATATTTAGATAATTTGAAGCTTATAAACTTGTGTTAAACTAGTTTGTTTTTAATATTTTGTTTACTATAATTTATAACATAAAGCTTTTTTGTAAAAAAATTCAAAAATTCTTTTAATACAATATATTATTTGACAAAGTAATATCTAACATAAAAGCAACAGATATGCAATTGCAAATCTGTTGCTTTATTGGATTTGTGAAAATCACTTGATATTATAGTGTTAAAAAAATGCGTTTGACATTGATTTTAATTATTGCTTTTAAAAGATAATGTGTATAATAAGTTTGTATTGTAATCATTATTTGTTAGTTTATGAATATTAAAAGATAATCAATGCAATAAATGGACAAACTACAAAATATAAAAAGCAAGGTTTATTGCTCAAAAGTAATTTAATATGCATTATATGTATTAATAATGATTGAGTAAAAAAAGAATGGTATGGAAAGTTATGATTAATATCAGTTTAAATTTAAATAATAAAATCAATAAAAGTGAATAAAAATGCTTGACATATTGTTTAGGATATTGTATTATATTGATAACAAGTAGAAGTTATTCTCACCTGTAGCTATTATGCGTGCAAGGTATCAATATTTTTTATTTTGACAATATGATTGATTTTAGTGGATTTATTGTGTTGTAAAATGTAATTATAGTATTGTAAATTTATGGATAACTTTGATTGTTATCCATTTTTTATTTTGTTTGTGGGAGGACATAATTATTAACAAAGAGCATATTATCAATGACCAAATTAGAGTCAAAGAAGTAAGATTAATTGGTGCAAATGGGGAACAGTTAGGTATTACACCTACAAATTCAGCTAAAGATATGGCATATAATGCGGGGTTGGATTTGGTATTGATTTCTGCAACAAGTACTCCGCCAGTTGCTAAAATTATGGACTATGGTAGATTTAAGTATGAGCAAATTAAAAAAGTAAAAGAGCAAAAGAAAGCACAAAAGGAAAAAACTATTGAGCTTAAAGAAATTTGGTTGTCTGCTACTATTGATACTAACGATATGAAGACAAAAGCAAATAATGCTAACAAGTTTTTGAAAGCTGGTGATAAAGTGCGTGCGTCTATTAAGCTTAAGGGTAGACAAATGGCTCGTCCAGAAATTGCTATTAAAGTAATGGAAGAATTTTTTGAGCTTGTCAAAGAGAATGGTGTTATAGAAAAACCTGCAAATCTTGAGGGTAGAAGCATTTCTATGATTATCGCATCAAATGTAAAAAAATAATTATTATATATTGGAGGAAGGTATTATGCCAAAGGTAAAATCACACAGTGGTGCTGGTAAGCGTTTTAGATTTACTAAGAATGGTAAAATCAAAAGAGCTAAGAATGGTGCTAGCCACATTTTAACAAAGAAAGAAACTAAGAGAAAACGTAACTTAAGGAAAGCTACTTATGTGTCTGAAACTCAAGAGAAGACTGTTAAGAAGATTCTTCCTTATAGCTAATAGAATGGAGGTAATGGATAATGAGAATTAAAAGAGGCGTTAACGCAATTAAAAAGCGTAGAAAAATAATGAAACAAGCCAAAGGTTACTTTGGTTCTAAAAGCAAATTATATAGAGTAGCTCGTCAAGCTGTTATGAAATCAGGTAACTATGCATATGTAGGCAGAAAGCTAAAGAAGAGAGAGTTTAGACAACTTTGGATAGCTCGTATCAATGCTGCAGCTCGTATGAATGGTTTAACATATAGTACTTTAATGCACGGCTTAAAATTAAATGAAATCAATCTTAATCGTAAGGTTTTGGCTGATATGGCTGTTAACGATGCTGTTGCATTTACTGCACTTTGCGAAAAAGCAAAGGCTAAATTGGCTAAGTAATTTTTATTATAACCTTCAATTTTTTGAAGGTTATAATTGATTTTAAGAAAGAATTAGATTTTAATTTGATAATTTAACTATATTGGTGTTAAATGGAAAAAATAACTAGTGTAAGTAACGCAAAAATACAAGAAATAAAAAAACTATTGACATCTAAGTCAGAAAGGCATAGTAGTGGTAAATTTATTGCTGAAGGAGTGAATATTGTAAAAGATATTCCAAACTCATTTATCATTGCTTTATTTATGACTGAAGAGGCTTTTGATAGATATAAAAACATTGTAGATAAATGCGATAATATTTATATTGTTAGCGATAAGGCAATAGCTTGTATAAGTGATACAAAAAGTCCGAGTGGTGTAGTAGCAGTTTGCAAAATGGAGTGCAATGTTGCGGATAGTGATGTTTGCATTGTGTTGGATAATCTACAAGACCCTGGAAATGCTGGCACAATTATTCGGACAGCAGTTGCTTGTGGAGTATCTACTATTTATTGCTATGGTGATTGTGTTGATTTGTATTCTCCAAAAGTAGTCAGAAGTTCAATGGGTGGTATATTTTTTGTTAATTGTAAAAAACTCAATGATAAAAAAGACTTGAATTGCGACTTGGTTGTGCTGGATATGACTGGTGAAAATATATTTTTTGTTAAAGATATTCCTAAAAAATTTGCGTTATTGGTAGGTAATGAGTCTAATGGTGTGTCAAAGGAAATGTTGGCACAAGCGGATAAATTAATATCATTGCCTATGAGTAAAAATATGGAATCTTTAAATGCTGGTGTGTCATTGAGTGTGGCACTTTATAATCTAATTAATATTTAAAATTTAAACTTAGTTGTACAAGAATATAGTTGCAATCTAATTAAAGTTAAGGACTTTTTAAATTGTATGGATAAATAGAAAAATAATATTTAAAATTGAGTTAGGTGCAACAAAAAGTGTTTTAAAAATATAGTAAAATTATTTTTTAATTTAAGTAAGTGTGTTAGTAAATCTAGTTACTACGCTACTTATAATAAATTTGAATTTAATAATCAAGTTAAATGTAATTTTAATTGAAAAGCTAATACAAAAGCTAAATTAATAATAAATTTTAATATGTTTGGTTTAATTGTAAAACGATATTCTTCAAGTTGATTTTTACAATATTAAAAGGCAATTAGAATTTAATTGCAAGTTTAATTAAAAATTTTATTGTATAATAAATGTTTCTATTTAATTTGTGTAGTTAAAATTAGTAAATAATTATTTATAAGTTTAAAAGTAATTTATGGAGGAATAGATATGTCAGGACATAGTAAATGGGCTAATATTAAGAGAAAAAAGGGTGCTAATGATGCAAAAAGGGCTAATGTTTTTACTAAAATCGGTAGAGAACTTGCGGTTGCAGTAAAAAATGGTGGACCTGACCCAGATAGTAATAGTAGATTGCGTGATGTTATCGCAAAAGCAAAGGCAAACAATATGCCAAATGACAATATCACAAGAAGTATAAAGAAGGCTAGTGGTGAACTTGGTAGTATCAACTATGAGGAAAATGTTTATGAGGGATATGCGGCTGGTGGTGTTGCAGTTATCGTTGAAACATTGACAGATAATAAAAATCGTACTGCTGGTGACATTAGACATCATTTTGATAAATGTGGTGGGCAAATGGGTACTAGTGGTTGTGTGTCTTATATGTTTGATAAAAAAGGACTTATTGTTGTTGATATGGAAGGGCACGATGAGGATGAAATGATGGAAATTGCTTTGGAAGCAGGTGCTGACGATGTTCAAATAAGTGATGGTGTTTGTGAAATTTATACTGACCCTACAGAGTTTAGCAGTGTTAATCAAGCAATTGAAAGCAATGGCAAAATCGTTGTGCTTGAGGCAAGCATTAGTATGATACCTCAAAATACAATTACACCAGACGAAGCACAAGCAACTAAAGTTAGACGTTTGATTGATATGCTTGAAGAGAATGACGATGTTCAAAATGTTTATCACAATGCGGAATTAGATGAGGAAGAAGAGTAATGATTGATATTAAGGAAATATGTAAATCAGCTAAAAAAGCAAGCTATATCCTTGGTGCAATGAATAATGATGATAAGAATGCGATTTTGTATGCGATTGCTAATGCTATTGATAATAACAAGGAGTATATACTTGCTCAAAACAATATTGACTTGCAAGCACTTGAAGGTAAGGATAATGCTTTTGTAGATAGATTGACCTTAAATGATAGCCGTATAAATCTTATGAGTGAGGGGTTAAGACAAATAATTAAATTACCAGACCCAATTGGTGAAGTGACAGAGCAATGGAAAACTGATAGCGGATTAGAGATTAAAAAAGTTCGTGCTACTTTAGGTGTAATCGGAGTTATCTATGAGGCAAGACCAAATGTAACAATTGATGTTGCTGGTTTATGTATAAAAACAGGTAACAGCGTAATTTTGCGTGGCGGTAGTGATGCTATAAATAGTAATCGTGCTTTATATATGGTAATGAAGCAAGCAATTGAAAGTTTGAATATTGATAGTAGTTTTATTCAATTTATAGATAGCACTAATAGAAGTTTGACTGCCGAAATGTTGAAACAAGGTGAAAGTATTGATGTTATAATACCTCGTGGTGGTGATAAACTTAAGCACTTTGTACTTGACAATGCGACAATGCCAGTTATTTGTAGTGCTGGTGGTAATTGTCACATTTATGTGGACAGCGATGCTGATTTAGATATGGCTTGTAAAGTAATTTTAAATGCAAAAGCACAACGTCCTACAGTATGTAATGCCTTAGAGCAATTACTAATTAATAAAGATATTCTTAAAAAAGCTGTGCCTATGATTTTTGCAGAACTTGACAAAGCTGGTGTTACTATTAAATGCGATAAAGAGTGTGCTAAGTATTACAAAAATATTCAAATTGCGACAGAAGAAGATTACTTTGAGGAACATCATAGTATGCTAATATCTGTAAAGAGCATTGCAAATATTGATGAGGCAATAGAGCATATTAACACTCATAGCACTAATCATAGTGATGGAATTATTTCAAATAATGAAAATAATATTAATAAGTTTGTGACAAAAGTTGATTCGGGTTGTGTATATGTAAATGCGTCTACAAGATTTACAGACGGCTTTGAGTTTGGTTTTGGTGCAGAGATTGCAATAAGTACTCAAAAATTGCACGCAAGAGGTCCGCTTG
The DNA here is from genome assembly GCA_910577845.1 of uncultured Christensenella sp. Classification (GTDB taxonomy): domain Bacteria; phylum Bacillota; class Clostridia; order Christensenellales; family UBA3700; genus MGBC100798. The sequence continues at coordinate 38,536 of CAJTNA010000003.1, read as the reverse complement.
GCTTAAAGCAACTAACTTCAGAAAAGTATATTGCAGTTGGTAATGGTGCTATAAGAAAGTAAAATAAATTATTATATTTAAAGCGGTTTAAATATATCAAAAATTTTAAAATTAAATCATAATATAATTGTATAATTTTGGTAAAAACTGGCTGAAAATCGATACTAAATTTCAATTTTAAACAAATTAACAGATGTAAAATCAAAAAATATCGAATGAGAGTTCGATATTTTTTGATTTATTAATGACTTTAAAATATTAATCTTGAATTTGTATCATTACTGTTCCTTGTGGAGCACCGCATAGAGGACAATTTGTCCAAGCCTCTTTTGAAGTGTGTTCATAACCGCAAGATGCACATTTCCACTTGATTGCCTTTGGCTTTTTGTACATTGTGCCATTCTTTAATTGGTCATACAATTGATTGAATGTGCTTTGGTGACAAGTTTCAACTTGGATAAGATTTTTAAAGAAAGCTGCTACATCGTCAAAGCCTTCTTCACGAGCATCTTTTTCAAATTGTGGATAAATCTTTGTTGCCTCAATTTCCTCATCCTCAGCAGAGAATTTAAGATTTTCAAGCAATGTTTGTGGCTTTTCTTTAAATGGAATACCAATGTTCATTTCAATGTTATCAATTACATTTTTATCCATTGCACATAAAAAGCTATACATCATTCTTGAATGTTGGAACTCATTTTCTTCAATAAGTTTTATCATATCACTCATTGCTACATAATTGCTTTTTTTTGCTAACTCCGCTAACATATTGTATCTTCCACGAGCACAAGATTCGCCTACGTATGCTTTAGCTAAATTGTTAAAAGTTTTTGTGTTTTTCTTTGTCATAATAACCTCCAGATACGAAAGTTATAGCCAGAATATTAAGTTTTATTCAAAATTAGAGATATTATGTCTAAGTAATTATTTTTTAGCTATATTTTTTGTGGGAAATTGCGGTATACTATTTATATTTATGTTATTTTATTATAAAATTAATAAAATATTAAAAATTTTTATAAATTTTATTGTAATTATTATAAAATTATGTTAGAATATATACAAGATAGTATCACTGGAGGTTATTATGCCTGATTTTAATTATAACATTGTAAAAAATATTGGTTCTTTGTCAGAATCTCAAAAAGGTTGGAAAAAGGAACTTAACTTAATTAGCTGGAATGAAAAGGAAGCTAAATATGACATTAGAGAGTGGTCGCCAGATGGTAGTAAAATGGGTAAAGGTGTAACTTTATCTAAAGAGGAGATAATTGCACTTAAAGAGCTTTTGATGTCATTTGATATTGAATAAGTTTTTTACATAATTTAGACCTTTACGCAAGTAAATATATTTGCGTCTAGTTGTTTATTGAGTTTTAAAAGCATTACCCCAAAGGTGCGTTGCAATTATGGGGTAATATTTTTATGCATTTCTTTTATACGGACTAATTTGGAATAAATAATTTTGTCAAAAAGTGTATTAATTGTTTGACATTAAACTTTAATAAGAGTATAATGTCATAGGTTGAAAAAGATTATTTTAAATAGTAGATTGACGAGGTGAATATGTTCAAAAATTTGTTGGCATTTAATGGTATTATAATAAACCACGAATTTGTTATAACATTATTTTTATACTTAGGTGTAATTTTGCTGACAACTAAAATATTGGGTATAATTTGTCGTAAACTAGGTTTGCCACAAGTTGTAGGTGCTTTGCTTGCTGGTATGTTTTTAGGTCCTATAACTGGTTTTATTAAAATAGGGGCAAATGCAGAAATTGATATTGTTTTGAAAGCATTATCTCAAATTGGTGTGTTAATGATTATGTTTTCATCTGGTCTTGACACTAATATTAAAGAGATTAAGAAAAATGGTTTACCTTCTATTGTTATTACTTTATTGGGCGTTATAGTGCCTTTGATTTTTGGTTTCTTAGTTGGATGGGGTATTGATAAACAATTTAAGCCATTTAATAGTCAAGCAGATATAATGCATAGCTTGTTCTTTGGTATTATGCTTACAGCAACATCTGTGGGAATTACCGTTGAGGTGCTTAAGGAATTAGGCAAGCTAAAAGGTAAAGTTGGTAGTAGTATTTTAAGTGCTGCGATACTGGATGATATTATTGGTATTTTGATTTTGTCAATTGTTATAAGCTTAAATGGTAGCGGTAGTGGAGAAGGTAGTGTTAGCATTGCTGAGACAGTAATTAGAGTATTGTTATTCTTTGTGTTTGCTGTTGGTGCTGGTGTATTGTGTCATTATTTAATTAAATGGATGTCTAAAAAATTTCCAGTTAGCAGAAGAATACCAATCTTTGGTTTGGTTATTTGCTTGATATTTGCTTGGGCATCTGAGGCATTATTTGGTGTAGCTGCTATTACTGGTGCGTTTGTTGCTGGTGTAGTTATGAGTAATATGACATCTACTCAATATATTGAAAAGAAAATTGATACAAACTCATATATGTTCTTTGGTCCAATATTCTTTGCAAATATCGGTTTGGGAATGAATTTTAGTGATTTTAGTCCAGAATTAATTGGTTTTGCTTGTGCGTTTGTGGTATTTGGTTTGCTATCTAAGATTATCGGTTGTGGTGCTGGAGCGTTAATGTGCAAGTATTCATTTAAAGATTCAGTAAGAGTCGGATTTGGTATGATGGCTCGTGGTGAGGTTGTTTTGATTGTCGCAAATAAAGGTATTGATGCGGGAATTATTGATAGTAGATATATGTTCCCAGTTGTGTTATTGATAATTGCGTCAAGTTTCTTAACACCTATTTGTTTGAAATTATTATATAGAAAAGACGATGCTACGCCACTTGAACTTGATGGTATTGAGCCACCGCCTTATGAGGAAGAAAGTGTTTGATAATTAAAATAATTAATCTCTCATTTGCGAGAGATTTTTTATTTGCAGTTATATGTAATGGCTTTTGGAAAAAATTGCAAATTTAATCAAAATTAACTGGCATATATCCAGCAAATTCGCAAAAAACTATTTGTATAAGGAGGGAATTGTGAATTTGTCTAAAAGGAAAATTATTGTTTCGGCTACATTGGTTTTGTTAATAGTTGTAGTGTTTGCAATGGGATTTACTAATGGTAGTAGTGAAGTATTTTTATCGGGATTAAAACCGACTGCAAAGCAAGATAAAATAACTAACAGGGAAGTATATTTGGGTGGTCAGCCTATTGGTGTTGAGGTAAGGTCGAATGGACTGCTTGTGGAAAATATATTGCCTGTTGTGACTAAAGACGGAGTTCATACCCCACTTGCTGATTGCGATATTAAAAAAGGTGATTTGCTTAAGAAGGTTAATGGTATTGAGGTATATTCCTCCGATGATATTGGCAAAGCATTAAAAGATGCGGATAAAGATAATATTGAACTAATGATAATTAGAAATGGTGCAAGCTTTACTACTAATGCAAAAGCAGAACTGGATAGTATCTCAGGTGAGTATAAGCTAGGACTAAGCGTATCAGATGCGACAGATGGTATTGGTACATTGACTTTTGTAGATTGTGCTGATTTAAGATATGGTGCTTTAGGTCACCCTATAAGTGAGATATATGGTAAAGATGGTACTACTTCCGTTAGCGGATTTATATGTGGGGCAAATGTATTTAGCGTATACAAAGGTGAAAAAAATCGTGCTGGTGAATTGGTAGGTAACCTTATAAAAGAGGTTAAGCTTGGTAATATTGATACAAATGAACAACAAGGTATTTTTGGTGAGTATACTGGTGATTTGTCTGGAATGAAAAAAATTAGTGTTGCTTCAAGTAAAAATGTAAAACCTGGAAAAGCTCAAATAGTAACTTCTGCATTTACTGGTAAGCCGACATATTATGATATAGAGATTATAAAGGCTTGCAAACAAGATAAAGACAAGCCTAAAGGAATTTTGTACAGAGTTACAGACCAAAGGCTTATTAAATTATGTGGTGGTATCGTGCAAGGTATGAGTGGTAGTCCGATTATTCAAAAGGGTAAGTTAGTTGGTGCAGTAACACACGTATTTTTAGCGGATAGTACAAAAGGTTACGGAACTTATATTGATTGGATGATAGATAAATAATAACAACCCCCTGACTATATGTCGGGGACTTGTTTATTGTGTTTGAGTATTTTTTAGCTTTAGGTGTATTGAGCTAGTAATAATAAGTTTTTAAAGAGTTAAAAATTAAAGAATAGTAAAATATTTAAAATAATAGATATATGTAAAAATTTATTTTTATAACAAATTTGTATAAAAGTTTAGTTAAGTAATCTGTTTATAATCGTGGTAATTATGATTTGCAATTGACAAATTAACCAAAAACTTACTAAAATTTGACAGATAAAAGATGATAGAATAATTATGGTAAAAGTGATAGTGTGAGGGTGTGTATGATTTATGACTATTTATTAAAGTATGGATTTAAACCAAGTAATATTGGTTTTAAGTATTTGGTTGATATAATTAAATTGGGGATAGAAGGCGAAAATTTAGAACCAATGTCAAAAGTAGGATATAAGCTTATTGCAGATAAGTATGGTAAGAATATTGCCACAATTGAAAAGGATATACAAAATAGCATTAGTAATGCGTGGCTTTATGGAAATAGTGATTTGTTGTATCAAACATTTGGTGCTACCATTTCAGATGTAAAAGGTAAACCAACAAATAAACATTTTATATATACTATGATTGAAAAAATTAAATTTGAAAGTTAATTTAAAAAAATTACAAAATAGGTTATATTTAAAATTTGCTTTGAATATTGTATTATGGTATGCAAGGTGGATTTCGTTGTAAAATTGATTATTTTTTATCAAGTTTAAAATGTTACATAAAAGAGCATAAAAGATTATTGTTATGCTACACGTTTACTATTTTATGTGGATTGATTTTGGGGATTATTGTTACCTCTCTAAGGGAAAATGTTACAAGCAAATTTAATTATATTGTTTTGATAAGCAATGAACAATACAATTTGTTTGGAACATTTATTCAAGTTATATTGCTTAGTTTGGTAGGAATGGTTATTTGTTATTTGCAAATTTATCACAAATATTGTGTATGTCTTCCATACATTGTATTGTTTTATACTGCTTATAGGTTTGGCGGTCGTATGGTTGGTATTATAATAGCGGATAAATTTGTTGGCTTTATTTGTATTATAACTTTTACAATACCAATATATTTATCCATATTGGTGGCATTTTTAGCTGTTGCTTGTTTGTGTGAGTATTATAGAGCAACTTGTGGCGGTCGTGGCTTGGTGTGTCGAAAGACGAATAGATTAATTATAAAAAGAATGAGTTGTATATATGGCTGTTTGCTTATGATGCTATTTGTTGCGTGTGTTATAGTGCCAGCAATTGCAAAATTTATAATAATTGTTTAGGTTGACAAAATTATCCTTATGTTGTATAATCACAATATGAGGATATTTTTATTAATTATTGATGGATTAGGTGTTGGTAGTCAGCCAGATTATTCTAAATATGATAGTGAATATAATTGCACATTAGATAATATAAGTGTAATAGATGAGTCTAGCACTTTGAATAAATTAGGTCTTTTAAAATGTTGTTTAAAAGAAAATAACTTGGTCACAAAAAACAGGTATTATCGAGGCAGAATGCTTACTATTTTCAATGATTTTGAATATGGTTTAACTGAGATTTTAGGCAATTGTGTTTTTGATAAAAGTTTGCCTATTAAAGAAAATTTGATTACAATGTTAAAAAAGTATAATGTAAATTATCAATTTGTAACATCACGGTCTGAATGCGGAGTTGAGGGCAATATAGTTGATTGTGATTATAGCGTGTTTTATTATATTAAAAATTTTTTGGATAATAATGACGGCGTCTTCATTGGTGAATTTAATGATTTTGCAAAAGCGGGGCTTATTGGTGACACTCAAAAAATGAATGAAAGTTTAAGCTTGTTTGATAAAAATTTAGGTGAGATTGTTAAAGAGTTAAAATACAATGATATATTAGTTGTAAGCGGTAATTTTGGAATTAACCCGTCAAAAATCGGTATTACTAGGGAATATATTCCTATTTTGTTATATTCTAGATTGCTTGGCGGTAGTAAAGTTTTGGAAACAATTCAAGGTAATAATTGTATAGCGATGACAATTGTTGATTTGTTAAATATATATCCAAATATTAATAGTTTGATATCAGAAAAAGAAAAACAAAAGATTGAAAGCTATATTAACATTTTGAAAAATGATTTGATTGCTAGTGGTTTTGAGAAAGTTTTGGAAATTAAAGGAAAGGATAAATCTAAGCAAGGAAGTAACAAGAAAGTTGCTAGGGAAAATAAAATTAAAACCAAAAAGGCAGTTCCTATAAAAAAATAAAATTGATTATGTATAACTTCTTTATTTTATCGCAAACTACTGGTAGTAGAGGTGAGAGATGAAGAAGTTTTTTTATTGCTTAATTTTATTAGTTGCAATGTGTGCGGTATTTGTCTGCACTGGAATGACTGTTAAAGAGCAAGTTGTTGGCTCTGACAATTGTTATATAGTAGATTATAATAGTGGCAGGGTACTTTATGCAAAAGGTGAAAATGAAAGAAAGCCAATAGCAAGTATGGTTAAAATTATGACACTATTATTGGCTTTTGAAAACGTGGATAGCGGAAAGATTTCGCTTGACCAAAAGGTGACTATATCTCACGAGGCTGCTGGACAAGTAGGTTCGGAGATGTTCTTAGATGAGGGCGTTGAATATCCATTAACAGACCTAATTAAAGGTATTGTAACAATGAGTGCAAATGACGCCTCTGTAGCTGTAGCTGAGTTGATTGGTGGTGATGAATTATCATTTACAAAAATTATGAATGACAAAGCGAAAAGCCTTGGTATGAATGATACTTTGTTTGCTAATGCGACTGGTTATCCTACTAAAGAGGAACAATATTCAACAGCTAAAGATGTTACTTGTATGATGAGAGAGCTTGCAAGTCATAAAGAGTATTACAATTATTCTACAATTTGGTTAGAAGATTATACTCATCCGTCTGGTAGAGTAACTCAAATGGCTAATACAAATAAGTTGATTAGACATTATAAAGGTTGCGATGCTGGTAAGACTGGATACACAGATAGTGCTAAATTTTGTCTTGCTAGTACAGCCGTAAGAGATGGAATGAGAGTTGTAGGTAGTGTGCTTGGTGCTCAAGACTCAAAAGCAAGATTTAGAGCAATGTCAACATTATTTAACTACGCATTTAACAATTACAAAAAAGTTGTGTTATTAAATAGTGGTGCACCACTAAGTGTAGACGTGAAAGTCAGTGGTGGTAAAAAAGATAAGCTTAGCGTTATATCAAAGTCAGAACTTTCTGTCTTACAAGCAAAAGGTGAAGCTAATTGCAAGTTGGAGTATAATATTCCAGAAAGTGTTAAAGCACCTATAAAGTGCGGTGACAAGATTGGTGAAGTATATGCTGTTGTTGATGGTCAAAAAGTTGCAGTTGGTGAAGTGATAGCTGCAGAGGAAATTAAAAAAGCAAGTATTTGGGATTATGTTAAAAAATTTATGTAAAAATCTTGAATGCTAATAAAAAATAAACAAGTTATAACTTGTTTATTTTTTTAGTGTCGATTTTTGATAGGTTTTTGCAAGTATATGAGGTAAATATGTAAGAATAAAATATCATAAGATTTAATTTATAATTATAGTGTAGCTTTTTATATTATGGTCATATATATTTTTTATCAATATGCAATTTTAAAATTGTAAAATAGCGAGTAAGGTTGTATACTCAGTTCAAATATATTTAATTTTTAAGTTTTTTATAATTTAAGTTTTAGCAAAATATAAAATAATCAATTATAAGATTATAAATGATTTATTAAGGACACAAACTAGCCATAAGGACTTTTATTTTAATCTTTCATACAAAGGTAATTTGTAGTTAGTTGTTTTAATCAAATATTTATTTTATAAAAATATAATTTAAATTATTTTAAACAAAAATTTAATAATAAGTTTACTTTTATTATAAAAATATGATATAATAATTTAAATTAAGCATTGTAGGAGATAAATATGAATGAGCCGTTAGTATTAATTGTTGATGTAGGTACACAAAGTACTCGTGCATTTTTGTTTAACAAAAAAGGCGAATTTGTATGTATGGATAAGGTTGAGACTGAACCTTTTTATTCTCAAAAAGTTGGCTATGCGGAAAAGAATACAGAAGATTATTGGACTGCGGTTGTACAAGCTGTTAAAAATTTAAAGGCGAAATCTGGTGATTTGTGGAATGATATAATTGCAATGTCGTTAACTTCTATTAGAGGAACTTATGCCTTTTTGGGTGAGGATTATAAGCCAGTAAGACCTACTATAACTTGGCTTGACCAAAGACTTGCTAAACCTAAACAAAAATTTCCTTTTATTAATGAGATTTTGTTTAGAATTGTTGGAATGTATAAGCCAGCATTAAAACAACGTAGAATGGCTCCTGCAACTTGGATGAAAGAAAATCAACCAGATGTTTGGGAAAAGACAAAACACTTTACTTTGATATCTGCATATCTTAACTATAAACTAACTGGTAGACTTTGTGATTGCACTGCTTCACAAGCAAGTAGGTTGCCATATAATTATAAAAAAGAAAGATGGCAAAAATCAAATGAACTTACTTGTACAGTTTATAATGTGGAAAAAGAAAAACTATGCGAACTTGTTAAACCTGGGGATATTATTGGCAAAATTACAAGAGAAGTAGCTGAACTTACTGGTATTCCAGAAGGACTAGAGGTAATTGCAACGGGTAGTGATAAGGCTTGCGAAACTCTTGGTACAGGTGCTTTAAGTGCAGATACTGCATCTATCAGCTTTGGTACTACTGCAACTTTACAGATTACAACAAAAAAATATGTAGAACCGCAAAAGTATATGCCAGCCTATAATAGTGTAGTTAGTGGGTATTTTAATCCAGAAATTCAAATTTTTAGAGGATTTTGGATGGTAACTTGGTTTAAAAAACAATTTGGACTTGAGGAAGAAATGCTTGCGGAGGACATTGGCGTTCCTACAGAGAAAATTTTGGATAAAAGTTTGACGGATATTCCAGCTGGAAGCAATGGACTTATGTTGCAACCTTATTGGGCTCCTGGTTTAAAAATTCCAGAAGCAAAAGGCACTATTATTGGTTTTAACGATTGTCATACAAAAGCACACGTATACAAGTCTATTGTTGAGGGAATTGGTTATGCTTTATATGAGGGGCTTGTTTATCTTGAGAAAAAGAGTGGGCAAAAGATAAAAAATATTTCTGTATCTGGTGGCGGTTCACAAAGTGATTCGATTTGTCAAATTACTGCAGATATGTTTGGGAGACCAGTATATCGAGTTCAGACTTATGAAACAAGTGGACTTGGTGCTGCTATGATTACTTTTGTATCAAAGGGCGAGTTTAAAGATATTGATGAGTGCAATAAGTCTATGGTGCATTTTAAAGACGAGTTTACACCTAATTTGCACAATACAAAAATTTATAAAAAATTGTTTGAGAAAGTGTACAAGGATATATATCCACAATTGCAACCATTGTATTTTAGGTTATATGAAATTGTAAACGAGGAAAATAATGAAATATAAAGAGTATAAACCACAGTGGACGACAAAAAATACCGAAGAAGATACTTACCGCACTATGTTTAGGTGGGGTAACCCTAACTATGTCAATGAGCCTACTGAGCAATTTTATAATTTTGTAAAAGAAAAATTGGCTTTATCTGATGAGGATTTTATGATTCCAACCAGTCAAGGTGAAAATCTAATCGAATTGGATATACCAATAAAGTTGAGCAAAACTCATATTAGGGAGTTTGAGGATATAGTAGGCAAAATAAATGTTGCTACAGATACACTATCTCGAGTAAAAGCTTGCTATTCAAGAGGCGTGCTAGATAATATGAGACTTAGGGAAGAGATTGTGGAAAATGTTCCTGATGCTGTAATATCTCCAACTTCAGAAGAGCAATTGCTAATGATAGTAAAATATTGTTACAAGAATAATATACCAATTTATGTAATGGGTGGCGGAACTAACATAACAAGAAGCAATGAAAGTGTTCGTGGTGGTATAAAAATTGATTTAAAACGAAACTTTAATAAAGTGTTGTCATTTAGTGCAATAGACCAAACGGTTACAGTAATGGCTGGTATAACGGGACCTCAACTTGAGGAAATTTTGAACAACGCCAATGAGTATTTTACTAATGTTACTGGTAGGTATACTGTTGGGCATATTCCAGAGTCATTTGAATTTTCCACAATAGGTGGTTGGGTTGCCAGTCGTAGTGTTGGACAAAATAGTATGCGTTATGGTGGGATTGACGATATTTTGCTTTCTGCAAGATATATTACTCCTAGAGGTGTTATGGAAACAGATGTTTGTACTAGAGACGGCTGTATTCCAGCAATTGATGAGATAATGCTTGGCAGTGAGGGTAAATTTGGAATACTTGTAAGCTGTACATTAAAGGTACGTAAATATACTTATGAAAATAAAAAGGCTTTTTCCTATATGTTTAAAAATTGGGAAACTGCAGTTTCTTGTGCAAGAGAGTTGTTGCAAAGGGAAATTTGCGAAATTAGCTTTATGAGAGTGTGTGATAATGGTAGTACTGAGATTATATCAAAGATGAGCAGTATTGTGTCAAAAGGTATTCTTGGACTACGTATTCGTGGTGAGAATGAAAAGAATAAATGTTTGATTATCGGATACACTGAAGGAGATAAAGCCTTTGCTTCTCATAATCGTAGAGCAATTGGTAGGTTATGTACAAGATTTGGTGGTATATCTGCAACCTCATATCTTAATAAAAAGTGGGATAAGACAAGGTTTAGCGATGCGTATATAAGGGATATATTACAAGACTATTCTATTGTAATTGACAAGTTTGTCTGTCCACTTAGATGGTCAGAATTGCAAGAGGTCTATCCTATAGTTGTAGACTATTTTAATGACATTGGTGTTTTAAGTATGGTACACTTGCAAGATATGAGTACGTATGGTGCACAAATGGTTATTTCCTATGCCAGAAAGTATTCAAGCTTAAAAGAGTATAAAGACTTTCATAATGATACTTTGGATATGTTGATTACGGCTGGAGTTAAATGTCCTCATTCTTATTCCTTAGGTCGTACTAATGATAGAACTATTTACAATTTAGATGAGGTATACTTATCTATTATGAAAAGCATAAAAAAACAGTTTGATGCTAAAAACATTTTAAATCCATAAAATTTGTAGCTTTTTAAAAATTAAATAATTTTAATAATTTAATGCCTTTAAGTTAAAGGCATTTTTTTATAGGGATATGTTTATTTGCTTGGAGAAATATTATGGAAGTAGAGTTAAAAATTATTAATTTAAAAAATAAAATTAAAAAAAGTTGTCATAAAAGACTTTTAGAAATCAAATATTATTGTATTATTAAATTAGTGAGTTTTTATGGATAAATACTGACAAATTTTGATAAAAACGGAAAACTCGTTTTTTTTCTTGACATTCAAAAATATTCAATATATAATAATTGAATATTTTTGAAAATAAATAGGAGGCTTAATATGGAAAATTTTTTATGGCAAAAAACTTTATTGGATATGTATAATAATTTTGATAGATTTATTATGATAGCGGATAACAAATTTGATAGAATTGTATCAAAATCTTTATATTGTCACGGTGCAAGTTTATATGAGGAACTAATGTGTCTTATGGCAAGAAAAAACAATTGTAAAATTGCAAAGCAGTTGGTTGAGGAGGCTTTGCGATTGCTAACTAAACAAGGCAAAAAAATTTTACATTATTACTACATAGACAACTTACCTTTTAAGACAATAGCACAAATGGAATGTATTAATATTCGTCAGATATTCCGCAATTTTGATAAAGAAATAGCTAATTTTGCTTACAATTTATCCAAACTTGGATATTCTAGTGATATTATACAAAAGGAGTTTGGTACAGATAGCATTTTTAATTCCGTTTATAAAAAACTGGATAAAAAAGTTAATGGAAAATGTGCTCAAACAGTTTTACTACCAGCAGAATATTGTGATGATATTGTTAAAACTGAATTTGAAATAGATTATACATCCGAAGTTTATCAAGATGTATAGGATATATTTAAAAAGCATTTGATTTAATATAAATTTTATTATGACAATATTTTATATTTTCAACTTGAAAGAGAACAAAAAATCAAGCAAATTGCTTGATTTTTTGTTTTGATATACATTCAATAATATTAAAAAATTATTATACTTAATTTTAGTAATCATAAAAGTCACTTTCTTTTGCAGATGGTTTGTGTTTGTTGCCAGATGGCTTAAATAATAAGAAAATTACAATTACCACTACTACGCAAAGTGTGATTATTAACACTATTCTAGTGATTGTTGCTTTGTTTGGTGTTTTTGTTTCTTGTGTTGGGTTATCTGGTGTTAAGCTGGGGTTATTGATTTCAGTATCTGGATTTATTGGATTTGGGTGAGGGCTGTATATTATTGTTGGTGTACAAAAATTTTTTTTAACAAATCCAATAGTGTTGTCTGAAAGGCGAGCCAATATATATTCCCCACTTTCGGAATAGGCAATAAAATCTAACTTTGTGTTATTTGCTAATTTTGTTGTGGTTGATTTATTGTCTACGATATTATCAAACATAAGTATTTCGTCTTGTGATTGAGCGGTTAGTTTGCTATTACTAATAAAGAATGGAGTTTGAATATTATCAATAGTCTTTTTACTTAATGCATTAGATTGTACACGTCCAGTAATGCCATTATATATTACAATTTTATAGGAAATATCATTGATAATTACATCAGGATTACCAGTTGCCTCAACATAATAACTTGCATTTAGCTGGATATTACCTTTTAATGGTTGACTATCTAGTATCATACTTGTATTTTGCAGTATGTAGTAATATCGTTTTATTTGTCCATCGGCATAAATATGGCTAAATTGTATACAAGTTAAAAGTATTTCAATTGTTATTGCAAGCAGTATTATTAAGTTAAAAAGTAAAGTTTTTAAAGAGATTGTTTTCATATATCACCCTATATTTTAATTAGGGATAGTATAACAAGAATGTTGAAAAAATTCTTTCTAATTTTGAATAAAATTGTCATAAAACTCTTGCATTGCCTAAAAAAGCATTTAAATTAGTGATAGGAGGCGTATTACTTGTGCAGAATAGTGAGATTGTAAAGCAACTTTTGAGTATTGAAAAAGAGGAATTGCGTAGAAAAAATAAAAATCGATTACAAATGTACAATACTGGTGAAAAGATTCATTTAAAACAAATGGAGTTTCATAAATGTTTAAAACGCAATCGTTGGGTATTTGGCGGTAACCGAAGCGGAAAGACAGAGTGTGGTGCTGTAGAGGTCATTTGGTGGGCAAGAGGTATACACCCTTACAGACAGAACAGACCCAATACTATTGGCTGGGTGGTGTCCTTGTCATATGAGGTGCAACGTGATGTTGCACAAGCAAAAATTTTGCACTATTTAAACCCAGACTGGATTGAGGACATAGTAATGATGTCGGGCAGAAAAGGTGCACCAGAATATGGGATAATTGACCATATTGTTTTAAAAAATGTTTTTGGAGGTTTTTCTAAAATAGCTTTTAAAAGTTGTGACCAAGGTAGAGAAAAGTTTCAAGGAACTTCATTAGATTATGTTTGGTTTGACGAGGAACCACCATATGACATCTATGAAGAGTGTGTAATGCGTGTACTAGATAGGTGTGGTGAAATTTGGGGAACAATGACACCACTTAAAGGACTCACTTGGGTGTATGAGGAAATTTATATTAATAAATCTAATAATCCCGAGGTTTGGCATATCCATATTGAATGGGCAGATAATCCATTTTTAAATAAAAAAGAGGTGGAACTTTTAACTAGGACTTTGAGTAGTGAGTCAGTAGATAGCAGAAGATTTGGCAATTTTAGTAATGATTGTGGACTTGTTTATCCAGAGTTTGATAGTAATACTCATATTGTTGAACCATTTACCATACCAAAAGAGTGGCAAGATAATATAGCTATTGACCCTGGACTTAATAATCCGCTTGCGTGTTTGTTTTTTGCGGTGGACTATGATAGCAATATTTATGTTGTTGGTGAGCATTATGAGGCTGGCAAAGATATTGAATATCATACAAAAAAAATTTTTGAGCTTGCAGATAAATTGAATTGGCATAGAGATAGTAAAGGACGATTAATGGCATTAATTGATAGTGCCAGCAAACAGCACACTTTGGCATATAGCAAGAGTGTTGCGGAATTGTTTTATGAGAAAGGCATTCTGGTTAATCCTAATGTCAATAAAGATATGTTTAGCGGTATTGCAAGGGTAAAGGAATATTTAAAGGCTCGCCCTCAAAAGATTTTTATATTTAAAAATTGTGTTAATTTAATTAGAGAGTTAAAGTCATATTGGTGGTCTAGTGGAGATAACCCTAAGAAAGTTGATGACCACACTTTAGACGCATTAAGATATTACATTATGACAAAACCATCACTTAACGAAGCTAAAATAAGAGAGTTAAGTGAGATAGAAAAAGATAAATCTAAACTTATGAGACGATTGAGAAAGTTGTAATATGGGGTATTGGATGGAGAAGAAAAAGAATAAACGAGATATTATGCTTGATATTTTGTATAAAAAGGGTATGGGATATCAAACGGAAGAGGTAGTTGAGGAATATGCCAGTGAGGACAAAGGTGGAGAGTTGATTAAAAGAAAAGTTACTATTAAAAATGTACCACCAGATGTTACCGCACTTAAAACATACTTGGAAATTTCCAAGCAAAACAATGAATTTGACAATTTGAGTGACAGCGAGTTGCAAGCTGAAAAAATCAGATTGCTTAAATTATTAAAGAAAATGGAGGATAAAAATGAAACTAGCAAAACTAAATGTGAAAGTAAGATGTGATTTTGGATTGTGCAGAAATTATGCAAGTTACGAAATCTATGAGCAAGGGGTGCTTGCAAAGCGAAAAATCTATATTTGCGAGGATTGTGCTAAACAACTTTTTGAGTTGTTGTCTAAGGAATTTGTGCCTAAAAGCCCAGTTAATCTTATAAACAAAGCAGTTAAAAAGCAAGGAGAAAAACTAAAATGAGTGTAATAGAATATCAAGAGGATATTGTAAATGAGATTTTAAAAGACTTTGAACGTATAAGTGAGGAAAGAAAGTCGCTTGAAAGTGGCTGGCGATTGAATATGAACTTTGTACAAGGAAACCAGTATTGTGAGATTTCGCCTGTTGGAGATGTAGAAGATTATGGCAAACAATACTTTTGGCAAGAAAGGGAAGTTTTTAATCATATTGCTCCAATTTTGGAAACAAGACTTGCTAAGCTTGGTAGAGTACAAGCCAATGTTAGCGTTAGACCATTTAGTCAAGATGAAACAGATATTAATGTTGCTAAATTGTCTACTAGTGTATTAAAAACTATTTCAGAGGAAAATAAGTTATCAGAGATTTTGGCTCAGAGCAATGTTTGGAGCGAAATTTGTGGAAGTGTATTTTTTAAAGTTGTATGGAATGAAAACAAAGGCAGAGCAATAGGAGAAAGTAAAAATAAAAAACTAATCAAGGAAGGTGATATAGATATAATACTTTGTCCCCCTTATGAAATTTTTCCAGATAAAATAACAAATAATAGTATTGAGGATTGTAAGTACATATATCATGCTAAGGTGTATTCCGTTGATGATGTAAAAGAAATTTGGAATATTGATGTAGAAGCACAATCGTTGCAAGTATTTACTTTTGATAATGTTGCAAATAGCGGTGGATTAGGTTATACGGCAAGTTGCTCAAGGTGTGCAACATCAAAACAAGATAACTCTTGTTTGGTTATAGAAAAGTTTGAAAGACCAAGTAAAAATTATCCAAAAGGTAGACATATAATTGTTGCTGGTAACAAGTTGGTGGTTGCAGAGGACCTGCCATACCAAACTGAACAAGACGGGGGATATGGTTTACCATTTGCAAGAAAAACCTCGCTTGAAAATGTAACTTGTTTTTATGGTAGCAGTATTGTTGAAAGAATTATTCCAGTACAAAGGGCTTACAATGGTATAAAAAATAAAAAGCACGAATTTATGAATCGAATTGCTATGGGTGTGCTTGCAGTTGAAGATGGCTCGGTTGATATAGACAATTTAGAGGAAGAGGGCTTGTCACCTGGTAAAGTTTTGATTTATCGTGGAGGTTGCAATCCACCACGTATGTTAAATATGGGTAGTGTGCCAAGTGAATTTGATAGTGAGGAAGCAAGACTTGAGGAAACTTTTGTAAATATTACTGGCGTAAGTGAATTTATGAGAAGTTCATCATTGCCTTCAAATGTAACTTCTGGTACAGCAATCAGTTTGCTACAAGAGCAAGATGATACAAGAATTTCTATGTCGGCAGAAGCAATACGTAATGCGGTAAAACGTATTGGACAACTGGTTTTAAGATTGTATAAACAATTTGCCATAACAAGACGATTAAAACGTATTGCTGGTGATAATGGTGAGGTGCAATTATTGTATTTCAAGGGTTCGGATTTAGCAGCTGATGATTTGGTATTTGATACAGATAACGAATTAAATGAAACTCCAGCAAGCAGACGTAGTATGGTAATGGAGTTAGTTAGAATGGGTATGTTCCAAGATTCAAGCGGAATGATGTCTGAGCGAAACAGACTTAAATTGTTGGAAATGCTTGGATTTGGTAACTGGGAATCAACCCAAGATATTAACGAGTGTCACAGAGTAAAGGCACAAAAAGAAAACATTGATATTAAAAATGTTCAAATTGATGCAATGGAATATGATAATCACGATTTGCATATTGAAGAACATATAAAAGCAATTATAAATGAAAAAGACAGCAAAGTAGTTGAAAGATTAGATAGTCATATTAAACAACACAAAATGTTTACTGTCTTATCACAAGAAGACAATTTATTAATGGAGGGTAATAATGCAAGAGAATAATGCTATAGAACAAATGGAAGTTACAACACCGAGTGAGGTAGAAAAGCCTCTTTGTGAGCAAGCTGATGCTACCAATAACACACTTGACAATGAAAAAACTGACATCTCTTATGGAAAATTTAAATCTGCTCAAAGTTTGTTGGAGGGTTATCAACAATTAGAAAAGGAATTTACAAAAAAATGTCAAGCAATGAAAGAACTTGAAAATCAAGCGGTGATTAATCCGCAAGTAATTGAAAAAATGTTGAATATTAATCCTAAACTTACAAGTTTAGCAGATGAGCTTAAATCTGCCACTAATACTGAAGAATTTTGTCAAAAACTTGCAGAACAATTAGTTGGTAGAATAAATGAGCCTTGCAATATTATAAAGGATGAGGAGTTTTTGAATAATTATGTTTACTCTAATAGTGAAATTGTTGGTAGAGTAATAGCAGATTATTTGGATAGCCTTGCCACAATTAAAGCACCGCAAACATTATCAAAAGGCGGTAGCTCATATGTATCGCCAACATATAGACCTCATACTATTGCTGAGGCGGGAAATATGGCGAGAAAATTTATTGAAAATAGGAGATTTTAAAAATGGTAAATTTGGAAACAGCAGATAAAGCGTTAAAAAGTGTATATTTAGGTGTAGTTACTGAGCAACTTAATACTGCAGCTAATCCATTACTTGCAAAAATTGAGCAAACATCCAGTGATGTTTGGGGTAAAGAAATTATTAAACTTGTATCATATGGCTTAAATGGTGGTGTTGGTGCAGGTGAGGAATGCGGAACATTGCCTACAGCAGCTGGTAATAACTATGCTCAATTTAAGTTGGACCTTAAAAACTTGTATGGTAGTATTGAAATTTCAGATAAAGCTATAAGAGCATCACAAAACAATGTTGGTGCATTTGTAAACTTATTAAATGCGGAAATGGAAGGACTTTTAAAGGCTTCTAAATACAATTTAGGAAGGATGCTTTATGGTAATGGTGATGGAGTTTTAGGAAATATCGCATTAAATGAAGCTGGTGCAACATATAGTGTTGAGGTAAATAATATACAAAATTTTGGAGTTGGTATGCTTGTTGATATGTATGATTCTGCTGGTAATATTAAAATATCCAAAGCAAGAATTCTTGATGTTGATAGACAAAGCAGGACGATTACAATTGATAAAGAAATTGATAGCAAAAATGGTAGTTATTATTTTACAATACAAAACTCAAAAGACAATGAGCTTACTGGTTTGGGTGCTATTTTTGGTAATAAAGATATTTATGGTTTGAAAAGGTCAGAGAATAATTGGCTTAATCCATATAAGAAGTCTTTAGATGGCACATTTGAGTTGGGAGCCATTCAAGAAGCAATAGATACTTGTGAATATAATTCTGGTTCAGAAATTAACTTCATTACTTGTGCATATAATGTTAAAAGATTATATATTAAAAACTTGTCATATAATAGAATTAATATGGATTATATGAATATAGATGGTGGTTTTAAAGCAATATCATACAATGGACTTCCTCTTTATAGTGATAGGTTTGCAGAGGATGGTGCAATGTACATATTGAATACTAATGATTTTAAAATGCATCAACTATGTGATTGGCGTTGGATTGAAGGTGATAGTGGTAATGTTATTAAACAAAAACTTGGTACACCTACTTACACGGCAACTTTAGTAAAATATGCAGATATCGTTTGCGATAGACCTTGCGGACAAGCAAAAGTGTATAACATATTCCAATAATTATGAACGAGTTGAGATTGATTAGCAGTAATTGTTTTGATATTCCCAAAAGGATTAGGGAGCTTGATGATAATTATAGGCTTTATTATAATGTAAGAAAAGATGTTATAGAATTGCATAGTTTAAGGCGAAATCCTACCTTTCAAATGGTAATGCCTTACAAACAACTTGATGCACGTGCAGTTGAATATGTCAGACGTACCAGAGTGGATAAAATACTTGATGAAATAAATCAAATTGATGAGTATAATCAAAAACTAGAAGAAAAAATAATCAATCGAACTATGGATGAGTTTAACACAAAAATGAAAAGCGTAGTAAACTATATGAATAGGGGCGGAAGTGAGCTTCCCTCCTATTCTGAATTGTGAGGTTGTAATGAGAGTTGAAGAAATTTTGACAGAAGTTTTGGTTAGACTAGGTGACAGAGATAAATATGATATATCAAACTTGCCTAGTAATGATGATGAAATCAATACAATTATCAAGTGTATTAATATGATTATATCTGAAATTGCAAGTGACTATTTGCCAATTGAGTTTAAGGAAAATGTTATCGTAGAAAATGGTGCAATACCTTACGATAGTTTGTCTAAAAGACTAATTAACCTTAAAAAAATTACAAAAAACCATTCGAAAATCGGTGCTAAAATGTACCCTAATGAGATTTTAGTGGAAGAAAATGGTGAGGTTTGTGTAGAATATCTATATATGCCAGACGAGGTAAAACTTAGCGGTGATATTGAACTTTCACCACGTGTAACATTAATGTTGATTGTTAATGGTGTATTGGGAGAGTATTGTTTATTGCAAGGTAGATATGAAGATGCTATGCTATATGATAAAAGGTATCGTGAGATGTTAAAGATTGCTTGTAGAGCAACAAAAGAAATAATTTTAAAACACGGTTGGTGGCATTGATGAAAGAAGTATATTATAAAAAAACTTTGCCTGTAAAAAAAGTGAGAGTCGCTAATTTCAGAGGGGTGAGTATTGACTGGTTTTCAAAATCATTGCCAATTGATTATGCGGTTAAACAAGAAAATCTAAAAACTTTAAATGGTGTTCTTGTTGCCACAAAAACCCCTAAAGAGCTTAAAATAATTTTTGATGATAAAATAGAGAAAATTATTCCTTATACTGACGGAATTGTAAAGTTATTGGTAGTTTGTGAACATAGTACTTATATTTTGGAAACAGTCAATGGTGAGTTTGTAAAAACACCTTTGCAAGTAGATTTTAAAATTTTGGATAGTACACGTTATAAATATGGTGAGGAAGATTATTTGATACTTGCAACTGATAACGGACTTAAAAAATTTGAAAAAGGAATTGTTAGTGATACGGAAGTAAATTACAATTTTGATAAGGTTTGCAACCATTATTACAGAATTTTTGCTGCTGGCAAAAACACAACTAAATTAGAGTTTAGTGATGACTTTGCACCATTCAATTGGACGCAAAGTATTGATGAGGGCGGATATATAAATTTGACTTTTGAGAATGGAAATATTACCGACTTGATTAGCTTTAATGAGTATTTAATTGCAAGCCAAACTGATGGTTTTACAAAAATAGTTGGTTATTCTGAGCAAGAGGACTTTGTCGTTAAATCTGTAGAGTCACCAAATAATATCAAAAGTGATAGTGTTGTCAACTGCGGTGATTATATTATGTATGCAACTAATAAAGGTTTTGGCATATTTGACGGGTACAATTGTAAAAGCATTAATGAGGAATTGTCATCTTTTTTAAAAGATTATAATGTGCAAGCTCAAGCGTGTAATGAATATTGCTATTTTTTATGCAAAAATACCACAGATGAATTTGCGGAAAATTACATTATCGCATATGACTTGGTAAGGAAAGACTATCACTTTATATCTTGTGCAGATGCAAAATTTATCCAGACTGTAAAAGTTAATTCTGTGGAAAATTTACTTGTAGTATATGATAATCAAATTAAAGTACTTATGGATAATACCAACAGCGAAACTAAAGTATGGCAGTCTGGTGTGATAGACTTTGATAAGCCAGAGGGAGAAAAATTGCTTAAAAAAATAGTGTTTGGTGGAAAGACAATAATTGATTTGAAAATTACAGTAGACGGGCAAAATTACTTTTATAGTATATCAAATAAAAGAAGTGTTTTGCTCAACTTGAAAGGCAAGGAATTTGTTTTGCAGATTGAACCTAAAGGTATTAATATCGCAGTACCATCACCTGTTTTGGAATATCAAGTTTTGGAGGGATTTTAATGAATAAAGTTAACGAAATGTTGGAAGAGTTGGACTTGAAAGTGGACAGGCTTAAACAAAAGGTAAAAGGTTGTAAGGTCATTTGCAAGAATAACACTGAGGGCAGTAGTCAGTTAGTATTTGCACATAATGTGTATGGTACAAATAAGGTGCTTACGTACGATATTACAGTATTGGGAACTAGTATGGCAAATATTGTTGTAAAGCTTGACGGAGTGGTATTGACTGCTACAAATGGTCTTACTATTGCTGGTGAAATATTGCTTAAGGCACATAAATTGTATAGTTTATCAGTTGAGTGTACTGGTGATGGAATACTTGCGGGAAAATTAAGACTGGAAGGGGCAGATTTAAGAATAATTTAGGAGGTTATATGGGATTATTTCAGGAAATCGATGAATGGTTTAAGGATTTGGGTAAAAAAGAAGTTGAAAAAGATGACGAGAATAAAATGATAGATGAATTGGCTCATATGAATGCCGTTGAAAGAAATAGATTGGAACAACTTGCAAAAGAGTACGCTGAATCTTTTAGACCGCCTAATAAGGAATTTGAATATTTGGAAGACTATGTACCAGTTTCAAAAGATAAATTAAAAGAGCAAAGCACTAATAAATATAGTGATGATTATAATAAGAATTTGGAAAAAACCAATAAAGATTTTGAGGATAAGCTATCCGCTGTGGAAAATAAAGAAGATGGCTATAAGCAAAGTGCAGAGCAAAAAAGTGATTACTATAATGACAAGTATAAAGATTTAGAGGAGAATTATAAGTCAAAAGCTAGCAAAAATGGTATAGCAGATTCGTCAATTAAAAGCGAAAAAACAGTTGCATTGAAAGATGAACGTGATGGCTTTATTGAGGATGTTATGCTTGCTTTAAAAAATAAGCTTGAGCTTACGGCTAGGGATAAAAAAGAACTTTTGGAAAATAAAAATCAAAAGGTTACAGCCCTTGACCAAAAATTCCAAAAAGATGTTGAAGATTACTTGAATAAACTAATTGCAGAAGAGGACAAAAAAGTCGAAAATGTAAAAAAGACAAATGAGGAAACTGCAAAAAAGGAGCAAGATTATAAAGAATATCAAGCTAAAGTAGTCACAGACAAATATACAGAGGCAAAAAATAAACAAAAAGAAATGATTGAGGAAGAATTAAATGGTCATTTTGAAGATGAAACTCGTGAGAAAGATTATGACGAAAGATATAAAATTGCCAAAGAATTTTATAGTAAGTACAAAAAAAGCTCTGCAGCAGATGCCATCAGAAAAAACGATAGATTAAAAGCTTTTTTAGGTAACAAGTATTATAGGCTGTTAGGAGAATTTGATGGTTAACAATGAGGTTTTACTTATGGTGGCTAAAAGCGGTGTTTTTGCAGTGTTATTTGTAATTTTGCTGTTTTATGTATTGAAAGATTCAAGAAATAGGGAACAAAATTATCAAAAGATAGTTAATAAATTAACTACAGAATTAAATGCCGTTTTTAAAATAGAGGAAGATGTTGAGCAAATTAAAACGATTGTTTTAGCAAAGCCACTATACAATGTTGAGGAAAATATATGAAAAGTAAATTTAGAAATTACGGCTTGTGGATAAGCATTATTAGTGCAGTGCTTATGTTATTGCAAGCTATGGGATTAAAGTTTGATGTGCCTTATGTCAATGAGATTATTACATCTGTATTAGGTGTGCTTGTAACATTGGGTATAATTAGTAATCCGTCAGATGGAAGCGGTTATTCAGATAAAAGCATTTTGACTCAAGAAAGTGATGATAAAGTAGTGGCTGAAGAACAAGCAGATATTGAGAAAGAGTAAATTTAATAAGTGTAATTAAGCAAAAAAGGAACTTGATTTCAAGTTCCTTTTTGTTTTTTTAAGAAAATTTTTAAAAATTTTATTAATCAGTTATTACTTTTCTAACAAAGATAAAATGTAATTATATTATTTAATACAAAGCAAAATTTGGTCAACTATCTTTTGTGGCGTTTCTCTGTCATAATTACTAATCGGTTTTGGTGATGCAAGTGTCAAATTGATTTTGTCCAATAAAAGTTCTGGAGTTAAATCTTCTTGCCTAATAACTGTAAAGTTGCTTTTTTTAGCATTTTCCATTTGGTCACCACGTGACGCACTTTCGGGTAGTGGAATTAAAATGCTACGTAAACCAATAGCTTGTAGTTCTGTAATTACACCCGCACCAGCTCTTGCAATTACAATTGAGGCAGTTGCGTAATAGTCACCAATGTTATCAGCATACTCAATAGGATAGTATCCATTCATTTTTACATTTGGTAGTTTGCCTTTACCAGTTAAATGGATAACATTAAATTTTTTTGT
Organism: uncultured Christensenella sp.; assembly: GCA_910577845.1. Taxonomy (GTDB): domain Bacteria; phylum Bacillota; class Clostridia; order Christensenellales; family UBA3700; genus MGBC100798. The sequence goes on along the minus strand of CAJTNA010000003.1, from coordinate 15,129 downwards.
AAGTGAACCAAGCGAGCTGACAACGCAATCATTTATTGCTTTTGCACCAAGACTACCGCCTACAACAAGAATGTTAGGTTTGTTGTCTAATTTTAGATTAGTACCGATTTTTGACGGGTTTCCACACAATATTTCATCTCTTATAGGTGAGCCTAGTGTAATATATTTGTTGTTTTTATTACAACTTTCGTCTGAAGTGATTATTTTACTTGCATTCTTTTGAGCAAGCTTATTTGCCACACCAAGACTTTTATCTGATTCGTGTATTATATAAGGTATTTTTAATTTTTTGCAAGCGTAGGTTATTGGCAGTGACACATATCCGCCTTTTGAAAATACTACATCTGCATTTAATCTTTCAAGTAATTCCACCCCTTCAGCAATGAATTTTGGCAGTAAGAAAGGAATTTTTATATTACGTAATAATTTAACTCTATCCAGCTTTACTGCTCGTATAGGAAAAAATGGAATGTCATTTGCATTTGCGATTTTTTCTTCCATACCACCTTTTTCACCAACATAATATATATTGTCAAAATGCTGTTTCAGATAAGGTAAAAGAGCAATGTTTGGTATAATATGCCCCCCACTTCCACCGCCAGTCAATACAATTGTACGCATAATTCCCCTCCTAATAAGGTTAAATTTTACTTTTTCAATGTATTTTATTACCATTATGCATAAAAATATGCTGATTTTTGATAGATTTTTCAAAAACTATTGCTTTTTTTCTTAAAGTATTGTAAAATAGTTATGAAAACATTTTATGCAAATAATTTGCATTTTTTTTGCATATACTTATAATGAGTGAATAATAAATTAAGTTGATTGAAATTCTATAGGAGAAATTATGAAAGTTGAAAAGTTTAAAAGTGAATCTGGTTTTGAAAGTTATGCTTATATTTGGGACGAGGTTCAAGAGCCAATCGGCGTAGTTCAAATTATACATGGTATGGCAGAGCATATTTTAAGATATGATTTTTTTGCTGAGTTTTTAAATTATAATAAATTTATAGTTGTTGGGATGGATACTCGTGGTCACGGCAGAACGGCTGTTGAAGGGTTAGGTTTAGGTATAGTGACTGATGGTGATAGTTTTGCAGACACAACTTCAGACCAAATTGACTTTGCAAAAAGCATTAAGGCAAGATACAATTTGCCGATGTGTTTGTTTGGACACAGCTTTGGTTCATTTTTAAGCCAATCATATATTGAGAGAGCAAGCGATTTGCTTGAGGGAGTTATTCTTTGCGGTTCTGCAAAACAAAAAGGTGCGGATATTAAAGTTGGTGAATATGTTTCCAAAATTCAAGCGGTTTTGTGTGGTAAGAATAAACCTGCACACTTTATTACAAAAGTTGCTTTTGGTGGCTTTGACAAAAAGTTTGAGTATGACAAAATTGAAAACGCTTGGGTTTGCAGTAACTTGGAAAGTGTTAGAAAATATAATGAGGATGAGTTGTGTGGTGCAGTTGCATCAATAGGCTTCTTTAAATCATTATTTTGCGGTGTAAAAGATTTATATGAGGAATGTAATCTTGATTGCATTAAAAAAGATTTAAAAATCTTTATAATTAGTGGTGATAAAGACCCAGTTGGTGGATATGGCAAGAAGGTACAAAAATTATACGATACTTATGTAAATAGTGGTATCACAGATGTAACTATGAAATTATATCCCAACAAAAGACACGAATTGCTTAATGAAGATATTCGTGACCAAGTTATGTTTGACGCTCTTGATTTTTACAGAAAATGTGTGGAAAGCAAGGCTACAGACTTGGAAAAAAACTAGTTTTTGCTTTAGTATTGATAGTTTAATAAAAATTTGCTTGGTGATTTGTAAATTTTTTAAAAAAATTGCAAATCACTCTTTATTTTTTTTAAAAACTATGTTATAATAATATTATAATAATTATAATGTTAATTTTATTATTATCTATAAAAGAATTTTTATAAACGCAAGTAATGTTATAATTTTAGGCAAGTATGCGTTATTGCAAAAAGTGAATAGACAATATAAAGCATAGCAATTGTTTATTGATTAAAAAATTCTTGTTTTATATGCTTAATTATTGTGCCTTTTGGTATAGAATAACTAATACACAATGATTGTTATATTTGCATTAAATTGCAGTAATTATGGAAAGATAAAATATGAATGCAAAGGATAAGGAGTAATTTATGAAAAAAGAGAATAAAGATTATTCATCAGATAGTATTGAAGTCTTAGAGGGGTTAGACGCCGTAAGACTTAGACCAGGTATGTATATTGGTGATTCTTCTACAAAAGGTTTGCATCATATTTTGTGGGAGATTGTTGATAATAGTATTGATGAAATTGCCAATGGATATGGTGATGTCATTGATATAAGACTAAATAAAGACGGCAGTGTCAGTGTTACGGATAATGGTAGAGGTATTCCCGTAGATATTCATAAAGAACTAAAAATTCCCGCATTGGAAATAGTTTTTACAAAATTGCACTCTGGTGCTAAGTTTGGCAGTGATGACTACCAGTTTTCTGGTGGTTTACACGGCGTAGGTTCTGCAGTTACTAATGCTGTATCACGTTGGTTAAACGCTACCGTTTGGCGTGACGGAACTGAAAATTATATTGAATTCCATTCACCCGAAATTAATGGAAAAATTAAAAGTGGTATAAGAAAAACTCAAATGACAACTAAAAAGTGTGATAAAAAATTACACGGAACACAAGTAGTATTTATGCCAGACGATAGAGTTTTTGGTCATAATAAAATATCATTTGAGGTGGTAAATAAAAGGATAAAGGAACTTGCATTTTTAAATAGCAATCTTACAATCACATTAAGTGATGAAAGAGAGAGGGATGAGTATGGTATGCCAAAGTTTGCAAGCTATCATTATAGTGGTGGACTTGTTGATTTTGTAAAGTATCAAGACGAAAATAAAAAGGCACTTTATGAAAATCCAATTTATTTTGAAAGCGTTGGGGAAAATATAAGAATTAAGGCTGCAATGCAACACACTGACGGCGTGGAGAGTATTACAAGCTTTGTAAATAATATACCTACTCACGAGGGCGGTACTCACGAAACTGGTTTTAAGCAAGGTTTAACTAAGTTTATGAACGACTACGCAAAAGCAAATGGCTTCATAAAGGAAAAAGATACTCCTTTTGTTGGTGATGACTTTCGTGACGGGCTTACTGTTGTTATGCTTATTCAAATGCGTGACCCTGAATTTGAAGGGCAAACAAAATCAAAGCTTTCAAATGCTTGGATAAAAAAGCCTCTTGAAGATATGGTGTTTTCTGCTTTGGGTGAGGTGTATAAAAAGTTGCCTAAAAATATCATTGCAGATATTTACGCTTTGGCACTTGCATCTAAAAAGGAAAGAGAAAGGTTGCAAAACAGCAAAGATGTATCTAAAAAAATGCGTGATATTGCAGCAAATAAATTGATTGGTAAACTCGCTCCGTGTATAGGCAAAAATGCAAAGAAAAATGAGCTGTTTATAGTAGAAGGTGACTCTGCGGGTGGTTCAGCAAAAAATGGTAGGGATAGAAACTTCCAAGCAATATTGCCACTTAGAGGGAAACCGCTTAATGTGGAAAAGTCAAAGCTTGATAAAACACTTGCTAATGAGGAAATTTGTACTATTATAAGTGCTTTGGGAGCAGGTTTTTATCACGATTTTAATATAGATAATTTAAAATACGATAAAGTTATTATTCTTGCAGATGCTGACCAAGATGGGGCACATATAAGGGCAATATTGCTAACATTTTTTTATCGATATATGCGACCGCTTATACTTGAGGGGCACGTTTATATAGGTATGCCACCACTTTATAAAGTGGAAAATAAAGGGGAAGTAACTTATGTTTATGACGATATTAAACTTAAAGAGTTGCTTGAGAATATCAGCGGTAAAAAGACTATTCAGCGATATAAAGGTTTGGGAGAAATGAATCCAGAACAACTATGGGAAACTACAATGAACCCAGAAAACCGCTCATTAATGAAAGTTACGGTAGACGATGTTACTGAAGCGGAACGTATGATTACAACTTTGATGGGTGATAATGCGACTGCTAGAAAAGAATATATAAATACTAATGCAAACTTTAACAAACAAGATGCTTTTGAGAAAATAGGAGGATAGTATGGCAAAAGATAAAGTCATAATTAATGACACTATACTTGATTGTGAAATATCCGATGTGTTGCATAACTCAATGATGCCATACTCTGAATATGTTATTTTGGATAGGGCATTGCCTAGGGTTGAGGATGGCTTAAAACCAGTACAAAGACGTATTTTGTACACTATGTACGAACTTGGAACTACACCAGAAAAACCTTACAGAAAGTCTGCACGTATTGTTGGTGATTGTTTGGGTAAATATCACCCTCACGGTGATACATCTGTTTATGGTGCTATGGTAAGAATGGCTCAGTCTTTTAATATGAGCAGTATGCTTGTTGATGGTCACGGTAACTTTGGTAGTATAGACGGCGACTCTGCAGCAGCAATGAGGTATACAGAGGTAAGGCTTCAACCTCTTGCTATGGAAATGCTTAGGGATATTGAGCAAGACACTGTTGAGTGGATGCTTAACTTTGACGATACTTTGAAAGAACCAAAGACATTGCCCGGTAGATTTCCTAATCTTTTGGTAAATGGTGCTTCTGGTATTGCGGTAGGTCTTGCGACAAATATACCTCCGCATAATATAACAGAGGTAATTGACGGCGTATGTGCTTATATTGATAATCCTAGAATAAGTTTGGAAAACTTAATGGAGTATATAAAAGCACCAGACTTTCCAACTGGTGGTGAGCTTTTAGTAAATGAGGAATTAAAGAGGGCGTACGAAACTGGTAAGGGCAAACTTGCTATCCGTGCAAAAGTAATGATTGAAAAGGACGGAGACAAGCTAAGTTTTGTTATTACTGAATTGCCTTATCAAGTAAATAAAGCTGTATTGCTTGCAAAAATAGACGAATATCGTGAGAGTAAAAAGGAATTGTTTGGTGATATTACAGATATTATTGATGCTTCTGACAGAACAGGTATGCGTGCTATAATTAAGTTTAAAAAAGATTGTAATCATAAAAAGTTATTGCATCATTTATTCCAATATACAGATATGCAACAAAACTTTAATATCAATATGGTTGCTATTGCTGACGGAAAACCGCAACAACTTGGCTTACTTGATTTGGTAAAACACTATGTAAATTATCAACAAAATTTAATATTAAGGCGTTCACAATACCAACTTGCAAATGCAAAAGCAAGAGAGCATATCTTACAAGGTATAATAATTGCAATTGAAAATATAGACGAGGTTATCAAAATAATCAAATCGTCAGTTTCACCAACAGAGTGTAAAAGCAAGCTAAAGGAAAGATTTTTGATTAGCGAAAAACAAGCTCAAGCCATACTTGAAATTAGGCTTGCAAGGCTAACTAAGCTTGAGGTAACTAATCTTAGGGAAGAAATTGCGGAACTACTAAAGACTATTGAGTATTTGACTGGTGTTGTTGGTAGTAAACGAAAACAGCTTAGTATAGTTAAAAGCGAGTTGCTTGATATTAGAAAGAGATATAAACTTGAGAGACGTTCGCACATATTTGTTGATGGCATTGAACAAAAAATTCAAGTTTATGATGTTAATGAGGTTGAGGAAAGGAAAGGCTACTGCATTTTAACTTGTAAAAATTGCATTAAATTCCTATCTCAAAAGACATACAAGAGTGCAAATAAAACATCACAAAATTGCTCAAGTGAGGACTTGCCTATAAGTATCGTTCAATGTAACAATCTATCACCAGTTTTTGCTTTTACTAGTCTTGGTAATGTTGCACAAATCAATATTGACGATTTGAAAGAGGAAAAATGGCGTAGCAAAGGCACAACCGCTAGTAAAGTGATTGCTGACCTTGCAAAAGGTGAAAGAATTGTTAAGTTGTTAACTCGTGAGCAAATTGAAAACAATAATTTGTTATTTGTTACACGTAGTGGTATGGTCAAAGTTGGCAGAGGTGAAGAGTATATAATAAACAAGAAATTTTACCAAGCAACTAGTATGAAGAGTGATGACGAAGTTATTTATGTTGATGTAAAAGATGATAGCAAAACAATTATCACAATTACCGACCAAGGCATCGCTTTAAATATGGAAAGTGATATTACTCCAACTGGCAGAAAGTCACAAGGTGTAATAGGAATGTCACTAAGTGATGGTGATTTTGTCAAGTTTGCTGAACAGATTGATGATGAGGGCGAGATTATAATCGTTACTGAATGTGGTGCAGCTAAAAAGGTTATTGCTGGACTAATTAAAGTTTCTAGCCGTAACAGAAAAGGTAATAAAATTCAAAGCTTTACTGATAGAACTGGTTATTCTATTTTATATGCTGGCTATGTTAAAGAACCATTTGACGTTATTTTAGTTGGCGAAAATGATGAGATAGTACCAATCAATAGTGAGGAAATACGTATTGAAAATATGAACTCAAGAGGTTCATTAATACCTAACATTGCGGGCAATATTGCCACAGTAGTAGGTTTGAAAGTACTATAAAATAGTCATAACATTTTACTAAGATAATAAATGATTTTATAGCTATTTGGTATGTTTGCTTTAAATGTGAAACAAAAAATAAAGAACTATATCAAGTAACTACTATTTGTGTATTTTAATTATAGCCGTTTAAAATGTTACAAACGCAATATTTATTTTCTAAATGTATATTTTTATTAGTATAGCTTATAAAGTGTTGTGAAAAACACTTTAATACCGATTTTCGTAGCATTTTATATAAAGCAAAAGTAAATTTATTATTTATTTAATTTAATATTTAACAATAAATTTTTATTTAAAAAGATAAATTTATCTAGTCACTTTAAATAAAAAATGCTTAATAAAAAAATATCAACTAAAAAAACAATGCTTATATTAAGCATTGTTTTTTACAATTTAATTAGTATATTTAAAAATGTAGTTTAACCTAAAATATCCACTTGAGTTTCCTCAATTTTTTTCTTTGAATATTTGTTTTTATGGATAAGTAGCAAGGCAATTATTGTAAAAGCAACTATTGCCACAGAGGTTATAGTTATCGCAATTATTTGGTTAGGTGTAAGCCCTGTTGCTTGCAAATTTTCACTTAAAATATATCCTATTGTGTTATTGTAATATACTTTTGTAAAAGTGCTTTTTGCATCAAATTCACCAACTATTTGAATGTCATCACCATCTTTTATATCGTCAAACAAAACTTCGCTATTTAAATCGGCTTCTTTGTAAACTTTTATAGTTGTTCCTACTTTTGGTGCTTTAGCACGCATAAACTTGATTGTTTTGGGTGGGGTAGTTGGTACAACTTTTGATAGATAATCTGCATTTACATAACCAACAATAGTTTTACCATTACTTTCAAATCTAATTTTGTACCAGTTCCAAATATCGCCGTCTGCAATTTTTTCAATACAAGTCACTTGTGTTTTGCTATCAAGTATATATTCCTTTCCGTCAAACTTAGTTTCTGCATTTTTGTATGGATACTTGTATACTTGCATATTGCCAACAATTGAGGACATAACTTGCTCGTGCATATCAATAGTATTCATAATATCTAGCTCATCAGTTGCTATATATTCATATTGCATAGCATACTCAGAAATTACATAATAATATTTTTTGCCGTCAAATTCCTCAGTTGTTTGCGATAGTATCAAGAATATCTCACCACTTTTAATCATTCTTGTAGACTCTGGATTGTTGGGTGTGCGATATGCTAGAGTATCTACTTTAACTTTCCCAGTCTTAATAATTTCAAAATAACTAGGAGGTGTAATCTCGTTATTGATAGTTCCGTCAAGAGCAATACTTTTGCCGTCAATTTTGTATAACAAATGTTCGTCTATATTAGTAAAGTAATAGTTTGCATTAATGCTATCAACTGCTGTTGATATGTTGGAACTTGTGTCATATTTATTAATTTTATATTCACCTACTTTTGTAAACGAATATACATTGCTTGTCATTGTTTGAGAGTATTTTGTTATAATGCCATTATTTTCTACAAACAAATTACCTCTAAAATCAATATTGTAATTTCTACCTATTTGTGGTATTTTACTTGTAAATACAGCGTTTTCTGGTTTTTCCAAATTGTATTTTGCAATGTCACCAGTGCTTTTATTGATTAGATAAGCATAGTTAGTACTTACTGCTGTAGTAATTTCATTTGCATTATTAATAGCTATATTTTGTATAAAAGTTTTAGTGCTATTGCCGTCCAAAGTATAAACTACATTGTTTGATAGTATCAATAAATTGTTGTCATAAGGTGATATTGATACAACATCTGTCAATTTTTCCTCATCTGGGGAGTTTTTATCATTTTTACTCTTGTAAAGAATTTTCTCGTTTGATATATAGTAAATTTGTCCAGCTACTACAACAACTTTGATAGGCTTGTGTGTAGTCTTAATTTCCTCACGTTCAGTAGTTTCAACACTTTTTCTTTTAATAATTCTGCTATTGTTTGTGTCAGCAATATAAAGATATTCACCATCACTAAAAACACCTTGAGGGGAGTCAAACCTTAACTTGTCTGAACCCTTGCTTGTAATCAAGTTCAATTCAGTACCATTTGTATCAAACGTATAAACCTTACCATTATCAACAGTGTCACTTGTTTCTGCAGTTGCTATTATATTACCATTTTCTATCAATAATTGGTTAAACTTAGTATTATCAACAGCAATTTCCTTATCATTTGCATATAACTTGTTTGTTGTGTCTATATAATAAGCTCTATCATTATATATATAATAATCTTTAATCTCAATGCCAGTAATTGGTATTGTGCTATCTGTAGTAGTGCAATGATTATTACTATCAATCTTGCATTTTTGCAATATTTTAGTATTTCTTGCAAAATAGTATGGCGTGTTATCAAAAATTTTTAAAGTTGACATATCAATTGTCCCAAGGTCAGATTGATAAGTTTCTAATTCTTGAATATTATTATTTACAATATTGTAACTAACTAATTCACTATTATAAATGGCTGTAAATTTATTGTTGTATTTTGCAATACTATAAATTCCGTCTTGGTTGATTGCATAAAATTTTCCGTCATTCGCATTTAGCAAAATCAAACGAGAATGTCTGTCATTGTCATATTTTACAAGTGCTACAACCCAGTTGTCGTCAGTAATAACTATTTTTGTTATAAGTTCATCACCAGATGTAATCAAATCTTTATAATAAAAGTCTTTTTTACCAGCTTGAGGTTGTACGAAAATGCGTGTGTTGTTTGCAACAACTAAATACTTGTCCGTTTTGTCAATTGATTTTGGACTATTAAGTTTCATATAATTGTCCATATTAGACAAAATCTCCGCATCAATATTACTTGTTTGAATGTCAGCAATAGTTGCTTCCTCTGCGAAAAGAGTAGGGAAAGCAACTATCATAATTAATAGAATTATTATAATAAATACAAGTAATTTTTTCATTTTGCCCTCAATAATTTAGCAATATAAGTTTATTATACATTTTGATTATACACCAATTAACAAAAAAAGTAAACATTTTTACTTTAATTTTTGGTATTGTCTTGCAAGTTTACAACTTTTGTGCTACAATAATTAAGATATATATAAAGTAAAACGCATTATTTTTATAGATTATGCCGTTAAGCACAAGTAAACGGCAACAAATTTTTGCGTGATTATATTAACTTAAATGGTGGTGGCAATTATGTCTGACAAAAAAAATATTAAATTTATTAAGCCTAATCAAGACTATACGCCCGATTGGGATAGTTCAATATTGAATAAGGATATAGAGGAATTGGGGCTTAGTGACTATACTTTATCCAAATTAAAAGCGGTTGAGATAAACAAAGTGCTAGATTTATGCAGATGTCAAATGCGTCATATGTATAAAATACCTGGCATTAGCAAGAAAAATGTGTTTGAGGTGTTAAAAAAGTTGCAAGTTTTAGGCGTTGACTTTAAAAGGTCACTTGTTGTTGCTACAACTATTGAAAATGATAGTGTAGATGATAATGTTGTGTCTAGTAAACCAAACAATGATGTTCCACAAAAAAATAATAACCAAAATCAAACTAAAAATAATAAGTTTAAGGAAAATAAGCCTAACAAAAGCCAAGAAAATAAAGTAAATGCTTGCGAACAAAAGGCAAATAAACCTAATGTTGACTTAAATAAAAATGCAATTCAAGCACAAAAAAATAAAGTCAATAACAATAATAAAAAAGTTAATGAAAATCAACAATCTAATCAAAAAAATAACTTTGCTAATCAAAAACAAAACTCACAAAACCAAAATCAACAAAATAGTGAACCAAAGCGTTTAAAGGTAAATAGCTATGAGTTAGATGCTTTTATTAATGAAAATATATCAGTTAAAAAGACTTTAAAGCAAGAACGTGAGGAGAAAATTGCTAAAGCAATTAAAGATTTGCCACAATTAAAAAATGAGGACGGACTTTACAAGTTTTACAAGCACGGCAAATGGGGCTATAAAAATGAGGCGGGTAAAGTTATAATTGAACCAACTTATACCGAAGCATTTAATTTTAAAGAGGGCTTGGCTTGTGTGGAACTTAACGAAAGATGTGGTTTTATAAATAAGCAAGGTGAAGTTGTTATTCCTATAGAGTATGATACAGCTTGCAGTTTTTCTGAGGGGTTGGCATCTGTAACTAAAGACGATAAATGCGGTTATATAGATAAAGAGGGTAATATCGTTTTTGATTTTATTTATCAAGCCGCAACCTCTTTTGAAAATAATATTGCGTTAGTAAAAAAAGATGGTAAGTGGGGATATATGGATAGAACCACTGGTGAAATAAGGTTAAGATAAAATATATATAATAATACAAACTTTTCATATTTTTATTTTAAATATAAAAAAATAAAAGTTTTTAAAGTGGTAAATAAAATTTTGAGCATATGCTGATGTCAGCATATGCTCATTTGCATACATATAGCTAAAAATAGCAATTTTTGTAGAAAAATATCTTTAATAATGCCTAGCCACGAATTATTATCAAACAAAGTATTCTACAATATTGTTTAGGGTATGCAGTTACGTGTATAAAGGATGCTAATTTAATACAAAGAATAAAATTGAAAAAATAATGGAAATCAAAAAAATTAGTTTTAAATGTAATTACTTTTGATTAATAAATACATAATAAAATTTTTATTTTTGTTAATTCAGTTGATAAAAAGAGTTGGAATACTTAATTTTTTAGAGTTAATACGCAAAATGTGAAAAAATTGTCAAAAAAAGTATACCTTTTTTGACAATTAACTATTGACATAAAGTATACAAAAGGTGTATAATATATTTATCAAAACTATAAAATTATTACATAAATATTACAATTTTTATCAAAATTGTTGTTAAAATAAAGTGTCAAAAAAGGTATACTTTTTTTGACAGATATTACACAAATAAAACAATAAGTGTTACTATGTTTAATGTTTTTATTTTGAAAATCGGTACTATTTAAATTTTTTTGTTATTTTTTCTGTAATATTTTGTGATATTTAAAAAAATGTTTGTTTAATCAATTCTTAAGATTTATATGAATGTATAGTATAATTACATTTTTAGTTGGATAATTTATAGTGAGATTTATCAAATAAAACTTGATATAAAAATTGATAATAAATTAGTTTACAATAACTGCAGATGAGGAGAAGTTAGAATGTACAAGAGAAAGATATTGTTTGGCAGACCGTTTACAATATTTATGGTGGTAGCAATATTGGTAGCATTGCTAGCAACTTTTTGCTTTTTTCATAACACGAACCTTGTAACTGCAGATGAATTTAATGTTCGAAGCGGTGCTACAAGTGGTTGGGCTTCAGTTTTAAATTTGGATAAAAATGGCAATCACGAAGTTAGTGGTAAACCTATTGACAATTTTTCCAGTGCATTAACTGGCGGACAAAATGAATACATATATTTTGGTGTAAACCCTGCGACTGGGAGACCTATGTTATGGAGAGTTTTGTCGGCAAATAACACAAAATATTCGGCAAATGGTGGCATTTTACTTTGGGCAGATGAAAGCATTGGTAACTGGAAATATAATGATTCATCTTCTGATGCTGACCACGCATTTTGGGGGAACAGCCAAATACGTGCTAAGTTGAATGGTGGTAGCCACATTACTGGTAGTATAGCACAAGCTGACTCTTACTTTAATGCGTTATTCAAAACTCAAAAGGAGAGAGATAGCGTTGTATTAGCAAATTCGTATACTACATATAATTTTGGTTATGATAATGGTAAAGGAAATGTTGTTTCTGAAAGCTACTACAAATATTATATAACAAATCTTATCCACGAAAGTAGTTCTAGTGGATATTATACACAAGCTATGATTAATAGTGCTAATAGCAATATGACCAATGGTTCTGTGATGAAAGCAGAAAATAATTCAGTAAAGGAAACAAGCTTTGGTGACTATTTGTTTTTACTTGACTATTATGACATAAACAACAGAGATTTTGGTTTTGTAGAAAATGGCAAGACTTATGCAGAAAATGTTATGAGCTTTAATGGCTCAACTATTAAATGGAATGATGACCCGAAAAACGGACAAAGTGGTTATCCAGCTCGCTATGACTTCAACAATAATGGAACAGTATATATGCCAGTTTCAATGAGATACTCAGACACTTATTGGCTTCGTCCAGCTGGGCGTGATATTCACGGCGGTGCTTCTTATTCTTGCGGACTACTTATTGAGTCTTCAAATAAGGTAGCTACTTGGACTATGGCTAACAATGTTGGAGTACGTCCTGGTTTTGTGTTTAATCCTAAATCTGTAATTTACGCAACAGCTTCAACTGATGGTACAACTAGTGAATTTGGATTGGTAACCCAAAAAAATAATTTGGCTGGTTATGGTGGAGCAAATAAGCCTTCATATAAAACATTTATGCAAGCGGAAAATTTTATCAACTATAACACTGCTGGCGTTGTGCCAACAGTGAGTATTGAAGGCAACACTGTTAAGGTTCAAAAAAGTGGTCAATCTGGTACTGCTATCATTTTACTATCTAATAAAAATGGTTATGGAGACGTCAGCTATCAAGCAACTAGCACATTTAATAGCAGTGGTGTAGCCGTTGCAACTATACCAAGTAGCATTACCAATATATCAAATTATAACATGAATATTTTGTTTTGTGATAGTTATACTGGTGGTAATGCTGTGGAAAAAGTCAATGGTGTATATACATATAATTGGGGGCTAGCACAACCCCAAGATACATTGCTTGTATATCAAGACAGAGATATTGCAGTGGCTGACTTTGCAAATGCAGAAGATGCTTATTGGTTTGATGCTGATATTTATACAAATGAAAAAATAATGGAAGTGACTTTTGTTGGTGACCATAGAAATGTTGGCACTTGTACTGTGAATTTTACCTTGAAAGAAGAAAGTGATAAGGCGTGGTGGGATGGCACTAAAGGAACAAAAAGTATTGTCCTCACTATAACGCAAGCACAAATAGATTTGTCTAATGTAGTATGGAGTGATACAGAATTAGAATATAATGCACAAAATCAAAGTATAACAATAACTAATTTGCCGTCGTACATTAATCTAACTTACCAAGGTAATACTGAAAGTGCAGTCGGTTCATATACCGCTCAAGTAGTAGATATAACAACTACTAACGATAACTACAAAGTACCTACAATTGCAGAACTTGCAAATTATCCAAAATTAAAGCACAATTGGCAAATTACTAAAAAGAAATTGACCGTAAGTTGGAAAACTGAGGGAAATACAGAGGATGGAAAAACAATCTATTTGCCATCATTAGCTTTTGGCAGTGGTATGAATGTTAGTGTAGCGTATACATACTATAAAGATGTTAATTTAACTCAATCAATAACACTTAAGCAAATTTATGACGAATTTGATTTGACAAAAGTTAAAACATATTATGTAAAAGCAAAGTTAAATAATAGTGGTGGAGATTATAATAGCACAAATAGTGTATTGTTAGAGGGTGGAACTGAAAAAGCTGAGGTAACTCGCTCTATGCAAACTGGCTCAAATGCCAATGCGGTAAGCGTAACTTTAGATAAAAGTAAAGTTACATTTAATGGTAAAGAGCAAGAGGCAATATTCCAAATTACTGGAACTTCACTAGATAACTTAATAACATCTTACTTTAAAGCAGATGGAACACCTCTGCAAAAGCCTCCAACAAATGTAGGTAAATACAAAGTAAAAGTAGAGTTAAAAGATACTTTAACTGGTTACGTTTTAACTGGTGATACAGAATTTGACTTTGAGATACAAAGTTTACGAATTACAAAGCCACCAATAGCTAATCAAGTACAATTTTTCCAAATAGACGGCTATGGAATAAATGATATTGTAACCTTACCAAGTGATTGGGAAAATTATTTAATAATAAAAGTATTTGATAAAAACAACAATGAGATTTTGCCTGAAAATGGTGACTGGAATTTTCTAAATGTAGGAACTTATAAGGTAGAAATAACGTTTAAGGAAAACACAAATATTAGTAATGGTTGCGATACGGACAATGTAATCTGGAGTGATAACGATAAAGGAAAATACTTTGTTACACTTGAGATAATACCATTAGTATTAATAGTAGGTGATTGGCAAACAAGTGGTGAAAATAAAAGACCAACAATGACAGGCACAGATACTAGTGAACTAGAAAAGTATTTTGATTATATGCTATATGAAATGAAAGGTGATATAATCATAGGTAACGCATTGCCACAAGATAGTGAATTAAAAGGTGGAACAAACTATCAAATATCTTTAAAAGTAAAGGATATATACAAAGGCAATGTTTTAGTAGAGTATAAAGGAATCGAGGTAGCAGAAACAGAACCATATAAGTTTAAAACATCAAGTAGTAGTGGAATTGGTGGTGGAGATAATAACAGCAACAATGGTGGTGACGGAAGTGACAGCAATAGTGGTAGTGATAATTCCAGTTTATGGCTTGGCAATAGTGACGGTAAAATTCCGCTACTTATTTGGATATTGATTGGTTTTATTGCATTGTTAATTT